>NZ_AP026683.1:62500-810791 GCF_025997995.1 Sediminibacterium sp. TEGAF015 | reverse complement strand
AATGCGAATAAAACAATTGATCAGATTGGAGTGTATAAGTTATATTATAATTACAGTGGGAAGATATCCAGGATGGATGACAGCAAAGGCCTTATTGCTTTACAATTAAATTTTTCAAAATGAGTAGTGTTAGTGTAGACTTTCAGTCACCTGATCTGCAGGGGTATTATGGTGAATTTGGAGGGGCATATATTCCGGAAATGTTGCAGCGGAATGTGATGGAATTGAGGGAAAAATACCTTCAAATTATGCAAGAGCCCGACTTTCAAAAAGAGTTTGCACATCTGCTAAAAGACTATGTAGGTAGACCAACACCCTTATTTAAAGCTGAGAGACTCAGTCGTGAATTTAAGACCCAGATTTATTTAAAACGAGAAGACCTCTGTCATACGGGTGCACACAAAATCAATAATACTGTTGGTCAGATTTTACTGGCGAAGCGTTTGGGTAAAACCAGAATTATTGCCGAAACAGGGGCCGGACAGCACGGTGTAGCTACTGCAACAGTTTGTGCATTGAAAGGGTTGGAGTGCATTGTCTATATGGGAGAGAAAGACATTGAACGACAGGCGCCCAATGTGGCCCGAATGAAAATGCTTGGTGCCACTGTAGTGCCTGCAACCAGTGGCAGTAAAACCTTGAAAGATGCTACCAACGAAGCAATCAGAGACTGGATTAATCATCCGGAGAATACCCATTATATTATTGGGAGTGTAGTTGGGCCACATCCATATCCTGATATGGTAGCCCGTTTTCAAAGTGTGATTAGCTTGGAAATGAAAGCACAGTTGTTAGAGCAAACCGGTACTGATTTACCAACACATGTGATTGCTTGTGTGGGTGGAGGAAGTAATGCGGCAGGGGCATTTTATCATTTTTTAAATGAACCATCTGTTAAACTTGTTGCTGTAGAAGCAGCAGGAATGGGTGTTTCAAGTGGAATGAGTGCCGCTACTACACAATTGGGTTCCGTAGGGATTTTACACGGCAGTAAAAGTCTTTTGATGCAAACCGAAGACGGACAGGTAGTTGAACCACATAGTATTTCTGCTGGTCTGGATTATCCTGGAATAGGGCCAATACACGCACATTTATTCCAATCTGGCAGAGGTGTTTTCTTAAGTGCTACAGATGAGGAAGCATTGAACGCGGCTTTTCATGTAAGTAAAACCGAGGGGATTATTCCTGCATTAGAAACTTCTCATGCGTTTGCAGTGTTAGGGCAACTGAATTTACAGCCTGAAGATCGGGTAGTAATTTGCTTAAGCGGAAGAGGAGATAAGGACCTGGCTACTTATATGAATAGTGGAAAAATGAATTTATAATATTGAAAGATGAGTAGATTAGTTAACATATTCGAAAAGAAAAATCAGCCTGTTCTGAATGTCTATTTTACAGCAGGGTTTCCAACTTTGGAAAGCACTTTGCCTGTAATGGAAGCGCTGGCAAAAAATGGTGTAGAAATTATTGAGTTGGGTATGCCTTACAGCGATCCGCTAGCGGACGGACCAACCATACAGGAAAGCAGCAGCAAGGCAATTGCCAATGGGATGACGATAGCTGCTCTATTCAATCAAATTAGTTGTTGTAGGGAAATCCCAGATTTACAGAAAACAGGAATTGTTTTAATGGGATACATGAATCCAATACTTCAATATGGATTTGAAAAGTTTTGTGCAGATGCGGCAAATGCAGGGGTTGATGGATTAATTCTGCCTGATTTGCCAGCGTTTGAATTTGAAAACTCATATGGAGCAATCATAAAAAAGTATGGGCTGGATTTTATTTTTCTGGTAACACCTGAAACAACGGAAGAAAGGGTAAAAAAGCTCGACAGCCTCAGTTCCGGGTTCCTTTATGCAGTAAGTGCTTCTGCTACAACTGGAGGGGATACTGATTTTGCAAAAGTGAACGCCTATCTTAAAAAATTAGCATCCTACCAGTTAAAAAATCCGGTAATGGTAGGATTCGGAATTAAAGACCAGCAAAGTTTTGAAACAGCAACTCAATATGCGCAAGGAGCTATTATTGGATCCGCGTTTATTAAAGAGCTACATCAGGCAGTTGATATTGAAACGGCCACAAGTCAGTTTATTAGCCGGATAAGACCTAAATTGTAAAAAGTGAAAACAGTTATTATACAATACAATGCCGGTAATATTCAATCTGTGCTTTATGCGTTGGAAAGAATTGGTTGTACGGCAGAAGTTACAGATAATCCCGAACAAATTTTACAGGCAGATAAAGTAATTTTTCCTGGTGTTGGTGAAGCGAGTACGGCCATGAATTATCTCCGGAACAGGAACCTGGACCAATTGATTATTCACTTGAAACAACCAGTTTTGGGAATATGTCTGGGTATGCAGTTAATGTGTAAGCATAGTGAAGAAAACAATACAGATTGTTTGGGGATATTTGAGGAAAAGGTTTGCAAATTTTCTCCCGCCGATGGAATTAATAAAATTCCTCAGATAGGCTGGAATACCATTGAAGAATTGAAGAGCCCAATTTTCAAAAATATTAAAGACGCTTCTTTCTGTTACTATGTGCATAGTTATTATGCTTCCTTAGGTGAACACACCATTGCAACCACGCAATATGGTATTCGGTATAGTGCTGCTTTGCATAAGGATAACTTTTACGGGGTACAGTTTCACCCTGAAAAAAGTGCAGAAACTGGAGAGCAAATTTTAAGAAACTTTATCGCTTTATAATATGGAAATTATTCCTGCTATTGATATTATTGATGGAAAATGCGTCAGGTTAACTGAGGGGGATTATGCTCAAAAAACCATTTACAATGAAAATCCGCTAGAAGTTGCTAAAGCCTTTGCTGATGCCGGAATCAAAAGATTACATCTGGTAGATTTGGATGGAGCCAAAGCCGGAAAAGTAACCAATTGGAAAGTTTTGGAATCCATCGCAAATAATACTTCTCTGGTAATAGATTTTGGTGGAGGTATTAAATCCGAATCCGATCTGAAACTGGTGTATGAATCAGGTGCAAGTTTGGCTACTATTGGTAGTTTGGCAGTTAAAAATTCGGATTTGTTTAGCTCCTGGATACAGCATTATGGTGCAGAAAAATTTTTGCTAGGAGCTGATGTAAAAGGGGAATTCATTGCCATTGGTGGATGGCTGGAATTGTCTGATGAGACGATCATTCAGTTTATAGAGAAATATATTCAGAAAGGAATTAAGCAGATTTTCTGTACAGATATCAGTAAGGACGGCAGACTGGAAGGGCCCTCTATTGAACTGTATACCCATATTATCAGGCAATTCCCCAGTTTGCACTTTATTGCCAGCGGAGGAGTGAGTTCTATGGAGGACATTATTGCATTAAAAGGAATTGGTTGTAAAGGGGTAATTGTAGGGAAAGCTATTTATGAAGGCAGAATAAAAATAGAAGAATTGTGTTAACAAAAAGAATCATACCCTGTCTTGATATCAAAGACGGCAGAACAGTAAAAGGCATCAATTTTGAACAGATACGTGATGCAGGAGATCCTGTTGAATTGGCGTCCATCTATGCAAAGGAAGGAGCCGATGAGCTTGTTTTTTTAGATATCACAGCAACCAATGAAAAAAGAAAAACCTTAAGTGAGCTGGTGAACAAAATTGCCCATGAGATCAATATACCTTTTACAGTTGGCGGGGGAATTAATTCCGTAGAAGACGTTCAGGTCTTACTAAAAAATGGAGCTGATAAAATATCTGTGAATACAGCAGCATATAAAAACCCTGCGTTAATAAATGAGCTGGCTTTGGCATTTGGTAGTCAGTGTGTTGTATTAGCAATTGACACCAAGCAAGAATCAGATGGTAACTGGTATGTTTACCTGAATGGGGGTAAGGTAAAAACCAATACTTTGTGTTTTGACTGGGCTAAAGAAGCTGTTGATAGAGGGGCAGGAGAAATTCTGCTGACTTCAATGAACAATGATGGCACTAAAAAAGGTTTTGCGCTCGATATAACCCAACAATTATCCGTTTCTTTACCAGTCCCAATTATCGCTTCCGGAGGAGCTGGGTGTAAGGAAGATTTTGCTGCCGTGTTTCAGGAAGCGAATGCAGATGCAGCGCTTGCCGCCAGCATTTTTCATTTTAAAGAATTGACTGTGCCAGATTTAAAAAAGTATTTGTCTGAACAGCTAATCCCTGTACGATTATAAATAACTGATTATGAAAATTGATTTTGAAAAATATACAGATGGGCTGGTGCCAGCCGTTATTCAGGATTTTCAGACACATAAAGTGTTAATGCTTGGGTTTATGAATGCAGAAGCTGTTGAAAAAACAATGGAACTACAGAAAGTAACTTTTTTCAGCAGATCCAAGCAACGCCTATGGACCAAAGGAGAAGAGAGTGGACATTTTTTACATTTAAAATCCATTGCCGTAGATTGTGATAATGATACCCTTTTGATTCAGGCTTTACCTGAAGGCCCAACCTGTCATACTGGTTCAGATACCTGCTGGAATGAAAAAAATCATGCAGATCATTTTTTAACCTATTTAGAGCAAATAATTACGCTTAGAAAAAATGGAAGACCTGATGAATCCTATGTTGCCAAAATGTTTGCGAAAGGACTTAATAAAATTGCACAGAAAGTAGGTGAGGAAGCAGTTGAAATGGTTATAGAGGCCAAAGACAACAATGCTGAATTATTTTTGAATGAATCAGCAGATTTGCTTTTTCATTATTTGCTTTTGCTTAACGCTAAAGGGCATAACTTAGCAGAAGTCTTACAAATTCTACAATCTAGGCACGCTAAATAAACTATGAAAACGATTCTGACCGCTTTATTGCTCTTATTAGGCAATTCCATTTTTGCTCAACCCAAATTTCAGATTAATGGGAATATTGCTAATGCAAAACCCAATATGTTGGTTTTTTTAATGAATGGCAATGATGGGAAAACGATTGCTACAGATACTGTCAGAGATGGTAAATTCACCTTGAAAGGTTCGATTGCAGAACCAGATATTTTTCAATTGGGTTTTGTAGGATACAAGGAGGCGCTTGATATTTTTCTTGATAATGATGAAGTGAATATAACAGCTGATTTTAATCAGTTTTCTGCTGCCACTATAACAGGTTCTGCTGTTCAGTCAGATTATCAGCAATTCAAATCTACTTTTAATCCAATCAGAGATCGTCTGAATTATTTGGTTCAACAAATTAATCCTGAAAAGAATAGTTTTAAAAGGGATTCACTTATACAACTTTACGAACTTTCAAAGGGTAAAGTGTTGCAGGAAGCCACTTTGTTCGCTAAAGGAAAACCTGGATCCCCTGTTAGCTCATTTGTCTTGTTTGCCATAAGTCCTTTATTAAATGGAAACGAAGACCTGGAGCAACGTTATGCTGCATTAAACCCTTCAGCTAAAAAAGGCACATTTGCCAAAATGATTGAGCAAACCATTGCTGAAGCTAACCTTAATAAGGTAGGTACAGTAGCATTGGAGTTTAGTCAGAAAGATACGCTGGGTAAAATGGTCTCCTTACAATCATTCAGAGGAAAATACGTATTGATTGATTTCTGGGCCAGCTGGTGCGGGCCTTGCCGTGCTGAAAATCCCAATCTAGTAAACGCTTTTAAGAAATATTCTAGTAAAAATTTTACCGTATTAGGTGTTTCCCTAGATGATAATAAAGCGAGCTGGATGAATGCCATCAGAAAAGATAAATTAACCTGGACTCAGGTTAGTGATTTGCAAAGCTGGAACAATCAGGTTGCACAGCTTTATAAAATCAGAAGTATTCCTGCCAACTATTTGTTGGATCCTAACGGAAAAATCATTGCCAGGGATTTGCGAGGTGAAGAACTGCAGATTAAGCTGAAAGAATTGCTTCAATAACCAATCATCCCAGAAAATGCAGCTGCTTTTATGTATTAGGTATATTGCAATATGCTAAAAAGGGTGCTTCTGTTGATTTTTGTATACTGGCAATTTACCGTTGCTGTTCATGCACAGTCTAATACATCAAAATCCAGTTCCGGCAACCTTGGAATCATCACTGGCACCATTACAGATTCTGCCCGGGGAGAAGGCGTTCCCTTTGCCAGCCTGGTTTTAGTGGGTATTTCTGGAAATGCAATGAAGTTTCAGGGGGTATCTGATAAAAATGGAAATTTTGAATTCAATCAACTCCCCCTGGGTTATTATTCCTTACGCATTAATGCTGTTGGCTTATTACCTGTTCAAATAGATAGTATTTTTCTTAGAGCAGAGCGCTATGATTTTAATTTGGGTGATATTAAGCTAAAATTTCCTGGACAGTCTACTTTAACTGAAGTAGTGGTTTATGCAGAAAAACCTTTATTCGAAAATAAGGATGATAAATTAACTTATAATATTGGGGAGAGTGCATTGAGTAGTGGGGCCAGTACGGCAGAGCTACTCAAAAACATACCGCTTGTGAATAATGATCCAAACGGAAAATTATTATTAAAAGGGAAGGAGCCCAGAATTTTGATTGATGATAAACCAACTGAATTAAACGCACAGCAATTACAAGATTTATTGGAGAGCCTGCCAGGAGGAACAATTGAGAAAATTGAGATTATGACCAATCCTCCACCACAGTATGCATCCGAGGCTGGTGGAGTAATTAATATCGTTACTAAAAAAGGAAAGATTGGCTGGTTGGGTAGAATCAGTTTGAGCGCAGGAACCAGAGGAGAGGGTAATTTTTCTGGAAACATAAGTTACCGGAATAAAAAGTTTTCTTACAACCAGACTTTAGGCTTAGGAGCAAGTAAACTAATAGGTAATGGGTATAGTTATCGTACCAATTGGTACAAAGATTCCACTAATCAATTCAATAGTTCCAATCAGTATACCAACCAGAATCTTAGACCCAATATTAGAACGCAGTTTGATTGGGAATGGTCAAAACGGTTTCAAATGGGATTGGTATATCAGGGTAATATGAATTATTTTGATAATCAAAGTGTCAATCAATTTGTCAACATCAACCGGTTTAATGAAGCATATAAAATAAGCAATAGAGAGAATAGCAGTATCGGGAACGGGTATACACATGGTATACAATTATCTGCTGTTCTGAAGGGGAAGAAAAATACTGCAGAACAATTAAGATTGTTTCTTTCTGCCAATACAAGTAAGAACGATAATGACAGAGACTTCTATCAGCAATTTCTGGTAACGGGAATGGTGCCCACAGGTATTGATTCCACGCAAACTCAGTATTTTAATAATATAAATAGTAGTTGGGCTGGGAGGTTGGAATACACAAAGCCGTTAAAACATAAGGGCAGCAATTTTAGTGCGGGCGTAAATTACAATGCTTCCAGGTTTCATAATACCTTAAATACTAATTTTCTGCGAAAGTCTGATGGTGTTTTGATAAAGAATGATTTATTGAGCAACGACTTTTTCTTTTATCAGCAGATTGCCAGTTTTCGTTCTGGATTGAGTTGGTTATTTAATAAAGACATGAGACTTACGGCAGGTGCACAGGCAGAATATACTTTTATGTCCTTTGATTTTATTAAAGGAAATGTTGCCAATGTAGAAAATAGCTACTGGAATATACTCCCATATGCAACATTGAGGAAAGATTTCAATAAACAATTCAATACAGCATTGGTATATAGAGCAACAATTAGAAGACCTGGTATTGGAGAACTGAACCCAAATATAGATTATTCAGATCCCTATAATTTACGTTACGGTAACCCGGGCTTGTTGCCTACATTGTCGCATAATTTTGATTGGAACCTGAATTATTCAAAAGGGAAATATTATATAAATACTTCCATTGGCTATAATAAAGTTTCACAGGTATTTAATACAATCCGTAGTTTGGCCGAAGAAGGGAAGACTAATATTACCTGGCTAAACATTGCAGATCGAAATGAATACGAAGCAAGCATTTTCGGAGGCTACACGTTTACCAAGCAATTCAGAATGAATGGCAGTATCGGATATACATACAATCGCTATGGCGAAAATGAGAAGAAATTGTATCTCTACAGAGATGGGGGTTCGTTATATACCAATGTAAATTATACCTACTCACCTAGTAGTGTTTGGACTTTTGAAGGTACTGCCCGTTTTAATCGCTTTGCAAACCCGCAGGGAATCAGCAGGTCGAATATCAATACCAATTTTGGGGTTCAACATAAAATGCTGGACCGACGATTGATTATATCTTTCAATGCTATTGATCCCTTTACACCACAATCCATACGGTCATTTACGAGCGGACCCAGATTTGAATTGGAAAGTTTCAGTGCTACCCGAAGCAGAAATTACAGAATCTCAATCAGTTTTCAATTGAACAGGATGGTTCAAAAACCGGCAGCTATTCCTAAAAAAAAATACGGCACAAAAATATAGTGACAACAGCTATGCCAGTTTTTTTATTCTGGAAGTCAGCCAGCTTTCCTGTACTGGAATAATCCATTCTTTTAGCCAGCTGCCTTTTGTGGCGACTGTATTATTGAAATAAGGGGTATCTAATTGTATAAATTGATTTTCCAGCGCATAATTAAACTGAGCAAGTGGCAATAGTTCAATTTTATCTTTTATCAAAAAAGCCAGATTCTGTCTGTTGAATAAATCAACCTTACACAATTGTTCAATTTTTTTGATTACGTGTACAGAACTGTCTGTACTGCAACCCCCAACTGTAGTAGCAGTCTCATCTGCCATTAATACTATAAACTGGCCAAAATACAGATTAGCAAATCCTTTTACAGGAGCCCCATGGCTTTTCCAGTTTCTAATAAAATCCTGTAATATATTATCTATCTCAAAAGCTTCGCTGATGGTAAATAAGCGGTTGCTCTGATATATCCATACTTTGGATTGTTCACTGAAGTCTGTCGGGCAATTATTTTTATACGCTTGAATATCCATGAGGCAAAATTACAAATTATGCCATGCTTTCGGCAATCATTTCTGCAATATCCAGCACAGCTACTTCATTTTCCTTTTCTCTGTTTTTTACACCATCCATCATCATTGTATTGCAGAATGGACAAGCAGCTGCTATAAAGGTAGCTCCTGTTTCCAAAGCCTCATCTGCTCTTTCTATATTAATCCGCTTATTGCCAGGCTCATCTTCTTTGAACATTTGAGCTCCTCCTGCACCACAACAAAGTCCTTTTGTTCGACATCTTTTCATTTCTATCAACTCTGCATCCAATGCTTCAAGCACTTTACGGGGGGCTTCGTAAATATTATTGGCCCTGCCCAAATAGCAACTGTCATGAAAGGAAATTTTTTTTCCTTTGAAACTGCCACCCTCTTTCAATATAATTTTTCCCTGATCAATTAATTCCTGCAATAGGGTTGTATGGTGTATTACTTTGTAATTGCCTCCCAGTTCAGGATATTCATTTTTCAATGTATTAAAGCAATGGGGACAGGTAGTTACAATTTTTTTGATATTGTAGCCATTTAGGATCTGAATATTCTGGTAAGCCATCATCTGGAAAAGAAATTCATTCCCAGCTCTTCTTGCAGGGTCTCCGGTACATGCTTCTTCCTTTCCTAAAATGGCAAACTTCATTCCAACCTTATCAAGAATAGTAGCAAATGCTTTTGTGATTTTTTGTGCACGCTGATCAAAGCTTCCTGCGCAACCTACCCAAAATAAAATTTCAGGTGTTTCGCCATTTGCCATCATGTCAGCCATTGTATTGATCTTCATATAATCTGTTTAAAGTAAAAGAGTTTTAATTAAGATGCCATTTCAGTTGCCCATTTGTCACGATCATCGGGAGAGAATTTCCATGGTGCAAAGTTGTTTTCAATATTGCTGAAAGTACCATTCCATTCCTGAGGAGCATTGCTTTCTTCCATAATTAATGATCTTCTCAATTCTACAATGATATCGAGTGGAGAAATACTCACCGGGCAGGCCTCTACACATGCATTACATGTAGTACAGGCTCTGAGTTCTTCAACGGAAATATAATCGTGTAACAATGATTTGTTATCTGAAACAAAGGATTTATTTACATTAATATTTCTTCCCACATCTTCCAGTCTGTCACGGGTAGCCATCATTATTTTTCTGGGGCTCAATAATTTTCCAGTCTGATTTGCAGGACATTCAGACGTACATCTTCCGCACTCAGTGCAGCTATAAGCATCCAGTAAATTTTTCCAGCTTAAATCAAAGACATCTTTGGCTCCAAAACTTGCTGGTGGAGCAGCATTGGAAGGAGCTAGTTCTGGTTGCATGGCATACAAAACTTCATTTTGTACTTCAGGCATATTTTTCATTTTTCCAGGAGCGTCCAGTTTGGCATAGTATGCGTTGGGGAATGCTAGCGCAATATGCAGATGCTTGGAATAAGGCAGGTAATTCAAGAAAGCGAAAATACCGGCAATATGTATCCACCAGGCTGTTCTTTCAATGGCCATTAATGTGCCGTCAGAAAGCCCTTCAAATATTGGAATTAATTGAGCTGACAGGAAAAAATTACCAGTTTGTTCATAATGCGCAACACTTCTGTCTTGTAGAATCTGATCTGCTGCATTCATGGTTAAGAACAAACTCATTAATACAATCTCTGTAATCAGAATCAGGTTGGCATCTGTTTTAGGCCATCCGTTTAAATCCTTGCTGATAAATCTTTTTAGCTTGAGCCAGTTTCTTCTGGAAAGAAAAATGATACAAACCAAAATTACTCCTGCCGCCAGCCACTCAAAAATATTGATAAGCCAGCCATACACTATACCAAGATAAGGAAGAAAAAGTCGGTGCGTACCTAAAATGCCATCCAATACAATTTCTAGCACTTCTATATTGATGATAATGAAACCTGCATAAATGATAAAATGCATAATAGCAACTGGTACATTCTGAAACATTTTCTTTTGCCCCAATGCCAATAAAAGAACGTTGTTCCACCTTTTTCCGGGATTATCTGATAAATCCTGTGCTTTGCCCAGAAAAATATTTCTTCTGATTTCAGCCACTTTTTTTGAAAACCAGTAAATGGCTCCTGCGGCCATAATGCAAAACAAAACTTGTTGTACGTACTGCATAAAGAAAGTTATACGCTAAGATAATACAATTGGAGAATGCATTATTGTTGTTATTTTGAGGTATAATTTATACTATGTCTGAAAGAAAATACGTTTTAACAGCATCGGCAGCTCAACAAAAACTAAAAAGAATGAGTCTGGAAATTGCTGAGAGCCTAAGTGGTCAAACAGGGGAGCTATATTTATTAGGTATCCAGCAAAGCGGGATGATTATTGCGGAAGAAATGGCGAAATTATTGGGGGGATTGCTGAACAAAAAGATTAGAACCATTGCGGTACAGCTAAATAAGCAAAAGCCTACCGACGTGGTTTTGAGTGAGCAGGTAGATCTGAATGGAGCAAATATTGTGTTGATAGATGATGTAACCAATAGCGGGAAAACCTTGCTGTATGCACTAAAGCCATTATTGGAAGCTCATCCACGCAGTATACAAACGCTGGTACTGGTAGAAAGAATGCATAAGCAATTTCCAGTAAAACCTGATTTTGTGGGATTGTCAATTGCTACCACACAAGAAGAGCATATTCAGGTTGAAACAGCAGGAGGTAGCATTTTTGGGGCTTTTGTTTTATAATAATAAAAAATAAGTTTTTATAATTTTAAATAAACAATCTATATGGACGCAGCAATACAGGCTAATGTAAACACTTGGTTAAATGGCAATTATGATCAGGAAACCAAAAATCAAATACTGGCTTTGCAAGCCAATCAACCCGATGAACTGGCTGATGCGTTTTACCGAAATCTTGAATTTGGTACAGGTGGATTAAGAGGTTTAATGGGCGTTGGTACCAACAGGGTGAATAAGTATACCATTGGTATGGCTACCCAGGGGTTTTCCAATTATTTAAAGAAAACCTATCCGAATGCCGCTATTCAATTAGCTATTGCGCACGATAGTAGAAATAATAGCCGTTTTTTTGCAGAAACAACTGCCAATGTTTTTGCTGCTAATGGTATTAAAGTGTTTTTGTTTGAAGCATTAAGACCAACTCCGGAATTGAGCTATGCTATACGCAAACTGGGATGTCAAGCAGGGGTAGTTTGTACAGCTTCCCATAATCCCAAAGAATACAATGGATATAAAGCTTATTGGAATGATGGCGGTCAGCTGGTGCCGCCACACGATAAAAATGTTATCACTGAGGTTGAAGCAATTAAAAGTGTAGATGAAGTAAAGTGGAGTGGAGGGGAAGCCAATATTACCATAATAGGGGAAGAACTGGATGCCCAGTACATCAACATGGTAAAAGAATTGAGTGTCTATCCTGATGTTGTTGCTGCGCAGAAAGACTTGAAGATAGTGTATACTCCCATACACGGAACAGGCATAACATTGGTGCCTAAAGTCTTAAAAGCTTTCGGATTCGAAAATGTTCATATAGTTGAAGAACAGTCAACTCCCGATGGAAATTTTCCGACAGTAAAATATCCCAATCCGGAAGAAAGTGAAACCATGAGTATTGGTTTAAATAAAGCCCGTGCATTGAATGCAGATATCTTATTGGGAACAGATCCTGATGCTGATCGTGTAGGCATTGGAGTAAAGAATCATAAAGGTGAATGGGTTTTGATGAATGGGAATCAGACAGCTGTATTGGCATTTGCATATATGATGGAAGCGAGAAAAGCAAAAGGTATTGCCCAACCTAATGATATGGTTGTATCTACCATTGTAACTACTGAAATGATCAATGAAGTAGCTAAACAAAATAATGTTGCCTGCTATAATGTATTAACCGGCTTTAAATGGATCGCAGAAAAAATTAAAGAACTGGAAGGCAAAGAAAACTATGTAATCGGAGGGGAGGAAAGTTTTGGGTTAATGATAGGTGATCAAATTAGAGATAAAGATGCTGTAAGTGCAGTTGCTTTGATGTGCGAGATGGCAGCTTATGAAAAGAATAAGGGCAGATCCTTGTTTGATAAAATGATTGACCTCTATATTCAATACGGCTTCTATTATGAGAACCTCATCAGTATTACTAAGAAAGGAATGAATGGTCAAAAAGAGATTGCCGATATGATGGAAGGATATCGTTCTAATCCGCCATCTTCCATCAATGGATCTGCAGTAACCACTTTATTGGACTATCAATTGCAAGTGGGTAAGAATTTACAAACCGGAGAGACTTGGCCAATACAACTTCCCAAAAGCAATGTGCTTCAGTTTATAACAGCAGACGGAAGTAAAATTTCTGCAAGGCCATCAGGTACTGAACCCAAAATCAAGTTTTATTTCAGTGTTAATACAAATTTAGCAAGTCGCGAAGAATTTGATGAAAAGCAAAAAGAACTTGAAAATAGAATTGATGGAATTATCCATAGTATGAACCTAAAATAGTATGGTATATTCGCAGCATGCAAAAGAAACGAGACTATTCTGATACATATCGTCACAAAGGGATGCGCAAGAAGTTGATTGAAACCTTGCGTGAAAAGGGCATTACGGATGAAGCCGTTTTGGAAGCAATGAATAAGATACCCAGGCATTTTTTCCTGGAATCTGCTTTTGATGAAATTGCTTATGAAAATCGTGCATTCCCAATTTCTGCAGATCAGACTATTTCGCATCCTTATACTGTAGCCTATCAGACCCAGTTGCTACAAATCAAAAAAGGGGATAAGGTATTGGAAATTGGAACTGGAAGTATTTATCAGACAACCATTCTGGCAGAGCTGGGACCTCAATGGGTTTACACCATCGAAAGGCAAAAAAAATTATATGAAGAGCAGCAGGAATACTATCATTTCAAAAGAAATTATCCCAACATCAAGTTTTTTTTCGGGGATGGTTTTAAGGGGTTGCCTACGTATGCTCCATTTGATAAAATCTTAATCACTGCAGCCGCTCCATTTGTTCCCCCCATGCTAATTGAACAGTTAAAACCCGGAGGTATGATGGTGATACCTGTAAACGAAGGAGAAGCGCAAAGAATGATGCGCATAACCAAACTATCTGACGGAAGATTACAGGAAGAATTGTTTGATGAGTTTTCTTTTGTTCCTATGTTACAGGGAAAGACAGATTAGCACCTTTTCAGCTTATTGAATTCAATCCTGCTAATGGTAGAAAATAAACTTAAGATATAACTAAAAAAACAAGGCCCCGGTAGAAACCAGGGCCTTTCTCTTAAACTAAAACTAAAACTAAAATTATTGCTGCATCATATCCATACCACCACTCTGGTCGGCCTTGGTATTTTTGCGTTTAAATAAGCTTGCGTCAAATTTTCCAAAACGGTAGCTGAAATTCAGGCGTAAAACCTGTGGATCTCTTCTACGTTGGTTGGTTTGGTTGAAGAATGAACTTTCAGAATAACTCTGGAACAATTGTGTTCTGAATATATCGTTCATGCTAAGTGTCAAATTGCCTGATTTCCCATTTTTCCAGGTAAACTCTTTTCTGATGGCAAGGTCTACTCCATATCTGGGTAGGTTATACCCCTGAGCACCTGACTGAGGGCCACCGCCAAACATCATTCCACCACCGCCGCCACCGCCGCGGCCACCACCACCGCTGCTCTGTGGTAATACAGTTTTAGCCTGGTAATCTCCACTCAATTGAATTGAAAAACCTTTGCCTAATTTGAATGTGTTGTTCATCTTGGTAAACCAACTCCATTGTGCCTGTACCAAGTTAGGTTGACCAGGAACAGTTGCATTTATCCTGGAGTTGAAAATATTCAGGTTCACTGTCATTTCCCACCAGCTGTTAACCGAAGTTTTATTGGTTAATTCCAAGCCAAAGGATCTAGCACTGTTTGCATTAATAAATGTGCTGAAAAATGCACTATCTCCTGGTATCAGCGCGTTGGCATCTCTGTATACATAGCGTGTAATCAAATTGGTAGAATGCTTGAAGAAAGCAGTGACCAAAAAGTTAGAACCTTTTTTGTAAGCATTGTTCCAGCTCATTTCAAATGAATTGGTGAATTCAGGTTTTAAACCTGCATTTCCCATATTGATATTCTGAGGGTCTGAGTAATCCGGAAAAGGCATTAACTGAAAGAAGTTGGGTCTGTTAACTCTTCTTGAATAGTTAATCTGAAAATCCTGCTTCTCATCAATTTTATAAGTTATGAATGCACTAGGGAATAAGCTTAATGGAAACTTCACCGAGAAAGTGGCAGAATCAGCACCTTTTGAATTTAGTAAAGTTCCCGTATAGTTAGAGCTTTCTGCTCTTAAGCCCAGTTGGTAACTCCATTTGTTTACTCTAAAGCTATAAGTGCTGTATGCGGCATACACTGCATCAGTGTATTTATAACGGCTACTTATTAATGGAATCAATTCATACTGACCTGTAAATTGATTAAAACGGAATTGATCCAGTTTATTATTAAAGTCTCTGATAGCAAAGCGGCCGCCAGCTTCAAATTTAGTATCATCAGTAAGCGGATTTTCATAATCAATCTGGAATGTATGGTTTGTAGTTCCGCCAGATCCTATTCCACGCTGCAACAATGGATTTCCTTTCTGTGTTCCATTCAAGTTGTAAGTAAAGTTTCCAATGTTTGAAAAGTTATCATTGGTACTTTTATTGTAGTTATAATCAGAGGAAATATTGTGTCCGTTCTTTGCAAAATTGTGTTTATAGCTAATTTGAGTACCTAGGTTCCTGAAATTGCTGGTAGACTGCGTACCAATATTTGAATAAGAAGTTGGAATGTTTTTTATGGTAGAGTCAACTCTTTGTGTTTGGTCATTATCAAATTGACCTCTGTTGTAATTCGCAGTTACTGAAATCGTATTTCTGTTATCAACAAAATAATCAATTCCACCTCTGAAGAAAGCAAAATATCCTTTGTTCGTGGCATCTTGCACATTGTATATGCTACTGGGCGTTGCCAATAAATTGTTTCTGTCTGTAATACCTTCAGAAATTGATTTACGCTGGTTGTACACACCGCTACCGGTAAAGTTCAATTTGTTCTGACGCAAATTGATATCTCCTCCGCCATTCAACATACCACGAGAATCAATACCAGCTCTGATGCCACCATTGTAACCCACTTTTTTATTTTTCTTCAAAACGATATTTAAAATACCTGCATTTCCGCCGGAAGCATCAAACTTAGCTGAAGGGTTGGTAATCAATTCTACACGGTCAATAATGTCCGATGGTATCTGGTCCAAAGTAATGGTAGTAGGTCTTCCATCAATAAACAAAGTTGGAGCAGCATTCCTTAAAGTAACATTTCCGTCAATGTCTACGTTTAAAGCAGGAATATTACGCATTAATTCAGTGGCAGTTTGACCAGATCCCATCAGGTTCTTGTCTACATTGAAAATTTTACGATCTATGCCCAATTCAAATTGTGGCTTGGTAGATGCTGTTACTGTAACATTCCCCAGATTGGTGGCATCTTCTTCCATTTTGATATTCCCCAAGTCTTTATCTGCCATACCAATCATCTGCTGCATATTACCACCGCCGGCACCTCCGGATGGCATTTTGATACCAAAAGAAATGCTCTGGTCAATTGTTTTATAAGCGAGTGCTGTAGCGTTTAATTTGAATGATCCGAAAAGGGGGAGGTTTTCAAAGCTGAAATCACCATTAGACTTAGTAATAACAGTACCTAAAATTGCTTCTTTCATTTTTTTTGAAACGGTATCAAATTTATTACCTCTCAACTGTACGGTTACACCTTCAATTCCCTTGTTGGTTTTACTATCTACCATTTTACCATAAAAATGACCAATATTCATGTTCTGGCTGGCACCTGCTCCGGCACCTCGACCACCCATCATTGGGGGCATTTGTGCCTTGGCATGACCCATGATCATCCCGGCTAAAAGAAAAATTCCTAAAAATTTACGCATATTCATCATTATTATTAATTGCAAAGTTGGTTTACACTCATGGGGAAAGAATCTCCCATTTTATAAGCGGTAATATGACAAGCCTGAGTGGATAAAGTTTAACAAAATCGGCGAATAGGTCATTTAATCCGTCGGTGACTAAGCAATCATAGTTATGATTACCTGAATAATACCAATGATGAATCCTAAAACACCACCAAGAATTTCAATAAATCGAAATTCTTTGGACATAATATCATTTAATATCTGCTCTAATTTATCAGAAGAGAATCCCTTTACTTTTTCAATCACAATTTTTTCTAGATCCAATTGAGACTGCAGTTGATTCATATAAGATTTCATTAAGTCTGGAAATAATTCCTGTAATTCTGCCATAAAAACCGTCTTCATCTGGGTAATGGTCTGATCGCCAATAAACATACTGATGATGGGCATATGGTCAGCCAGCTTTACTCTTAAGAAATGGTCAATATGGGCGTCTATCTGAGGGAGCAGGGCCTCCATATTGCTAGGGTTGGTAATTTTTTCTTCAATATCTCGAAAAGAGAGCAACTCTGCACTTACCAATTTGCCCAGTTTCTCGGCAAACTGCGCTTGTCTTTTGGGAAAAATCCCAATGAAAGTGATTCCCAGAATTTTTACCGGTTCTTTAGGATGAAAAAGCATTTTAATGGCGACCCAATTGGTAAACCAGCCAATAAAAGCTGAAATAAAGGGTATCAGGTAAATAAGACTCATGCTTTTAAATTTAAAAACCTATAAAACATACGCTTTATAGGTTTTAAGTGGGAGAGCGAGGGGTCTCGAACCCCCGGCCTTCAGTGCCACAAACTGACGCTCTAACCAACTGAGCTACGCCCTCCGTTTTTGTGGACGGCAAAAGTAGGAAATATTTTTTAAAAAAACTTCATCCAAACCTTTGTTAATTGAAAATGTAGTTGCAATTAGCATCTTATTTTGGGTTATTTTTGAGAAGACCATGCAAAAATTCAAGCAATTTATGAAGAGTAGAAAAGGGTTAGTGTTAACGGCTCTGGTATTATTTGGCTCACTTTTTATTGCCTTTAGAAGCATAAACGGAGCAGATTCCAACGAAAAAATAGCACAGCAGCAAAGACTTTTAAATACAGTAGGAATGTTGTTAGAACAACAACATTACAGTCCTAAAAAAATCAATGATGATTTTTCAAAAAAAGTGTTCAAGGGCTATCTTGATCAGCTGGATGGAGACAAAAGCCTTTTTACAGCAGCGGATGTAAGCGGGCTCAAGAAAATGGAGACAACCATTGATGATGAAATCCATGGGGCAACTATGCAATTTCAGCCTGCTGTTAGTGCTATTTATACAAAACGTGTAGACGAAACTGTCCGATTTTACAAAGAAATACTTTCTCGCCCATTTGATTTTTCAGTAAACGAATCAGTGCAACTGGATGGCGAAAAATTGAACTATACACAAACAGATGCAGAACGAAAGGATCGCTGGAGAAAAAAGCTCAAATATTATACATTGGAGCGATTTGTGGATTTACAGGAAGAGAGGGAAAAAAATAAAGGCAAGGATAGTTTCAGGGTATTGCCAGATGACAGTCTAGAACTCAATGCCAGAAACAGTGTGCTAAAAATGATGGACCGTACTTTCAACCGCATCAAAACAACCTTTACCGAAGAACAACGTTTCAATTCTTTTATCAATGTCATTACCAATTTAATGGATCCGCATACGGACTATTATCCACCGGTTGAGAAAAGAGCATTTGATGAGAGAATGAGCAACCAGTTTTATGGAATAGGTGCTCAGTTACAACAGGATGACAACGGTATTAAAATAGCTAGTATTGTTACGGGAGGCCCTGCCTGGAAATCCGGAGCAATTGTGGCAGGAGATATTATTATTAAAGTTGCACAAGGTGCTAACGAACCTGTTGATGTGAGTGGTTACGGAACAGAAGATGCGGTTAAATTAATAAGAGGTGATAAGGGTACAGAAGTAAGGATCACCTTTAAAAAGCAGGATGGTACTACCAGAACGGTTTCACTTATCAGAGAGAAAATAGAGCAAGATGAAGGGTTGGCTCGCAGTGCTATTGTTATGCAGGGCAATGATAAAATAGGGTACATCGCCTTGCCTGATTTCTATGCTAATTTTGAAGATAAGAATGGGTTTAAATGCTCGGAGGATGTAGCAGAAGAAGTAAAAAAACTAAAAGCAGAGAAAGTAAAAGGAATTGTTATAGATCTCAGAAACAATGGAGGTGGTTCCTTACTGGAAGTAGTTAAAATGGTTGGGTTGTTTATCCCATCTGGGCCTGTAGTTCAGGTAAAGGAAAGAGATGGCAGAGTAGATCAACAAACCTGGAGAGACAATGACGAATCGGTTTTATATGATGGACCATTGGCTGTTATGGTGAATGAACTGAGTGCTTCCGCTAGTGAAATTTTTGCTGCTGCTATCCAGGATTACAAGAGAGGCATTGTAATTGGTAGTAGTTCTACTTATGGAAAAGGAACAGTACAAAGACCAATACCTTTTGGCAGACCCATTGATTTTTACAGCAGCAGAACCGAGTTTGGAGCAGTAAGCTTAACCTTCCAGAAATTCTACAGGGTAAATGGAGGAAGCACACAACTAAAAGGTGTTGTTCCGGATATCATTATGCCAGATACGTATGAGTATCTGAAAATAAGGGAAAAAGACAATCCGAATTCTCTGCCTTGGGATGCCATTCCGCAAACCGGTTATCAGTTATGGAATGGGGGAACAGGCGGTCAGTTGGATCAAATCATTAAAAGAGAACAGAACAGAATTGTTTCTGATCCTAATTTGAAATTATTGCAGGATAATTTGAAATGGTTAACTGCCAATAATGATAACCCCATAAACCTTCAGATTGATCAGTTTAAGCAAATACAAAAACGAATTACAAATACTGTAAATCAAAATAACACTTTGCTTAAATTGAAGAATGAGTTGAATGTTCAGGCAATGGAAGCGGACAGAGATAAATTTTATAATAATCCTGACAAAAATAAAGGGCTTCGTTATCAGGAGTGGTTAAAATTATTAAAGCATGATCTGCACATTGATGCAGGAGTGAAAGTGATTCAGGAATTGTCTGAAAACCATTCAGCAACAGCAAGAAATTGATTAGCTTAACAGACAGTATGATCCCGAGAGAAAATGGAAAATAAACTAACCAAAAAATGGTACGCCATTTACACCAAACCCAGATGGGAAAAGAAAATTGATTCTGTTTTAATAAGAAAAGGGATAGAGAGTTGGTGTCCTTTGCAAAAAGTAGAAAGACAATGGTCTGATCGAAAAAAAATTGTTGAAGAGCCTCTTTTTAAATCCTATGTTTTTGTTCGCATTGATGACACTGAACGATCCAAAGTACTAATGACCGATGGCGCCCTCAACTTTGTATATTATCTGGGGAAACCTGCTGTTATTAAAGATGAGGAAGTGGAAAATATCAAATTATACCTTGCAGAAAAAGATGCCAGAATCACAATTATTTCAGATGAAGGCTTTTCCAGTGGTGATTTGGTGAAAGTTAATTATGGCGTTTTTATGGATCAGGAAGGCACTGTGGTAAGGGGGGGAAAGAAGAAAGTATATGTACAGCTTCAAGGTCTTGGTCAGGTAATGATTGTAGAGTTCCCGGCCACTTTTCTTACAGTGAAATAATGAGTTGGTTCAGTGGTTATAGTTTCCAGTCTACAATTTGATTGGCCCATTCTGCTCTGAATGGTGTACTTACCCTGATATAGTTATCAGTGTATCCTTCCATCATACCTTCTTTATTAAATGCTTCAAATAAAACAGGACGATTGGTACCGGTATGTTGCTGGGTAAAATACTGCAACTTCATATAAGACAAATTCCGAAGTGTTTTATTGCGTTCATTTCTTACTGAAATAGGTACAACGGGCTGAATTTCTAGTGCCTTGGTGTTGTCTCTTTCTGAATAGGTAAATACATGTAAATAGGAGACATCCAGCGAGTGAATAAAATCAAAGGTTTCTTTAAAATCTTCCTCCGATTCTCCAGGGAATCCCACAATCACATCTACTCCAATGGCTGCATGCGGCATCAGTTCTTTTATCAGTGCCACTTTTTCGGCATACAAAGCACGCTTGTATCTTCTTCTCATCAGCCCCAGTATTTTGTCTGATCCGCTTTGAAGGGGAATGTGAAAATGAGGCATGAACTGGTCGCTCTTGGCTACCCATTCAATCAACTCATTGGTAATTAGATTCGGTTCTATGGAAGATATTCTGTACCGTTCTATTCCTTTTACCTCGTCCAATGCTTTTACCAAATCGGTAAAGCTTTCTAAATGCTGTTTTTCCCCGTCAGGACCTTTTCCGAAGTCCCCGAGATTAACGCCGGTCAATACAATTTCTTTTACTCCGTCTGCTGCCAATTTCTCGGCATTCTTGATAACATTGGCAATGCTGTCACTTCTGCTCTTACCCCTTGCCATTGGAATTGTACAAAAGGAACAGTTGTAATCGCAACCATCCTGTACTTTTAAAAATGTTCGGGTTCTGTCATTCTGTGAGAAAGAGGCATTGAATCCACTGACTTCACTGATATCACAACTGCAAATTTTAGCAGGGTCGTTGGTTTTGGTCAGATTCCCGATATGTTCTGCTATATTGAATTTTTCGGCAGCGCCTAATACCAGGTCTACTCCGGGGATACTCGCAATTTCCTTTGGCTTTAGCTGTGCATAACAGCCTGTTATGATTACAAAGCTTTCTGGTGCTTTGCGTTGAATCCTGCGCACTATCTGGCGACATTCCTTGTCTGCATTATCCGTAACGGAACAGGTGTTGATAACATACACATCCGCAACCTCATCAAAGTCCTTTTTTTCAAATCCTTCCTTCTCCATTAACCTGCTTAGCGTGGAGGTTTCAGAAAAGTTCAGCTTACAGCCCAGGGTGTGAAATGCTACGGTTTGTTTTTGATTCATGCGGCCGCAAAGTTAAGACAGGCATTTGATATAACCGCTTTACAATTAATCGGCTATCTGTTGAATTCAAAGTCCTTGAATTTCAGGTGTAAAAACTTTCTTAAAATGGCCGAATCCCCTCAATCTATTTCAAATTTCACCTATAATAAGTTATGTTTGTCCCTCTTTAAAAACCAAAACAAATATGCAGTTTAACAAGATTAATAACATTATTGGCTGGCTGGTTTTTGCAATTGCCAGCATGGTTTATACACTTACTGCGGAAGCGGGCGGAAGCTTATGGGATTGTGGTGAGTTTGTAAGTAGCTGTTTCAAGCTTCAGATACCCCATCCTCCGGGCGCCCCTCTATTTGTTATTCTAGGTAGAATTTTTATCATATTGTTCGGAGACAATCCAATGAGTGCTGCAAAAGCAGTAAACATGATGAGTGCCATGGCGAGCGCTTTTACCATCTTGTTCTTATTCTGGACCATTACCCATTTTGCCCGCAGAATCATGCGAGTTAAAACTTCTGATACCATTAGCGGTTTTCAGATTTGGAGTATTATGGGGGCTGGAGTAGTGGGTGCATTGGCCTACACTTTCAGTGATTCATTCTGGTACAGTGCTGTAGAAGGTGAAGTTTATGCGCTTTCCTCTTTCTTTACTGCGATTGTATTTTGGGCAATTCTGAAATGGGAAAATCATGCCGATGAACCAGGTGCAGACCGTTGGATTGTTTTCATCTTCTTTATGATGGGACTGTCTATTGGTGTTCACTTGCTAAACCTTTTAACCATTCCAGCTATTGTTATGGTTTATTATTTCAAAAAACGTGAAAACTTTAATTATGAACTTATCCGTAGTTGGTTTATCAAACTGGTAATTATAGGAGGTGTGTTGGCTTTCTTCGGCGCATTGGTAGGTGCAGCTGCTGAAGCTACTGATAATGTGGGCATGGACGGAACAGTTGCCGGATTAATGATTTTAGCCACTTTATTGGGTGTAGGGTTCCTGTTCCTGATAGAAAAATGGAAGCCTGAGCAAAAAGCCTATTTCGGAGGAGTTTATATTTTCTTTGTTATTGGTTGTATTATAACAGGCGTAGTTCAGGTAGGAGTGATTCAGTATTCTATTAAACTGGCGGGATCATTTGATCGCTGGTTGGTTAACGGAGCCGGACTGCCCTTCTTTACCGGATTTACACTTTTCTTTGTTTTGGTTGCTGTACTATTATGGCAGGGTTTAAGAGTGGCTGCAAAGCGTGCATGGCCTTATTTAACGCTGGCCATTTGGTGTATCAGCTTTATGTTCATCGGATACAGTACCTATTTAACAACCATGATTCGCAGTAGCGCCAATCCTTCAGTGGATATGTACAATGTGGACAATCCAATGAGTTTGGTAGGCTACCTGGGAAGAGAACAATATGGAGATTTTCCATTGTTATATGGTCAGAAATTTACCGCACAACCTGTAGACTTAAGAAATACAGGAATGCGTTACCAAAAAGCCCGCGATAAATACATTGAAGTGGGTCAGGATAAAAAGTATGTGTATAATGCGGAAGACAAAATGGTTTTTCCAAGAGTCTGGGATGCAAGTGACGATCAGTACCATGCGTATTATTACTCTGCTTTCTTAAATATCCCTAAACTAAAAGATGGTACGTATGAAAGGGCTCCTAATCAGGTAGACAATGTGAAGTTCTTTGTAGGCTATCAGGTGTACTGGATGTATTTCCGTTATTTTATGTGGAATTTTTCTGGTAAGCAAAATGATATACAAGGTGTGTATACCGGAAATGTAAGAGATGGTAACTGGATTACAGGTATCTCATTTGTTGATAATTTGATTTATGGCGATCAGTCTCAATTGCCTGATTCCCTTAAAAATAACAAAGCAAATAATAAGTTGTTTGCACTGCCTTTTATACTCGGAATACTTGGATTTGTTTATCACCGTAAAAAAAGAGGAGACGACGCATTTACCAATTTATTAATGTTTTTCTTCACTGGTTTTGCTATTGTGTTGTATCTGAATCAGGCAGGTAATCAGCCACGTGAACGGGATTATGCGTATGTGGGAAGCTTTTATGCCTTTGCGGTATGGATTGGTTTAGGAGTAATGGCCATTGCTTCCTACCTAGAAAAGAAATTAAAACCTGCAATGGCAGCCAGTCTGGCAACAATTATTTGCTTGCTGGCTGTTCCAGCACTTATGGCACAGCAAGAATGGGACGACCACGATAGGAGCAAAAAAGTATTGGCGAGAGATTTAGCCAAAGACTATCTGGAAAGTTGCGCTCCGAATGCGATTTTATTCACTTTTGGAGACAATGACACTTATCCTTTGTGGTATGCACAGGAAGTAGAAGGGATTCGTCCTGATATTCGTGTAATCAACTACAGTTTGTTAGGTATTGACTGGTACATTAATCAACTCCGCTATAAGGTAAACCAGAGTGACCCAATAGATGTGATCTGGTCTGCAGAACAAATTGAGGGTGGTAAAAGGGATTATGCTTTGTATAGACCCAAGCCCAATATTCCCGAAGATCGTTACTATGACTTATATGATTTGATGAAGAATTATGTAGGAAGTGATGATCCGGTAAATATGGAAGACAGAGGGAATGGAGAAGCCTTAAGTACTTTCCCTGTTCGTAAATTCTCTGTTCCGGTAAATGCCACTGATGTTTTAGCTAACAAAACAGTAAATGCAAATGATAGTGTAGTTGCAGAATTGCGATTTGAATTGCCAAAGGGTTCCATGATGAAGAACGATATGGCCGTTTTAAATATCATAGCTGCTAATAAATGGAAACGCCCTATCTACTTTACAAATCCACAAGTGGATCTTGGATTTGATGAGTTCCTCAGAAGAGATGGACTCAGTCATCGTCTGGTGCCTGTTCAGGGTTCAAAAGTGAACACTGACTGGATGCTAACTAAAGCAATGAATGTTTTTGTAGCAGGGAATGCCAATGTAAAGGGGGTTTACTTTGACGAAGAAAACAGGAGACACCTTAATAGTATCCGTACCGCTTATACAGAGCTGGCTATTGACTTGGCTTCAAAAGGTCGTAAGGAAGATGCTAGAAAAGCTTTACAGAAAGTAGATCAGTTGATGGATGAAGAAAACTTCCCTTACGGTATGGTAAGTAGAGGCAATATGCATAACAGGAATTCATTGATGTTCCTGGAAGCCTGCTATATGGCGGATGATAAAGCGCTTATAGAAAAAGTATCCAAATCTGTTACAAAAGATTTACAGCAGCAGATTAAATACTACAATTCTTTAACGGGTAGAAAAGCGGAAATGATGGAAGATGAAAAGCGTATTGCAGAAGGATATATGGAAGGAATGGAAAGGATGAAAACTGTCTATAATCCGGCCATACAGATACCAGGGAAATTGATGGCTCCCAGAGATAGTAGTAAATAGTCTATTTAAATGTATAAAAAATCGTCCTGAATACGGGACGATTTTTTTGTTGCGTATATGCCTCATCCTTGTATTTCGATACAAAAATGAAAACTATGGATGAAAAGCCTGAACTTAATGGTTGAATTACTGTTAATAAATTCTATGATTGGCTATCAGTTTTTTTCCTTCAATCCTGCACAGAACGAACAATCCAAATTTGTTCAGTTGCTGCATATATTTTCGCAGTTACTGGTGTATACCAATGGAAGTGCAGAAGAATCGCTGAGTTGGATGAATGAGCTAGATAAGCAATACCATTTTACTGATGATGAATATGGTATGGGCGATTTTATAGAGGACTTAAAAAAGAATGGGTATCTGAAAGAGAATGAAGCCGATGGTAGTTTTCAGATAACTGCCAAATCAGAACAAACCATTCGCAAGAAAAGTCTGGAAGAAATATTCGGGAAACTAAAGAAAGCCGATAAGGGTAACCACTCAACCTTTAAAACAGGTCAGGGGGACGAAGCCAGTGCCGATACACGGCCATTTCAGTTTGGGGATATGCTGGAACAGATTGATTTTACCGAAAGTATAAGAAACGCCCAGATTAATAGGGGGGTAGAGTCTTTTTCTATGCAGGAAGATGATTTGCAAATTCGGGAATCAGATTTCAAAACACAAACATCCACTGTGTTGATGATTGATATTTCCCATTCCATGATATTATATGGGGAAGATCGCATCACGCCTGCTAAAAAAGTGGCCATGGCGCTTTGCGAACTGATTACAACACGATACCCAAAAGACACGATTGATATTGTTGTTTTCGGAAACGATGCATGGAGTATTGAAATCAAGGACCTTCCTTATCTTACCGTAGGACCTTATCATACCAATACTGTTGCCGGTTTGGAATTGGCTATGGATTTGTTGCGAAGAAGAAAGAATCCAAACAAGCAAATCTTTATGATTACAGATGGTAAACCTACCTGCCTGAAAATTGGTAATCAATATTATAAAAATAGTTTTGGCTTAGATAGAAAAGTAGTGAATCGCTGCATTAATCTTGCTGCGCAGTGCAAAAAGTTGAAGATTCCAATTACAACATTTATGATTGCATCGGATCCCTATCTGCAGCAATTTGTAGAAGAATTTACAGAAATGAATAATGGCAAAGCTTATTTTGCTTCATTGGATAAACTGGGCTCATTTATATTTAAGGATTTTGAAAGTGGAAAAAGAAAAAATGTATTCTAAATGAAAAAGAACAAGGTATTTAAGTATACAGATATTTTTACTCTGGGACAATTAAAAGCCAGTGGATACCAATCTAAATCGGTGAAGCAGGAAATCAGGGATAATCTTATTCAGAAAATACGGGACAAAGAAAATCCTTTTGAAGGTATCATTGGATATGAAGACACCGTAATTCCTGATACTGAAAGAGCTATACTAAGTCAGCATAATATTTTGTTTCTGGGTTTAAGAGGTCAGGCCAAAACCAGAATGGCCCGTCAAATGACTTTTTTGCTGGATGAATACATACCAGTAATTGCAGGTTCTGAAATTAATGATGACCCAATGCAGCCTATGAGTCGTTATGCTTTAGATGTAATTGCTGAACAAGGGGATGAAACACCTATTGAGTGGATACATCGAAGCAAACGGTATGGAGAAAAACTGGCAACGCCTGATGTGAGTGTGGCTGATTTGATTGGTGATATTGATCCCATTAAAGCGGCTAATTTAAAATTGAGCTTTTCTGATGAAAAAGTAATTCATTACGGAATTATACCAAGAAGTAACAGAGGGATTTTTGTAATCAATGAATTACCGGACCTGCAAGCCCGCATACAAGTGGCTTTGTTCAATATTTTACAGGAAGGTGATATTCAAATTCGAGGATTTAAACTAAGAATGCCTTTAGATATTGTTTTTATTTTCACAGCTAATCCAGAAGATTACACAAATCGCGGTAGTATTGTTACGCCTTTGAAAGATAGAATTGAAAGCCAGATATTAACACATTACCCCAAGCAAATTGAAGACTCATTAGCCATCACTGAACAGGAAGCACAAATTTTGCCTGTTCAAAAGGAAAAGATTGCCATAAGTGATTTGGTAAAAAGAATCATTGAACAAGTGGCTTTTGAAGCCAGATCCAATGAATATGTAGATCGTAAGAGTGGGGTTAGTGCAAGACTTACCATCGCAGCCTATGAAAATGCAGTGAGTGCCGCTGAGAGAAGGTTGCTTATTAATCAGGAAGAGAAAACACAGGTCTGGATCAGTGATTTGGTTGGAATAATTCCTGCCATTACAGGTAAAATAGAACTGGTATATGAAGGAGAGCAGGAGGGACCCTATCAGGTTGCAGTAAATCTGATTGAAAAATCTATGCGACAATTATTTGTACAGTATTTTCCAAATCCTGAAACCAGTAAAAAAAGAAAACCAACAGGCAAAAAATCTACAGAAGAATCAACAGTTACTGAAAGTCCTTATCAGTCAATCACACGCTGGTTTAATAATGGCAATCATTTAGAGTTGTTGAATGATTTGAATGACCAACAGAAAATTGAAACTTTGTATCAGGTGGAAGGCTTGTATGCTTTGATTAAGAAACATTATCCACTGGCTAATAACCAGGAAAACGCCTTGCTAATGGAGTTTGTACTACATGGTTTGGCAGCTTACTCCCTGATTAGCAAAAAATCAATTGATGGTAAAATCAGCTTCAATGATTTAATGGGTAGTATGATGAATTTTGGTCAGTTGGAATCAGAAGAAGATGATGATTTTTAAATCAACTCCTTTAGCTTGGATATCACTTGGTCTAATTCAGCCTTTGTATTGTGTTTGCTAAAGCTGAAGCGTACTGTAACCTGATTCGGGTTATTGTTGATGGCCCTTATTACATGTGAACCCTGATCGGCGCCGCTGGTGCAGGCACTTCCTCCACTGGCACAGATATTATTGATGTCTAGGTTAAACAGAATCATTTCACTTTTCTCTGTTTTAGGAAAGCTTACACTTAATACAGCATACAACGATTTCCCTGTTGGGTCGCCGTTAAATGCAACGCCAGTTATTTGCTTCTGCAATTCCTGCATCATGTACATTTTCAATTCATTGATGTACTTGCTTTCGCTTTCAAAGTGTTCTGTAGCTAGTTCCAGTGCTTTTGCAAAACCAATAATTCCATACAAATTTTCTGTGCCAGCTCTCATATTTCTTTCCTGACTTCCTCCGTGCACAAAGGGCTTTATTTTTACATTCTCATTAATGTACAGCATCCCAACACCTTTAGGCCCGTGGAACTTATGACCCGCGCCGGTAATGAAATGTACTGGTGTGTTTCTTAAATCAAAAGGGAAATGTCCAACCGTTTGAACGGTATCGCTATGAAAGATTGCCTGATATTTTTTACATAAATTACCCACTGCGTGCAAGTCAATCATATTGCCAATTTCATTGTTGGCATGCATCAAGGTAACCAGGCATTTTTCTTCACTTTCAGCAAGTAAGTTTTCCAAATCTTCCAGGTCAATATGTCCATTGGGTAGCAACTTAACATAGCTTAAGGCTGCTTCACCATTATGATATAAATACTCAACTGTATGACTGGTAGCATGGTGTTCAATAGGAGAACTGATAATATGTTTGCACCCAAGGTCTCTTACAGAAGCAGTAATGGCTGTATTACTACTTTCAGTACCTCCACTGGTAAAAAAAATTTCTGCAGGGTGTGCATTTAAGATTTTAGCAACGGATTTTCTAGCATTTTCAATCGCCATTCTGGATTCTCTCCCATAGGAATAAATTGAAGAGGGGTTCCCAAAATGCTTAGTCAAATAAGGCATCATGGCCTCTAAAACCGCGGGATCCAGTGAAGTGGTGGCTGCGTTGTCCAGATAAATTCTTTCCATTGTAATTGTTTTATTTTCCAGCTGCTTCTTTAATGTCTTTCATTAATTGTTTGGCAATATTGTTGGCGACGGTTTCACTATTACTTTCTGCATAAATGCGAATAATGGGCTCTGTATTACTGCTTCTTAAATGAACCCAGTCGTTGTCAAATTCAATTTTAAGTCCATCCTCCTCATTGATCTCGTGTTTGCTGTACTTCTCCTTGATTTTTGAAAAAATAAAGCTCAAGTTAACATCAGCACTCAGTTCAATTTTATTTTTACTCATGAAATAATCTGGATAGCTACTTCTCAACTGCTTAACTGTTTTTTTCTCCATTGCCAGATGAGTAAGGAATAGGGCAATGCCAATCAAAGCGTCTCTTCCGTAATGAAAATCCGGAACAATGATGCCTCCGTTTCCTTCGCCACCAATTACTGCATTCACTGCTTTCATTTTAGTAACAACATTCACTTCACCCACTGCACTTGCAGTATATTCACCACCATGTTTTAGTGTAATATCTTTTAGTGCACGTGTGCTGCTCATATTGCTAACAGTATTGCCTTTTCTGTGTTTTAACATATAATCAGCAACTGCCACCAGTGTATATTCTTCCCCAAATAAGTTGCCGTCCTCACATACAAAGCAAAGTCTGTCCACATCAGGATCAACAGCAATACCCATGGAAGCATTTTGTTTGATTACTTCATTGCACAAATCTCTTAAGTGCTCTGGAAGTGGTTCCGGGTTATGTGCAAACTGTCCATTCACTTCTGCATTAAGGATGGTATATTTTTTAACACCCAGCGCCTCTAGTAATGCAGGTACAGCAATAGCACCAGAGCTGTTGATGGCGTCAATTACAATGGAGAAATCGGCGGCCGCAATAGCCTCTTTATTTACCAAAGGATAGTTAACACAGGCTTCAATATGCTTTTGAAGCAAATTCGTGCCTGGAGTAATTGTACCCAATTCATCTACTTTTGCGTAGCTGAATGCTTCATTCTGTGCTATTTCAAGCAATTGTTTGCCTTCTGAACCACTGATAAATTCGCCCTTATCATTTAATAATTTCAAGGCATTCCATTCTTTAGGATTGTGACTGGCTGTCAAAATAATCCCGCCGACAGCTTTTTCCATCACTACAGCCATTTCAACGGTTGGAGTAGTGCTTAAGCCAAGATCTACTACATCAAAGCCTAATGCAATCAATGTATTGGCAACAAGTCCCTGAACCATGGATCCGCTTATCCTGCCATCTCTGCCAATCACTATTTTTTTATTGGCTCGGTTCGCATTCTTAAGCATAGTGCCATATGCCGATGTAAATTTTACTATATCCAGAGGGCTTAGTGTGTCGCCTGGTTGTCCCCCGATTGTGCCTCTAATGCCTGAAATACTCTTAATTAATGCCATATAATATCACTTAAACGGCGGCGAATATAATTCAAATTTTTTGTATGCTTTGGAGCGCTACCTTTGCCGTTTAAACATCAATATGGCAGACAGAGCATGGTTTAAAGATTGGTTTAATTCGCCATACTACCATTTATTATATCAACACAGGGACGAGACAGAGGCTGAGCAGTTTATTAGAACCCTGATTTCTTATTTGAATCCGTCAAAAGGGTCAAAGATGCTTGATATTGCCTGTGGAAAGGGCAGACATAGTATGGTGCTTGCAAATCTTGGTTTTGATATTACCGGTATTGATCTTTCTGAAGCCTCTATTGAAGACGCTAAATTAGCAGAGTCAGATCTTCTACATTTTTATCAACATGATATGCGAAAGCTGTTTCGCATCAATTACTTTGATTTTGCATTTAACTTTTTTACCAGTTTTGGTTACTTTAAAACCAGAAGAGAGCATGATAATGCCATTCGAATGATGGCAAACAGTGTAAAAGTGGGAGGGACACTGGTTATTGATTATATGAATGTTCACTATGTAGAGCAGCAGCTAGTACCAAGTCTACAAATAGAAGTAAACGACGTTAAATTTCATATAACAAAATGGCAAACAGAAGCTCATTTTCTTAAACAGATTCAGATCACCGACAAGGATCACCTGCAGCCCATGCATTTGTATACAGAGAAGGTTGCCAAATTTTCTTTAGGCGATTTCACAGATATGCTGAGTTATCATCATATGCAGGTTACTGAGGTATTTGGTGACTATCAGCTGGGAAGTTATGACGTTAAGCATTCTCCCAGAATGGTAATGGTAGCCCGTAAATTGAAGTAATCCTTTACAAATTGAATCCCAGGAACTGTATCAGGCTTGCGGGTAGTTTCGGAAGTTTTCTTCTCTCAATTAAGAAAGTAGAAAGGCCAGACAAGTCTCGGTAAACATAATGCTTGTTTAAAGCACCTTCCAGATAACCAGCGCCGGAAGTATTTCCGGTTCCCACACGCATACCAATCATTCTTCTAACCATTATCAGGTGCTTGTGTCTCCAGTTACTCATAAGATGGTCAATCTCAATCAGAGCATCCAGTATCTGGTAAGAAGTCTGGAAGACAGGAAAGTCTCTGTACAACATAATAAATAAGGCGGCACGCATAGCTGCGGGACTGAAACTTGTTGAAAGAAATTCCTTCTGTTCATCACTGAAATAGGAAGGATACAGATGGAAGAAAATTGCATCAAAATCAACAGACTTGTTTTTTTCTCTTTCAGAAAGTCCGCTCAGGTATATTTCACGATAAGCGCTCCAGAATGGATGATTTTCAGGAAGATTTTCTCCGGTCTGTTCCCAGTAATCCGAATGAAAGAACGGCATTCTTTCGAGCCAGTCATTAATGAGTTGAAGTAAATTTTTGTTTTCTTCTGTCTGATTAATATCCTGATAATCTTTCTGCGTAAATCCACCTTCATTGGTTCGTTTATAATAGTCTTTCTGGTGCCTTTTTTCAAGCACCAATCCAAGTCTTGCTTCAATTAAACGGAACTGTTTACTCTGAAATCCGGATGAAGGAGTAAGCAAGTTTCTGAATGCCAGGAAATCCATAGGGGTCATAGTATCCAAGATGCCAACCTGTTGATTCAGTAATTCAATAATTTTTATGATTCGCTTGAACCGGTGTCTTACCAGGTTTAAGTCCTCTGAATTGTCATTGATTTTTTCTTTTTGGAATACGCCCATGCAATAGTCCATTTCAAATAGAATCTGCTTAAACCATAGCTCATATGCCTGATGAATAACAATAAACAACATTTCATCATGAGCTGGTTCATTTCCAGGTTCAAAACTTACCGGGTATTGACTTTCAATGATTTTTTCCAATTGCAGATAGCTTCCATAATACATGGGTTCTTTTTCCATATTCAATCGTTAGGATTCAAATATAGCTTCATTCATTCAATTCAAAAAGAACCATTAATTTCGTTTTATGACCATTACATCATTAAGCCAACATATTCAGAACAAACAGTCTTATCTCTGTGTAGGATTAGATACCGACTTTCAAAAGTTGCCAGTTCATTTAAAAGATAAGCCAGATGCGATGCTGAGGTTTAATAAAGCCATTATTGAGGCAACTCTACCGCATTGCGTGAGCTATAAAATCAATACAGCCTTTTATGAATCAATGGGATTAAAAGGATGGGAGATTATGCAAGAAACTTTGTCATTTATACCCAAGACGCATTTCACTATTGCTGATGCCAAACGAGGTGATATTGGTAATACCTCAACACAATATGCCAAGGCATTTTTTGAAGCAATGGATTTTGATGCCATTACTGTAGCACCATATATGGGAGAGGATAGTATTCGTCCTTTTCTGGAGTACGAAAATAAAGTGACGATTGTACTAGGGCTCACTTCTAATATTGGCAGTAACGATTTTCAACAACTACTGTTGGAGGAATATGATGAATCGCTCACGATGGTACCCCATATAACGCAGGGAGCAGTCAGCAAAAGATTATACGAACATGTTATAGGCAGAGTAGCAACCTGGGGAACACCAGAAAATCTAATGTTTGTGGTTGGTGCTACACAGGCAACTGAATTTGAAAATATCCGAAGTATCGTTCCCGAACATTTTTTATTGGTTCCCGGAGTAGGTGCTCAGGGTGGAAGCTTAGAAGCAGTAAGCAAGTTTGGATTAAATAAAAATGCAGGATTGCTTGTAAACGCAAGCAGGGCAGTTATTTATGCTTCTGAAGGAGAGGACTTTGCTGATAAAGCAAAATCTGTTGCAAAAGCATATCAGGAAGAAATGGCTACCTATTTGAGCAACCGTTGATTTATTCCAGTATTTGCTGTATGGCATTTGCCATTTTTTTTGCCCAGATTAAATGTGTTTCATAAGAGAAGTGAAGGCCATCTGATGCAATGGCTTTGGGTTCTAATGAAAACTCCCTTGTTTCAGTAGTAATATCAATGAAGTTTGTGTGATATTGCTTGGCAGTTTGTTTACAAACAATATTGAAAGCATCAATTTCCTTTGCTATCTGTTCTTTGTTTTTATCTGTTGCAAAAGGAGTGCATCCCCAGTCCGGAATAGATAAAATAATGACTCTTTCATTTTTGCCTGATGCAAAATGAATCGCTTTTTTTACCAGAAATTCAAAATCATTTAAAAAATTGTCTACTGATAAATTTCTATATTGATTATTAACACCAATTAACAGACTTACAAAATCGTAGTGATGATTTAACTGGGTATGCAGCAAATGTTCTGCAAGTTCTGAACTTGTCCATCCGGTTTTAGCAACTATTTCCGGGGCATATATGGATATTTTTTTCTTTCTTAGTAATTGAGTGGTTATATAAGGAAACGACTCATGAATTGGAACAGCTTCACCAATAGTGTAAGAGTCACCCAAAGCAAGAAAACTGTTTATATGCTGCATTAAAAGTTGGTTTTTAATATTTCATAGAAACGATACACATCTGTGAATCCACAATACAAGGGAGCAGGAGCAACCCTGATAACACCCGGTTCACGAAAGTCTACAATTATACCACTCTCAATCATTTTGGAATGAATTTCCTTTCCCTTTTCCTTAAAATAGAGAGATAACTGTGCGCCTCTCTGTGCAGGGTCTGCCGGAGTAATGATTTCAAAATTGATATTCGTTAACTGCTGCAGTAAGTAAGCCAGATAATTGGTAAGTACAATACTTTTTTCTCTTAACGCATGTATATCAGCTTTGTCTATTATTTCTAGCGAAGCTTTAAGTGCCGTCATATTAAAAACCTGAGCCGTACTAATATTCCAGCCGCTAGCATCTTGCTTGGGAATAAATCCCTTTTCCATTTTAAATCTGGTAGATTCATTATTACCCCACCAACCAGCCAGACGGTTCATTGAGGAATTGGTAACGTGTTTTTCATGAATAAAATACCCCCCTGTAGCGCCAGGTCCGGCATTTAAATATTTGTAGCTACACCAGGCCGCAAAATCAACCTCCCAATCATGAAGGTTAAGTGGAATATTACCAGTTACATGTGCAAGGTCAAATCCTGCAATGGCGTCTACTTCATGTGTAGCTTTTGTAATAGTTGCAAGATCAAAATACTGTCCAGTATAATAATTGATTCCACCAAACAAAACCATGGCAAGCTGACTCCCCGTTGCTTTAATAACATCTGTAATTTGCTGTGTAGTTAATGTTTTGGAACCATCCAAAGGCTGTATTTCAATTATGGTATCATCTGGATTTAAACCAAAGTGGCGAACCAGCGTTTCTACCGCATACTGATCAGACGGAAATGCGCCTGCTTCCATGATGATTTTATACCTGCCTGGAGTTGGTTTGTAAAAGCTTAGCATTAATAAGTGAAGATTGACTGTAAGGGCATTCATGGCGCTTACTTCACTTTCTTTTGCGCCCACGAGTTTAGACAATGCGGGTTTTAAATACTCCTGGTAATACAACCACGGATTCGTTCCATTGAAATATCCACCAACTGCCAATTCCTGCCAGGTATTCAACTCTGTTTCAAATGCTTTTGCCGCATTTTTCGGCTGTAAACCCAATGAGTTTCCGCAGAAATAGATAACATCTTTCCCCTGATGCTGAGGAAAATGAAATTGACTCCGGAAATAATTCAGTGGATCCTGCTGATCCATTTCGGTAGCATAGGCCAGAGTTGGCTGGAAGGTATGGTGCATTGTCCTTTTTACCGCAAAGTAAAGCTATCCACCGATTATTTGATAAATGGTTTATTATTAATCGGTTAAAGAGTTATTTTAGGTTCCCAAAACCAATTATACGAATATGAGACTATTTCAATTCTTAGCGATAATGCTGTTCAGCAGTACGCTATTGGCACAACAAACACCAATAACCAAGGCCAATTATGAATTGGCTGCCAGGTTCTCTCCAAACAAAGTTCAGAAAATGGTTTTCAGCTTAAATGTGGATCCACATTGGCTTAAGAAGTCTGATCGTTTCTGGTATATGTATGAAACCAGTGAGGGGAAGAAATGGTACATCGTAGATGCAGCAAAGAGTGAGAAAAAATTATTGTTTGATAATGCTGTAATGGCAGCTAAGCTAACCCGCATTACCGATGATCCAATGGATGCTCAGCATCTGAACATCGATAGCATGAAATTTATCCGTGATGAAAACTGGATCAGCTTTGAAGTAAAGACCACTAAAGATGTTGTAAAGAAGGATACAGCTGCCAAAAAAGGAACACCACCTGTAATGGAGAAAAAAGTGTTCTATTTTGAATACAATATTAATAGCGGTGAGCTGGTTGAAATTACAGATCCAGTAAAAACAAAGCGTAAGCCAATGTGGGCAAGTATAGCTCCTGACAGTTCCATCGTCATTTTTGGCCGCAACAACAATTTATGGTCAATGGACTGGGCTAGTTATAAGAAAGCATTGGTAAACGAAAAGGATTCTACCATTGTGGAAACACAATTAACCAAAGATGGAGTTGAAAACTTTGGATATCATAGCAACGGAAACGGAGAAACCAATGTAGAAAAAGAAAAGAACAAGGGAATTAGAAGACCTGCTTTTATTTTATGGTCGCCAGATTCCAAATATTTTGTAGTCAATATAACTGACAGCAGACGAGTGAAAGATTTGTGGGTTATTAATAGTATCGCAGAACCAAGACCAACATTGGAAACCTACAAATACTGGATGCCGGGCGAAAAGGAGTCCCCTGTAGAATACATGCGTTTATTTGAAGTAGGTAATAAGTCGATGAGAGAAATTAGTACAGGAATGTACAAAGATCAGACAGTCAATGTATGGAGTGCTCCATCTAAAGTGAGCAGCCGCGATGATGAAGGAAGAGCTAATATCTGGTTAGGCACCGCTGATAAGTTTTATTTCAGCAGAACCAGCCGCGACCTTAAGAGAATTGATATTGGAGTAGTGGATGTAAAAACGGCTACAGCTAAAACATTAATTCAAGAACAAATGAATACCTATGTGGAAATCAGAAGAATCGGTTTGGTGAACGAAGGAAAGGAATTGATTCAATGGAGTGAAGATGATGGTTGGGGACATTTTTATTTATACGATGAGAATGGTAAATTGAAAAATCAAATAACATCAGGGCCTTGGCATGCAGAAGATATTCTTGCTATTGATGAAAAAGCCCGAGTGTTGTATTTTTCAGCGAATGGCAAAGAGGTTGGTGAAAATCCGTACTACCTTCACGCTTATCGTGTAAACTTTGATGGCACAGGACTTAAGCTATTAACTCCCGGAGATTTTGATCACAGCACTTCCATGGATGATAATAAGCGTTATCTGGTGAACAGTTTCTCCAGAGTCAATACAGTTCCTAAATCAGTGCTATTGGCGGCAGATGGTAGAAAAATTATGGATTTGGAAACCGCAGACCTAAGTAGTCTGTTTGCAGCAGGCTATAAGTTTCCGGAAATATTCAAGGCCAAAGCGGATGATGGCATTACCGATTTATACGGTGTAATGTACAAGCCTTTCGATTTTGACAGTTCCAAGAAATATCCGATTGTAGAATACGTATATCCAGGTCCTCAAACAGAAGCGGTGAATACTAGTTTCAGCAGAGGCTTCGATAGAACTGACCGTCTTGCGCAGCTAGGAGTGGTTGTAATCACTTTAGGTAACAGAGGAGGACATCCAAGCAGAAGTAAGTGGTATCACAACTATGGATATGGTAACCTGAGAGATTATGGATTGGCAGACAAGAAAGCAGTAGCTGAACAATTGGCCGATAGACATAAATTCTTAGATATTAATCGTGTGGGTATTCATGGTCACTCTGGTGGAGGCTTCATGAGTACAGCGGCCATACTTGTGTATCCTGATTTCTTTAAGGTGGCTGTATCATCTGCCGGTAACCATGACAATGCTATTTACAACAGATGGTGGAGTGAGAAACACCACGGTGTTAAAGAAATTATCAGTGAGAAAGGGGATACAACTTTCCAATACAATATTGATAAAAACCCGGATTTGGCTAAAAACCTAAAAGGTAAATTGTTGTTGTTCCATGGTGAAATTGACAACAATGTGCATCCGGCAAATACGATGCGTGTAGCCAATGCACTGATTAAAGCCAATAAGCGTTTTGATATGAAGTTATTGCCTACACAAAGACATGGGTTTGGCGATATGACTGAGTATTTCTTCTGGGGTATGAGCGATTATTTTGCAAAATATTTGATTGGAGATTCAACAGAACGTCCGGTTGATTTGGAAGAAATGAACCGCGATATTCCTCAAAATAATAAAGCTTCAGGAGGCGGAAGAAGACAATAATTCCCGATTCCTTATTAAAAAATCCCCGATTAATTTTAATCGGGGATTTTTGTTTATGACTTTTTCTTCAAGCAAATTAAGGCTTTACGCAAAACTTTTTTGGGGAGTCAATTAGTAGTATTTTTGCATAATTATTTAAGATTCAAACTTCAAACATGGCTGCCAGAACAGATTTGTTTCAATCCCCTGATTATTACCAGTTAGATGAATTGTTAAGTGAAGAACACAAACTAATCAGAGACACGGTAAGAGCATATGTAAAGAAAGATATTTCGCCAATCATAGAAGAGTATGCACAGCGTGCAGCTTTTCCAGAGCAAATTGTAGCACAATTAGGGGAATTGGGTTGTTTTGGCCCAACAGTTCCAACGCAATATGGTGGAGGCGGTCTGGATTATATTAGTTACGGATTAATGATGCAGGAATTAGAGAGAGGAGATAGCGGTGTTAGAAGCACGGCATCTGTTCAGGGAAGTCTAGTAATGTATCCGATTTATGCTTATGGTAATGAAGCACAAAGAAATAAGTATCTGCCAAAATTGGCATCAGGGGAATGGTTGGGTTGTTTTGGATTAACCGAGCCCGATCATGGTAGTAACCCTGCAGGTATGACTACCAATATTAAAGACGCTGGAGATCATGTTATTCTGAACGGAGCCAAAATGTGGATCAGTAATGCTCCTTATGCAACAGTGGCTGTTGTTTGGGCAAGAAATGAGCAAAATGAAATCCAGGGAGTAATAGTAGAAAGAGGCATGGAAGGATTTTCTACGCCAACCACTCATGGCAAATGGAGTTTGAGAGCCAGTGCAACCGGCGAATTGGTATTTGATAATGTAAAAGTTCCCAAAGAAAATATTTTACCGAATGTAAAAGGATTAAAAGGCCCTCTGGGATGTTTAACCAAAGCCAGATATGGTATTGCCTGGGGAGCATTGGGCGCTGCAATGGATTGTTATGACACTGCATTGCGTTATAGCATGGAACGTCAGCAGTTTGACAGACCTATTGGAGGATTTCAATTGCAGCAAAAGAAACTAGCTGAAATGATCACAGAAATTACTAAAGCGCAGTTGCTGGTTTGGAGACTTGGGGTATTGATGAATGAAGGCAAAGCTACTCCACAACAAGTAAGTATGGCTAAAAGAAATAGTTGCGAAATTGCAACCAATATCGCTAGAGATGCCCGTCAAATGCTAGGTGGTATGGGAATTACCGGCGAGTATAGCATTATGCGTCATATGATGAATCTGGAAAGTGTAATTACTTATGAAGGAACACACGATATTCATTTGCTAATTACAGGTATGGATGTAACAGGATATAACGCCTTCAAATAATGAAGCTTTTTTTACTTGGGTTAATGGGCAGTGGTAAAACGTTCTGGAAAAACGAACTAGCTGCCAAACTTAAGTTAACTGCGTATGATCTGGACCAGTTGATTGTTGCAATTGAAGAAGCTAGTATTCCGGAAATATTTGAGCGTGAAGGAGAAATTTATTTCAGAAAAACGGAAGCTAAAATTCTGAAATGGTTCGGAGAAAAAAAATCTTTTGTACTGGCAACTGGCGGGGGAACACCCTGTTTTCATCAAAATATGGAATGGATGAATCAGCAGGGAATAACTATTTGGCTGGATGAGCCCGTATCAGTATTAACCGAAAGGCTGAAAAATGAAACTGCCAATCGCCCATTGTTAAAGAACTTGGATGAAGTGGGCCTTCAACGTTATCTTGAAAGACAACTGACAGACAGAACACCATTTTATAATTTGGCAAAAATCAGACTTAGTGGCAACCAGATAAATCTGAAAAGCCTTTTATTAAAAATTAAAGAATATGCATAAAGGATTTATTATTACTGCCTCCGTTTTAGGTGCAGTTGCGGTAGGCCTTGGTGCTTTTGGTGCACATGGATTGAAGAGTCTGGCTTCACCTGCTCAGCTCACTACATATGAAACAGCTGTTAAATATCAGTTCTACCATGTTTTTGCATTATTGTTAACGGCCTTATTGTATGCTCATTTCCCTGTAAATGGGGTAATTGTAAGTGGCAAAATGTTTATTGCCGGCATGGCTATTTTTTCTGGTTCGCTTTACTTACTTACATTTTTACAGATCGCAGGATACAATCAATTTTATTGGTTAGGCGCTATTACCCCTATCGGGGGATTATTACTGGTTCTGGCATGGGTTTGGCTGGCTATTTCTGTCTATCGTTACAACGGATAGTGGAAAACTGAGCGCGCCCCAGGCATTTTTGCACATTGTAGTTCAACTAACTCGAAAAGGGTAGGCAAACAGTATATTTGATACATGGCAAATACCCTAAGAAAAAAGACGCCACCACCTCCGGATCCGGAAGAATTGAATCCAGATAAAGATGCTACTGTATCTGTTGCAGAAGTGGTAAAGGATGAAAGAACCGAGAAGATTATCGGATCTATATGTTTATTATTGGCGGGATTCCTTTTCATTGCTTTCACATCCTATTTGTTTACATGGCAGGAAGACCAGGATAAAGTTCAACAATTCGGGGTTCAGATATTTTCTACAGATGATGTAAGGGTCAATAATTTATTAGGTGTATTAGGTGCCTATATATCACATACTTTGTGGTACAATGGGTTTGGAATTGCTTCTTATTTGTTTTGTACCGTTTTTTTTGTGGTTGGTGTTAATCTATTGTTTAGCAAAAAGGTCTTCAGGCTTTTGCGAAACGGCAAATATGTATTAGTAGGCCTAGTTGTATTTAGTATGGCCAGTGCATTTGTGTCAAAGGGGGCTGAGTTTTCATGGGGTGGTGCAGTAGGAGAATACCTGAATGAGTGGATGGAGAAATGGATTGGTCGTATTGGTACCGGAGCCCTATTGCTACTTACACTATTCAGTTATTTTATCTGGAGATTTAATCCTGTATTTTCTCTTCCGGAGTGGAAATGGAATGCAAATGCTCCGGATGATACAATGGTTAAGAATTTAGCAGCAGAAGCGCCCATTTCCGGGCAAGCAGACATGCAATATGAAGCAGAAGATGTAAGGGATTCAGCAACGCTCTCCGAAAATTCATTGGATGAGGAAGAAGCTGATTTACTGGTTAGTAAAAACAAATTAAAAAATGAAACCAGCGCAGTTTCAGTTATTATGCCAGCCACGGAGCAACCCGCCAATCCAATGCATCAATTTGATGTTGTTGAAAAAGAGGATGATACAACTGGTGAATTGTTGGATTTACATCTTGAGCCAACATCGCAGGAAGAACTGGCGTTTAGCGCTGAAGAAGACGATGAACTGATTGAGGAAAATGAGCTGGAAGAAATGACAGAAGAGGAGGAAGCCTTAGAAGAAGAGGAAATTCCGGAAGATACAGAAGAGCTTGAGCTGGAAATCAAGGAACAGCCTGCTGTAGTTACTGAAGCTGAAGCAGAAAGTATAGCTGCAACCGTAGGAAGCCTTGCAACCAAATATGATGTTACCCTTGATTTAAAAAACTATAAATATCCGGGTTTAGATTTACTAGAAACGCATGGTAGTGAAAAAATTGTGCATGATCCTGCCGAGCTGGAAACCAATAAAAATCAAATCATAGCTACCCTGAAAAACTATGATATTGCTATACAGCGAATAGCAGCAACTGTAGGACCAACGGTCACTTTGTATGAAATTGTTCCTGCACCTGGCGTTCGAATCAGTCGTATTAAAAATCTAGAAGATGATATAGCCTTAAGTTTGGCTGCATTAGGTATACGTATTATTGCTCCCATTCCCGGAAAAGGAACAATTGGAATAGAAGTTCCCAATGTAAGGAAGACGGTGGTGAGTATGAAAACATTGCTGGCAAGTGAGAAATTTCAGAATAGTAATTTTTCATTACCTATTGCAATTGGTAAGAAAATTGACAACGATAATTTCATTGTTGATTTGGCTACTATGCCTCACTTGTTGATGGCGGGGGCAACTGGTCAAGGTAAATCTGTAGGATTAAATGCCATTCTGGTTTCATTGTTGTATAAGAAACATCCCTCTCAGCTAAAGTTTGTACTGGTTGATCCTAAAAAAGTAGAACTGAGTTTGTACCGTGTTATAGAAAAACACTTTCTGGCAAAATTACCCGGAGAAGAAGAGTCTATTATTACGGATACTAAAAAAGTGGTTTACACATTAAATGCCCTTTGCATTGAAATGGATAACCGATATGATTTATTAAAAGAAGCGGGTTGCAGAAATATCAAGGAGTACAATGAGAAATTCACTGCCAGAAAACTGAATCCTGAAAAAGGCCATCAGTATCTGCCCTTTATTGTGCTGGTAGTAGATGAATTTGCAGATTTGATTATGACAGCCGGAAAAGAAGTAGAGATGCCGATTGCCCGACTGGCCCAGCTGGCAAGAGCTATTGGTATACACTTGATCATTGCAACACAACGTCCCTCTGTAAATATTATCACAGGAACTATCAAAGCAAATTTCCCTGCAAGAATAGCATTTAAAGTTTCCAGCAAAATTGATAGCCGCACCATTTTGGATGCCGGTGGAGCAGAACAGCTAATAGGAAAAGGGGATATGCTGGTAAGCTATAATGGCGAAATTACCCGTTTGCAGTGTGCTTTTGTGGATACTCCAGAAGTAGATGCTGTCTGTGATTTTATTGGAAATCAGAAAGGATATCCTCAGGCATTTTTATTACCTGAATACACGGATGAAAAAGATATGGAGGGAAAGGATTTTGATGCCAATGACCGGGATCCCCTTTTTGAAGATGCTGCCAGACTGATCGTTAGCAGTCAGATGGGCTCTACTTCTCTGATCCAAAGAAGAATGAAGCTGGGTTATAACCGTGCCGGCAGATTGATGGATCAGTTAGAAGCAGCAGGTATTGTAGGACCCAATCAGGGAAGTAAAGCAAGGGAAGTATTGTTCAAAACCGACTCAGAGTTACAGGGTTTTCTTGATACCATGATATAGTTTGTCTAATAATGCTGCTATTTTACCGAAACTTTAATGACTCTCACTGAGCTAAATCGGTCGAAGCTGTATATTTGCAGCCTAATTGATTTACATGCATAAATTATACATAACCGCTTTATTTAGTTTTTGTACTTTCTTATTCGCCCAGGCACAAAATGATCCCAATGCTAAAAAAGTTATAGATGCATTTGGAACCAAGGTAAAAGCGTCTAAAGGCATTACTGCATCCTTTTCCTTAAAATCATTCACCAGTAAAGGGAAATCCAACGGTAATAAAGCTTTATCCCTATTTATGCGTGGAGAAAAATATGTATTAAAGCAGGGGAAAACTGAAATAATTTGCGACGGAAAGAATGTGTACAATTACGATGGTGCAAAAACCATTACAAAATCTGTTGTAGAAGAAAGTAGTCAGACGCTTAGCCCTCAAAAATTACTGGCTGGTTCATATGATAAAGATTTTTCCTATAAGCTGGTAAATACCAATGGAAGTTTTAATGAGATTGAAATGGTTCCTTTGGACAAGCGTAAAAATTTTCAAAAAGTCACCCTGTTTTTTAATAAAAAGACAAGTTTATTGTCTAAAGCGAGCATTGTAGATAAAAGCAATAATATTACGGAGCTAGGCGTGAATAATATTAACCTGAATGCAAAACTGGCCGATGCAATTTTTGTTTTCACACGTTCTAATTATCCTAAAGACGCAGAGATTTTAGATTAATTTAAGTCTTTTTTCGCTGATTATTAGGGTATCGGCAATACATATAGATCTAATTGTTAAAAGCCTCGGGTTTGTCCCGGGGCTTTTATTTTTTCTTAATTTTAATACATGAGAAAGTATTTTTTGCTACTATCTGTTTTGTGGAGTTCAACCTTGCTGTCGCAATACAGTGCAAGATTTGTGGTTACAAGTGTGGCAACCCGGAGTAACGAAGACATTTATTTGTCTGGAACTTTCAATAATTGGAATCCACAGGATCCACAATATAAATTGAAGCCATTCAGCGGCGGAAGAAAAAGTATTGTGTTAATCAATATGGCACCAGGAACCTATGCCTTCAAATTTTCTAGAGGCCAAAACAAGCAGGAGTCAACCGCTGATGGCAGAGATATTGCAGAGAGAATCATTGAAGTCAACGGAGATATATCAAATGAGTTTGTAATTGAAGGCTGGAAAGATGATTATCCTGAAAAGCCGAAGGCTTTTACAGCCAGCCCTCAAGTGAAAATGCTTGATTCGGCTTTTGTAATTCCACAGTTGAATACTAAGAGAAGAATATGGGTTTATCTGCCCAAATCCTATTCAACAAGTGATAAAAAATATCCGGTTTTATACATGCAGGATGGTCAGAATTTATTCAATGAAAAAACAGCATTTGCGGATGAATGGGGAATTGATGAATGTCTTGACAGCTTACAACGAAAAGGACTAAAAGAGTGTATTGTGGTGGGTATTGATCATGGCGGTGCAAAAAGAATCAATGAATACAATCCATATGATCATTTTCAGTATGGCAAGGGACAAGGAAATGAATATCTTCAGTTTTTAGCAGAAACGCTGAAACCTTATATAGACAACAAGTTCAGAACGTTAAAGGGAAGAGATTATACGTATCTGGCAGGTAGTAGTATGGGAGGGCTTATTAGTTGGTATGGTCAATTGAAATATGCAGCTGTTTTTGGAGGGGGAGCAATTTTCTCGCCCTCTTTCTGGATTTCTCCTCAAATAGCAGTAGATGCACAGCAATGGGATGGTATGGAAATGCTGCGCATGTATTTTTACACTGGCGGTAAAGAAGAAGCCAATGCGGTAAATGATTTGAATAAAATTGCAGGTATTATGCAAAAAAAGAAAAATGCACAAATCAGAACCGTTGTTAATCCCATAGCCCAACATTCCGAAAAATACTGGCGTCAGGAGTTTGCTTCTTTCTATATTTGGATGAGTAATAACTGGAAAGAATGAAGCAGATAAAAGGGTTAGTCATATGTATATTTATTTTTTTTAGTACGCTAAGTGCACAAAACAGAAATCCTTTGCCCAGTGGTGCACAGTTAAAATGGCATGATAATAATTATTATTTCTTCATGCATTTTGGCCCCAATACTTTTACTGGAAAAGAGTGGGGAGATGGCAAAGAAAAAACTTCCATTTTTAATCCTTCACAACTGGATACTGACCAATGGTGTAGAATTGCCAAAGAAGCAGGTGCCAAAGGAATTATCATAACAGCAAAACATCATGATGGCTTTTGTTTATGGCCCAGCAAATATTCAACACATACAGTTCGTGAAAGCGCTTTTAAAAAAGATATCCTGGCTTTATTGTCTGCTTCCTGTAAAAAAGCAGGTCTTCTATTTGGGGTTTATCTTTCTCCATGGGATAGAAATCATCCTGATTATGGAACAGAAAAATACAACGATGTATTTGTAAATATGTTAGGAGAAATATTTCAAAACTACGGACCTGTCTGGGAATTATGGTGGGATGGCGCCAACGGTGAGGGCCCCAATGGTAAAGTTCAGCAATACGATTGGAGCCGGTTTGAAAATTTTGTAAGAAAAGCTTCTCCTCAAACTGTTATTTTCAGTGATATTGGACCCGATATTCGTTGGGTAGGAAATGAAAGTGGATATGCCGGAACAACGAATTGGAATTTACTAGATACAGCTGGATTTAAGAGAGGTCACGGAGCACCTAGCCAGGATACACTAGGGGCGGGTAATTACAGAGGTGCACAATATATTCCTGCAGAAGTGGATGTAAGTATTCGCCCGGGATGGTTTTATAGAGATACTGAAAATGATAAAGTTAAATCAGCAGAACAATTGTTTAACATTTATCTGAAATCAGTTGGGAGAGGAGCCAATCTGTTGCTGAATGTTCCCCCCGATTCAAGAGGGCTGATTCATGAAAATGATCAGAAAGCCTTAATGGGGCTTAGGCAAAAAATAGATGCCTTATATCAAAAAGATGTATTGAAATCTGCACTGGTAAATGAAGCCGGACCAGATAAAAACTCACCCGGAAAAAAGTATACCTGGTTTTATTTATTGAAATCACCAGCCACTTTTAATGGGATTATTTTAAGTGAGCAACTTAAATACGGTCAGAAGATTGCTTCTGCTACGATTAGCTTTTCCTTACATGGGGAGCTGGTACACCAGGAAGATATTACAACAGTAGGGAATCAGCGAATTCTTACATTACCTTCACCTATTCAGGCAACAGAAGTTTCCGTTGTAATCAATGAGTCTAAAGGAATGCCGATTTTAAAAAGACCGAAAGGGTTTTAGGAGGAAATGATTTTGTGTTCATAAGCCCACTTAACCAATGACAAAGTATTATTGGTTCCGGTTTTACGAAAAATGTTTTTTCTGTGGGTTTCAACTGTTCTTACAGCAATATTCAACTGGTCGGCTATTTGCTTATTAGACATGTCTTTTTCCATTAAACAAATGACTTCAATTTCACGTTGTGTTAAGTGTGCTGCCTGTACTTCCTCTTTAACATGTGCAACGGTTTCGAGAGCATCTAAAATATTATCAGGGAAATATTGCCCGCCGCTTGCAATTTTTTGTATGGCATGTACAAGTTCTTTTGCATTGGTTTGTTTTAGTAAATAGCCGCTGATTGAGGCTTTCTGAACGAGCTGGTCAATTACAGTTCCCTCACCATTCATGCTTAATGCCAGAATTTTAATACCCGGATACAGAATACTAACCATTTCAGCTAATTCCAGACCATTCATTTCTGGCATCATTACATCAGTTAATAATACATCTACCTTTTTTATAGATAAGAGATCCAGCGTTTCTTTTCCTGTATTGGCAGTTAGTACAATTTCGATACTTTCTTCTTTTTTCAAAAGTGCTAATAGTCCATCTATTACAATCTGATGGTCGTCTACAATTCCAATCTTAATCATTGCTATTATTCACTTTTTTCGTTAATGGTATATATATGGCTACAAGTGTGCCATTACCCAAACTGGTATTCCATTCAACAGTTCCTCCAAGATAATGAATCCTTGATTTAATATTGGATAAGCCGATTCCTTCTTTATGAATTAGTCCATTTTCAAACCCTTTTCCATTGTCTTCAATCATTACATCTATACCATCTTCGGACTGATTGATGGAAATATCCAAATGAGTGGCCATGGCATGTTTTATTACATTATTTACACTTTCTTGAATTACTCTGTAAAGTACACCTTCAACGTGGGAAGGCAGAGCGTGTAAAATTCCTTCAGTTGATAAGTTTATTTTTAAGTTTCGCTGATTTATTTGACCAATAAACTCCTGAACTGCCTTGGCCAATCCTTTTACCAATAGCGCGTTTGGCATCATATTATGACTTACTTGTCTTACTTCGTCGCAACTTTCTTTCACCAGGCTCATTGATTTGTTAAACAATTCAGCATCATCAGGAGAAATATTATTTAACTGATCTTTTATAGCCTGTAAATTCATATATGCGGCCGACATCATTTGCCCAACTCCATCGTGCAAATCACTTGCGATTCTTTTCCTTTCTTTTTCTTCAGCGTTAATAATATCTATTGTTGCGTTTTTCTGCTGAATCAGCATTTCTTTCTGATGAATGCTTATCTGGATATTTTGTTTTCTTTTATATAGATAATAAACAAAAAGAGCTATTAACCCTATGCTTATAAGTGCAATGACAATTTGATTGTTTTTCCTAGCTACTTCCAGTGCTTTAATTTTATTTTGCTCACTTAATCTGTTTATTTTTTCTTCACTAATACTTGAGTCCAGCTGAGCTTGTAATATTTTTTTATTTTGTTCACTTAGTAATAAGCTATCTAATACAATTTGCAGGTTTGCATCTGCAAGTTTTAATTTTTGTTCTGCAATTTTAAACAAGTTCTGGTTGATGGCCAATTGCTGGTTAGAAATGGTTAAAGACTTGATAGAATCCGATTTATTCAATAGTGAGATGGTATATTCTTTTTTCTGTGTTTCATATTTGGTTTGTAGTTCATTGACTTCTTTAATGACTTTATTCCCCATGAATTTTTCGTTGATGGCAACGAATTTTGTTCGAAACTCCAACCCTGATTTATAATTACCCATTGCAGAATCCAATGAAGCCCGGTGATTATAGATTTCGCCAAAAGTATATTCATCTGCCTTTGATTCAATAGCAGTTTTTTCGGCTTTTGTAAACCATTCCAAAGCCTTCTCGTATTGATTAGAAAGATAGAGCGCGTAACCAATATTTTGTTCAATCAATGCCACTCCAGCAGTGGATTGATTCATTTTTGCCAACTCAAGTCCTTTTTGTAATAGAGGAATAGCTGCTACATAGTTTTTCTGACGGATATTCATCGCCCCAAGATTATTATAGACAACCTGCAGCCCTCTTTTAAAATCAACTTTTGTAAAATTGTCAATGCTTTCATTCAATTCCCGCATAGCCGTAGAATAATCATTCATCTCTACATAAACATTCGCCAGATTTACATGGGCAATTCCTAAATTTCTCCAATCCTTAATTAAACTGTTCGAAATGATGGCTTTCTGAAAGTATTCAATGGCTTTAGGATAATTCTTGGTTTGATAAAATAGCCTTCCGATATTATTTTGTGTTAAACCAATTGTTTTAGTGTCTTTTAATTGCTCTTGAATTTCAAGTGATTTAATTAGGTATATCAATGCCAGCTTAGGTTCCGTTTTTTCTGTTAGCATAGTTCCTGCATTATGATACAAAGCGCCGAGTGATTTTTGGTCATTCAGTTGCTTGTAAAGCTGTTCTGCCTTATTGAATTGTTCAGTTGCCATTGAATAATCAGCAGACAAAGTATAGCACTGGCCTAACATTGCATGATTGGCAGCAACTTCAATGGGTCTTTTGATTTGTTGCCAGATTAGTGATTCCTGAATTAAGTAAGGCAATGCTTTTTGGGGAACACGTTTTACAATAAAAAAGTTGGCATTGGCTCTAAGTGCTGCCGCTAAACCGGGTTTATAGTTCCATTTAGCAGATAACTGTTGAATTTGCTGTGTGTTTTTAAATGTATTTACAGAATCAGTAAAAGATTGATAAAAGGCAAGTTGAGCAAGTTTGTTTAATTGCACCGTATCTTTTATTACCGTTGGAATGATTGCTTTTAAACTATCAATTTCTTTTTGATACTGAGCTTTTGACTGAGATGAAATAAAGATAAAAGCAATAAAAAAACAAACAAGAGGAAGTTGCTTTTTCATATTTTAAAAGTTACTCCCTCTATGGCAAGCTGGGTATGGGGAAATACTTCTAGTGCTTCCTTTAGGTAATCATGCAATTCTTCGAACTTACTACTGAAGTGCCCCAGCAATAATCCTCCTGCATTTGCTTTTAAAGCAATGGTGGCTGCCTGCGCAGTGGTGCTGTGAAACCTGGCAGCTGCTCTTTCTTCCATTCCATTCAAATAAGTTGCTTCATGATAAATCATGGTTACATCTTTGGCTATGTTGGCTAATCTTTCATCATATAACGTGTCTGCACAATACGCATAACTTCTAGCAGGGCTATTGGTTACAGTTACCTGGTCATTGTAAATAACCGTACCGTCTTTTGCCGTATAATCATAACCTGCTTTTAAAGATTGATAATAGGCGGAAGGTATATGATGCTGAACGGCTTTTTCTTTGTCAATTTTTCTGGGCTCTTTTTTTTCCCTGATTAAAAAGCCCCAGCAGGGAATTCTGTGTTGGGTTTGAAAAGTTTCTACTGTAAATTTTGATTCATCCAGAATAATTCCCTCTTTTTCCAGGGGATGAAAAATCAAAGGGAAAGGCAGGGTGGTAGATGCTACGCTGAGTTGCAGTTGAATAATTTCCTGTAATCCGGCAGGTGCAAATAAGTGGAGGGGCTGTTCCCTGTTTAGCAAGGCCATGCTGCTTATTAAACCAATTAATCCAAAATAATGATCCCCGTGTAAGTGAGAAATAAAAATATGATTGAGTTTTCCTCTTCTGATTTTATACCTTGACAATTGCATCTGGGTACCCTCTCCGCAGTCGATTAACAATAATTGGTCGTAAATGGTAACAATTTGAGCACTTGGATGCCTGTCATAGGCTGGCAAGGCAGAATTGTTTCCTAAAATGGTTACTGCGAACATATACAGGTTAGTAGAGGTATTAAAGTGGGAAGATACACAAATTATTATTTTTTGCCCTGCATAACTGCATTAATTTATGTCTGTTTGGTCTTCAAATACCTGCTTTGGCCCACCTCTCCCGAAGGGTTTTAAAAAAAATCATATAATTTGTCTATTTTCAGGAAAATTGGTACTTTTGCACCGAAAAAAAAGAAAGAGTCTAATTCCGGAGTCTATTTAAAAATTTAGAGATGCCTTATTTAACTACAGAAAAGAAAGCCAGCATTTTTGCTGAATTTGGTGGAAAAGCTACTAACACAGGTTCTATTGAAGCGCAAATCGCTTTATTGACAGAGCGTATTTCGCACATTTCAAAGCATTTGCAAGCTAACAAGAACGATCATTCAACTCAGCGTGGCCTGATGATGATGGTAGGTCAGCGTAAGCGTTTATTATCTTATATGCAGAAGCACAACCTTACAGGATACCGTGCATTAATCGAAAAATTAGGTCTGAGAAAATAATTCTGCAGACATGTTATAAAGCCATTCCCAACTCACAAGTTTTTGTAGTTGGGAATAGTTGTTTTATCCTGTATCTTACATTTTACCAATCAAACAGGTGATGGGCAATAAAGAATGCCCGGTCAACTACATTTTAAAGCATATGTTATCACAACCAATAAGTGTTCAATTTAACCTGGACGAGAAGCGTCAGGTAACCATTGGAACAGGTAAGCTGGCTCGTCAGGCAGACGGAGCAGTTACTGTTCAGCAGGGAGACTGCATTATCATGGCAACTGTTGTTGCGAATAAAGACCCTAAAGAAGGGCAGGACTTTTTTCCTTTGAGTGTAGATTACCAAGAAAAATTTGCCTCTGCAGGACGTGTCCCTGGTTCATTTTTCAAAAGAGAAGCTCGCTTAAATGATTACGAAATTTTAACGAGCCGATTAATTGATAGAGCATTAAGGCCATTGTTTCCTGAAGATTATTTCTGTGATGTTCAGGTACTGGTTACTTTAATTTCAAGTGATGCAGAAGTAATGCCGGATTCGCTTGCTTGTTTAGCAGCATCTGCGGCTTTAGCTGTTTCTGATATTCCCGTTAAGGAAATTATATCTGAAGTAAGAATTGCTAAAGTAAATGGTGTTGTCATAATAAATCCGACCCGATCAGAATTGGCCAATGCAGATTACGAGTTTGTAATTGCGGCTACTGAGAAGAACTTGATGATGGTGGAAGGAGAAGCCAAAGAATGTTCTGAAGAAGAATTGGTAAAAGTGTTAGAAATAGCGCATGAAGCTATTCGTGTTCAAATTAAGGCACAGGCCGATTTAAGAGATAAGAAAGGCGTAACTGGAAAACGTGATTATAAAAAGCCTGAGCAGGACGAACAAATCAAGGAATTGGTTTACAGTTTTGCAAAAGACCGTGTATATCAGATTTCAAGAAATGGTTCTGCCAAGCACGAACGTACAGATGCGTATGCAGCATTGAAGGATGAAGTAATGGCTGCATTACCTGAAGATGTTACTGATTTGCAAAAGAAATTAGCAAAGAAATACTACGAAGACCTTAAATGGGAAGTAGTTAGAAACATGATTCTGGAAGATCGTATTCGTTTAGACGGACGTCAGCTAGATCAGGTAAGACCATTGGCTATGGAAGTAGAACCACTTCCAACTCCACACGGATCTGCTTTGTTTACCAGAGGCGAAACTCAATCATTGACTACTGTTACTTTCGGTACCAAATTAGATGAATTGCTGGCTGAAACTGCTGCGAAGTCTGAATACTCCAAGTTTTTTCTGCACTACAATTTCCCTCCATTCTCTACAGGTGAAGTGAAAATGATGCGCGGTGTGGGCAGAAGAGAAGTAGGTCACGGTAATCTGGCGCAACGTTCATTAAAGCAAATGATGCCGGCTTCTTTGGATTTCCCTTACACTGTTCGTATTGTAAGTGATATTCTTGAAAGTAATGGATCTTCTTCCATGGCAACTGTTTGTGCCGGTTCACTTGCTTTAATGGACGCAGGTGTTCCAATGCCTAAGCATGTAAGTGGTGTAGCAATGGGATTGATTACCCGTGAAGATGGGAAGTATGCCATTCTAACTGATATCCTAGGTGATGAAGATCATTTGGGCGATATGGACTTTAAAGTAACCGGAACCCGTGATGGAATTTGCGGTGTACAGATGGATATTAAAGTAGACGGACTAAGCATGGAAGTAATGCGTGAAGCATTGGCACAGGCTAAAAAAGGCCGTTTACATATTTTGGATGCTATGTACGAGTGTATTCCAGCTCACAGACCAGAAGTGAAGCCACATGCTCCAAGGATGGTGAAGTTAATTATTGACAAGGAATTCATTGGTGCAGTTATTGGACCAGGTGGTAAAGTAATCCAGGAAATTCAACGTGAAACTGGCGCAACTGTAAATATTGAAGAAGTAGGAAATATGGGTGAAGTAAGCATCTTCTCTGCTTCTAAAGATAGTTTAGACAATGCGGTTAGATGGATCAAGGGGATTACGGCTATTCCAGAAGTTGGAGATGTATATGAAGGACCGGTGAAAGGAATTAAAGAATTTGGAGCTTTTGTTGAATTCATGCCAGGAAAGCAGGGCTTGTTGCATATCAGCGAAATTAGCTGGAGCCGCCTCGAGTCTATGGATGGATTATTTAAGGAAGGAGATATGGTGAAAGTTAAGCTGGTAGGTCTTGATCCAAAGACTGGTAAGTTCAAATTAAGCCGTAAGGCCTTAATGCCTCGTCCTGAACAGAAACCAAAAGAGAACAATCCTAATAAAGAAGGATAATTGTTCAATGTGAATATTGCAATGGCCCGTAAGGGCCATTGTTATTTTATAGGCTTTTATTTTACTATTTATTTAGGTATTTAAATTGCAAGTATGAAAGATAGCAAATACATTGAAGTGGATATTTCCCTAAAAGGATTGCAGGAAGATCAGTCAGATATTTTTGTTGCGGAACTGGCAGGGTTGGGATATGATGGATTTCAGGAGGAATCTGATTCATTAAAAGCCTATATCGCTGCAGATAATTTTGACGAAGAGGCATTAGCGGAATTAGGGAAAACATATCAGTTCACATTTACCTATTCGGTTATTGAAAAGCAGAACTGGAATATACTCTGGGAATCCAATTTCAGCCCAATGCAAGTAGAGAATTTTGTAGGAGTAAGGGCGGGATTTCATCCGCCGTTTGAGGAAGTGGAGTACGAATTGATTATTACACCTAAAATGAGTTTTGGAACCGGACATCATGGGACTACTTATTCAGTCATGAAGCTGATGCAGCATATTGATTGTAAAAACAAACAGGTGTTTGATTTTGGAACAGGAACTGGAATCCTGGCCATTCTTGCCGAAAAATTAGGAGCTGCTAATGTACTGGCGATAGACAATGATCCCTGGTGCATTGAAAATACAGAAGAGAATATCAAGGTTAATCAATGTACCAATATTCAGGTTGAACTGGCCGATCAACTTAAAACAGACACTGCCTACCATGTCGTAATTGCCAATATCAATCGACATATATTAGAGCAGAATGCCTCAGCACTGTTTATGATCACCCAAACAGGAGGCATATTGATTATTAGCGGATTATTAAAATCTGATGAGGAAGATATGGTAAAACTATTTAATAAAAAGGGGTTTCAATACCTGAAAACACAGGAAAAAGACGGGTGGGTTGCCATACAATTTTTAGCCTAATTGGTTCGTTTTTATGTTAAGAAATCATTAACTTAGATAAATAGTTTATCTTTGTGCCCCCAATTATACGTACATGAACGAAGTTTTATTGATTTTGTTGGCCTATTTAATTGGTTCAGTGCCAACTGCAATTTGGATTAGTAAGTATTATTTCAAAATAGATATACGAGACTATGGTAGTGGTAATGCCGGTGCTACCAATACTTTTAGAGTACTGGGTTCCAAATGGGGTACCATTGTAATGGCCGTAGATGTGTTAAAAGGAATTATTGCCACCTCCCTCTATATTTTACTACCTTATTATTTAACCGATGAGTGGGATAGAACCAATTTTATGATTGGTTTGGGTCTGGCTGCTGTATTGGGACATATATTCCCTATTTGGGCTGGATTCAGAGGAGGAAAGGGGGTTGCTACTTTGCTTGGGATGGCCGTAGCAATACAGCCCTTGGTGGCTTTGTGTTGTGTAGGGGTTTTTCTGATTGCATTGTACTTAACCCGATTCGTTTCTTTAAGTTCAATCCTGGCAGGTGTATCTTTTATGGTATTTATCCTGTTCATTTTCAACGAGAAAGAAACTTTATATCGAATTTTTGCTGTACTCGTAGCACTGATGGTGGTACTGACTCACCAAAAAAATATCGGAAGAATTTTAAGAGGTACAGAAAGTAAAATCCCTTTATTTAAATCAAGGGATAAAAATAGAAGCGGAAAGTAATTGTGTATACAAGGCAGATTTCATGAAAAAACTTTTTTGGAGCATAGCAGCAATAATCTTGTTATTGACAAGTATTACCGGTTGTCAGCGAAATGCGATAACCGGAAGAAAACAACTAAGTCTGGTTCCTGAATCAGAGGCCCAATCACTTGCTGCTACGCAATACAAGTCTTTTATTCAGACTAATAAACTGGTTACTGGAACTGCAGAAGCTTTGATGGTTAAGCGAGTGGGAGAGAATATCGTTAAAGCGATAAAGGCTTATTATGAGCAAAAAGGACTCAGCCAGGAACTTGCAGGATACAGTTGGGAAATCAATCTGGTAAATGACAAACAAATGAATGCCTGGTGTATGCCTGGTGGCAGAATCGTAGTGTATACAGGTATTTTACCAGTCACTAAAAATGAAGCGGGACTAGCTGTTGTAATGGGACATGAAATTGCCCATGCGCTAGCAAGACACGGTAGTGAGCGGATGAGCCAGGGATTATTACAGCAGGGTCTGGGGGCAGGCCTGTCAATAGCTTTATCCAGTAAACCACAGCTAACGCAGGAAATTTTTAATACCTCCTACGGAATTGCTTCCGGAACCATTATGCCTGCTTTCAGCAGAAGCAACGAGTTGGAAGCAGATCGTTTCGGATTAATGTTCTCCGCACTTGCCGGATATGATCCCCGGGAAGCCATAGCTTTCTGGAATAGGATGTCTTCCGCAACAGGTGGAGGAAGTACACCTTCTTTGTTAAGCACACACCCAAGTGATGCTGAAAGGATTGCTGCGCTTGAGAAAATCATGGCCAGTACCCTTCAGAATTACTATAAAAAGTCGTAACATTTTTTTAACTTTGCAATCTTTATTGTAACAAAATCCTTCAAAGCATGTCGAATCAAACGCTACTCGAAAAACTTCAGCTTAAGGACGAGAAGAATCTCATAATTCAAGGTTTGCCCTCATCCATCGAAAAGCAGTTTGCAAAACTTACTTATGCCAAGAATGTTACACCCTTATTAAAAAGTAAGAAGGTGGATTTTGCATTGGTATTCGCTTTGAGTGAGTTGCAGTTGAAAAATGTATTAAAAGAAGTTATTCCTGCTTTGCATAATGAAAGCAAATTATGGGTAGCATATCCAAAGAAGACAAGCAAAATTGCGTCTGATTTAAACAGAGATTGTAGCTGGGATTGCTTAACCAAACAAAATTATGAATGCGTTCGACAGGTTGCATTAGACCATGTTTGGAGTGCTATGCGATTCAAGAAGACTGATCAGATTCCCAATAAAGACAGAAATTTTTCAGAAGCCAAATTGGCGGTTAATGGAGTAGATTTCGAAAAGCGTTTGGTTAAAGCGCCAGTTGAACTGGATCGTTTGTTCACTACACATGAAGAAGCCAAAGAATTTTTCACTTCTCTTTCATTTACCAATCAAAAAGAATATGTTAACTGGATAGAGGGTGCAAAGAAAGAAGAAACACGTAAGAGAAGATTAGAAACGGCTTTGGAAAAACTATTGGCAGGAAAGCGGAATCCTACAGAAAAATAGTTAAAACGATTTTATACTAACAGCCCTCCCCAAGAAGGGCTGTTCTTTTTGAAGGGAAATACCCCTTACAGGCTAAACTTTTTTCTCGAGTTCCATCACAGTCTCAAACAGGGATTCATAGTCTTGATTCAGCGCTGTAATTCTATTCTTGACAGATTTGTATGCTGCTTCCAGTTCAGTAAATTTTGTAGCATTGGTATACGTGTCAGGGTTGGCCAGATCTAATTCAATCTGTTTCTGTTCTTCCTGCGCTTTATTCAAATCTGTTTCAACTTGTGCCAGTTTTCGCTGGTTCTTTTGTAATTCCTTCTGTATTTCTTTATTAATAGGTTGGCTCGATTTTATGCTGCTCTCAATAGGTTTAACGGGTTCAGCTTTTACCATTGGTTTAATCGTTTCTTTTGACTCAACAATTGTTGTTTTTTTCTGTTTCTCCATCCTTTCGTTCCACTCAACCCATTCCTGATAAGTACCTTTAAATTCTTTGATCTGATGATCTACTATTTCCCAGATTTTGTTTGCAGTCATCGAAATAAAATAACGGTCGTGGCTTACCAGGATATAAGATCCTTCGTATTTATTTAATGCTTCCGCAAGAAGCTCTACAGAGTGCATATCAAGGTGGTTGGTAGGTTCATCTAGAATTAAAAAGTTTCCTCTGCTTACAATGGTTTTGGCCAATGCAACTCGAGCTTTCTCTCCACCACTTAATACCCTGATTTTTTTATCAACATCGTCCCCGCTGAATAAGAAGGATCCCAAAAGACTTCTTAATTCAACATCTGTCTTTTTACTGCCACACTGTTGTAATTCTTCTAAAATGTTGTTAGACAAGGTTAGAGCTTCCAATTGATGTTGTGCATAAAAACTTTCTTCCACGTTATGGCCCCAAACCCTTTCTCCGCTGAAAGTTTCTGTACCTGCAATCATACGTAGTAAGGTTGACTTTCCCTTTCCGTTGGCACCAATTAAAGCAATTTTATCTCCTCTCTCTATTTCTGCAGAACCATGTTCAACGATAGTTAGTTCTCCAAATTTTTTGGTAACTTCTTTCAGGGTTACCAGTATTTTACCTGGTACTTTTTCCAATTGAAAATTGATACGCATATTGGGCCTTTCCAATTGAACGTCTTCAATTTTTTCCAATTTATCCAGACGCTTCTGCACACTTTGTGCCTGAGCAGCTTTACTAGCTTTTGCTTTAAATCGTTCTATGAATCTTTCCTGCTGGCGTATGTAATCTTGCTGATTTTCGAAAGCCTTTTGTTGCATTTCTATCCGAATGGCTTTCTCTGTTTCATAAAACTCGTAATTGCCTGAATAAATATGTAGTTGTTGCTGGTACAACTCTACAATTTTATTGACCATTCTATTCAAAAAGAATTTATCATGGCTTACAATTACTACGCTACCCTTATAATGTACCAGGTATTTTTCCAACCATTCAATAGAAGGTAGATCAAGGTGATTGGTAGGTTCATCCAGTAGCAAAACATCGGGTTGTTGAAGAATCATTTTTGCCAGTAATACGCGCATTCTCCATCCACCGCTGAATTGCTGATATGGTTTTTGTAAATCTTCATTCGAAAATCCAAGACCGTGCAATACTTCCTCTGCCTTATGATGAATATTGTATCCATCCAGCACATCCATTTCATGTAAACTGTCTGTATACTTAAGTAATAAAGCTTCGTCTTCCGGATTTTTTTCCAATTCAATACCCAGTTGCTCTATTTCTTTTTCCAGTTGACGTACTCTTTCAAAAGCGCCTAATGCAACTTCTGTAATAGAGTCATGCGTGTCAAAGCTTAATAAGTCCTGGTGTAAATACCCGATAGTGGTTTCCCTGCTCTTCTCAACCGTACCTTTTGATGGGGTATATTCACCAACAAGCACTTTCAATAGGGTTGACTTGCCTGTTCCGTTGTAACCTACCAGTCCAATTCTATCTCCGGGTTGAATATGCCAGGTAGCATCCGCTACAATGGTTCTTGCCCCAAACTCAAAAGTTACATTCTGAAATCCAATTAGCATTTGCCCTTATTTTGCGTGCAAAGGTAATTGGATTGAGCTCCAAAATGAAATTGCAGTAGATTTGTTTTCTAAAGTCTTTTATATGAAATATTTGGTTTCTGTCTCAATTGCTATCATCTTAATTGCCTGCGGAGAGCAAAAGCAGGGTGACGAAAATCAGGCTGTTCCGGTCATTGCAAGCAACAGTTCCAATCATTCAGATACATTTAATACAGCATTTAGCGCCTCTCTTACAGCATACTACGCTTTAAAAGATGCATTTATAGAGGAAAATATCAGTAAGGTGGATACAGCGGCTGAACGGTTTGCCAAGACCCTTTCAGTTATTCCATTGAATGAAATTAGCGCAGATAGCATTAAATCTGAAGCAGGAGTACTAACTGAATCACTGCAAGCTGAACTGATTGGTCTAAAAGGAGAAACTTTACTGGAAGAAAAAAGAAAAGCATTTCAGCTATTGACAGAGCAAATGACAACACTGATTAAGAAAGTACAGTTCGACAGAGAGGTAATTTATTATCAGTATTGCCCAATGGCCATGGATAACAATGGTGCAGCCTGGTTAAGTGCCAGCAGTGAAATTAAAAACCCTTATTTGCCAACTTCTATGCTGGAGTGCGGAGAGGTAAAGGATACATTGAATGTTGTCCGGAAGTAATCATACTGATTACCCGAACTATTGTTGGTGCTGTATGTTAATTAAATAATGAAAAAAATCCTGCTGTTTATTTTTGTTGTATTTGGGGTAATAGGTGTTCAGGCACAGGAAAAATTTACCCTTAACGGATATATAAGGGATAGTCTTTCAGGAGAAAGCTTAATTGGCGCAACGCTAACTATTCGCGACCTGGGTAAATCAATCACTTCTAATAGTTATGGTTTTTACTCCATAACACTTCCTAAAGGTAAATACCAGTTGATTATAAATTTTATTGGTTATCAATCAAAAGCATTGTCTATCCAATTGCAGGATAACCTCAATTTAAATATCTCTTTGCAGCCCAATTCCGGTGTGGTTTTGCAGGATGTAATTGTAACAGCCCGTAAAAGAGACAACAATGTTAAAACAGCTCAGATGGGTAAACTCGATTTATCTATAACCACTGCCAAAGCTTTGCCGGCATTCATGGGTGAGGTGGATATTCTGAAAACATTGCAGTTAATGCCAGGTGTTAGAAATGCAGGCGAAGGAAATGCAGGATTTTATGTAAGGGGTGGAGGCCCGGATCAAAACCTAATACTGCTGGATGATGCGGTTGTATATAATACCGGCCATTTATTTGGTTTCTTTTCTGTCTTTAATTCGGATGCAATAAAAAACGTAAGTCTGATTAAAGGCGGGATGCCTGCACAATATGGAGGAAGACTTTCATCAGTAGTGGATATTGCAATGAAAGAAGGTAACCAGAATAATACGCAGATTGATGCTGGTATCGGTTTGATTGCTTCCCGCTTTTCCATACAAGGACCTATCAAAAAGAAAAAGTCTTCTTATATGTTTTCTGCAAGAAGAACTTATGTGGATGCTATTACCAAACCGCTGATTTCTAAAACAAGTGATTTTTATGGTTCGGGTTACTATTTCTATGATATTAATGCAAAAATGAATTTTCAGATTTCTGAAAAAGATCATTTATACATCAGTGGCTATTTTGGAAGAGATAAGTTCACTTTTAATAATGCAGCCCGATCTTTCAGAACTTTAATTGACTGGGGAAATGCCACTGCAACAGTCAGATGGAATCATGTTTTTAATAAAAAGTTATTTTCAAATACCACATTGGTGTACAATGATTATCATTTTAATTTAAGTGGGAGTCAGAATGATTTCAATATCAGGCTTTCATCCGGCATTAAGGATCTGACGGCCAAAACTGATTTTGATTGGTTTGCCAGTCCTTCTCATAAAATCAAATTTGGGGCACTCTATACAAGACATCGTTTTTTACCCAATATTGTGGCAGGAAATCAGGACAGTGTGGTGTTTGCGCCAAATAATGCCCCCACCAAGATGGCCAATGAAGCTGCATTGTATGTGCAGGACGACTGGGATATCAATAACAAGCTTAAATTAAATATTGGCTTACGTTACAGTACATTTAGCCAATATGGTGGTATTGAACCCAGAGCTACTTTCCGATATACTCTGGATGAGACCAGTTCATTGAAATGGGGTATTACCAGAAACCTGCAATACATCCATCTGGTTAGTAATGCCGGTACCACTTTGCCTACCGATTTATGGGTGCCAAGTACAGCAAGGGTTAAACCACAGTTGAGCTGGCAATATGCAGCAGGATATTTTAAGAATTTCAATAATGGTATGTTTGAAACATCCTTTGAATTGTATTACAAAACAATGCAAAATCAAATTGAGTATCGTGAAGGGTATACCCCATCTTTAAAGGATCCAGAAGAAGAGTTTGTTTTTGGTAAGGGGTGGAGTTACGGTGCAGAATTATTTATTAACAAGATAAAAGGGAGATTAACAGGATGGATTGGATATACCCTTGGCTGGACCTGGCGAAAATTTCCGGATCTAAATCAAGGCAAGAAATATCCGAGCCGTTTCGATCGCAGACATGATCTTTCTGTAGTTGCCAATTATAATCTAAGTGAAAAATGGAAATTGTCCAGCGTATTTGTTTACGGTACCGGGAATGCGGTGTCGGTACCAGAGCGTTTTTATTTTATAGGAGGTGTTTTATCACAGCAATATGGCACCATTAATGGGTACAGAATGAATGCCTATCATCGCATGGATATTGCCGCCACTTATACACCCAAGCCCAAAAAGCAAAGGAAATATTCCAGCAACTGGGTCTTTAGTATCTATAATATTTATAGCAGAGCTAATCCTTATTTTCTGTATTTTGATCAGGAAGGATCAGCAGCAGACGGGACATTGAAAGTAGCTGGCAAACAAGTTTCTTTGTTTCCTGTTTTACCTTCTGTTACCTGGAATATTAAATTCTAATTTTTGGGAACAAACTCAATAATCACTTTAGCATTTCGGCTTTCGTTGGAACTTAGGAATACTTCGTACCGTTTTTTACCAGCAGTGATCACCATTAAAGCAGTATTAGGCGGTATTTCACCAAGATTCTCGGCTACTACTACCAATTCATGCAATTTATCTTCAGTAGTACATTTTATTTTCAGAGAGATGGGGTTAAAAGCAAGCCTGCCGTGTTTTATGACCAATTTGTTGTTATGAAAAACACTGATGGTGTCGTTGTCAATTGTACCATTGTCAAATAGGTCAATCTGAATATTTTCTTCCTCAACCTGAATTGTTTTCACCAATTTATTTTCTCGCTCAACCAATACTTTCGGCAAGGGGATTTGCTTTTTTTCTCTGGCTTCTGTTTCGGTATGTTCTCTCTTATTTTGAGATGCATTTATTTCTTCTGTTCTTCTTTGAGGCATTGCCTGCAAAACGTTTGGTTCAACAGTTGTTGATGGTGTAGGGGCCGATTTGGCAATTGGATTTTTTGAAGTGCTGCTCAAATTTTGGTTGCTTCCTTTAGTAGTAGCAATTGCTTTCTTATCAGGTGGAATATTGAGAGGGCTGTTTTTCGAAACAGATAAGTTGGAATTCTTTGATGGAGTTATATTGCTGTTAGTAGTATTATTATTTCCGGATTGTGGCGTCTGTGTTTTATTTTGTTTTGTTGATGCTATTCCTTTTTTAATGGCGTCCTGATTGGCTGATTTAGATTTTGTGGTCGTGTTTTTCTTTAAGAAATCTTCTTTTTCAAAATCAGAGTCAGGAACTCTTTCTAGGTAAACTTTCCCATTGCCACAGTCTCCTTTATCTTTTACATTGATAGAGATAAAAGTTCCTTGCAACACTTCCAGCTTCCCCATTTTGGAGTAATCTAGGTAACAGGTCATTAAGCAGGGCTCACTTTTGTCACCGATTTTTAAATCAACCAACCCCGTTTCTTTTAGTATGATGGTTTTGGATTTTACATTGTATATGCCTTGAAAAGTTGCCTTGCCATAGAATACAGTGGTTTTATAAGAATAAGTTACCCCTTTAATTCCGTTATTGGGCTGTTGGTCAATTTGAATTTCGTACTTGTACATTTCTTCCTGAATACCTTCCCGGTAAAGTCCATTGCTGGAGCTGAAGTATCCTCTCCAGATTCCAGTAATAGATTGGCCCTGAGCATTCATTAAAAAGAATAAACTGGAAATGAAAGTAAAAACCAGACGCATTTTGCAAAAATACAGCCAACACCTGATAAAAAACAGTTAAGGTTTTGCGGTATACGGCTGGCTAAATGCTACCTTTGCAGCCAGTATTTTAAAGATTATAGCAAATTATGATTAGTATTCGTTTTCCGGATGGAGCAAGCAGACAGTACCCCGTTGGTACTACCGCCATGGATGTGGCTAAGTCAATCAGTGAAGGATTGGCCAGAAAAGTATTAGTGGCCAGGGTGAATAACAAGGTAGTGGATGCCAGCACAACAATAACGGAAGATGCAACCATACAATTTTTAACCTGGGATGATGCGGATGGAAAAAATACCTTCTGGCATTCCTCTGCTCACCTTATGGCAGAAGCAGTAGAAGCATTATTTCCCGGTGTTAAATTCTGGGTTGGCCCCGCATTGGATAAAGGATTCTACTACGATGTCGATTTGGGAGATAAAAAAATATCGGAAGATGATTTGCTGGCTATCGAGAAAAAAATGAACGAGCTGGCTAAAAAGAACAGTCAATATATCCGAACACAAAAAGCGAAAGCGGAAGCCATCGCTTATTTTACTGAAAAGGGCGATGAATATAAACTGGATCTTTTGTCTAATCTGGTGGATGGCGAAATCAGTTTTTACTCGCAGGGAGACTTTACTGATTTATGCAGAGGGCCACATATTCCACATACCGGACTCATTAAATCAATTAAACTAACCAGCATTGCCGGTGCTTACTGGAAGGGAGATGAAAAGAATAAAATGCTTACCCGAATTTATGGGGTAACTTTTCCAACCCAGAAAGAAATGGATGAATACCTGCTGATGCTGGAAGAAGCCAAGAAAAGAGATCACAGAAAACTAGGCAGAGAGTTAAGTATTTTTACTATGGATGATGATGTAGGACCTGGCCTTCCTTTGTGGATGCCAAACGGTACTGTCATTATTGAAGAATTGGAAAAATTAGCGAAAGAAACAGAGGAAGCAGCTGGGTACAAGCGGGTGGTTACACCACATATAGCAAAAGAGAGTATGTATTTAACCAGTGGCCATTTGCCGTACTATGCCGATAGTATGTTCCCTCCAATGGAACTGGATGGCACAAAGTATTACCTGAAAGCCATGAATTGTCCGCATCACCATAAAATTTTTGGTGCGGAACCCAAAAGCTATAAAGATTTGCCATACAGAATTGCGGAATATGGTACCTGTTACCGTTACGAGCAAAGCGGTGAATTGTTCGGACTGATGCGTGTAAGATGCCTGCACATGAATGATGCGCATATTTATTGTAACAAAGAACAATTTGCACAGGAGTTCAAGGCGGTGAATGAAATGTATTTGAAATATTTCAAGATTTTTGGGGTTGATAAATATGTAATGCGTTTAAGCCTTCACGACCCAGCAAAATTGGGCCAGAAGTACGTAAACGAACCGGAATTATGGAAGGAGACTGAGGAAATGGTTCGTAAAGTACTTATTGAAACAGGTACACCTTTTGTTGAAGTGCAGGACGAGGCGGCATTTTACGGACCAAAGATTGATGTTCAGATTTGGAGCGCTATTGGCAGAGAATTTACTTTGGCAACCAATCAGGTAGACTTCAATTCCGGTAGAAAGTTCCAATTGGAATATACCAATCAGCACAACGAATCAGACATTCCGTTGATTATACACCGTGCTCCTTTAGGAACCCATGAACGATTTATTGGATTCCTGCTTGAACACTATGCTGGTAAATTCCCGGTATGGTTGGCGCCGCTACAGGTGAAAGTACTGCCTATCAGCGATAAATTCATGGACTATGCTTTAGCTGTAAAGCAGGAACTTCGAAAAGTTGGTGTAAGGGTAGAAGTGGATGACAGAAGTGAAAAGATTGGAAAAAAGATCCGTGATACAGAATTGATGAAAGTGCCTTATATGCTGGTTATTGGAGAGAAGGAGATGAACGATCAACAATTGTCGGTCAGAAGACAGGGCAAGGGTGATTTGGGTACTGTGTCTCTGCAATCTTTCATTGAAAACATCAAAGAAGAAATACATCAGCGTAAATCGGGCGAATAGTACATAATATCGTATATCTTTACCAAAAATTTTAAACCAAACAAGTTTTAATGGCATTACCACCCAAAGGAAGATTTAATCCTAGGTTCAACAGGCAACCAGAGCCTGAACATCGCATCAACGAAAGAATTCGTGCTCAACAAATCAGATTGGTAGGAGACAACGTAACTGTTGGTATTTACTCCGTGCAGGAAGCATTAAAAATTGCCCAGGAGCAGGAACTGGACCTGGTGGAAATTTCTCCGACAGCAGATCCTCCTGTATGTAAAATCATTGATTATAAGAAATTCTTATACGAGAAGAAGAAGAAGGAGAAGGAAATGAAAGCCAACTCCAAGCAGAGCGAAATCAAGGAAATTCGTTTCACTCCCAGCACGGATGATCACGATTTCAACTTTAAAGCCAAGCACGCAGAAGGTTTTCTGAAAGATGGCAATAAAGTAAAAGCTTATGTACAGTTTAAGGGTAGAGCTATCATGTTCCAGGACCGCGGTCAGTTATTGTTATTGAAATTTGCAGAAAGATTGGCTGAAGTAGGTTCATTAGAAAGTATGCCCAAACTGGAAGGAAAGCGAATGTTTGCCATATTTACACCTAAAACAGGTAAAAAGAAGTAATATTTTGGTGTTTTCCAGCAAAAATGATACTTTTGCAATCCAAAATTTTCCCGTAAGGCCAAAACAAGTTTCCACCCGGTGGTGGAACGCCAGCAGGGAGTAATCTTTTAGAGATTATTATATGCCAAAAGTTAAAACAAACTCCAGCGCAAAGAAGCGTTTTAAAGTGACCGGTACCGGAGAAATCAGTTTCCAGAAGGCGTTCAAGCGTCACATCCTAACCAAAAAGTCTAAAAAGCGTAAGCGCGCACTAAGACAAAAAGGTATTGTTGGATCTACCAACAAGGATTTCGTTTTACGTTTATTACGCTTGAAAGGCTAATAAGCCCCGCTTAACAAAACCGATTATTAACCGTTAGCTCCGCTAACTTCAAAACATTTAAGTATGCCACGTTCAAAAAATGCAGTTGCATCAAGAGCAAGGAGAAAGAAAATTCTTGATCAAGCCAAAGGATACTATGGTAAACGTAAAAACGTTTATACCGTAGCCAAAAATATTGTTGAAAAAGGTCTTACCTATAGCTATGTAGGTCGTAAATTGAAAAAGCGTGAATACCGCCAGTTGTGGATTGCACGTATCAATGCGGCTGTAAGAGAAGAAGGTATGACTTACAGCCAGTTCATCAACAAGTTGTCTGTTAAAGGAATCGACTTAAACCGTAAAGTATTGGCTGACTTAGCAATGAACGAACCAGCTTCTTTCAAAGCTTTGATTGCTTCAGTTAAATAATTGAGCAAATAAAAAAATTAAAGCCGGTTGCAACTGCATCCGGCTTTTTTTATTTCCATTGTCCTCAACAAGGACTATTTTTACATTCTAATTTAAAAGGAAATTTCGGCTGATGAATAATACCTATACTTCTCTGGTAAACCAGACATTCCACTTCCCCCAAGAAGGTTTTGAAGTTAGTGACAATGGATATTTAGAATTCAATGGCGTTGATGTCAAGAAATTGATTGATAAGCATGGAACACCTTTGAAGTTGACTTATTTACCTAAAATAGGTATGCAAATCAACAAGGCAAAAAACATGTTTGCCAATGCGTTTAAAAAGCATAAATATGAAGGGGAGTATTTCTATTGTTATTGTACCAAGAGTTCTCATTTTTCCTTTATTGTAGAAGAGGCGTTGAAACACAATATTCATTTGGAAACTTCTTATGCATACGATATTGAAATTATCAACCGTCTTTACCAGCGCAGAAAAATAAACAAGGAAACTTTTATTATCTGCAATGGCTATAAGCAAAAACAATATACATCCAGAATTGCCAAGTTGATTAATTCAGGATTTAAAAATGTAGTTCCGATCTTGGACAATAAAGAAGAGTTACAGGCATACAAAAGAAGTGTAAGAAGCAGTACGCCATTCTCTTTGGGAATCAGGGTTGCTGCTGAAGAAGAACCCAATTTCCCATTCTATACCTCTCGTTTAGGAATTAGAGCCAAAGATATTCTTGAATTTTATGTAGATGAAATTGAAGGATATGAAGATAAGTTTCAGTTGAAAATGTTGCATATCTTCTTAAATAAAGGCATTAAGGATGATATCTATTATTGGAGTGAATTAAATAAAATAATTAACCTTTATTGTCAATTAAAAAAGATTTGTCCAGAACTGGATTCCATTAACATTGGCGGAGGTTTCCCTATTAAGCATTCTTTGGGTTTTGAATATGATTATCAGTTCATGATCAATGAGATTGTAGGTAACATTAAGAAAGCTTGCAAGAAAGCAAAAGTACCGATGCCGAATATTTATACTGAATTCGGAAGTTATACCGTAGGTGAGAGTATGGCTCATATATACAGTGTGATTGGACAGAAAATTCAGAATGACCGTGAGTGTTGGTATATGATTGATTCTTCCTTTATTACCACATTGCCAGACACCTGGGGTATTGGAGAAAAGTTCCTAATGTTACCTGTAAATAAATGGGACAACGAATACCAGCGTGTGGTGCTAGGGGGTATCACTTGTGATAGTCATGATTATTATGATTCGGAGGAACATATTAATGAGGTATTCCTTCCTAAGCTTACAACTACTGACAAAAAAGAAGAAGAATCAAACAAAGAACCTTTGTATGTAGGTTTCTTCCACACAGGAGCTTATCAGGATCAAATTAGCGGATATGGTGGGATTAAACACTGTCTGATTCCTTCACCTAAACACGTAATTGTGGAATATGATAAGAATGGTAAGCTGATTGATTGGGTATACGCGAAGGAGCAAACTGCACAAAGCATGTTGAAAATCCTCGGATATCTGTAGGGCTTTTTTTTTTATTTTTTTGGATTTAAATCATTGCTATGAAAAAATATTTTCTGTTTATTGTGATGAGTGCGTTTTCGATGGCTGCAAATGCTCAATCAGCAGAAGACTCTGTGAAATCTACCATCCGTAAAATGTTTTTTGCTATGATGGAGGCAGACGGAGCCATGTTGCAGGACTGTTTTGCTGATAATGCAATCATGCAAACTATTACTACTAATAAAGAAGGGAAGCTGATAGTGAGAACAGATTCAGTTGCTGGTTTTGTAAAACAAGTGTCTAATTTACCCAAAGGTCTTGCAGATGAAAGAATTGTATTTGATGTAGTAAAAGTAGATGGACCGCTAGCAACGGTTTGGACACCTTATCGGTTTTTCAGAAGAACGGAATTCAGCCATTGTGGTGTCAACTCATTTCAGTTAGTGCGCAACAATGATAAATGGCGGATTCAATACATTATTGATACGCGCAGAAAATCTGGATGCGCAGAATAATGTCAATCCTTACTCTTTTAATTCTGCCAGCAGTTGTTTTAGCTGATTGATATAATTACCGTATAATTTCTTGATATACCATTTGGTAAAATAAACCAATGCTACCATTGTTATGGATACATAGGCTATAATGATAATCCAGTAATAGCTGGTAATGCCCTTGAGCTTTATGTATAACTTATCAATTTCCTGAACCGATGCATTCTTCTGTAGACCTAATGCCAGCGCAAAAAAGAAACATATAGGTAATAAAGCCATGTTGAATTGAAAATACCGCTTTTCAAATAAACTTAAAAGGTCTATTAACTCTTTTAAGTTGTTTTTTACAGGTAAGAGCAGATTTTCAAAAGCAACAATTTTTCTGAATAAATACCAGAGTACAAAACCGAGAGGAACAAACAGCATCCCAAAAATTGCAAAATAAATTCTCACCTGAGCTACCTGATAGGTGAGTGAAATGTAGAGGGCTCCCACTATGCCAATAATGCAACAGGTTATTTCAAATAATATGCTCTTTTTAATTTTACATAATAAGGAACAGGCTTTCCCATTCATTAATTCTGCCAGTTTATTTTCAGTTTTATTTGAGAAACCACTGAGCAGCTGCTGATTCAATTGTCCTTTCAGTTCATCTAGTTCCATGATTTTTCATTTAAAAGGTTTGGATTTTTTTTAAAGTTGCTTCTCTAAGTTTTCCTTTAATTCTGTTCATTTTAACGGCAATATTGTTGGCTGTGATCCCAATAATATCACTGATTTCGGCATAACTATAGTCTTCCAGATAAAGCATTATGATGGCTTTGTCAATTTTGGATAATTCTCCTATTGCCATATACATGGCTTTTATTTGTTCTTCTACAGGATCCTTCTCATTCGAAAAAGATTTTTCAGGAATTTCAGCAACTGTATCAATAAAATTCGTGCGCTTATCTTTTCTGAAAAAAGTAATAGCAGTGTTTAAGGCAACACGGTACAGCCAGGTTGAAAATTTTGAATCCCCTCTGAACTTATGATATGCTTTCCATGCTTGTAAAGTAACTTCCTGAAACAGGTCTTCCTTATCTTCTGGAAACTGCATATATAAATTGCACACCTTATGAATGATTTTCTGGTGTTCATTTAATTGATGCAGGAATTCCTTTTCCGATTCAGTCATTGTTTCAAAGTTCTAAAGGTTTCAGTTGGTATCCTTTTTCTTTCAGCAGTACAAGTAATCCTTCTTTTCCTCCCAAATGTCCGGCACCAACCGCAAAAAAAGTAGGAGCGCTTTGCATAGCATTGAGCATTTTGGGTATCCAGTTTCGGTTTCGCCTGATAAGCATAGTTTGTTCAAATTCAGTAGACATAGATTGGGTTTGTAAGTAAGCATAAATACTATCAGCATTATTCAATTGGTAAACCCTTACCAGTTCATTCATTTCTTTTTTTGAACGCTCAAATTGCAGAATCATTTTCTTTAAAGAGGTAATCTGACTGTCTAAAGGTTCTGCATTTATAGCGGCAGCCTGCTCTGCTACGGTTTCCAATCCCCCAATTCTTATCTTTGCATTTTTGGCCAAATTGGATAATATTGTTTCAGGTTGAATTTTATCCGGACAATTCAGTGTTTGTAAAGCAAGCATACTGATGCTTACAAAAGGTTTGAATTGTTTAAAAAGGCTTAAAGACAAGCCTGTAATTTTCTGAAATGCCTGATCTGCTATATGAAAATCTGTTCCAAGCTCTTTGTCTAATGATGTCTCAGTAAGCATCATTTGTGTCATGAGTTCCTGTTGCAAACCAGGTTTTGTTATGTCTACTTCAAGATAGAGTTGATTGGTCTTAAGTAGTTTTTGCTTTAAACCTTCACTCATTGTATAATCTGTGGCACATAGCATATGGAAAGTGCCGAATAAATAGGAAGGACTTGTAAGCTCTTTTCCACTGATTTCCCATAACACACTGCTGCCAGATGACTGAGCATGCGCATCTATGCTGAACAAGCCAATCAAAAGACCCAATATCCATTTCATGAAACTAAAATTTAAAACATAAGTCATCAAAACAGTTCAAATATTACAATTGATGTTATCTAAAATAATTTGTAAATTCAAGAAAACATTTGATATGAAAAAGAATATGGGATCTGTGGATAAAACTATACGAGTTATTGTTGCTGCAGTAGTTGCAGGATTGTACTACAAAGAGATTATTTCTGGAACATTCGGCATTGTACTTTTAGCTTTGGCCGGCGTATTTGTATTAACAAGTCTGGTAAGTTTCTGTCCTCTGTACACTTTGTTTGGCATTAATACTTGCTCTAAAAAATCTTAGTGACAGAAAAAAAGGCTCCGATTTTATTTCGGAGCCTGTAAATAGGGGATTGAATTTTCGCTTAATTAATTGAAATTAAACGTGGTGAATTTTTTACTTCTTCTTTTTTAGGAAGTAATAATTTTAATACACCATTTTCGTAACTGGCCTGAATGCCTTCAGTATTAATTTTTTCATCTACTGAAAAACTTCTCTTGAAGCTTTTATAAGTAAATTCCCTGCGAATGGTTGTATAATTTTTTTCTTCCAATGCATCTTTCTTCTCATAAGAAATAGTCAATAATCCCTTATCAACCTGAATAGAGAAGTCTTCTTTTTTTCTGCCAGGTGCATTTAATTCAAGGTGAAAAGCATCGGCGGTTTCATGGATGTTTACTGCAGCTACCGGATAACCATTGTTTGCTGGATTTACAAATCCGGTAGGGAAAGAATTGAATAACTCATCGAATAAATGGGTGTTGGTTTGTTTTAAAATTGCCATGGTTATAATTTTTGAATGGTTAACATATTTTCTGTTATACCATCAAAGCTTATTCCATCCCGGAAAATAAAACAATTTGGCATCTAGCGAAGTATTTTAAATGCCACAAAGGCATAAATAAAATTTTAACATGCCATTCTGGCTGTATTTTTGATTACCCATTGGTTTATTTAATGGATTGTTGTAACTTTGACCTCCAAAATTGAAATTATGTATCCAGCAGAAATAGTATTGCCAATGAAGGCAGAGTTAACAGACGAGGGTTTTGGCGAATTGCTAACTGCAGCAGAGGTAGACCAGACTTTGCAACAGGAGGGAACTACATTGGTAGTGATCAATTCTGTTTGTGGTTGTGCAGCAGGTGCCTGCAGACCAGGAGTTTTAATGGCTGTACAAAATGCAACCAAGCGTCCAGATCGTTTAATGACCAGCTTCGCAGGATTTGATGTAGAAGCCGTTAATAAGATTCGTGAGCATTTATTGCCGCATCCTCCTTCTTCACCAGCCATTGCTTTATTTAAGAATGGAGAACTGGTAACAATGGTAGAAAGACACCAGATTGAAGGAAGACCAGCGCAAGCCATTGCTCAACATTTAATTGCAGCATTCGATGCTCATTGCAATTAATTTCGTAATTTGTTTTTAGATGGGTTAGTAAGTATGGGCCTCACTTTTGTGAGGCCTTGCTTTTTTTGCTATTTTCTGATTATCATTGCACAATATCTTATCGCACAGCTTTATGTATCCTAATTTATACTACGCTTTCAAAGATTTATTTGGTATTGAAATCAACGGTCTTAAACTCATTAATAGTTTCGGTTTTTTTGTAGCGATTTCGTTTATTCTTTCTGCATGGATTTTATCCATGGAGTTGAGAAGGAAACAGAAACAAGGACTGTTTCAATTTACAGAGGAGAAGATAAAAATTGGTGAGCCAGCAAGCCTTTCTGAATTAATCACCAACGGGGTGATGGGATTTTTATTCGGATATAAAATTATTGGGGCTTTTACTATTAAAGATGCTTTACAAGATCCACAGGCTTTTATTTTATCTGGGGAAGGAAACTTTCTGACAGGAATGCTTGCTGCATTGGGTTTTGGCTTGCTTAAATGGTGGGAAAAAAAGAAAGTGCAATTGAATACCCCAGAGGAAAGAATCATTCGAATCTGGCCGCAAGACAGGGTAGGAGATATTGTTATTTATGCAGCCCTATTTGGATTTCTAGGTGCTAAAATTTTTCATAACCTGGAAAACTGGAATGAGTTTGCAGCTGATCCAATTGGCTCTCTTATTGCCTTTAGTGGTCTTACTTTTTATGGGGGATTAATTTGTGCAGGTGCTGCCATCATCTGGTATGCCCGTAAAAATAAAATAGCTCTAATTCCTTTATTGGATGCATTTGCTCCCACCATGATGTTTGCTTATGCCTTTGGAAGAATAGGCTGTCAGATTAGTGGTGATGGAGATTGGGGTATAGCCAATCCTGCACCCAATCCATACAAATGGTTACCCGATTTTTTCTGGTCATATACCTATCCGCACAATGTTGTACAAGATGGCGTTGCCATTCCTGGTTGTGCTGGGCCTTATTGCAATCAGCTACCTATTCCGGTATATCCAACACCGCTTTATGAATTGCTAATTTGTTTTGCATTATTCGGCGTACTGATTTTCCTTAGAAATAAAATAAAAATACCCGGTCAGCTATTTAGTATTTATTTGATTTTTAATGGATTAGAAAGATTTTTTATTGAAAAAATCAGAGTAAATACGGAATATAATCTACCCTTCAATCCTACTCAGGCAGAGCTTATTTCAGCAGTACTCGTAATAGCTGGTATTATTAGCTGGCGTTATTTCAATAAGATTCAGGGTGCCAATAAGTAGTTAGTAGTTACTTCTGTAATGACTTATTGTTGATGATGTTTTTATTAGGTTTTCATCAATTTTTGACCAGTTTCTGAAAAAACAATTTCCGTTAATCCTTTTGGGGATACCATTTAGCATTGCTATTAACCGCCTATGTTAAAACAATGTACTATGTAAAGCACAGTAGTTAGTTTTGTTTTGTAATCAATAAAACATAGAACTAATTAATAAATAAGTGCAATGAAAAATTTACTCAAATCCGTATTACTGTTGAATCTCTCAATCGTTACGATTGCGGGAAATGCTCAACAAAAAAGCCCTGAATTACAGGGTAAAGTCCTCAATAAACAACAACCGATAGAATCCGCCATGGTTAGTTTACTGCTTGCCAAAGATTCTTCTACTGTAAAAACAACGCTAGCTGATAAAGCTGGAGTGTTTCGATTTCAGCAGGTTGGCAGTGGTAAGTACCTTTTGTTAGCCAATATGGTTGGTTTTGAAAAGGCTTATTCGGGACCGTTTGAATGGAACGGATCAGCAACAAAAATGTTACCGGATATCCAATTATCTGTAAAATCAAATGGTCTTGCTGAAGTTACCGTGAGTTCTAAAAAGCCATTAATTGAAATGAAAGCGGACAGAACCATCGTAAATGTAGAAGCTTCCCCAACCAATGCTGGAGCCAATGCCATGGAGATTTTAGAGAAATCACCCGGTATTTCTGTTGATAAAGACGGGAATATTAGTTTAAAAGGAAAGGAAGGTGTGGTAATTTATATGGATGGAAGACCCACGTATCTGTCTGGCCCCGATTTGGTAAATCTTTTGAAAAATACACAGGGTAGTCAATTGGATCAAATTGAAATTATGACCAATCCTCCTGCCAAGTATGATGCTGCAGGTAATGCCGGGGTAATTAATATCAGAACCAAGAAGTCGAAAGTGGTTGGTTTTAATGGTTCTGTTACAGCCGGATACGGTCAGGGCGTTTTTGCCCGTAATAATCAGAACGTACAATTGAATTATAGAAAAAACAAGCTCAATTTCTTTGGAAACATTGGCCGAAATGAAAGAATAGGTTTTCAGAACATTGATATAGACAGGAGATTCATAGATGGTAACAGTAAGCAAATTGTTTCATTCTTTGAACAGATAACTGATAGAAATACGTACAATCATTCTTACAACGGAAAGTTGGGCGTAGATTATTATGTAAATAATAAAACAACCATGGGTTTGGTATATACCGGATTCAATAATAAGGGAGGAGGGTTTTCTGTGGGGAATATTGATATATTCAATGCACAACATACACTGGTGAATAAAACAGTTGCCATTAATGTTAACGCAGATTCATGGAAGAACAATAGCTTAAACTTTAATATGAGACACCAGCTGGATTCTACTGGACGTGAATTAACTTTTGATGCAGATTACCTCAATTATACCGGGAATACTAATCTCTACTTAAACAATGCTTATCAAAATAGTCTGGGTCAAAAGATTGCCAAAACAGACAGTTTACTGGGCAAACTTCCTCAAGTTATTGATATTTATTCAGCAAAGCTAGACTATGTGCACCCTTTAAAAAACAATGCCAAACTGGAGGCAGGTCTAAAAACCAGTTTTGTAACCACCGATGCCAACGCAGTATATGATACCATTTCCAATGGTGTTGTTATGAGAGACTACAATAGAAGCAACCATTTTGTCTATAGAGAAAACATCAATGCGGCATATATTAATTATAACAAAGCAATTAATAAAAAGTGGAATCTGCAATTAGGTGTAAGAGCAGAACAAACATTAGCTAAAGGTGATCAGAAAACAACCAATGTTCAGTTTAACAGAAACTATATTCAGGTTTTTCCAACTGCTTATATACAGTTTGCCGCCAATGAAAAGAATAGTTTCGTATTAAATTATGGAAAAAGAATCAGAAGGCCTGATTATCAAAGTCTTAATCCTTTTGTTGAATTCCTGGACAGGTATACATATGAACAAGGTAACCCATATTTGAAACCTCAGTTTAGCCATAATATTGAATTGAGTCATACATTCAAAGGATTCCTGACTACGACTTTGAATTATACCAAAACAACTGATATGATTCAACAGGTTATCATGCAAGATGACAGTAAGAATGAAACATTTATTAAACAGGATAATATAGCCACACAAGAGCAATTGGGTTTGTCAGTAAATGCTTTCAATCAGTATACCAAATGGTGGAGTGGAAATATCTACCTGAACGTGGCCAATAATCAGCTATCCGGTCCCATAAACAATGCGCTTGTAAATATTTCAGCTACATCCTTTATGGCAAATATTAGTCAGCAATTCAAATTTAATAAAGGTTATAGCGCAGAAATTAGTGGTTTTTATAGAACTGAAAGTATTGAAGGGGTTTTTAGAATCAAGCCATTCGGCTTAGTCAATATTGGTGTTAGCAAGCAAATCATGAAGAATAAAGGAACTATTCGCTTGAATGTGAGGGATATTTTCTGGTCTCAGAAAATTAAAGGGGAAAGCAAATATGGTACGGTAGATGCCAACTTCAGACAGTTTAATGATAACAGGATAGCCAATATCACTTTCAGCTATCGTTTCAGTAAAGGAAAGGGAGCCGCTGGACCCAGAAAAAGAGGGGGTGCGGAAGATGAACAAAGCAGGGTAGGCGTAGACTCCGGCAAATAAGTTTTTCTCTCATGTCGTATAATACGGCCTTGGTGTCTACCAGGGCCTTTTTTTGTAACTTTGTAAAAAAAATAGCATATGCCATCATTCGATATTGCCAGTAGTGTAGACATTCAGGTGTTAGACAATGCCATCAATACAGTTAAAAAAGAAGTGGCCACCAGGTACGACTTCAGAGATACCGATGTAAAAGTAGACTTGAATAAAAAGGATTATATCATTCAGTTGGAAGTAAATACTGAAATGCAAATGAAACAACTGATTGATATTCTAATCAGTCGTTCTATGAAGCAAGGTATCGATGGAAATGCTTTTGATTTTTCCAAAGATGCATATCCAAGCGGAAAGGTCATTAAAAAGGAAGTCTCCGTTAAAAACGGACTCAGACAGGAAGATGCCAAAAAAATTGTAAAAATGATTAAAGATAGTGGTGCCAAAGTGCAGGCAGCCATTATGGACGATATCATTCGGGTTACTGGTAAGAAGATCGATGATTTACAGGATATTATTGCCCGTTGTAAGTCGAGTGACTTTGGTGTTCCACTCCAATTTACCAATATGAAGAGCTAAAAAAGCTATTTTTTGGATAAAAAAGGGAATTCCCGTACATTTGCAATCCAAATTTTACATAATCATACGGCCAAATCCGTATAACCTAAACCAAATAACATGAAAAAAGGTATCCATCCTGAAAATTACCGTTTCGTTGTCTTCAAAGACATGAGTAATGGTACATCTTTCTTGTGCAAGTCAACTGCAGCTACCAAAGAAACCATTCTTCACGAAGATGGTAAAGAGTATCCAGTAATTAAATTGGAAATTTCTAATACTTCTCACCCTTTCTATACTGGTAAGAACGTATTGGTGGATACTGCAGGTAGAATTGACAAATTCAAGAAGCGTTACGCTAAAAAAGACTAATGCTTTGCAGCATATCATTCAATCCTGCTCCTTCACGGGTGCAGGATTTTTTATTTATGTTCAATGGAACCCTTTTATTAATTTCATTTTATGCAATTAGATATTCTGGCTTTTGGTGTTCATCCGGATGATGTAGAACTGAGTTGTTCAGGAACCATACTTGCCTCTATTCATCAAGGCAAAAAAGTCGGCATTGTCGACTTAACCCGTGGTGAACTTGGCACCAGAGGTTCTGCTGAAATAAGAGATAAAGAAGCTGCAGATGCAGCTAAAATCTTAGGCGTTCATCATCGAGAAAATCTCAGGATGGCAGATGGTTTTTTTACGCATTCTGAAGAGAATATAAAAAAAATCATTGTTGTCTTACGTAAATTTCGCCCTTCTGTTATTTTGGCTAATGCAGTAGAAGACCGGCATCCGGATCATGGAAGAAGCGCCAAATTGTTAGCTGATGCTGCTTTTCTGGCTGGTTTGCAAAAGATTGAAACTTTTGATGAAAATGGGAATCCTCAAAAGGCTTTCAGACCTACACAGGTATTCCATTATATACAGGACAGAGTATTGATGCCCGATTTTGTATTTGATGTAACCCCGTTCTATGAAAAGAAAATGGAATCCATCAGGGCGTATACCACTCAATTTTATAGCGCGGATTCAAACGAACCAAGCACTTATATTTCATCTCCTCAATTCCTAGAAACAGTAAAGGGAAGGGACATGATGATGGGTAAGAAAATAGGGGTTTTATACGGAGAGGGATTTATTACGGAAAAGACAGTCGGTATCCAGGATTTTAATCATATCATTCAGATAACAACATAATATGGCAAAAGTAAAAGTGGGCATGGTACAAATGACCTGTTCCAACGTAAAGCAGGATAACTTAAGTAAAGCAATGCAAGGTATTCGAGATGCAGCTGCAAAGGGTGCTCAAATTGTTTGTTTGCAGGAACTGTTCACCTCCTTGTATTTCTGTGATGTGGAAGATTATGAGAACTTTACATTGGCAGAAGCCATCCCGGGTGCAACTACCAATGCACTAAGTGAACTTGCTGCAGAATTGAATGTGGTTATTATTGCTTCTCTGTTTGAAAAAAGAACACAGGGTTTGTATCACAATACTACTGCAGTGATAGACGCAGATGGAAGCTATTTGGGCAAGTACCGGAAAATGCATATTCCCGATGATCCTGCTTATTACGAGAAATTTTATTTTACTCCTGGTGATTTAGGGTATAAAGTATTTAAAACAAAATTTGCCACTCTTGGTGTTTTGATATGCTGGGATCAATGGTATCCGGAAGCTGCCAGGATTACTGCATTAATGGGTGCCGAAATTTTATTTTATCCTACCGCAATCGGTTGGGCAACAAGTCAGGATGAAGCTACTAATATTGAACAATACAATGCATGGCAGACCATTCAGCGAAGCCATGCTGTAGCCAATGGCATCCATGTTGTTAGTGTAAACAGGGTAGGCATGGAACAAAACGGAGCCATGCAATTCTGGGGAGGCTCCTTTGTGGCTAATCCATTTGGCAGCTTATTGTTTAAAGCGTCACATGATAAAGAGGAAACAACTGTTGTTGAACTCGACCTTTCAAAAACAGATCAGTACAGAACTCACTGGCCGTTCCTGAGAGACCGCCGTATAGATTCTTATCAGCCCATTACCAAAAGATTTATCGACGAAGATTAATTAACAAAGTTTATTTGTATAGAATTGCTTTTTATGGATCAGATACCTGCACATCTAGGATATATTTTCCCTGCTGAATTTGCCAAACATGAAGCTACCTGGTTAAGCTGGCCGCATAAAGAAGCGAGCTGGCCCGGAAAAATCAATAGTATTTATCCGAATTACAGCCAGTTTGTAAAGTACCTGGCCATGAGCGAATTTGTGAGAATCAATGTGGCCGATGCAGCAATGGAAAAAATTGCCAAAGAACATTTGTATAAGGCAGGGGTGAACATGGATAAAGTGCAGTTTTTTCATCATCCTACCAATGATGCCTGGTGCAGAGATCATGGACCGGCCTTTTTAATTAATCCAAATGCGGAATTTAAGAAAGTGATTGTTGACTGGAATTACAATGCATGGGGAAATAAGTACCCTCCATACGATCTTGATGATGTGATTCCGACTTTAATTGGTAAACAATATAATATTCCAGTTTACCATCCGGGTATTATTATGGAAGGGGGATCTGTTGAATTTAACGGAGCCGGGACAGTGTTAACTTCTACCTGCTGTTTATTAAACCCCAACAGGAATCCGCATCTGTCAAAGGAACAAATTGAATCCTATTTACAAAACTATTACGGAGTAAAGCAAGTGCTATGGGTATCGGAAGGAATTGTTGGAGATGATACAGATGGTCATATTGATGACACGGTTCGCTTTGTGAACGAAGACACGGTTATCACAGTAATTGAAGAAAATAAATCAGACGAGAATTACGAGTTGCTTCAAACTAATCTAAAAGAATTGAAGTCTATGCGGCTTTTATCAGGTAAGCAATTGAATATTGTGGAACTGCCCATGCCAGACGAAGTAATTTACGAAGACCAACGGCTGCCTGCTTCTTATGCCAATTTTTACATCAGCAATCAACATGTGATTGTACCCACTTTCCGTTGCAAAAAGGATGATAAAGCTTTGCAGATTATTCAATCCTGTTTTACAGACAGAGAAGTTGTTGGTATTGATTCAACCGATATTATCTGGGGACTGGGAAGCTTTCATTGCCTGAGTCAGCAGGAGCCAGCTGTCTAGAAAGAAAGTTTCATGTAAGAATCCGCTATACTAGTTGAAGTAAAGCAAGCGGTTTATTTTTTTCTTGACATCTTAAAAAAAAGTTCTGTACCGGCTCGTGGGGGTACAGAATTAAAGCAGGGAGCCATTATGTCTATTTGAAAATATTTTTTAAATAGAACCTGATAAGCATTTTTATCTCCACCAAACGGAGGGCCTCCCTCAAATTGTCTGTTAAATAATAAGCCAGCCAATTTGCCATTAGCGGACAAAAGACTGGCCATTTTAGCTACATACTTTTCTCTCAGATCCGGATTGATTGCACAGAAAAATGTCTGTTCTACTATCAAATCATATTTTCCTTCCCAATCAAAAAAGTCAGTTTGTATAAACCGGATGGCAGATTGATTTTTAAATTTCTCTTGTAAGGGTTGAATAACTGCAGGAGCAATATCAATTACTGAAATATTCGTGAATCCATGATCCAATAAATAAATGGCTTCATAGCTATTACCGGCACCTGGAATTAAAATGGGAATATCTTTATCGGTTAGTTGATCAAAATAAGCTTTCAATGGAGGCGAAACTCTGCCTAAATCCCATTGCGCTGCATTGTTTATGTAGCGCTGATTCCAGTAATCGGCTGATAAAAATGCTGACATTATCCTAAGAATCTTTTGATTTGCTTTTCTACATCCCGGTTTTTGATGGTCTCTCTCTTGTCATGTAATTTTTTACCTCTTGCCAAACCAATTTCTACTTTTACAAACCCTTTATCTGTAAAGAAAACTTTCAAAGGAACTACAGTATAGCCTTTGTCTTTTAATTTCAATTGAAGCTTTTTGAGTTCTCTTTTTTTCAGTAATAATTTTCTGTCATGAACCGCAATATGATTATTAGAAGTGCCATGACTATATTCGGCAATGTATAGACCACGCACCCAGAGTTCCCCGTCATCAAAAAGGCAGAAAGCATCATTGAAACTCAGCTTACCATCCCGTATGGATTTTACTTCCGTTCCAAGTAAAACAATACCAGCCACATATTTTTCTTCTATATGGTAGTTAAAATAAGCCTGTCTATTGTTCATCATTAGCTTCTGAATAATTGCACCAGTTGTGCGAGCTTTTCTTTCAGATTTTTCCGATCGATAATAAAGTCAAGAAAACCATGTTCCAATAGGAATTCACTGCGTTGGAATCCTTCCGGAAGATCTTTTTTAATGGTTTCCTTAATTACCCTAGGACCCGCAAACCCAATCAATGCGCCAGGTTCAGCAATATTTAAGTCGCCTAGCATACCAAAGCTGGCTGAAATACCTCCAAAAGTTGGATCGGTTAACATAGAAATATATGGTAAGCCAGCATCGCTAAGTTGCGAAAGTTTGCCGCTAGTTTTAGCTAACTGCATTAAGCTGAAAGCGCTCTCCATCATACGGGCTCCGCCACTTTTACTAATTACCAGGTAGGGTAGCTTATGTTCAATACAATAATCTACCGCACGGCTGAATTTTTCACCCATTACACTACCCAGCGAACCGCCAATAAATTCAAAATCCATACAGGCAACCACCAATGCTTCGCCGTTGGCTTTACCAACACCAACTCGCATGGAATCTTTCAGGTCTGTTTTTGCATGAATATCATCTAGACGCTTCTGGTAGGGTTTCAAATCGGTGAATCCAAGGAAATCCTTGCTCTTGATTTCATCGTATAAGACCTCATACTCACCATTGTCAAATATGATATCAAAATATTCTTCGCTTCCAATACGATGGTGATGGTTGCACTTAAGGCAAACAAATAAATTTTCTTTTAATTCGTTTGTGGTGCAGATATAGTTACACTCAGGACATTTACTCCATAAACCTTCCGGTGTTTCCTTTTTATCTGCAGTAGAAGTAAGGATATTTCTATTCTTACGGGTAAACCATCTTGACTTTGCAGGTTCAGCTGGCTGCGGATTGGATTCGGCTCCAGTTAAATTTTGTTCGAAGTCTTCTTCACGCTCTTTTTTCATATATCGTGCAATCAAATTGGGGCGGAAAGATAATCAATTATCAAATAATAGGCGCTAAAATATAGAACTCCAAACTGTTTTTCAACGGTTTGGAGTTCATGTAATTGATTTTGTTACTACTAAGCGTTACGATTGATGCAGTTCAGGTCTTCAAAAGCCACTTCTAGGCGTTTTGAAAAGCTTTCTTCTGCTTTTCTCAACCAAACCCTAGGATCATAGAATTTTTTATTGGGCTTATCTGCACCTTCAGGATTTCCCAACTGCCCTTGCAAATAGTCTTGGTTTTTCTGGTAAAAATCTTTAATTCCTTCCCAGAAAGCCCACTGTAGGTCTGTATCGATATTCATTTTGATAGCACCGTACCCAATTGCTTCTCTGATTTGGCTTTGAGGTGAGCCGCTTCCGCCATGAAATACGAAATAAACAGGTTTAGGGCCTGTCTTTAATTCAGCTTGTATATAGTCCTGGCTATTCTTTAATATTTCAGGACGCAATTCAACATTTCCTGGTTTATACACACCGTGCACATTACCGAATGCAGCGGCAACCGTGAACATATTGCCCACTTTACTCAATTCAGTATAAGCATACGCAACATGTTGTGGTTGTGTATATAATTTGTCGTTTTCAACATCACTATTGTCTACACCATCTTCTTCTCCGCCGGTTACACCAAGTTCAATTTCAATGCTCATTCCTAAAGGAGCCATTCGCTTGTAAAATTCAACTGAAGTGGCAATGTTTTCTTCAATTGGCTCTTCTGACAAATCCAGCATATGTGAGCTGAATAGAGGACGACCTTTTTCCTTATAAAATTGCTCACCAGCATCAATTAAACCGCTTACCCATGGTAACCATTTTTTTGCTGCATGGTCAGTGTGTAAAACTACGGGTACGCCATAATGCTTGGCTACATTGTGAATATGTAAGGCACCTGAAATACCGCCAGAGATATTTCCCTGTAAAGCATCATTCGGCATTCCTTTTCCTGCTACAAACTGAGCTCCCCCATTAGAAAACTGAATAATTACAGGAGAGTTAACTTTAGCTGCAGTTTCTAAAGTTGCATTAATCGTGTTGGTGCCGATGGTATTAACGGCAGGGAGTGCAAACTGGTTTTCCTTTGCATCGTTATACAATGCTTCCAGTTCTGCTCCAAATAGTATCCCAGAGCTGTATTTTTTCATATGGCTAAGATAATGAAAAGCGCACAAAAATAAAAGCCTCTATTCTGGTTACTTTAACAGTTCCAACAGCTTTATAAAATACGAAGGGGCGTACAACATTCTGCTGCCATACCAGCTAAACATTTCTCCGTCTGCCAATACAAATGTTTTCTCAGGATATAAACTCCGCAGTTCGTTGAGATGGATTTCTTTAAAAGGGTAGGGTTCACTGGATAAGAAAACGATCTGAGCATTTTGCCATTCCTGATCCTGAAATTGAACGATGGGATATCGTAAATGATTCATATAGGTATTGTGGCAATTTATTTTCTGTAGCATGGCATGAATAAAGGTATCTCCACCTGCAACCATATAAGGATCTTTCCAAATAAGATAAGCACATGGGAGGGAGTGTAACTGCTTGTATTTCAAAACTGCCGCAAGGTGCTGAAATTCTTTTTGAATATTAGTGATGATTGTACTGGCGATTGTTGACTTACAGGTTGCTTTTCCAATTGATGCAATCATTTCTAAAGCAGAATCATAGTCAACAACATCCGTAACCAGCATTTCCGCACAATCCATTAAAGCCTCAACCTGATCTTTTACATTTTCTTCCTTACTTGCAATAATCAGTGTTGGGTTAAGGGATTTGATTTTCCCAATATGAATTTGTTTGGTGCCTCCAATTCTGGTTTTGCTACAAAACCAAGATTCAGGGTGTACACAGAATTTTGTGATACCAACTACCTGATCCCCCAAACCAAGCTCATATAAAAGCTCTGTAATACTGGGAACGAGAGAAACGATTCTTTGGTTTTGCAAGTATGCCATTTACGCTTGCAAAATACAAAAGCTTTATCTGTATTTGTACCATGATCCGGTATTCACCATTACAACTCGGTCGGAAGGTTGAATAAATTGGGCATGTAATAATTTTTTTGCAGCAATATATGTAGCGGCACCTTCAGGACTCAGTAATTGTCCCTCAATGCCTGCAATATGCTGAATGCCTTCGTCCATTTCGTTTTCTGAAACTGTTAATGCAGTTCCTTTACTTTCGCTTAGTACGTTCAGCATCATTTGTGTGGCAAATGGATAGGGGACTGCCAATCCATATGCCGCTGAAGACTGTGGCGCATAATTGTCAGGCAGCTTTCCATCCTTAAAAAGATGCACCATTGGTGCACATTGATCGGATTGAACTAAAACCATTTTCGGTAGAGGGCCGTCTACAATTCCCATGCTAACTAATTCTTTAAAAGCTTTCCAAATGCCAATCAACCCGGTTCCGCCTCCAGCGGGATAAATGATAATATCGGGTAATGACCAGTTGAATTGTTCAGCAATTTCATAACCCAGTGTTTTTTTTCCCTCTAACCGGTATGGCTCTTTCATTGTTGACATGTCAAATGCTCCAGTTTCTGCAGCAATGGATCTTGCCATTTTACCGCATGCATCAATTAATCCGTCAAGAAGAATTAATTGTGCTCCATACAAACGGCATTCTTCTTTTAATGTATCAGCAGTGTGCCTTGGCATAATAACAGTAGCTTCAATTTCAGCTTTGGCACAATAGGCACTCAAAGCACCTCCGGCGTTACCTGCGGTAGGTATTACCATTTTGCGGATACCCAATTCCTTTGCTTTGGAGACGCCCATACTCAGCCCTCTTGCTTTAAATGACCCGGTAGGGTTTTTAGCATCGTCTTTTAACCACAATTCCTGCAATCCTAATTGTGTTGCTAATTTTTTCAATTGACTCATAGGTGTAAATCCTTCACCAAGCGTTACAATATTTGCCTTACTCAATACAGGCAATACCTGCCGGTATCTCCACATAGAATAGTCTTCGGTTCTTATAAAATTTGTACCTGCTGTTGGTAAATCATACGCTGCACTCAAGGGCACGTTGCAACAGGTTGAAAAAGTCTGAATAATAGTATGATCATAAGATTTGCCACAACTGCTGCATTCCAGTGATTTGATTGTAGATAAGGACAAACTGATTGTTGATTGGATTTTCATTCACCAAAACTAACCCCGACATAATAATTTGAAATGATTATATAATTATAGTCGATAACTAATAGTTATATATTGATTTAGCTAATTTTATAAAAACTTTATTCAGTTCACTTTTTTCACCTCTTCTTTCTATAAAGAAAAACTGTCTTTGTAAATGAAGTCCTTCAATTTGTATTTCTTTTAATTCACCCGCTTTCAGTTCTTTTTGAACAGAAATATTGGGAAGGAATCCTATGGCATCTGATGCCAATAAGAAGTTTTTTAGCGCTTCTGTTCCCCCCAGTCTAACTTTTACTTTTAATTGGGATATATTAATCTTGTGTTTAGATAATCCTCTTTTTAGTACAGCCAAAGTGCCACTACCTACTTCTCTCAAAGCAACAGGTAACTCTATGAGTTCCTGGATTGAATAGTTTTTTTTCTTGAGTACCCTGCTATTGCTGCTGCATACTGCAATGACTTTGTCGGTAATGAATTGGGTATATTGAATTTGTGGTACTTTACTATTTTCTTCTATAATACCTAAATTGATTTGTTTATTGAGTAAAGCTTCTTTAACCGATTCTGAATTGCGATTCAATAGACTTATTTCAATCTGCTGAAATTGCTGATTAAAAGCAGATAAAACTTTTGGTAATATATACAGGGCTACCGTTGTACTTGCACCTAATTTTAAATTACCCCTTGCCTGCAAAGCATCCTGTAAAACAGAAATATCAAATTCAGTTTGTTGCTCAATGGTTTTTACAGTTTGTAAACGATTAAGCAGCAACTGACCTGCTGCAGTCAACTCAATTTGTAATCCCTTTCTCTCAAAAAGTTTGGTCTGATAATGAGCTTCCAGTAATTGAATATGCTTGCTGATAGCAGGTTGTGAAATAAACAATACCTGACTGGCTTTTGAGAAACTCTGCAGTTCTGCAACATGCATGAAAACCATGTGTCGCGTAGATATCATATTGGTTTATTTAGCTAAACTCTGCAATACATCATACTTGGTTACTATATGGTAGTCGCCTTTTTCATCCTTTGCCAGCACTGCACCTGTTTCCTTATTTATCAGACTTCCCAATCTTTCAACGGGTGTGTCAAAGTCTACAACAGGGTAGGGATGCTCGGTAACACTGCCTACTTTAGCATCTTTTATGTCAGGGTTGCCAAAAACTTTTTGAAACAATCCATTTTCCGAAACCGCACCAATAGGCTGTCCATCCTGCATTACTGGGATATGTTCAATATCGTATTTTTTCATGAGCGATACTGCTTCTGCAACGGTATCATCAATACCCACAGAAATCAAACGCTTGGCTTGTCTGCCATTCACAATATCCTTGAAGGTTTTTACATCCAGAAATCCTCTCTCCATCATCCACTGATCATTGTACACTTTACCTACATATCGGCTTCCATGATCATGGAATATACAAACCACAACGGCATCTGAAGGTAATTTATCTTTTAATTGCATCAATCCCTGCAAACAACTGCCAGCACTGTATCCACAGAACAGGCCTTCTTCTTTGGCAATTCGTCTTGCCATAACTGCACCATCCTTATCGGTTACCTGTTCAAAATGATCAATTACACTCATGTCGTAGTTTTGAGGAACAAAATCTTCCCCAAAGCCTTCACTGATATAGGGATGTACATAATCCATATTCACTTCTCCGGTCTGATAATAATTCGTTAGCAAAGAACCGTACACGTCAATAGCCCATATTTGAATATTTGGATTTTTTTCTTTTAAATACATGGCTGTACCTGTAATGGTGCCACCTGTACCAGCGGTGCAAACTAGGTGTGTTATTTTACCTTCAGTCTGTTCCCATATTTCAGGACCCGTGCTTTCGTAATGCGCCTGACGATTGGCTAGATTGTCGTACTGGTTCATGTACATAGAATTGGGAATTTCCTTTCCCAGTCTTTTTGCAACACTGTAATAGCTTCTGGGGTCATCTGGCATTACATTCGTAGGGCAAACAATTACTTCGGCACCCACAGCTTTTAATATGTCTACTTTTTCCTTGGATTGTTTGTCAGTAGTAACGAAAATACACTTGTAACCTTTTACACACGCTGCTAAGGCAAGCCCCATACCTGTATTTCCACTGGTGCCCTCAATAATGGTTCCGCCGGGTTTTAATTTCCCTTCCTGTTCTGCCACTTCCACCATTTTCAATGCCATACGATCTTTGATGGAATTACCTGGATTAAAATAATCTACTTTGGCTAAAATGGTTCCTGGTAAACCCTTTGATACTTTATTCAACTGAATCATTGGCGTGTTACCAATTGTCTCCAATACGTTTTTCTTCCACATAAACTAACAAATGTTTGTTCAAAGATATTGTTTATTTGCTGATGATGCCGCTTCTACAAAAAGCTTTGATCTAACGCAAATTTTTCGGGGAATTTGGGATGTATATGCTGATAAAAATCCATGATCTCTTTCATGGTTGATTCGTAACTGGTAGGAATTATTTTTTTCCCAATGCCAGCGGTTTTGGTTTTATAATCTACATAACCTAAAAGAATTGGGACATTGGCATTTTGAGCTACATAAAAGAAACCGGTTTTCCAGGCAGCTTGTTTACTGCGAGTTCCCTCTGGTGTAATGACAATTATTAAGTCAGTATTATCATTAAACAATTGAACCATTCCTTCTACCAAACTGGGCCTATTTCCGTCTTGTCTGGGACTTCTGTCAATAGCAATGCCACCCAAAGGGCGCATGATGATATTGAAAGGGAACCGCATCCACTCTTTTTTTACAGTAAATCTAATCTGTAAACCATAGATACCAAATGACAGTATCATATACCAGAAATCCCAGTTACTGGTATGTGGAGCAGCTATAACAATTGATTTGTGTATATCCTTGGGTAGATTGGGATCCAATTTCCATCCGCTTAATCGTAAGAGAATTCTGCAAAGATCGCGGAACATGAAATATGATTAGAAGGTTAAATTAGGAGGCTTTAAATGATGCAGCCATTTTATTGCAGATATCACTGCTGATCATTTTTTCTGCCAATGTAATCATATTGGAGAAGGCTTTATCATTACTAATACCGTGTCCAATAATAACAGGCTTTGCAACTCCAAGAACCGGAGTACCACCATAGTTCTCGTAGTGAAAACGATTTAAATATGCGTCATTGGTAAGGTTCCTTTCTTTTGCAATGTCATAAAAGGATTCAGCCATTTTTAAAACGATATTACCAGTGAATCCATCGCAAACCATTACGTCAGCTTTGTCATTGAAGAAATCCCTTCCCTCAATATTCCCAACAAACCGTATCTGATTGTTGTCTTTTAACAGGGGATAGGTTGCCTGTGCAAGAATATTTCCTTTGCCTTCTTCTTCACCTACATTAATTAAACCAACACTGGGCGTTTGTATACCAAGAATATGTTCAGCATATAAACTGCCCAATACGGCAAATTGGTTCAATACTTCGGGTTTGCAATCTGCATTAAGACCCACATCCAGTAAAACGCCTGTTTGACCATTTAATTTAGGCATAACCGTAGCAATGGTTGGTCTGTTTACGCCTTCAATTGCTTTGATGCTGAACATGGCTCCCACCAACATCGCTCCTGTATTACCAGCACTGATGAATGCATCAATTTTCCCAGTAGCCAATAAGTGAAATCCAATGGCAATGGATGATTTTTGTTTTTCCTTCAGGGCTTTGGTCGGGTGCTCATGATAACCAATGGTTTCAGGAGCATGTACAAAATGCAAATTAGGTGATGAAAGCTGGTACTCATTTAAAAGAGGTTGTACCAGGTTTTCATCACCTATACAATATAAGTTTACTGAATTAACAGGATTGTTCAGGTATAAGCGTATCCCTTTCACCGCTTCTAACGGTGCAAAATCACCTCCCATCATGTCTAATCCTATATTCATTTCAGCAAGCTGTGGTATGTTGAACTATAAGGTTACGCTTTCAATGGAGCTTTCTCAGCTACCAGTTTTCCCTTATAGAACAATTTACCTTCGCTTACATGCGCACGGTGGCGAACATGAATTTCTCCAGTAGTAGAATCTTTGCTTAAAGTAACTTCCTGTGCTACATAGTGCGTTCTTCTTTTAGCACTTCTTTGCTGTGAATGTCTGCGTTTTGGATTTGGCATTGCTCAAAATTTATAATATCAAAAATTTTTATTCTAGGTCTTTAAATTTTTCTAACCCTTTCCAGATAGTAGGAGTGCTGTCTTTGGTAGCATCTTCTTCCATCTTTTTTAACTTCTCTAACACTTCTTTATTGCATTTTGGCCCACCCATTTCTTCTGGTGAACAGATTTTTTGCAATGGGATGCTCAGGTTTACAAACTCGTAAATCCAATCTGCAACCATCAGGTGGCTTTCATTTCTTCCGATATAATATACATCGGGATCTTCTTCCTGCTCATTCATGGTTTCGGGTTCGTCCACCATTTTTACGATGATGTTGAACTCGTCCCAGAGTTGAAGTGGAAGTGTGTTGCCACAACGATCGCAACCTGCCTGAATGCTACCGTCAATATCGAATTTCAACTGCATGAATCCCGATTTTTTGTCGAGATACAGTTTTACGGTTGCATCACACTGGCTGAAATCCTGCTCGCCATACGGAATAAAGAACTTGTCGTCTACCTTGTATTCGTACAAATGAACACCCGGCTTCAAACCCACAAATGCGATCTCATATTCGCGCCGATGATTCATATCCACGTTTTAAGGGTTTGCAAAGGTAGAAAAAACAAGGGAATTTGCCAAAGTAAACTAAAAATAAGCCTCAATCTTGCATTTGCAGCAGTAACTTTACTTTGTAAAGGATGCTTAAAAATGCTTGTAAAAGATCAAAATAACCTGAAAATCTGTATTTCACTGGGTATTTTGGCAATTATAAGCTTGTTTTTAGGGTCATGGGAGGGATTTGTGGAAAACTGTTACGTGGCTACTATTTATCCACTTTTGTCCAATTGGCTAAGATCCTTCTCCCATTTTTTCCCTTTTAATATTGGAGACTGGATGTATGCCGGTATTATTATCCTCATCATCCGACTGTTTTTTCAAAGAAAATGGGCCAATTTGGGTATCCTACTTTTTAGTACACTTATTGTTTTCCAGCTTTGCTGGGGGATCAATTATTACCGAAAGGGCATAGCAGCTCAGTTGAAACTGACTAAAGCAACTTATTCCAACAATGAAATCAATGCAATCACCCATCAATTGATTGATTCAGCCAATTACTATCGCAAAATAATTGGAAACGGGTCTTTACCTCATATGACTATTGAGCAATTGGTGCAGGAAGCTCAGAAAGGTTACCGGAACGCATCCTATCGTTTCCCGTTTTTAGCCATTGAGGTTAAGTCTGTAAAAAGAAGTTGGCTTACACCTATTGCGGACTATATTGGTTTTTCAGGTTACTTTATTCCTTTTACCGGCGAAGCCAATCTGAGAGATGATTTGCCAGCGGTGCTTAATCCATATATCGTCTGTCACGAAATTGCACATCAGCTGGGCTATGCCAGTGAGAGTGAAGCTAGTTTTGTGGGACTGCTGGCTGCTGAAGCCAGTTCTAATCCCACCCTGAAATATTCACTTTATTTGGATTTGCTTGGATATGCATTGTACGAACAATATCTGCTTTCCGCTTCTTTACCCTATGCTGATTTTGAAAATATTGTTATTGAAAACAGAAGCAGAATGGACACCCTGGTAAAAAAAGACAGAAAGGAAATCAGGGATTTTTTTAATCAGCGAAAAAATGCAATCAGTCCCATCAGTAATGAACTGTATGACCAATTTTTAAAAATGCAACAACAAGCTGCAGGCATTAAGAGTTATAATGAAATCATTGCCTGGTATATCAACTATCAAAAAACAAAATCATGAGTATAACTAGAATACAGAAATTAATTATTTCCATAGTAGCAACTGTAGGAATAGGATCCCTGGGCGGAATATTTACCATCTCGGAAATACCGAATTGGTATGCGGGTTTAAACAAACCTTCTTTCAATCCCCCCAATTGGTTATTTGGTCCAGTCTGGACTAGCTTATACACCATGATGGGCGTTTCTTTTTATTTAATCTGGAAACAGCCTGCAAATGAAACCAGAAAAAAAGCCATTCAGCTTTTTATGATTCAATTTGTACTAAATTTTTTCTGGTCAATTATTTTCTTTTCTATACATGCGATTGGATCGGCATTAATTGAAATCATTGTTATGTGGATTTTTATATTGTTAACCATCATACAATTCAGTAAGCTTTCAAAAATAGCCGCATGGTTGCTGGTGCCCTATATTGCCTGGGTTAGTTTTGCCACTATTCTTACTGCAAGTATCTGGAAGCTCAATTAAAATTTGTTCTTCCACATCATGCTTTCGATTGGCTTGTTCGGTTGGCCACTGTATTTGGCATTGCCTTTCTGATTGTATTTGACACCTATTTCGCCATCAACCGGGAAATAAATCAATTGCCCAATTGGCATACCTCTGTAAACGCGAACTGGTTGCTTACAGGAAATTTCCAATGTCCAGTTTCCGCAGAATCCAACATCACCCTTACCGGCAGTGGCATGTATATCAATACCCAATCTACCTGTAGAAGACTTGCCTTCTAAAAAGGGGACATGTGCATGGGTTTCTGTATACTCTTCTGTTACACCCAGATAAAAACCACTGGGCTGCAAAACATATCCTTCTTCGGGAATCTCGAAATACGTAATGGTGTTGTGCTTTTTGGCATCCAGTACTTCATCTGTATAGGTGGCCAACCATTTGCCTAGATGAACATCATAACTATTGCTACCCAGATCCGCACGATTATAAGGTTCAATAATGATGGTTCCTTTGGCTATTTCCTCCAGTATACGTAAGTCGCTTAAAATCATTCTGTTTAATTTTACAGTTGTATTGCAAAAAAATACTAATTCTGCATACAACAGATAAAAATTTTTTGAGTGCCGCTGCATTATCAACATAATATCAACGATTTTACCCGGTTGGCCGTCTGGAAGATTGAAGAGCCGGAGGAATTTTTCTTGCAAAAAGTACCTCTACAACAGTCAGTTTCCCATCCTCACAAACGTTTGCAGCACCTGGCAGGAAGATATCTGTTACCTTTTTTATTTCCTGATTTTCCTTCAGAATTGATTCAAATTGCGGATACCCGTAAGCCTTATTTGCCAAACGAAAGCTATCATTTCTCCATTTCGCATTGCGGGGATTATGCTGCAGCCATTGTTAGTTCCAATTGCAGGGTGGGAATTGATGTAGAACTGGTTACCTATAGAGTTGATAAAATCAGGCACAAATTTTTGCATCCCACAGAATTGTCAGAATGGAATATTGAGGGATTGGAAACTGTTGAAAGATTCAGAACGCTCACCCTTCTGTGGAGTGCCAAAGAAGCGATGTTCAAATGGTGGGGCAGGGGGGATATAGATTTCAGTGAATGTATGCAGGTTAAGAGAAAGGAGTTACAAGCGGCTGGAAATTTAGATGCCTTATTTCAAAAAGGTGATTTTACTACAGCACTTGATTTGAACTATCAATTAACAGATGAACTGAGTCTGGTTTGGCTGTTTAAAGACTAAACTAATCGTATTTACCGGTTTGCGACATTTTTTTCAGGTATTTCCGGAGTGAACATTTTAGATGGGTTTTTAGCAACTGTCCCATCGTATTGGCTTTCAAATAAGGTGCGTGATCAAAATGTTCGTACAATGCCTTTCTTAACTCAGCAATTTTTTCAGGCGTTGAAATGGGATCATCGTCCATGATATCTAAAAGTTCCTTTATCCGATAACGAGCAGATACCAGCCTAAAGGTCATCATGGTTTTTTCCTCAACCTGGTACTGCTCAATAGATTTATTATCCAGGTGACTTAAAACCATTTTTACAAATGCTTGATTGTCTTTAAAAAACTGCGGGAGATATAAATTTTTTCGTCCCTCATAACTTTGTTGATCAAAATCGATGGCTCTGATGCGATACTGAAAATCTTCAATGTCGGGAATAATATTTACAACAAAATTATAGGAACGCATATCTCCTAATAATTGGATAAAGCATCGTTCATTGAATTTTACGAACTCTTTTGCAAGCCTTATTTTATTCGTGTTTGCTGCATTTAAATATTCATTGACAAATAAGTCTCCGGGAATGCCTGGTGTATGTTCCTCTATCAACGTGTCTTTACTGGTAAAATAAGTGATGCGATTGGGAGATAACATATGCTCCAATTCAAGACCATAAATCCTGCTTGCATCGGCTTTTTTAATATAGTAATGATCGTAGTTGTCGTTGAATTTATTTACGATGCGAATCCTGAACGGTTGGCTATTTCCGAAATAACAATAATCAATTCTGGCTACATCCAGATGATTAACAAAACTAAAATCCCCCTCAGTTTTTAAAATCGCATATACTTTAACAAGACTCTTTCGAAGAAACTCCCATTCTTTCATATCATACGACACTTTTTCCCAGGCCGTGTCGTTTCCGAATTTGTCTTTTAAGGGTGTAGTATAGGTAAACCGTTGTAAATCCTGGTAACTGAAGGGTAGCGATACTTCTCTGCCATAACGTTTAAGATATTGACGCAAATCTTCCTTAACTGGAAACATGGGTTTCCTTTTTGAAGGACTAGCCGTTTGCCCATCCTGATTGGTATGATTAAAGGAATTATTCAATTAGCAAGGAGTCATTGTCTTCCAACAAATTAAGATTAACCGCATCCGCGCCCGCTATTCCTTCAACAGAGCCTTGTATATGCGCAGCATTCAATAATACTTTTTCCAACTGTTTTTCCCGTGCTTTCCAAAGTTTCTCCATGGTGTCTCTTTCCCTTTGAATACTCTGACGCATGGTCATAAAACCTTCCCGAATAGCTTTCCACTGTTCACTGAATTCAGTGCCGGTTAAATAGTCGTACAACATGACCATTTTGTCTCCTTTATTTTCCTGGCTTTTTCTGGCATCTGCAATTTTTAATAAGGCATTTCTAAGTAAAAGTGCAACGGATCTGACTTCCGAAAATGTACAAATGTATACGCCGTCCTTTTCTCCGAACCGGTCCATATCTTTTGGAAAAGTCTGGGTAACAATAACAGCCACATCAGCGCCAAAACTGCGCATATCTTTTTTTAATTTCTCTATCCACTCATTTGAGAAGTCCTTCGTACGCTTACTTTCGTAAATGATTTTTCCAGATTCATTACCAAACTGGTTTCGTACAATTTGAATACAATCTGCACCCCGCACGCCTTTACCAACTTCTTCAATTTTATCAAAAGGGAAAGTAGATTGAAGCATTTCTTCCAGCATCAACTCTTGCACTTCTCCTTGCAATTGCATACTGCCCTGTTCCTGTTTTCTGCGCATTTCTTCAACCAGTTTTTTCTGGTCTTCAATCTGCTTTTCCAGTTCCTTAGTTCTTAATTGGTATTCTTGTTCTTTCAAACTGATCTTATCTGCTTCTTCCTTTTGTAATTGTTCTTTTAGTTTGGCTCTTTCTTCTAGCAACTGACGCTGAATGGTAATTTGAATTTCTTCTTCTTTGGCTTTTAAGGCTTGTTCCTTTTGTAAAAATTCTAATTCCTTTTTCCTCGATTCTCTTAGTTTTTCTTCAGATTCTGCTGCTTTTTGTTGTAGGAGTTTCAATTGATTTTCATAGTCAGCAGCTAGGGATTTTTTAACTGAATCCTGCATTTCTGCGTGTAATCGCTTTTTCTCGGCTTCCAGTATTTCAGCAGTTTCAATTTCTTTTTTCTTCTGCCAATCAATCATTTTTCCTCTTAATTCTTTCTCAATTTCTTCACGCATGGTGTCACCCGGTTCAAATTGGTGGTTGCAATTAGGGCAGGTTATAATAAAACTGGACATATTTTTCTATTGTAGTCTGTAAAGGTATTGATTTTTAAAAACAGCTTAAAATGGTCTTTGGATTGCTCGTAATGGAAAATAGTATTAAATTGTAAGAACGAACTATCATTTTTTCCTCCAAACAGCATTTTCAAATTATGCCATCAGAACTTGATAAATTCAGAAACCCCATTTATCATTTTCGCGGTGCCTCCAGTTTTCCGGGTCCTTATGCCATGAAAACTGAAGCCTTACAACAATACAATGTAACCGCCGAATTATTTGGGTCTACCACCATTATTGTATCAGATACAATTCAATTTAACGTTAAAGATTACCAGTATGCCTTAAGCAAGGATGAGAATGGTAATATTACTGAAGTAGGTATGTATTTCATTCCTGTAAGTGACGATGCAAGTGTACCAGACAGTTCAGGTAAATGGGTTCCTGCAGGTCAAGTGATAGACAATTTCATCAGGAATAAAACCCAATTAAAGGAAACTGACCCTATTTATGCATTGATTTCTTACATGCATCCAGAAGAAAATAGAGGAACGCTAGAACAGTTATGTGGAGATGGAATGGTTAAGACTCAATTGGGATTTACCCATATGGGAGCCTATTTAGGTAACGCAATAACAAGTAATTCTCCCGCAGCTTATCACAATCATCGATTTGGCTGCGCATGGGGTGGAGTGCTTAATACCCATTACGGTTATCCTTGTAACATTCATACTGTCTCGATAAAAGGCATTGACCAGGCAGTATTCAACCAAAATTGTCAATTGGTTGATTTAATATTGGGTAATGGGATTCAATTCCCCGGAAATTATGAAAGTTCCATGTTTAGACCAGTATTCATCAATGCGGCATTGATGTTCTATCGGGACTGGCTTTATCAAGAGACTTATTTATTACAAGACACCACTTGGTATTTTTATTGTGCAGCCAATAAATTAACTGTCTTAAATATTGCCTGTAATTTACCTCATAACCCTGCAGCATTTAAAGAAATCTATGGCGAAAAAGAAGGAGGGGCACTTTGGAATCAATTTCTATTAAGGTATACCAATGCAACTGGTTTCCCCTTTGATTATTATCCCAATCAACAAACTGATTTTACTCCTTTATGGAAACTACAAGGCTTAACACCTCAACAAATAATCCCTTTTACCAAAGAGCAATATGATGCATACGATGCCTGTCGTAGAACAGGCGCTCCATATACAGGCCCAATGCCTGTGCTACCACCCACAGCTGTAATTTGTAGTCCGCAACAAACTGCTGATGTTATCAATGAATTCATTCAAATTTATGCAGACCCTTACGATGCGGGTGCATTAACGACTATTGGTGTTTTGGCGGCATTTGTAAAACCTATTACACAAAGACTTGGCATAACACCTTTAGCATATTTATCTTATACGGTTGGATTGTTCCAAAAACTGGTTTATTCAGATGCAAGACAATTTGCTGTTGACCCAAAAAAGCCTAGCTGGGATAAAAGTGCCTGGTTTCAGGCTACCTATGCAACATTAGTAAAAATGTTTAGTACTGGTAATTCGAACCAACCAAGTCCTGATGTTGTAACAAACCTAGATATCGCTTTCTTCCAAGATTTAGTAAAAGAGAACCCAAGTGTTGAGGACTTTGTTTCAAAAAACATGGATAAATTTTCGTCCCAACCAGCTCTTCTGGCAAGTTTTTGTATGCTAACTGTTGTAGTCAATTGGAATGAGATTCAACAATCTCCTGTACTTACAAGAGAAGAGGCTTATATCAATTTTATGCAATCAAGTGAAGGGGATTTCTTAAAAGCAGAACATCTAGTAGTAACTAGCGCAACAGGGATACAAGATAATATAATGCCAGCTGCTTTTAACTTAATCTCTAACGGACTTTACAAAGCTAATGAATGGGTAACAATCGAGACGATTTGCACTGCAGTGGATATAAAAGAATTACAATTAAAAGAATCTTCATAAAATAAGATGAGATTACACCCCGTCTTAATTGTTATTGTTTCTATTTTAACTGTAAGCTGTCTTTCAGGCTGTCAGGCTAAAAAAGAGTATGCTGTTCAATTAACAAAAGGGTGGGAAATTGCTATAGCAGATAGTAGTTCAACTTTAATTGTAACAAAAGATTTGCTATTCAAACCACTTTTACAAATATCCGACTTAACAGCTGCAGATTCTGTAGGTGGATTTGTTGTTCTTAGAAAGCGTTTTGATTTAAGAGACTCGATGCCATCATTGAATCTTGGCTTAATGTTGGGCAGAATTGTAAAGGCAGACATTACTTATTTGAATGGTAGCTATTTAGGAAGCACCGGCAATTTTCCACCCAATAAAACAAACCCTTGGAATATTAATAGAAACTATCCGATTCCCAATGAATTGATAAAAAGAAAAGGGAACGAATTACTGGTAAAAATATATTTTGAACCTGGCAGAGGTGGTATTTTTGATGCCCCTATTATAGCCAACCGAAAATACCTTGAGAATTTATCTAGACTGAGAACTTTCTATTACGTTGATACATACAAAATTTCAGCAGTCATCAGTTTTCTTGCTTCCATCATCTTTTTACCCATATTTTTCAAACGTGGTATAGATAAAAAATTTCTTTATTATACAATCGCGATCTTCTTATTCGCAATTTGGAGTCTTTATCACTTTATTTGGTCTCTGCCTTTTTTGTCGGATATTTCTTTTTTTGATTCGGTTCTTTTTCAAAAAATACTTTGGATAGCATTGTTTTTGTTCAGTTTTTTTAACGCTTTGTTTTTGTACGAATTTTTAAATCGGCATAAATATGTAATTCATCTGAAAATAGTAAAGTCGTTAATGTTTTTAACAACCTTAGGTATTATCATTGCTTGGTCGCCACAGTCACTTGAAAGTATTCGAAAACTTGCCTTTCTGGGTTCGCTTGTTCTTGTTGTTCTTACTGCGTATTGGACGGTTACTGCTATTAAAGACAAGGTTCAATATGCTAAAAGTGTTTTTGTTGTTTACACAATTTTCACAGGCCTTTCTATTACGGATGTATTAATTGATATTTTTAATCTTTACTTACCATATTTTGCACCAATTGCCGTTCCACTTTATTTAACCGGTTTGGGCCTAATTATTATCAATCAATATGTAGATGCCAACTATGAAATTGAACAATTGACTGTAACGTTAGATCAGAAAAACGTAGAAATAGAAGCTAAAAATATTGATCTTACTAAATTGGATAAATTGAAAGATCAATTTTTAGCCAATACATCGCATGAACTTAGAACTCCTCTAAACGGCATTATTGGGATTGCCGAATCACTAATTGATGGCGCAACAGGTCAACTGAAACAATCTACCATATATAATCTAGATATGATTGTGCACAGTGGAAAAAGACTTACTTCACTAATTGGCGATATACTTGATTTTTCGCAAATAAAGAATGACAAGTTTACGCTGTATAAAGGAGCCGTTTATTTGAACAAAATAACAGACCAGGTTATACTATTGACCAAACCATTGTGGAGTGTAAAACCACTCCAGTTAGTTAACGAAATTTCTTCGGATCTACCACCAGCATTTGCAGATGATAGAAGAGTGGAACAAATTATGTTTAATTTGATTGGTAACGCAATTAAGTTTACTGAAAATGGAGAAATAGCAGTTCGGGCAAAGTTGGCAGGCGAGTGGATAGAAGTGGCTGTATCTGATACGGGTATTGGAATACCAAAGGATAAATTCAAAGACATATTTAACAGTTTTGAACAAGTTGAAACTTCATCTGATGATCGACAATATCAAGGTACAGGCTTAGGACTTTCCATCACAAAAAAACTAATAGAGTTGCACGGCGGAACAATAATGGTTTCCTCTGAAATAGGGGTGGGGTCTACTTTTACTTTTACTTTGCCCAAAGGGATTGAGACCTTATCCGCTTCAACAAGTGAAGAACGAGAAATAACAAGAGTTAAGGAGTCGGATATTACAGAAGAAGAAATTATAGAAACTGAAATGCTTCAAGAGCAGATCTATACGGTTTTAGTTATTGATGACGAACCCATAAATCTTCAGGTTTTATCTAATCACTTAAAAACAAATAATTACAAGGTTAAAACAGCATTGAGTGGAGAGGAGGCTTTAAGACTAATTCACAACGAGGGCGAACCGAATTTGATAATTCTTGATGTTATGATGCCGAAAATGTCTGGCTTTGAAGTTTGTAGAAAAATTAGAGATGAGTACCCATTGAGCAATATGCCTGTTATCCTTCTAACTGCAAAAGACCGTATTTCCGACCTTACAGAAGGATTTAATTCAGGTGCCAATGATTATCTCGTTAAGCCATTTTCGAAACGTGAACTATTAACAAGAATTAAAACACATCTCAGCCTTTCATTAATTAATAAAGCGTATAGTCGATTTGTTCCAAATGAATTTTTAAATTTATTAAACAGAGATAGTATTATAGATATTAAACTGGGTGATCAACAACAATATGAAATGACTGTCCTGTTTTCAGACATTAGAGATTTTACTAGTTTGTCTGAAAAAATGTCTCCTAAAGAAAATTTTGACTTTTTAAATGGCTATCTGGAACAAATTGGCCCAATTATCAGGAGCCATAACGGTTTTATTGATAAATATATTGGGGATGCAATTATGGCATTATTTCCCAGTGGCCCGGACGATGCAATTAAGGCTGCTATTTCTATTTGCCAATACCTAGAAGCCTATAACAAGAATCGAATCATAGATGCTAAGCCACCAATCAATATAGGTTTTGGAATTCATACTGGTTCAATGATATTAGGAACTATTGGAGAATTAGAGCGAATGGAAAGTACGGTTATTTCGGATGCTGTGAACTTGGGTTCCAGACTTGAAGGGTTAACTAAAATATATGGAGTTTCTATTCTGGCAAGTGAATATTCCATACAAAAATTAAAACATGCAGAAAGCTTCCATTATCGCATTATAGATCGAGTAAGGGTTAAAGGGAAAGAGCAAGTAGTTTCTATTGCAGAAATATTTGATGGAGACAGCCAAGAAACATTAGAATTAAAACAAAAGAGCAAGCTGTTTTTTGAGAAAGGAGTTTCGGCTTATGAATTAAATGATTATAAACAAGCCACATATTTGTTCGAGCAAGTTTGCCAGATTTATCCAGAAGATGGTCCCACACTTTTTTATTTAGAAAAACTTAAAAAATATGAAGCCTAAACCTCCTAAATATATAATAGAACCCATATCAAAAGAGAAATGTATAAAAATAGCCCTGAAAAGACCTGAGTTTGAACCTGATAATGGTGCAACGGCTTGGTATACCGAGGATATTGGCATTGGTACACCTTCACAATATCAATGTAAGTTCATGATTGATACTGGAACCAAAAATACTTGGGTAAGTTCAACTGCTTGTACAACTGACGCCTGTAAGCCACATCAAAAATTTGATTCTAAGCTTTCTAGCAGTTTTTCCAATAACGTACCTGCAAGCAAGATTGATTTTGGAGCATGGGGTTCTATGTCTGTATTATTCAGTAGTGATTATTTTCATCTAACCAATCAAGCCAAACTGAAGGTAAATTTTGATGTAAGCATTGAATACAATGGTAAACAGTTTGAGGAATTGATTCCAGATGGAGGAGTAGGCATTCCCGCTCATTATCCAACTGTCAATCCCAGTTCAACTTTACTTTTACCCGCTTTAAAGGAAAATGGGGATATCCAAAATAGTATTGTTTCCTTTTGGTATAACCGCAAAAAATTACAAGGAGAAGTTTTAATGGGAGGTATAGATTTTGATAAAATTGACCCCGATAGTCTAAATATCATTAGTCTAATTGAATTTCCATCAGATCAAGAATGTTGGTTAATTAATTTGCAATCCCTAGATGGTATTTTCCCTGATGGGAATACAGAACGTATTCTTTCTAATGTAGCTTTTGCACTAGACACTGGATCTTCTCAATTTAAAGGTGATGCTGACTTTATTAATCACTGTAAATCGGTGATTACATCTAATGGAAAATTTCCTGAAAAAATCCAAAGCCCTCAACGTATACAAGATTTTGCATATCCAACCTTACAGTTAACTATTAATGGTGTAATATATCCTTTACAACCAGAACAGTATTTTATACAGGTTTCGCCAACAGAATGGCATCTGGCGTTTCAATTTTTAGCTGATTGTGAAAATGAATTTTTAGTGGGTACTACCTTTCTGGAAACGGTACATTCCACATTTGATTTTGATAATAAATATATTATTCTGGCTAATCCCAAATTTGACCTATGAGTATCAATAATTCTTGGGTAAATGAATATCACTCATTACTCCAATTGAAACAAGATCCTACAACTGGAATGTTGTCTGGATTGTATAGTTCTACTACAGGGGGGATAGGAACTTATGATGTAGTAGGATGGGCGTCTTTGCATGAACCAACAGAGCAAGCAGGTCAGCCTATGGCTATTTCTGTGTTATGGAGATCAGATGACGGAGGCAAGTCTGATCCAAGTCATGAAGTATCTGCTATGGCAGGACAAGTAATCAATATGGATAATAAGCTTCAACTATCCTTGGTCCATATTTTTGTGGAAACAGATCCCAATAGTGCCAAAATAGAAGCTGGATTTTATCCAGATAAATTAATTTTTTTACCTAAAGAATCAACTCCTAGTTTGTCAAGTAATATTGGTCCTGCAAATCCAGATGATAGGATAGAAGGTGTAAATGTAGAGGGGATTTGGCTAAATGATAATGACAGCTCTGAATTACAATCATTACAAATTGTACAATCCGATATTCATAGTTGTACTATCAATGGCTTTTTAAAATACAAAGATGGAAGTCAATTTGCATTGATTGGATTTACAGATAATTATGCAACAAACAGTAAACTTTCAAAACAGTCCATTGGATTTTCATCTTATATTGACAACGTTGGAAGCAGAACCTGTATTAGTTTTGCTGGATACTTTGAAATTGACACAGGTAAATTATACCTCAATTCATTACATGCAAATGCAACTTCAAATGACGCCAATTATACACAAGTTAGGATGGATTTTTTTCAATTGTATAAAGACAATAGTCAGCAATAAAATTTGCTTGTGTCAAAGGGATATAAGGTATTGTTACACTTAATCCAGCTGTATGTAGCACCAATGTAGCTAATTGTTTCTTACGTTGGTAAGGGCTGGTTTCTATGGCAATATGTTGAACCTTGTTAAAGTTTAACAAGATCATCTCTTCACCCCAAATACCTTTTTGTATCTGTATGGTTTGTTCATTAAACCAAAAAACAAAATTAGATTGACGGATTTTGTATGCAATGGAAAAATAAGCAAGTATCATTAATGGGAAAGCAATTACCCAAGGTTTCCAGAAATATAAAGCAATTGACGAAACTATAAACAATGGTAAAATATAGAGCACAGTAGGGCGCCATGCATACGACGAATGAAGTCTATTTTGCCTTTCTAAAAGGGACGGCCAGACTGGCTGATAATAAGCCCCCAACTGGCTCAATAATTGTTTTTGTAATACAGGAAGCTTAATATATTGATCATCTTTCAAGATATTTTCACCCAGCATATAGAATCTGAAAATGCGGATGCCTAAAATCTTACGTAACCAATTACTATTCCAGCTAATCAATTGGACTTTCTGCTGTAGCATCATTTTCTGCTGGGTTTGCAGGAACCCCCATTTTACCTGAAAACCTTTTTGGTTGGCTGTTAACTCCATATCATTGTATCGGAGCAAGACCCGAATGATTGAGAAGGCAAGTGTAATAATTACACCTATTGTAAGTAAGCTGGCGATATTGCTTGCGCTGAAATTGATTTGATTTACTTGCTCATCAATAATAGCATCTGTTTTTTTGCCGAAAAATTGTCTAAGATCATCTAGCCGAGACAGGGAAAATGCAAAAATTAAAGAAAGGGTTTTGAGATGGTTTTCTGAAATAGCGAGTTTCAATAAGTCTTTGTTGCTGAGCCCCATCAACCGAATTCCTTTATCAATGGATGATTTCGCAAGTGATAAAGCTTCTTTTTCTTGCAGCAGCTCTTGCAAATCCAAGGCTTTATGGTGGTTAATCGCTGCGATTTCTAATTCAGTCTTTTCACTTCCTGCAGTCTCAATTCTTAAGGTACAAGTATTAGTGAATCGATGAATATAATTTTGAACGAGATGAACCGATTGAATTTTATGAATTGGAATAGTCTTTGTTTTTTTGGTAAAAATTCCTGTTTGCTCAACTAGTTCATTATCTGCAATATATACTCGGGTCTTAAAGAAGAGAATGAATTTTTGAATATGAAATAGAATGAGAATCCCAGCTGAAATTAATAGAAAATAAAGAAGTCTGGGAGAACGATCTTCAGTCATTTCATCCTCTTTAGAAAAGCTACGATAAATAAAATAGATGATTAATACCCAGCTCTCTCTTAATGTTTTTAAAATAATGAATAGTAAAGCAACCAGCGAAAGCTTTTGGGGTTGGGTCCAATCGGTTTTAATTCGACTCATTTTTTTTCATTTTATCCATCATCCAATCTTTAAGTTTTTCCGCTGTTTCCTTTTTAAGACCGTGAATACTGATGTCTCCCAGATGGCTAGCAGCAGTCATTAATTTAATAGAAGCCAAACCAAATTTTCTGCCGATGGGGCCCGTTTGTATAACACAATTTTGAACTTTTCCAAAGGGGATAATATGCGTGTCCTGAAAAATCCAACCTTTTCTACAGATGATATCTTTTTCTCGAAGCGCCCATGCAAGATTTTTAAAACCGATTTCAATCAATCCAATTATGATAAATAGCCAAAGCACAATGACGCCTATAGTACCAAAAATAATCCAGTTTTTTTGTAATGCATCTATCCAAAAAAACAGGGGTATTGCGATTGCAATTGCAATGACAAAAAATACAGACCATCCAATGTAAAGTACTTTCTTGTAGGTAAATTCAACAGGCTGAAGCAAAGAGTTAGCATACTGCGGAACTTCGCTTATAGCAATCGTTTGGTTGGTGAAAGATATGGGCTCTATTAAGTCCCAGAGATTTCCGAAAATATCCTGAAATACGGCAACTGTTCCATAGGATTCTTTGCAAGGCTCTCGAATGATGGTTATATTGTTATCCAATAAGTTCTGATAGTCTCGCTGAAAATTGTCTGTATGTAAAAAAAGAAATACTCTGCCTCCTGTCTGGTTACCAATTCTGGAACTTTGTTCTTCGTTGGCCGCTTTAGCCAATAACAAACTGCAATATCCTTTACCTCTTGGCTTTACTTTTACCCATCTTTTCGTTTCGCTTAATTGGGTGTCTTCAATTAATTCAAATTGAAGTTTTTGAGTGTAAAAAGCGATTGCTTTATCGTAATCATCCACAACAATAGCAATCTGTGCTAGCTGTTGTTGCATTATTTTTTGTTTTTGTTTATATAATTTAAAATAAATGCATCAAAATCGGGAAGTGATGTATCCTCATATACCATCATAAATTGTTTGAACTGCATGTACCCATAAATAAATGGATTTTGTGTAGCTTTTTCATAATTTTTGGTAAAATACTCTTCCATAGAAATCCCTTCGGGTACAGGATTAGGTAATTTACTCCAAAATGTTTTTGCGGTTTCATAACAATCCGCCAGTGCTTTCTGCTGCCCTGCTTTACGCCACCAGAGAATGGCAATTGTGTTTGCTAAGTATTCATTATTATAGGATAAACCCACTTTTTTCTCTACAGCATGTTGAAGCGCATGGCCTAATTCATGAGGCAAATAAAACCCATTGAAAAACAAACCAAAGGCTTTTTTGCCTTCTATTTCATTGCCCGCCAAACTATAAAAGAATTGTTTTTGATCGGGAATTACTTGCTCCCAAATCGGAAGATTGGCAGAAATATCTCTGTAATCATAATATATTAAATAGGGGGTTGTGTTTAGTACTGCTTTCGCATTAAACTGAATGGCAGGTTCAACCTTTTTTATGTCTTTAATAAATTGATTGGTTATACTACTTCCTTCGTTTACCAGTGAGGCAGAATCTGTAATTAATGTAAACCATTTTTGTTGTGCATTTGATGCTAATTGCAAACCGGTTAACAAACATATCATCATTAATTTTTTCATTATATTTTTTCGAGTTTTCCTTTTCGTTTAATAATATTTTTATAATCCCACTGTATTTCTCTTGATTTTTTTAGCCATCTATTTAATAGTGTCATATTTATTTCATGACTGTTTTGATAAAAGACAGATGCATCTTTAAACTTACCTCCTTTAACAGACAACTCTTCCTCATCAAAACTTGAACCGCTCCAAAACATGAGTCGGATTCCTTTTTTTTGTTTGGAATAACCCACTATTGGGTTGTCATTGATGAACCAAACAGGATGCGCATGCCATATTTTTGAATCAGATTCTTTCAATACTGCGTCAATGGCATTGGCAAGTAAATCGCATATTGCCGAATCCTCAATTGTCTGAGCCTTGTTGTATTGAACTATATCTTTACTCATTATTCAATATGTAGTTTGTATTTAAGCAACAAGCCAGATAAACCAGTATTTGAGAACTTCGCATTTTTCAATCGATTACTATCTGGATCTATTGAGTATCCCCAAGCGGTTCTAAAATCTGTTTTTTCCAAATTGGACTGGTCAAATACAGATCCAGTTAAATCACAATTGTCAAAAATGGCACCAGATAAATCAGTTCCTGAGAAATCCACATTTTGTAATGAGCAATTTTTAAAAACCGCTTTCGGAATTTTCGCATTAAAAAATGAAACATGATTCATTTGACACCCCATAAAGGAAAAAGAAAGTGAGAAAGGATTACAATCTTCAAATCTAACACCTATTAATTTAGCGTCTATAAATTGAATGTCCTGAAAAATCGTTTTTACAGATTTTACATTGCTTAAGTTACAACCTTGAAAGACGCATTTGATGAAATGATAACCCGACAAATCCTGGGTGCTGAAATCACACTGATTAAAAGTACAGTTCTCATATTCTGCATTTTCAATCAATTGTATCTTATTATATTGCGCACCTATAACTTCTTTCATGTAAAAATGTTAGTTTTCAAAATTTACAACTGTAACTTAATTAAATTTTAGGCGTATTGGAAAACAGATTTTGGCGCATAATTTTCTCTAGTTTTTTTCCTTTTGCCAATTCATCTACCACTTTGTCTAGGTATCTTACTTCTCTGGTTAATTGATTCTCAATGTCTTCAATTCTATATCCGCAAATCGTGCCTGTAATTAAAGTAGCATTGGGGTTAAGTTGAGCTTTTGAAAAGAATTCAGCAAAACTTACTTTGTTGGTAATCAGTTGATTAATTTGTTCTACTGAATAACCAGTTAACCACTCAATGATTGTATTTAATTCTGTAACGGATCTTCCTTTTTTTTCAATCTTAGCCACATAAAGTGGATAGACTGAAGCAAAACTCATTTTTGCTATTCTTTCATCGTGATGGCTGGTAGTAGACATAGATTTACAGTTTCAATTTGAAAATAAGGAAAAATGAAAGTATTTGAAAAAGATTGTCGAATCTCTGTAACAAGCTTCGATTGAATCCATAAAAAAATCCCGCACTTTGTGCAGGACTTTTCTCTGTGCCCGAGACTGGATTCGAACCAGCACGCCGTTTCCAGCACCACCACCTCAAGGTGGCTTGTCTACCAATTTCAACACCCGGGCGCCTTACCAGGTTGCAATATTAAAATATTTTTTTTACATCCTTTCGGGTACTTTAATTCCCAGTACTTCCATTCCGTTTTTAATTGTTGTTGCTGTTAATACAGATAACATAATTCGTAATTGCTGTTTGCTAGTACTTTCAGCATTGGCAATGGAATGTTCAGCGTAGAAAGAACTGAAAATTTTGGCAATCGTATAAATGTAAATGGCAACTTTTGAAGGATCCTGTTCTTTAGCTGCATCCTGCAATGTTTCAGGAAACTGTTCCAATGCCACCATTAGTTCCTTTTCAAGTGGAGTAAAAGTAACCGAATCATCCGGAGTCAGCTTGGTATCTGGAGTATATTGTAATTTCCTGAGAATACTGCTGATTCTTGCATAGGTATATTGAATAAAAGGCCCTGTAAATCCATGAAAATCGATGCTTTCCTCTGGATTAAAAATCATTTTTTTCTTTGGATCTACCCTAAGAAGGAAGAATTTCAAAGCTCCCAATCCAATAGTATCATACAATGCCACTCTTTCTTCTTCCGTAAAGTCATTGACCTTCCCCAACTCCTCGGTTTTCTCCCGGGCAATTCGAATCATTTCATCAACCAGGTCATCTGCGTCTACCACCGTACCTTCCCGGCTTTTCATTTTGCCGGTTGGCAATTCAACCATACCATAACTAAGGTGATATATTCCATCTGCAGATGGTAATTGTAGCTTCTGACAAATCAGTTTTAATACTTTAAAATGATAATTCTGCTCATCACCAACCACATAAATACTCTGTTGAGCATTGAACTCCTTTTGCTTTTGTTCAGCAAGACCAATGTCTTGTGTTATATAAACTGAAGTGCCATCTTTTCTTCTAACGAGCTTTTCATCTAAGCCATCTCCGGTTAAATCAATCCAAACACTCTGATCTTCTTTTTGATAAAACACTTTTTGATCCAGTCCTTTATCTACCAGATCCTTACCTAATAAATACGTATTACTCTCGTAATAAATTTTATCGAAGTCAGTACCAATTCTTTTATATGTGGTATCAAATCCTTCATAAACCCAACTGTTCATCTCTTTCCACAACTGAATAACTTCAGGCTTTCCGGCTTCCCAGTCCAACAACATTTGCTGGGCTTCTTTCATTATGGGCGCTTCTTTTTCGGCCTGTTCATCTGTTAGTCCTTTTGCTTTAAGATCTGCCATTTCAGCTTTATAGGCATCATTGAACCTTACATAGTAATCTCCAACAAAATGATCGCCTTTTTTCCCTGTACTTGCAGGCGTAGCTCCATTGGCGTATCGCTGCCAGGCAATCATACTTTTACAGATATGTATGCCCCTGTCATTCACAATACAGGTTTTTACTACTTCATTTCCGGTAGCTTTTAAAATTTCTGCAATGCTTCTTCCAAGAAAATTATTTCTCAAATGCCCCAGATGTAAAGGTTTATTCGTGTTGGGAGAGGAGTACTCCACCATTACCTTATTTCCATTAAGCGGAGCAAAACCGTAGCAAGTATTGGCGTAATTACCAGCCAACTTCTCTGACCAATATACTTCCGGAATGGTTAGATTTAAAAAGCCTTTAACCAGGTTGTAGCTGGAAAACAAAGATGGATATTGGTTCACAAGATAGTCTCCCAGCTCTTTACCCAATTGTTCGGGTGATTTCCTGAGTGTTTTTACAAAAGCAAACAATACCACAGTATAATCTCCTTCAAATTCAGGCTTGGTTTGATTTACCAATACCTGATCTGCAGTAACGGATTCTCCGTATAGTGCCTGTATACTGCTGGCCGCTGCCAGTTTTATTTGATTGACCACACTCATAATCTTAACAATTTCGGGTTGCAAAACTAACCATTTATCAACTACCTTCGCGCTCCGTTATGCAAAAGCTGCACAAATTCGTTAGTGGATTTATTCTACAAGTGGTTGACTGGTTTTATCCCTTGTTCAGCAGGTTCATGCCCAAACAAACTTATCGGTATGCCGCTTGTGGTGGGTTTAATACGGTTCTGGATATAGGTTTATTCTTTGTTGCCTACAACTATATATTAAATAAGTCCGTTGTACAAATGTATTCTGTAACGGTTAGTCCGCATATTGCCTCGTTTATACTCAGTTTTCTGGTTACTTTCCCAACCGGATTTTACTTAAGCCGTTATGTGGTATTTCAGGAAACAAGTGTTACTAAGCGGGCACAATTAGCCAAGTATTTCCTGGTTGTTTTTGGCTGCATCCTGCTGAATTATATATTTTTAAAAATATTTGTAGATAGTTTCGGATGGTACGCAACCCCCTCCAAAATGCTGACCACTGTTTTTGTGGTTATTTTCAGCTATTTCTCTCAAAAGAACTTCACTTTCAAGGCTAAGCAGCTGCAATAAGGGCTTATTTACGCTAAAATGTCCTTATAAGTCTGTATAATACGACGATTTGGTAGTGAATCTGACAATATTGCACTTTGCTTACCCGTGGCATAATCATTGAATAAACTACTGCAATTGAAAACATATATTATGGCAAAAATTATTGGAATAGACCTCGGAACCACTAATAGCTGTGTATCCGTAATGGAAGGTAATGAACCGGTTGTCATTGCCAATGACGAAGGACGCCGCACTACTCCTTCAATAGTAGCATTTTTAAAGAATGGCGAACGCAAAGTGGGAGATCCTGCAAAAAGACAGGCTATCACCAATCCACAAAACACTATTACCAGTGTGAAGCGTTTTATGGGTCGTCGTTACGACGAAGTAACTGAAGAAATCAGCCACTGGAGCTATCAAGTTGCCAAAGGTGATAACAATACCGTTCGTGTACAGATTGAAGATCGTATGTACACTCCACAAGAAATTTCTGCAATGATTTTGCAGAAAATGAAGAAGACTGCTGAAGATTATTTAGGTCATGAAGTGAATGAAGCGGTAATTACCGTTCCTGCTTACTTTAACGACGCTCAGCGCCAAGCAACAAAGGAAGCCGGTGAAATTGCTGGTTTGAATGTAAGAAGAATTGTGAATGAACCAACTGCTGCAGCACTTGCTTATGGACTTGACAAGAAAAATGCAGACCAGAAGATTGCCGTATTCGATTTGGGTGGTGGTACTTTCGATATATCTATTCTTGAATTAGGGGATGGAGTATTTGAAGTAAAATCAACCAATGGTGACACGCACTTAGGGGGTGATGATTTTGATAAAGTAATCATGGACTGGTTAGCAGACGAATTCAAAGCACAGGAAGGTATTGATTTGCGTAAAGACCCAATGGCTTTACAGCGTTTAAAAGAAGCTGCTGAAAAGGCAAAAGTAGAATTGAGTTCTTCTTCTGAAACTGAAATTAACCTTCCCTATATCACTGCAGTAGATGGTGTTCCTAAGCACTTAGTGTTAAAATTGTCTAGAGCTAAATTTGAACAATTATCAGATAATTTATTCGCTCGTTGCTTAAAACCATGTGAAGCTGCATTAAAAGATGCAGGTTACTCAACAGCTCAAATTGATGAAGTTATTTTGGTGGGTGGATCAACCCGTATTCCAAAAGTTCAGGAAATTGTAGAAAAGTTCTTTGGAAAGAAACCCAATAGAAGTGTGAATCCGGATGAAGTAGTTGCCTTAGGTGCTGCGATTCAGGGAGCAGTTCTTACTGGTGAAGTAAAAGATGTGTTATTGCTAGATGTTACTCCGCTTAGCCTTGGTATTGAAACCATGGGTGGTGTAATGACAACCATGATTGCAGCCAATACAACCATTCCAACCAAGAAAACAGAAGTGTACTCAACTGCCAGCGACAATCAGCCAGGTGTACAAATTCATGTACTTCAGGGAGAGCGTCCAATGGCCAATCAGAATAAGAGTCTTGGTATGTTTAACCTAGATGGTATTCCACCAGCTCCAAGAGGAGTTCCTCAAATTGAAGTTACTTTTGACATTGATGCAAACGGTTTGTTGAATGTAAGTGCAAAAGACAAGGGTACAGGTAAAGAACAAAAAATCAGAATTGAAGCGGGTAGTGGCTTGAGCAAAGAAGAAGTTGAAAAAATGAAAGCTGAAGCAAAAGCCAATGAAGCTGCCGATAATGAAGCGAGAAGCCGCGTTGAAAAATTGAACCAGGCAGACAGCTTGATTTTCCAGACTGAAAAACAATTTAAAGAGTTTGGTGATAAGATTCCAGCAGATAAAAAAGGTGCTATTGAAACTGCATTAAATAAACTGAAGGAAGCACACAAAAATCAGGACATCCCTGCAGTTGATGCGGCAATGGCTGAAATGAATACTGCCTGGACAGCTGCCAGCGAAGATATCTATAAAGCACAACAAGAAGCTGGTGCACAGCCAGGTGCTGATGCAGGAACTGCAAACGGTGATGCTCCAAAATCTGACACTGTTGAAGATGCGCAATTCGAAGAAGTAAAATAATATTGTGCTTTTATAAATAAGAAACGGTTAGCCGTTCTGAAAACACGATATACTGACCCGTCCTAAATAACCGATACGGTTATTAAAGTATAAAAGTAGTTTATTCAAAGGTAGCAGGAGCGTTCCTGCTACCTTTTTTGTTTTTATAGGTTTTAATAGGAAGTTTAGATTGACAATGCATTTGATTGGGGGTTAAATAGGAGCAAGAATAGTGTGGTCTTTCTTGATTATAGATGTCAATGGTTTCTTTAATAATTTGCTGTTGAGTAGTTAGGTCAACTTTGTAGTTTTCGATACAAAACTCATTTTTAATGATTCCATTGACTCTTTCAGCTATGGCATTTGAGTAGGGGTCAGAGTCTGTCGTCATACTACAAGTGATTTTATGATTACTAAGTAACCTTTGATATTCATTGGAGCAATATTGTAGGCCTCTGTCTGAGTGATGTATGAGTACTGCTTCTCGATATTTTCTTGTTTTAATAGCCATTTTCATTGCTCTTAAAACCCCTTCCGTTTGTAAATTATTCGATAGGTCATACCCAACTATTTTCTTTGAGTAGGCATCCGTAACCAATGCAAGGTAGTGGTGTCCAATGGCAGATTGCATATAAGTTATATCGGACACCCATACTTGTTCTGGTCTTGTGATAAATAATCCATTTACCAGATCTTTATGCTTTCTGAACCTATGGTGAGAGAAAGTTGTTATCCTGTAACTCCTTTCAGGCTTTACTTCTAGGTGATTGGCTTTCATAATGGCAAATAACTTATCTCGACCAATTCCAAGTAGTTCCAATTTAGGCTTTAGTAAGAAATACAATTTTCTTGTGCCAATTCGTGGCATTCTTCTACGTATAGGAACAATTAAATCAATTACCTCCTGAGCTAGTGTCTTTCTTTTATTGGTAGCCCTAATTCTGCGATAATAGACCTGTCTGCTTAACCCGAACAACGCACAGGTAGCTGTTAGCGTTTCTTTTTTTTCTGATCGATATTGGTCGATTGTTCGGGTGAGGAGTTTTTTCTTATTGGAATATTATATTCTTTCTCTGCCAAATTGATCATCATATCGAAAATCATGGCTTTTTTATCTGCCTGCTCTACTTGATGTTCTAAAAAAGCTTTTTGCTTTTCCAGAAGCTTAATCTTTAATTCCATCTCGAGCAGCTTTTGCTCTGGGGTTTTGGGCATATACGAGGGAGTTTGGTTTTCCCAGTTAAAGTTCCCATATTTTCTTAACCAGGCAATAATAGTTGCCCTAGATTGCACCCCATACTTGACCATGGCCCCTCTAGTGGATAGTTTACCGCGTTCAATTTCTTGAATAATCTCTAATTTTAGCGACAAAGGGTAATCACTTTGTTTTCGCTTAACATACTGATTCTCTTGATTGTCCTGCATATTTTACATTTTGTGTATCGATATACTAGGACGAGACATACATAGTTAAGTTTAAAAGCCCTGAGTTTACTCGGGGCTTTTTATTTATCGAAGGATTACGGTGCCAAGCTGTTTAGTGATGGCAATCTCAAATTCTTTTAACTGTTTATGCAGCTCAATTAGTTTCAATTGCTCTTCAAATGAGGCAGTTTCCATATCCCGTTGATTTTGCTCGAACATTTTCTTAATCTTTCTTAGTTTAAAATAATTCAAACTCATTTCAGTATCTGAAATAGAAACATCCTTATTTACAATATTCATGTTGGGCAATATTTCGTCCCATCGATTGCTTAACTCAAAAGGGAACATAGAAATATTAATCAGTAATTCCCTGATGGATGCGTCATCGTGATACAGCATAGTCTTTGTTGTGGGTTCCAAACCTTTATTGTATGCATCCTTATATAAGTCAATTAGTTTTTCATAGGTTGAATTTTCAATAGGGTAGTTCTCCAATTCTTCAAATATATAGGCAGCAATGGTGCGAGACTCGTCATATGGTTTAAGACCATATTCATACAAAACACGAACTACATTTTTTTCTACCTGATCATCTTGCTGAAGTAACAGCTGTCCTTCATCCATGTCCCTATTGGGTTGCATGGAATCCTGATGAATGAAATCTGCTTCATCAAAGGGTAGCTTTCTTTCCTCCTTGGCAATTTTATCTCTTTTGAATTTATTTACCAGATTGGTAAAACCGGCTTCGTCAATTTTTAATAAGGACGCACATTGTTTTATATAGTCCTGTTGTCTTGTAAAATCTTCTGCACGACTTATTTTACTAAGCGTTTCTGCAATTTGATTAACAATTCCGCTCTTTTTATTGATATCATTGCCTGCTTCTTTCAACAATACTTCCAACTGAAAGAGGATAAAATCTTTTTTAGAAGCTGCAATGAAAGCATTGAAAGCAGTTGCGCCTACTTTATTTACATAACTATCTGGATCTTCTCCGTCTGGTATTAATACGAGCTTAACGTCTAAGCCCTCTTCCACAGCCAGATCCAATCCCCGAAGGGCCGCTTTAATCCCTGCTGCATCTCCATCATATATGATAGTTAAATTGTTGGTATACTTTTTTATTAAACGGAGTTGATCTATTGTAAGCGAAGTTCCTCCGGAAGCCACTACATTTTCTATACCTGCCTGATGAAGGCTTACCACATCTGTGTACCCTTCCACGAGTAAACATTCTTTAGCTCTGTCTATGGCCTGTCGTGCAAAATAAGATCCGTATAGAATCTTGCTTTTGCTATATACTTCGTTTTCCGGGGTATTGATATACTTTGGTGCTTTATCCGCCTTTCCAATTACCCTGGCTCCAAACCCAATAATCTTTCCTGTATTATTATGTATCGGGAAAATGATTCTGCCTCTGTAATTGTCTACCAGTTCATCGTTGCGAAAAGCCACGAGTCCTGTCTTGGGCAATAATTCTTTGTTGAATTGGTTTTGTAATAAGGCAGCAGTTAATGCGTCTTTTGCAGATGGATTATAACCGATCTGAAATTTTTGCAGTACATCATCACGGAACCCACGTTCTTTTAAATAGGAGCCTGCAATTATTTGTCCTTCTTCGGATTGAAACAATTGCTCTGTAAAAAACTTCTGTGCAAATGTGTTGATGGCATGCAGACTTTCCGAAACTTGCTGTTGTTGCACCTGCTCAGGGGTTCGCTGTGTTTCCTCAATTTCTACATTGTATCTGTGTGCCAGCCATTTCAGCGCTTCAACATAACTGTACTTCTCGTGTTCCATCAGGAAAGTGATGGTATTCCCACTCTTTCCACAACCAAAACATTTATAGATTTCCTTGACGGGAGAAACTGTAAAAGAGGGAGATTTTTCTCCATGAAAAGGACATAAGCCCAGATAATTGGTTCCTCTTTTCTTCAGTTTCACAAATTCCCCAACAACATCAATGATGTCTATTCTACTGGTTATTTGTTGTTTGGTTTGTTCGGATATCATATTAAGCGAGTAAAATTAAGCAAGGCTGTCCGTACACGCTAAAAAAAATATTTGCGTGATTTTGCAGGAACTCATTAATTTTAAGAATGCTTAAAAAAGAACGTCAGGCGTATATCATACAGCAAATCAATATTCATAATAAAGTATTGTCATCTGATTTATGTGTCCAATTAGATGTTTCTGAAGATACAGTCCGCAGAGACCTGCAAGAGTTGGCGGAAGAAGGAAAACTGATTAAAGTACATGGAGGCGCTTTGGCCAAATCCTTCCATTTTACAATAGAAAGCCAACAAGTTTATTCTCTCCCCGAGAAAAAAATTATTGCTCATAAAGCCATTGATCTGATAAAAGATGGCATGTTGGTGGTAATTTCTGGCGGGACCACTATGCGAGAATTGGTGAATATGCTCCCCCCAGGACTTACAGCTACTTTTGTAACCACCAATGTCCCAATTGCCTTAGAATTGCTGGAACATCCGAATGCGGAAGTGATATTCCTTGGCAACAAACTCCTGAAAAGCGCACAAATGGCAGTAGGAGCCGAGGCTGTTCAACGACTGGGGCAATTAAAAGCCGATTTGTGTTTGTTGGGTACCAATAGTATTGATCTTCAGATGGGCATTACCGATTTGGAATGGGAAATCATTGAAGTGAAGAAAGCCATGATCGCCTGTGCCCAAAAAACAGTTTCACTAGCCATTTCCGAAAAATTGAACTCCAGTCAGCGATTACAGGTCTGTCCCCTTGAGCAGGTTGATGTATTAATTACAGAATTGGATCCCTCCAGCGAAAAATTACAACCTTACGCTAAACGGGGAATTACCATTTTATAAATTTTAATGGTGCCACTTTAATACCTGCAAAAAAATGTGCAATTTTTTGCTGCCATTTTTATGGTTTTAACAGATGATTAACCATATATTTATGTCATCATTTAATTGACTAACGAAACGCTTCAATTTTTGCAGCTTTTTGCAACAAATTGCTGTCTATGAAACAAACACTGTAGTTATGAGAAAACTCGCTTATGCCTGGAGGATTGCATTTTTGCTTTTCTTCCTAGTGATGAAAGTCTCTGCACAGGATATTACCGTTACTGGTAATGTTTCCGATTTAGAGAAAGGTTCGCCTTTGGAATCGGTTTCTATCCGTGTAGTAGGCAAATCTACCGCCACCAAAACCGATGCCCGTGGTAATTTTACCATTAAAGCCACAAAGGGCCAGGTACTGTTAATTACTTCTCTGGGATTTGAATCTCAGCGTGTAGGAGTGAAAGATGATCAAAAGATCATCGTACGTCTGAAAGCTGAATCTTCAGAACTGGAAGATGTAGTAGTTGTTGCCATGGATCAGAAAAGAAAGCCCAGAGAATTGGGATACTCAACCCAACAGGTAAAAGGAGCAGAATTACAAGAAACACAGCGCGACAACTTTGTTAATAGTTTACAGGGGCGCGTTGCAGGTTTAACTGTTAACCCTACTTCCGGAACCGTTGGTGCTTCTTCTCAGATTGTACTTCGCGGTTTCAACTCATTGTCTTTAAGTAACCAGCCTTTGTTTGTAGTGGATGGGGTTATCATGGATAACTCTTCTTTTGACGAAACATCGGATGGAGGTCGTAGTGTGGGTTTGGCTTCTGACAGACCTAACCGTGGAAGTGACTATAGCAACCGTATTTCTGACCTGAACCCCAATGATATCGAGAACGTAACTGTTCTAAAGGGGCCAGAAGCAACTGCCTTATATGGTAGCCAGGCAAGTTCCGGTGCCATTGTTATTACAACTAGAAAGGCAAAAACTAGCAAACTTGCTGTACAATATGATAATGCATTTAGAGTACAGGTGCTGAATCGTTTTCCACCCACATTTGATGCGTATACCAACGGGACAAATAACCAGCCTAGCAATATATTCCGCTATTTTGGACCAGCTTACCCATCTGGAACCAGGCTCTATGATAATATAGGTGCTTTCTTTAGAAATGGTAAGTCTCAAACCCATAATCTGGGAGTTGACTTTGGTATTAAAAAATCCATTTTCCGTTTCTCTGCTTCTTATTTAAAGCAAGAGGGTGTAGTTCCTAACAACGATCAGGAGAAAATAAATCTGAGTTTACGAAATACAACTAAAATTACCAAGTGGCTTGAAATTACACCATCTGTTGCCTATACTAGAACTAATACAGCAAAGGTATTGCGTTCTGCAGGTGGATACTTAATTGGTTTAATGCAGTTTCCTAATACAGTTGACGTAACCAAGTTCGAAGACGATGGTGGTAATAAATTGCCACTATTTTCTGCAAATGCAAACGCTGAAGTGGACAATCCTTTATGGAACGTTCAGAATAACAGAGGACGCGATCAAACAGATCGTTTATTCTCCTCTTTAGGAATTAACCTGAATCCAACAAAATGGTTGAGCATTACTGGTCGTTTTGGATATGATACTTATAAAACGATTGGTTACCAGAACTATCATCCACAATCATTCTTTGTTTCTACTGCTTTAAGAGGTTCTCAGGATAACTACTGGAATACTTACAAAGGTTATAACCATACCATTAATGCTACTGCCAAGAAAACATTTGGTGACTTCAGTGTACGTGCAATGGCGGGAACCATGTGGCAGGATTACAGAACTGAAGTGTATGCGGTGAGTGGTAATAACGTTGCTGATCCAAACAGAACTGACTCAAATAATACTGCGCCAAACACAAGAGTACGTTTGCTACGTAATAATTTTGGTGAACCCAATTTGCGTGTGATCAGACAAATTGCTTACTTCGGAGAATTAGCACTGAGCTATAAAAATTTATTATTCTTCAACTATTCTCATCGTTTTGAATCTGCTTCTACTTTACCTGCAGCCAACAGAAATTATAACTATCCAGGTTTAAGTTTGAGTGCAATCATGACAGATATCTTACCTGGTTTGAAGAAGGGTGGTGTACTTAACTACTGGAAACTACGCGGATCAATGGCGAATACAGCCAGACTAAATTCTGCTTATTCAACTCAGTCGGTGTTTGTAAACAACTTCGGTAGTGCCAACGGCCCTGCGTATTCTTATGGATTTACCAATAACAACCCAGACCTGAAGCCTGAGCGTCAGAGCACTTATGAAATAGGTACTGAATTTAAATTCTTCAAGAACAGATTAAGTATTGATGCAACCTACTATAACACTTTAACAAAAGGTCAGATTATTGAAAACATGCGTTTGAGTTATGGTACAGGTTTCGTATTAAACACACAGAATGCTGCCAGCACTAGAAACGAGGGTGTTGAAGTTGCCATTGATTATCAGGTTGCACAGAAAAAAGACTTTGGATGGAATGTTCGTTTGAACTTCAATAAAATGTGGAATGCAGTAGTAGGATTCCCTGCTAACGTTTCTGAATTTTATATATCCGATACATGGTTATATGGTAACGCGCGTGCCAGTGTATTGGGCTTAGGTAGTCCTACAACAGGTATTGCTTCTTGGGGTTATGCAAGAAACAATGCAGGTCAAATTTTAATCAACCCATCAAATGGATTACCATTAACAGATGGTTTATTTAAATTAAGAGGTGATCGTAACCCAGCATTCACATTGGGTATCCAGAATTCATTCCGTTATAAAAACTGGCGTTTGAGTTTCTTATGGGATCTTAAGATTGGCGGAGACATATTCAATGCCAATGAAATGTTGTTAACCAGCCTTGGACGCAGCAACAGAACCATTGATCGTTTTGTGCCACGTGTAATTGATGGAGTTTTAAATGATGGTTTTGCCAATACTGCCACTCCAACCAGAAATACTATTTCTGTAATACCAGCTTACAACGATGCGTATTATACAGCGTCTTCTATGCCGGAAGAAGCATTCATTCAGAAAAACGTAAACTGGTTAAGAATGCGTGATATCACTTTAAGTTATTCATTAACTGAACGTGCATTAAGAAATCTGAATGGCATTAAATCTGCCAGCATATTCATTACTGGTAACGACTTGTTCCTGATTACCAATTATACCGGTGCTGACCCACAAGTGAGCGGTAATACTGCTGCCACAAGAGGGGTAGGTGCTTTTGGATTTGACTATGGTACATTAGCCACTCCAATAGGTGTAAACTTTGGTGTAAGAGTAGGATTTTAATTTCAAAAACAGTGAACATGAAAAAATCATATATTAATATAAAATCAATAGTAAGCCTTGCCGTGGCGGGTTTACTTTTTTCATCTTGCCAAAAAAAGTTAGATGAAGCATTTACCAACCCCAATGCGGGGGTTCGCGTTCCGGTAGAAAGTTTATTGCCTGGTATCATCAGCAATATGGGAGGAAGTTCTGCTGCTGCAGGTTCCGCTTATGGTTTACAAAATGATGGTATGCAGGTTGGTCGTTATGTACAATTCTGGGCTACCAATACTACTGGTAATCAGTTTGATCAAATGGGTGGTGCCACTGGTGCCAGTGATTTGATGGGTTCTATCTGGGCCATGCATTATTATGGAATGGGGCAGAACCTAAAGCGAATGATGCAATGGGCTGCTGAAGAAAAGAAATGGGATTATGTTGGGGTAGGACATGCCATGTCTGCCTGGAGCTGGTTAACAACGGCTGAAATGTACGGTGACATCATTGTCAGAGAAGCTTTTAATGCCGATCAACTGGTTTTCAAATACGATGATCAGTCCTTGGTATACGACACCGTTCGTCAGATCTGCAGAACAGCTATTACCTATCTGAACAATACAGGTGATAGTGCAAGCCCTGCCAATCTGGCTAAGGGGGATGCTTATTTCTTTAACGGAGATGTAAACAAGTGGAAGAAATTTGTTTATGCAGTTATGGCCAGATCATTCCACCATTTAAGTAATAAAGCATCATATAACGCTGACTCTGTTATTTTTTATGCCAACCTTGCTATGAATGTGAATGCCGACAATGCAGTAATGCGTTTTGCGAATACAGGTATTACCGGTACATCCAATTTCTTCGGACCAGTAAGAGCAAACGTAGGAACCATGAGACAAACAGAATTCATTGCGAATCTGATGACCGGTGTCAATAGCCGTTTCCAAGGTGCAGTAGATCCTAGAGCTGCTTATATCATAAGAGAAAATCCCAACGGCACGTATAAAGGTATTCGCCCTAACGGTGGTACCAGTGGTCTGGTAGTAAATGATCAGCCTGCCAATTTCTGGGGTAGTGTTTTCACTTCTACCGCAGCGCCTACTTCAGATGCAGATTGCAGATATATTTTCAAAAATGGATCGCCTTTCCCGATAATTACAGCAAGCGAAATCAAATTCATGATTGCGGAAGCGCAGTATAGAAAGGGTAATAAAGCGGCTGCAAGAGCTGCTTATATTGACGGTATCCGTTTGAATTTTGATATGTTAATCAACGATTATGGTTCGGCTGTTCCGTCTGGCCGCGTAATTACCATAACAGATAGAGATAATTACCTGGCTAATCCAACGGTTGTTCCTGCTGCCAGTGATTTGACTTTATCCCATATCATGCTTCAGAAATACATTGCGTTATACGGACATGGTATTCAGGAAACCTGGACAGATATGCGCAGATTCCACTACACAGACGTAGAAGCAGGTCAAACTACTCCTGTATATGCTGATTTTGTAGTTCCAACTGGTATTAATTTGTTTGCCAACAATAATGGTAAATTGGTTTACCGTGCAAGACCTCGTTACAATTCAGAGTATTTATATAATGTAAGCGAATTGAATAGAATAGGGGCAATTGCTTTGGACTATCATACTGTAGAACAATGGTTCTCTAAACCTTAATTACTACCGTAAAAAATGAAAATTATGAAAATGAAACTTTTTTATATTATCGCTGCAGTAGGTCTTTTCACCGCATGCACAAAAGACTTTGACGGCCGTGCCAATGAGTCTGTAGGAACTGAGAACAAAGCATTCATTCGAATCGTTCCAGCGAGTATGGGGGCTACTAGAAATTTTGCAACTTTAGATGGAGCTTTGCTGAATGGCTCGGCACTCTCTATGGGAAGCGTATTCCCTGGAGCTTCAACAGTAACCGCTTTTGCCACTATAACACCTGGAGCAAGAACCATTCGTATCTATGACAGTGCAGCCATTCCTGCTCAAACTCCAGTAAGCATTTCTGCTGAATTTGCGCAAGGTAAATTTTATACAGTTTATACTTATGATACCAGCAACGCAGTAAAAGCAATCATATTGAATGATGTATTTACCGTTCCATCGGATACAACGGCCAGTGTGAAATTTGTCAATATGATATCTAGTACTTCTGCAGTGCCGAATGTGGATTTGTACTCCCGACGCAGAGGGGCAAATATTGCTTCTAATATTGCCGTATTGGGTGAATCTGCCTATATCCCTCATATCAGTGGACAAAATGATACACTAGAGGTAAGAGCTACCGGAACCACTACAGCATTGGCATTATTCAACGGATTTACTTTTAATTCAAAAAGAGTATATAACGTAGTATTCAGAGGTCGCTACCAGGCCACTTCTGGAACCATGTCAAGAGGTATTACCGTAATGGCAACTTATTAATTGAAACTTTCAAATGACTATCATGAAAAAATATATTTTATACTTTGCAGGGTTGTTTTCCGTGCTGTTTTTTTCTGGTTGTGCAAAAGACCCTGTTAATCCGGGATATGCTCAATACATGTTTATTAACGCAGCACCGGACGTTGCGGCAGGTTTAGACTTTTTTGTTGGCGACCTAAAGCAAAATATTCTTCCTATTGCATTCGGATCCAATACTATTTACAATAGTACAACTCCCGGAACCAAAGATATTATTGTTAGAATGGCTGGATTGCCTACTCTTTTTTCAACTGGCAAATTCAATGTTTCGGATTTACGCGATGAACCTGCCAGGTATACATTAATAGCTGCCAATAAATTAGAAACTGCTGAGTTACTTTGGATTCAGGACAATCTAACTACACCGGCTTCAGGCAAAGCACACCTTAGAATTATTCATGCAAGTGGAGATGCACCTGCTGTTAATGCTTTTAATGGTACCGCTACAACTGCACTATTTCCTTCTGCCATTAGCTACAAAGGAGCCAGCAGTTTTATTGCTTTGGATGCTACTTTGTTGGGTACTTCTTATAGTATTCAAATCAGAAATGCAGCTACCAATGCAGTTATCAGAACTCAACCAATGACAGCTGTTTCTGGTAAAATTTACACGATTGTAGTTCGTGGTTCTGTAACACCGTCCCCATGGTTATCTGCTAATACGGTTTCTTCTACCTTGGTTGCGAATAACTAAATATCCTTAGCATGCATTACATTTAGAAAATGCCCGCTGAAAAATAAAATCATAAATAGTCCCGGTTGCTGAAAGTAGCCGGGACTATTCTTTTACAAGCCAATAGATAAAGAGACAAACCAATATACTGATAGTTGCCACTAATGGTACCTGCCATTGATTCCATCTCGCTTCCCACAATTGTTTATTTGAAAGGAATTGAATTTGGTAAATTTGATCTGGATGCTTAAAATGCTGTTTAAGCACCTGAAGAAAAGGGTCACTTTCAGTATAGGGAAGGAAAGAGAGGCAGTATAGTTTTCTTGCTAATAAATAATCCTGGTCCTCCTTACTGGCATTTTGTATGTAGGTTAGTACATGCGGCATCCCATATGCATAGTTGAATTTCCATTTAATTCTGTCATAATTTATAAACCGAATATCCGCTTGCTTCATTTCTTTTTCAAATAAAAAAAAGTAATGCATGATTTCGGATACATTCAACAGAGAAGGAGCCGCAACTGAATAATTTTTCTGGAGTGCTAGGCTTCGGTCGTACTGTATTTTTGCCGATGCATTACCTAAGATTTCGTACGCCTTTTTGATTTGTTTGAATTGCTCTGTATATACAGGATTCTGGGTTTTATCAGGGTGATACTGATGCGCTAATTTTCGGAAAGCAGCTTTAATTTCTGAAACAGAAGCATTGCTTTGTATTCCTAAAATGGCATACCAATTGGGTTCTGTCATTGAACAAATGTTTATGCAGGCTCTTCCGGGTGATTTTCAAAACTGAAATCATCACTGTCTAATAATTCCCTCTCAATTTCTTCCATTTGAACAATATCCCATGCTTCAGACTCTGTTGGCGTAATATTCCACACTTCAAGTACACCTTGCTGATCTAATTCCTGCTCCAGACTTTCCTCCATATTACAAACAACAAACGAGGCATTCTTTTCGTAGAAATTTTGTTGCATTTCAGTAAGCGAATCTGCCACTTCAGCATCCATCTTGGTAACTCCTGATAAATTCAGGATCAGGTTCTTAGGGTGATTATTCAATATTTGTCTGCAATTCTCTAGTAGATCTGCTGACATATTTGCAGAAATGTATGCGGTTAGTGGGTTTATTACCGTGAATTTTTCCTTGGTATCAATTTTGACATTTAGCATATGAGTGGCATATTAACATTCTGTGTACAAATCCTGCACAACTTCACTCAAAAATATTCGTTATAATTGTATAAATCCAAATAAGATATGGATAATAATTTTTCAGCACAGGTTAAGGAAATCATTTCTTTCAGCAGGGAAGAGGCGCTCAGGTTAGGAAATGACTTCATAGGAACGGAACATTTATTACTCGGGTTAATCAGAGACGGTGATAATACAGCCATTAAAGTTTTGAAACAGCTTAATGTAGACTTGTACGAACTGCGTAAAGAGGTGGAATTGGCTGTAAAAGATAAAACTGGTAAAAATATTGCCAATATCAATAGTCTTCCGTTAACCAAACAGGCAGAAAAAGTGATTAGGGTGACTGTATTGGAAGCCAAAGCGCTGAAAAGCCCTCTGGTTGAAACAGAACACCTGATGTTAAGTATCCTCAAAAACAAGGAAAACATAGCAACACAGATTCTGAATCAATTTGAGATCGACTACGATATATTCCGCAACGATTTGGGTATGGTCGGCAGTTCTAATCCAACCCCCAGAAGCGAATTTCCGGAGGACGGTGACGATGAGTTCGATGAAGACAAAAAGAGTGGATTCCAGGCTTCTAAGTCCGGTAAGCCGGCAGTTGGAGGAGCCAAAAGTAAAACGCCTGTATTGGATAATTTCGGAAGAGATATTACCAAATTAGCTGAAGCTGGTAATTTGGATCCAATAGTAGGACGAGAAGCAGAAATAGAAAGAGTCAGCCAGATTTTAAGCCGTCGTAAAAAGAATAATCCTATTTTAATTGGAGAGCCGGGAGTAGGTAAAACGGCTATCGTAGAAGGATTGGCTTTAAGGATTGTTCAACGTAAAGTCAGCAGAGTATTATTTGATAAAAGAGTAATCTCCCTTGATTTAGCTGCGTTGGTTGCCGGCACTAAATACCGTGGACAATTTGAAGAAAGAATGAAAGCCATCATGAATGAATTGGAAAAAAACAGAGATGTTATTCTTTTCATTGATGAGATACATACGATTGTGGGTGCAGGTGGAGCCAGCGGTTCATTGGATGCTTCCAATATATTCAAACCTGCTTTAGCCAGAGGCGAATTGCAATGCATAGGCGCTTCTACGTTAGATGAATACAGAATGTACATTGAGAAAGATGGCGCCCTGGATCGCAGATTCCAGAAAGTGTTGATTGAGCCGCCAAGTGTGGATGAAACCATTCAGATTCTCAATAATATTAAGTCTAAATACGAGGAGTTTCACAATGTATACTACGGAGATGATGCAATTGATGCCTGTGTAAAGCTAAGTGACCGGTATATGACAGACCGGTTATTGCCTGACAAAGCTATTGATGTGATGGATGAAGTGGGAGCAAGGGTTCATTTAAAGAATATCAATGTACCGGAAACCATTGTGGCATTGGAAAAGAAAATTGAGGAAGTTAAGCTTGAAAAAAACAAAGTGGTGAAAAGCCAACGTTTTGAAGAAGCAGCTTCTTTAAGAGATACTGAAAAGAAACTGGGTGAGGAATTAGAAAGAGCTAAAGCACAATGGGAAGAAGAAAGCAAGAACAAACGTTACCCAATTTCTGAAGAACATATTGCTGAGGTTATCTCTATGATGACAGGTATTCCTGTTAAAAGAATGGTAGAAGCGGAAACTGAAAAACTACGCCGCATGAATGAAGATATGCGTGGTATGGTGATTGGTCAAGATGAAGCCATTCAAAAAGTAGTTAGAGCAATTCAGCGAAACAGGGTAGGACTGAAAGACCCTAAAAAGCCAATTGGTACTTTTATATTCCTTGGCCCTACAGGTGTGGGTAAAACTGAATTAGCTCGTTCTCTGGCCCGTTATATGTTCGATTCCGAAGATTCTCTAATCCGCATTGACATGAGTGAATACATGGAAAAATTCACCGTTAGCCGATTGATTGGTGCACCTCCGGGATACGTTGGTTACGAAGAAGGTGGTCAATTAACCGAAAAGGTTAGAAGAAAGCCTTATTCTGTTATTTTATTGGATGAGATTGAAAAAGCACACCCTGATATCTACAATATTCTATTACAGGTATTAGACGATGGTCAATTAACAGATGGTTTAGGAAGAAAAGTAGACTTTAAGAATACGCTAATCATCATGACTTCTAATATTGGTGTTCGTCAGTTGAAAGAATTTGGAGATGGGGTAGGTTTTGCAACGGCCACAAGAATTCAGAATGCGGAAGAAAACAGCAAAGCAGTAATCGAAAAGGCTTTGAAGAAAACTTTCTCTCCTGAATTCTTAAACAGAATTGATGATGTGGTGGTATTTAATTCCTTGACAAAAGATAATATTTTCAATATCATTGATATTCTGATGAAAGGAGTTTCCAAACGTCTTCAGAATTTGGGGTTTGAATTGGAATTAACTACGGCTGCAAAAGACTTTATTGCAGATAAAGGATATGATGTCCAATTTGGGGCAAGACCTTTACACAGAGCCATTCAGAAATATCTGGAAGATCCATTGGCAGAAGAGATAATGAAAATGTCTATTAAGCAAGGGGATGTTTTGGTTGCTGATTTTAATGCAGAAACCGCCTTACTGGAGTTTTCATTTAAATCGCGTCAGCCTGAAGAAGCGAATACCAACTCATAGGTTAATCTACAGATTGGGGCACACCCAGTTTGATATAAATAAAAGCCCGATTCTGATTAAGTGTCGGGCTTTTTACTTTCCCCAACGATAAGTATCAATCTTAATACCAGCCAGATCCAGCACACGGTCTACCACTGTAGCAGCAACTTCTGCAATGGTGCTAGGTTTACTATAAAAAGAAGGAGTTGCTGGACAAATGATACCTCCAGCGAGGGTAATGGTTTCCATGTTTTTGATTTGAATCAAATTATATGGAGTTTCCCGGGCAACCAGAATCAGTTTTCGTCTTTCTTTTAAAATTACATCTGCCGCACGTGTAATTAAGTCGTCACTAATGCCTGCTGCAATTCTTCCCATGGTTCCCATACTGCAGGGTACAACAATCATCGTATTATACTGAGCGGATCCTGAAGCAAAAGGAGCGTAAAAGTCCTGCTTCCCGTAAAAGGTAAATGGATATTGAGCATAGGACTTATCACCAATTTCGGTTTCCCATACATCCTGTGCATTTTTGCTCATCACAATTCCTACAGCATTGTATTGGTCAGGATTGGCAGCCAATTTATCTAATATGCCTTTTGCATAGATAGATCCACTGGCACCGGTAATGGCTATAATAATTTTATGCTTCATAAACTACTTAACAAAACTAGGCAGGAAAGGTTAAAAAAATACCCTCCTGTTTGGGGAGGGTATTAAAAAGTCATTTATGATTACTTATACATGATTTCATAATATTCATGGGCCATTCGATTACTATCGAACTGGAAACGCACATCACGCATACCATTCTTCATGATTTGTCTCCAGGTATCATGATCTTCATAATACAAAGGAATAATCTGTTGTTCCAGAATCTCATAAGCTTTGTTTAGATCATATTCATCCTGGTCATGAGTAGTCATGTTTGCATAATCAGCTTTGGGAACCACAAAACCATTATTGCCATGGTTAACAAATTCTGGTATCCAGCCATCATCTGTAGAGAAGTTTACTGCACCATTCATCGCAGCAGTCATACCACTGGTTCCTGATGCTTCTCGAGGAACCCTTGGATTATTTAACCATACATCTGCTGCTTGTTTTAAACGTTTGCTTAAGGCTAATTCATATCCAATTACCACTGCTACATTTTTATAATTCTTACTTAAATGCACTAGATTGTTAAATTGCGAAATAGCAGGGTAGTCTACCGGATAAGGTTTACCAGCCCAAATAATTTGCACCGGATATTTAACATTATTCAGCATTTTTTCAAAACGTTCCATGTCGTAAGTAAGCATATCTGCGCGTTTATAACCCGCAAATCTTCTAGCCCATACAATGGTCAACACTTTGGGATCAAATACTTTTCCTGTTTGGTCTGCTACAATTTCAAATGCACGTTTCTTCAAGAAAGATTTACGATCGTCATACACTTCATCGTTGCCTTCCTCCATGGCACGATACATTTGTTTGTCGGCCCAATAGCGCCAGTTCTGGGCATTGGTAATTGAAGTAATTGGACAGATTCCCTCGTAGTTCTTCCACATTTCACGGCTTACCACGCCATGCAAGGCTGATACCCCATTTGCTTTTCTGGCAAAACGCAAAGCAGCAAGTGAATGATTAAACTGGTCATCGTGCGTACCTGTTAATTTTCTTACTTCATCAATGCTTAACCCACAGAAGTAACTCATTTTGTGGCATAAGTATAAATCATGCTTTTCGTTACCAGCTTCTTCAGGAGTATGGGTTGTAAAGACAAGGTGCTCTCTTACTTTTTCTACACTCTTGAATTTATTAAGCAAATAAAAAGCTGAAGAAATTCCGTGTGCTTCATTTAAGTGATACACATCAGGGTTAAAGCCCAGCTCATCTATCAGTTTTGCTCCACCTACACCCAAAAGAATAAACTGTGCAACTTTAGTTGCCACATTTGCATCATACAATCTATGTGTTATCGTTTGAGAAACATAATCGTTTTCAGGTAAGTCTGTGCTTAATAAAAAGAGAGGGGCGCTGTTAAATGTCTCCGGATTTAAATAATATGCTTTTACCCAAACCGGATGTTCATGAATCAATATCTGAAACTTAATGCCGGTATCTTCCAGAAAACTGTAAATCTTTTCCATGAAAGTTACCTGTAACGTCTGATCCTGATTTCTAGCTTGGTCATAATAGCCGTATTTCCAAAGAATCCCGATTCCAATCATATTCTGACGCAATTCATAAGCACTGCGTAAATGTGAACCAGCCAGATATCCCAATCCACCACTGTATATTTTTAAAGGTTGATGTATGGCAAACTCCATTGAGAAATACGCAGCTTTCTTGGCGTATTGCTCATTAATTTGATAGGGTACATGATAACTTCTAAAATTCATTGCTGCTTGTTTGGTTAAAAATTGATAGGCAATATAAGGCTAAAAAACGATAATGTAAATTTTACACTAACTAACGTTTATTCACTTTTTTCTTTTTGGGTTCTTTTTTCTTGGTATAGCGGTCATTAAAGTAACACTTTATTCCACGATGATTACCACAACTTCCTTGTTCTTTGATGCTAAGTTGATTGGAAGTGAATATAAAATCAATTAGGCAGGGATCGCCATTCTTAGAATAAAGTCCTTCCATGGGTTTAGCCAATTTAAACTCTCCCTTTAATTCTCCTTTGCAAGCACCATTGCTTTTTTCAAATAAAATGAAAAACAGATAGTGATTTTCATCTTTACCGTCTCTTACAGAAACATAGTTATGTTTATCCTTAATATAATCTCCACTTAATTTATTCAATTTGGGTAATGTATCCAAAGGATTGATAACAGCAGTTTTGGCAGGATCTTCATTAGAATCATTAATCACAATCATAAAAAAGCCTGCATCATTGTATACCCATCCTGCTCTGGTAAACAACATTTCATTGTTGCTGCCCATTTTTTCTCTGCTGATTAAGAAAGTAGGTTCTTTATTAATATTGAGAGAGCGATGATATCCTGCCTCTTCTGAGTTGTTTAATAATTCTTTGCTGCCAAGAAACTTATTCTTATTGTCGGTAACTATTACTGCTAACCTCTTTTTCTTTTTGTTTTCTTTAATTATGAATAAGAGATAGTTTTCTTTTTCCTTTTCAATCTTTCCCACCGGGCTTATTGTATAAATTTTGGTCTTTCCCATAATATTGCTCAAAGCAGTATCAGGATAAAACTGTAGAAAAACTTCTTTCGCAATCTTAAGAGTATCTGCATTTTTTTCCAGATTGGTATCTGCAACACTATAGGGAAGTGGAAGTGGTTTAAAAACGCTGAGGAAATCCTTTTCCTTTACGGTTGTTTTTCCAGACAAATCAATTGGGGCATCAGAACAAGAGCCTAATAAAATACTACAGTAAAGGGTGAAGAGTAAATGATGCCACTTCATTCGGAATATATTTTCATAAAAATAAGTGATTTGAAGCTTGTTACAGAATAGTTTGAGAAAAATGGAATAATTTTTTAGATTTGTCTAAAATATTATTTAGATATGCCTTTAACTTCTTCTGAAGAAAATTATATCAAGACCATTTTTCAACTTCAGGTTAAAGACGGGTTAGTTAGTACCAACGAGGTAGCAACAGTTTTACAGACTTCAGCTGCTTCTGTTACAGATATGCTTAAAAAACTAAAGAGCAAAAAATTACTGGTATATGAAAAATACAAAGGCTTTAAATTAAATAATGATGGTAAGAAAATTGCCTTAATGGTTTTGCGGAAACACCGGCTTTGGGAAACATTCTTAGTGAAAGTATTGAAGTTCAATTGGGATGAAGTGCATGAAGTAGCAGAGCAACTGGAACATATTCAGAGTCAACAGCTCATTGATCACTTGAATGATTTTTTAGGTAATCCTGCATTTGATCCGCATGGAGACCCTATTCCTGATGCGACTGGTAAGATGCCATTCCAATCTCAAATGAATCTGAATAAATTTCCTCTGTATATGTCGGGCGAGGTAACTGCAGTTGGCAGTCAGTCTGCTGATATTCTTTCTCTACTTCAACACAAAAAAATAGCTATTGGAGTCAGGATAAAAGTGAAGCAAAATTTTGCATTTGATAACTCTTTTGAAATTCAAATAAACGATAAAGAGCTTGTTCATATCAGTGCGCAATTGGCTGAACAGATTTATGTAAAAAAATTACAGCATGCGAATTAGTAATGTTGATCAATCATTAAGTGAAGTTCACGAAACAGTTGACACAACTGTTCCAAGAAATGGCTGGAAACGGATTCTTGCTTATATAGGGCCTGCTTATCTGGTGAGTGTCGGATATATGGATCCGGGCAACTGGGCTACAGATTTACAGGGAGGTGCTAAGTTTGGCTATCAATTGATTTGGGTTCTTTTAATGAGTAACCTGATGGCTTTATTGCTTCAAAGCTTAAGCGCAAGACTCGGTATTGTCAGAAGAAGAGATCTGGCTCAGGCAAATCGCGAAACCTATCCTCCTTTTGTAAATTTCTGTCTGTATGTTCTGGCAGAATTAGCTATTGCAGCCTGTGATCTGGCGGAAGTTTTAGGAATGGCAATAGGAATTCACCTGCTAACAGGGTTACCCATATTATGGGGAACGGTTATTACTGTACTGGATACCTTTCTTTTTTTATTTCTACAGCGCTGGGGTATAAGAAAAATGGAAGCTTTCATTATCACGCTTGTCGCTATTATTGGCTTTTCATTTCTCGTGCAAATAATAATTGCCAGACCTGCCATTGGAGATGTATTGGGGGGATTAAAGCCGGGGATGTTGCATGATGGCGCACTCTATATTGCGGTAGGGATTATTGGGGCTACTGTAATGCCACATAATTTGTATTTGCATTCAGCTTTGGTACAAACCAGAAAAATAAATCCGGATACTAAAGGGATTAAAACTGCCATTAAATACAATCTGATTGATAGTACTATTGCGCTGAATGCCGCATTTCTAGTGAATACAGCCATTCTAGTGCTTGCAGCAACGGTATTTTACAAAACCGGAAACACAGAAGTAGCTAAAATTCAGGATGCTCATCATTTACTGGAACCCTTGTTAGGCTCTACTTTAGCGCCGGCTCTTTTTGCTATTGCCTTGATAGCGGCAGGACAAAGTTCTACTGTAACCGGAACCATGGCAGGACAGATTGTAATGGAAGGATATTTACATTTGAGAATTAATCCCTGGCTTAGGAGATTGTTAACCCGTTTGATTGCCATTGTTCCAGCTTTATTGGTAATCATTATTTATGGGGATGAAAAGGTAGATGATTTACTGATTTTTAGTCAGGTTATATTAAGTATTCAATTAGGATTTGCCGTAATTCCATTGATACATTTTGTAAGTGATACATCTACTATGGGGGAATTTGTAATTGGCATAAAAACAAGAATACTTGCTTGGCTGGTTGCGTTGATTCTAGTCTTTCTGAACGTAAATCTGGTTATAGAGGAAGTTGCAGCTTTATTTCATAGCAATACCTCAATCTGGCTGAAAATAGGGGTAATACTGGCAATTTTGGGCTTTATATGGTTGTTTCTAATGATGACATTTTATCCGATTATTTCAAAAAAACGAAAACTGGTAAAAGATACTTTATATGGCGACGCAATGCCATTGGATAATCTTGAAGTCAGGAAAATTCATCGTATTGCTATTGCCCTTGATTTCACTAACGCAGATGAAAAACTGATTGCTCATGCGCTTTCACAGGGTAATGACCAGGTTTCCTATCAACTAATACATATAGTTGAGAGCGTTTCTGCACGGTATTCTAAAGATGCCAGTGACGACGCCGAAACAAGAAAAGACAAGGAAAGATTACAAAATTATGTGGAACAGCTTCAATCAAAAGGCATCAATGCCAGCGGATATATGGGGTATACAAGAAGAGTAGCAGAAATCGTAAGACTGGTTCAGGAATTGGATTCAGATATGTTGGTAATGGGGGCACACCGTCATAGTGGATTAAAAGACTATGTTTTTGGAGAAACCATTGAAGATGTTAGGCATAAATTGACCATTCCGGTATTAATTGTGAATGTTTCCTAAAAACGGATTCCCCAATAAATAATATATTTGCCGACTGAATTCAACAAAACACAGAAATTATGGCCCAAAAAATTAAAGTTGCTAATCCGGTAGTAGAATTGGATGGAGATGAAATGACCAGAATTATTTGGAAGTTCATTAAAGACAAATTGATTTTACCTTATCTGGATTTAGATATCAAATACTATGATTTAGGAATGGAATACCGCGATGAAACCAATGACCAGGTTACCATAGACGCGGCCAATGCCATTAAGCAATATGGAGTCGGAATTAAATGTGCAACCATTACTCCTGACGAACAGCGTGTGAAAGAGTTCAATTTGAAGCAAATGTGGAAAAGCCCTAACGGAACCATCCGTAACATTCTGGATGGTACTGTTTTCAGAGAGCCAATCGTATGTTCTAATGTGCCCAGACTGGTACCCAACTGGACAGCGCCTATCTGTATTGGACGTCATGCATTCGGAGATCAGTATCGTGCTACCGATTTCGTAACAAAGGGTAAAGGTAAATTAACAGTTAAATTTGAAGGAGAAGACGGTACTGTTCAAGAATTTGAGGTTTACAACTTTAAAGGCGACGGTGTTGCTTTGGCAATGTACAATACCGATGAGAGTATCAAGGGTTTTGCAAGAGCTTGTTTTAATCAGGCTTTAATCAAAAAATGGCCTTTGTATTTATCTACTAAAAATACCATCCTTAAGAAGTACGATGGTCGCTTCAAAGATATTTTTGAAGAAATTTATCAAAATGAATTTAAACAATCTTTCACTGAAGCGGGAATTACTTATGAACACCGCTTAATTGATGACATGGTTGCATCTGCTTTAAAATGGAATGGTAATTTTGTATGGGCTTGTAAAAACTATGACGGGGACGTTCAGAGTGATACCGTAGCTCAAGGCTTTGGTTCATTGGGTTTAATGACTTCTACTTTAGTAACACCAGATGGAAAAGTAATGGAAGCAGAAGCGGCTCATGGTACTGTTACCAGACACTTTAGAGAGCATCAGAAAGGAAATCGTACCTCAACAAATCCAATTGCATCCATTTTTGCTTGGACTCGCGGTTTGGAATTCCGTGGAAAACTAGATAACAACCAGGAACTAATTAACTTCTGTCAGACACTTGAAAAAGTTTGTGTTGATGTGGTTGAAGCAGGTAAAATGACTAAAGACCTTGCTGTATGTATTCATGGCAACAAAGTAAATCATGGAGAACATTATTTGTACACAGAAGAATTCTTAGACGCAATTGATGCTGAACTAAGCACAAGATTGGCTAATTAATAGATCTGACATTTATGAAAATCCCGGAAGTGTTAAATACTTACCGGGATTTTTTATACTATTACTTTATGCTGATTCAACAAACTAAGAAACTTCTACCCAGGTATGGTCAGCCAATAATTTAACAGAAGAAACAAACTGTTTAAATGGCCCGCTAGCGCCCCATTCCTGAGGTGCTACTAACGAAAGGATATGTGTACTGTCTTTCTTTTCATATAAATGATATACCTGTCCAATTTGTGGTTTAAAATTCAGCTTTGCTTCATAGATCATCAAGCTCAGTTCTTTTCGTTTACGAATCTCCTGTGCCTGACGAGCCAGTAATTCAATTTGCTGTCTTATCTGGTCCAACTGCATATTGGTCTGGTCTTCCATAGCACTTAAAGCCTTATGTTTTATCACACCTTCTTTGGTAGGTCTGATAGCAACTCCAGCAACCGAAGAAGAGTAGGGAAGCACACTCAACTGCTTATGATATATCTCAATATTTCGATAGTTTTTCCCATTCTCGTCTGTTCCTTCCTGTGTAATACGCATATAACCGTTAGGAAGAATTTCATGTGTTACCTGTAGTACAGACAAAAGGTTTTTGAAAAAACTGACGGCCAGGGTGGAAGAATTAACGATGGTAGCTTTTATTTCATCAGCCAGTTGGTTATCTAATAACTTTTGCATTGCATCATTAGGAACAACCTGATACTGAGTATAAAATGCTTCATTGTCCAGACTCACCCAATTTATACTAACACTCAATGCCTGTCCATTATCAACACTCTCTATTTTATAGTTTCCGCTTTTGGGTGCAATTCCTTTTTGAAAATCACATTTCTCGGGGAAAAGTTGCCAGCTAGCAAGAAAATTATATGCTTGTACCATTTCGCTTATTCTACTGTAAAATCAAAACTCAGATTACCCCATAGTATTTGCACTTTCCCATCTGTATTGATGCTATAAAGCAGTTTTTCAACTAATTCACTATTTGTAGAGAGATTAGCCTTGACACGTAAAGCATCTTCAGAGGCTTTGTATTGAAAAGCGCCCCATTGCTTCCATACTTTATTAAAAATAACAATTGCTTCAGCCTCGTTTTGCAATATAAAAAAAGCATATTTTCCAGCAGGCAAAACCATGCCATTGATTTTCAAATCTTTTGATGTTTCAAAAACAGTTGCATCATTTGCTCCGGCCCGCCATATCTTATTTAACATGGGTTCTACTTCTTTCCCTGGTGTTCTTCCCTTTAAAGAGGGCTGACCGTATCGAATAGAAATTTCAGCACCATTTTTAAGGGTTGCTTTTACTTCAGTTGCCGGACTTGGCTTGGGATTGTTTTGGGCAAAACCCAAAGTACCAACAAACATAAGTCCTGTCATTAATAATAATCTTTTCATAATAGGATGTTTAACATTGATTTCTATAAATAGTTCATTCTAATTTACAACAACAAAATCAGGTTTTTGAATTAAAGTGGTCTGATAACGGAATCTCAAATTGGTTGAAAGGCTTATGTTCCAGGGACTCATCAATTCAACTACTTTTGGGAAAAAGTACGTTTTTAACTCAATGGTGCCAAACACAAGATTTTCATTTCGTGTTCGGATGCCACTACCCAAAGCACTGTAAACAGCTCCATTTTCAGGATCGGAAGCAGAAAGCTTGAGATAGGATATATTGGAAAATATAAAAGGTGCAAAATTAAACCCTGCCAATTTAAAAGTATTATAAAATACAGACTCTGCATTTAGTGTTATTCTTGCCGTACCATCAATCCTGGTATTCCTGATTCGTGGTATACCAAAAATACTGGAAACTCTTAATGGGTCATTGAGTCGAATTGATTTTTGAACAGTAATACTACCACTTAAAAAATGACGCATGAACCAGTTTTTTGCTTTCAATTTTTTTAATGGGGTTATCAACTCAATGCTCATTAGTGCCGATATATCTTCAGGCTTATTTTGATTAATATAGCCTCCTGCTTTCATTGTGTAATTCAAAAAAGCTTTTTTTGAATTGAAATAACTTCGCTGATATTCTGCACCAAAATACATTCGCGAAACATCTTGTCTATCTGCCCAGCCTCCTGTAAATGTTAAGCTGAAGCCTTCCGGCAAATCTTCATTTCTTCCGAATCCATAAATAAAATTTGTATGATAAAAATCACGCTCAAAAAGGGTATAAGAAAATAATACCCCTGTAATATCATTGTATCTACTGTCATAGATTGTTTTCAATGTATCAGGACGAGCAGTAAAATAGCGGTGAATCATTCTTCCTGACAAAATGCTTCTTTTTCTTACCCCTAAATTATCCAGCATACGTTCTTTTGCTCCTAAGCTATAACCCAACCAAAGATCTGCATTATAGTATCCATACTTTAATTGTTGTTCGTAAAAATTGACAGGCGAATAGGTATTACTTGTATTATTAACCGATAGTTCAAACCCACCAGTATATGGATGATATGGGCTTACCAAAGGCAGATCACCTCTTATGAAATAAGCATTTTCCTCTCTTTTTCCTGAATTGAACGTGGGACTTTCAGTTTGAAAGCCTGCTGCTATATTGAGAAAACTTCCTCCGATATTTCTGGCTAGGTACTCAAGGCCATATCCATAAGCAGGATTTCTTCTTGTATCAAGGTATTGCCTGATACGCATCCGATTACCTGACCCAGATACGTTGTCATTATTAACTTCTATATCCAATAGATTGGTATTGAATTCCGACACACTTCCTCCAATGGGAAAAACATCTTTAAAAAGTACCATTACGTCTACTTCATCCTGATTATTTTGAATGGGAATAATTACAATACTTGCGTCCTGAATAAAACTAAGATCGCGCAGGTATCTGATATTATCAGAAAACAAATCCGGATCCACTCTTTCGCCTGCCTTAAAAAATAAATTTTTACGGATTACCGGATACTTGGTAGGTTTATGCAGCGAATTTCCAAGTTGATTCAAAAAATTGTTCCGGGTAATGGTAGTATCAGCAAGCAGTTTATTAAAGCCCAGTTTATTAACATAAACATATCTGATAAATTTACCCTCATAAGGTTCAAAATCAACTGCATTCTTTGTTGCTTCTTGCATTGGTGTACCTGAAACTGGCAGAGGGTTATTAACAGTTATAGATTGCACTACTTTATTAAATAGTTTCTTTGTAGTAGTAATACTATCGGTTAATTGATTGTTTTTTTCCTGTGCAAGTAGCCTATTATACATGCAGAAGATGCATAGAATCAGATATATATTCCTTTTATTAAACATTCGCATCACGTCCTTTAAATCTGCAATAGAACAATCAAACCGTTTCTTGTAGTGGTATTACTACAAATTACAAAAAGTACAAATAAATCGTCAGCTACCCGTTTTTAATTTTTATATTGAGTGTCTATAAATGAATTTAATAAATGAAAAGCAATATCCCCTTTAAATTATATTCAGGATTAGGAATTTCCATATTCTTGGTATTGCTTGTTGGCTATTTTTCTATTGATACGCTAAACAATCAAGTTGAGAGGACAACTCACCTGATTAAAATTAAAAAATCAATCAGTGAAGTGCAAGATTTGGAATACAATATTGCACAAATGCGCTCAGCCAGATTTAAATTCTGGATAGATAGTAAGGATGCTGATATGACCAACTACGTGCTAACAGCCTCAGCCATTAAGCCAATTATTATAAAACTTCAACTGGAATTTCAGAATAATATTAGCCTGACTAATAAAATTAATTCTCTTGATACTTCTTTAACAGCATTGTATTTGTTCTGGGATAGTGAAGGGAAAATAGAATATAATCATTCAAGAAACACCGTAAAAGATATTGCTCAAACAGAAGAAATTGCTTTTCAAAAAATATTTCCTCTGATTGATCGGATTAAACAAGCATTAATACTTGAATTAGATACAACTGAGAAAAAAATTGAAGAATCATTTTCATTTTCAACTAAGCTTATTCTGGGAGGAATTATTTTACTAATAGGCATTGTACTTATTCTGGTTAATGCTGTTATAGCTACTTTAAAAAGTCGTTTCAGATCTGAGAGAAGACTGAAGGAAACTGTGGCAAAAATGGAAGACATTAATCAGCTGGCTACTGAAAAAAATAAGTTACTGGAGGGGGTTAGTTACATTAATGATCATATTCAAAAATCAAATTCCTTATTCGCTTTATCTACGAATGTAATCAGATCTGTGGTAGGGTATCTGGAAGTGCCCGCAGGAGTAATATATATAAAAAATGAAAAAACAGATTTTCTGGAAATGACAGCCGGGGTAGCTGTATCGGCTGACGCTAAAGTTGGTTTCAAAATTGGTGAGGGTATAATCGGAAATGCTGCATTACAAAGAGAAGCGGTTAGTATTTCAGATGTGCCTGCAGATTACTGGCATGTGGAGACTGCTTTGGGAGACATGACAGGAAAAGGTGAAATACTTTGTATGCCGCTTTGGTTAGACAATGAACTGAAAGGATTAATAGAATTAGGAATCTTTGGTAAATTTTCTGCACATCAGAAAAACCTCTTGGAAAATATTGCACACAATGTTGCTTCAGCCATACAAGCAGAACAGGCTAGAGCAAAAATCAATGATTTATTAGCAGAAGTACAAGAACATAAAGACAGCCTTGTTAAACAGCAGGAGGAATTAAGACAAACAAATAACGAACTAAGCAGACAAGCCAAAGAGTTGCAGGAAACCAGTAAATATAAATCTGAATTTCTGGCTAATATGTCTCATGAACTCAGAACGCCATTAAATAGTGTGCTTATTTTGGCGAAACTATTGGCAGATAACAATCCAAGGAACCTTACCGATAAGCAAATTGAATATGCTACTATCATTCACAGATCGGGGTCAGATTTATTAAAACTAATCAACGATATTCTCGACCTATCAAAAATTGAAGCTGGCAAGATTGACCTTACTATAGAAGAAATTAGCGTAGAAAGTATAATTAAAGATTTACAACAATTATTCTCCGTAGTAGCTTCACAAAAAAATATTGAATTCTCCATTCATAAAGATGTTAAAGTACCAAATAACTTAAAAACTGATGTTTTAAGATTGGAACAAATAATCAAGAATCTCTTATCTAATGCATTTAAGTTTACTCCTGAAAATGGAAAAGTTTCCGTCTTGTTCAACGCTTTGGAACATCCAGATGGGAAGCGAATAAGTATACAGGTAAAAGACAGTGGCATTGGTATTTCAGCGGAAAAACAAAAACTCATTTTTGATGCCTTTCAACAGGCAGATGGCTCAACTAGTCGAAAATATGGAGGAACCGGTTTAGGGTTATCCATAAGCAAGGAATTAGCAAGATTGCTCGGCGGAGAAATCATGGTAAGCAGTAAAGAGGGTATGGGAAGTGAATTCACGGTAATTGTTCCTGTTGCAACAACTGAAAGTAATTTTCATCAGAAAGAGGAGTTAAAAACAATTGAGGCACCGGAATTAGATAATATTGAAGAACAAGATAAAGTATCAGATGACAGAAATAATTTAAAAGATAATGATGAGGTGATTCTTATTATAGAAGATGATGAGAATTTTGCAACAATTGTCAGAGATTTTGCCAGAAATAAAAACTTTAAAACGATTATAGCACTTAGTGGTGATGAAGGATTATTTTATGCCAAAAAATACCGACTGAATGCCATTATACTAGATGTACAATTACCTGTTTTAGATGGGTGGTCTTTACTTAAAATTCTTAAAGAGGATCCGGAAACTAAACATATACCTGTGCATATTATATCTGCATTTGATGATAATCGTTTTAATTCTGGCGGAGCATTAGCATATGTTAAAAAACCCATTAATTTGGAAGGACTTAATCTAGCTTTTAATAAAATCAGCACCTACATAAAACAGAATTTTAAAAGTGTTCTTTTAGTTTCACCAGATTATTTCCAAGATAAAAATATCAATGCAATTTTTCAGCAAAGATTAAAATCAGTAACCTTTTATAATGCTAGCAGTATTAATGAAGCAAGAGGAATAACTGAAAATAAACATATTGACTGTATAATTGTTGATTTGGGAAATGAGTGGCAAGAAAACTTAACATCCTTACAAGATTGGCGAAGTTTAAGTAACAATCAACATATTCCGTTTATTTTACTCATTAACAATGACATACCAGAAGCTGAAGAAAATAAATTAAAGCCATTTGCAGAAGCTATTGTTCGCAATGATTTATCCGTTAATGATAATCTAATAACAGAATTAGATTCCTTTCTTTATCAAGTTAAGAAATCTGAAAAGTCAACATTACAGGCTATAATCAATGAATCTACTTTAATGGATTTATCAGGATTTAAGATTTTAATTGTTGACGATGATATGAGAAATGTATACGCATTAAGTACCGCTTTAGAATCTGAAAATGCAGATATTATATCTGCGTCCGATGGAAGAGAATCTTTAGAAATGTTAAAAATTCATGCTGACACTGATTTGGTTTTAATGGATATCATGATGCCGGAAATGGATGGATATGAAGCGATGAGTAGAATTAGAAAAGAACTGAAGCAATTAGATTTACCCATCATTGCATTAACTGCAAAAGCAATGGAAGGAGATAGGGAAAAATGCATTTCTGCTGGGGCATCTGATTACATAACAAAACCTGTAGATATTCAAAAACTTATATCCACGATAAAATCATGGCTGTCAAAATAAAATACAGAAATTATGAGTCTTTTTCCTAACAATGAAAACTTCTTAATTTTATTAGTTGATGACCGCCCAGAAAATTTAATAGCCTTAGAGGAAATATTAGCTCAGCCTGGTAGATCATTTATAAAAGCAAATTCTGGTAATGAGGCATTAAAACTTGCCTTAAAGCATGAGAATATAGGTCTTGTTATGCTAGATGTTCAGATGCCTGAAATGGACGGATTTGAAGTGGCTAGAATGCTTCAATTGAATAAAAAAACCCAGCACCTATCTATCATTTTCGTAACAGCCATTAGCAAAGAAGAACAATTTGTATTGAAAGGATTTGAAGAAGGAGCAGTTGATTATTTACAAAAGCCATTAGATGTAAATATTACAAGGGCGAAAGTTAAAGTGTTTGAGCGATTGTATTTTGCTCAACTGAAATTAAAGCAGAGCTTATTGGAGACAGAACTAGTTAATAAACAACTTGAAAGATTTGTTTTCATTGTTTCACATGATTTAAAATCTCCCGTAGCAACCATTGCGATGCTTGCCGACATGATGCAAAAAGAAGAATTAGTAAAAAATGAACCAGAATTATTAGAAAACACTTCTATTATATACCATTCTGCCACACGTTTATCAGGTATGATAGAATCCATACTTGATTATTCTAGAAAAAGTCTGGATGAGCAAACAATTGAAGAAGTAAACAGCCTTGATTTGGTAAAAGACATTGTTACAATGCTACCTTTTAAACAAAACACAAAATTGAATATCGACGAAAATCTGCCTAGATTTCGTACCAGAAAAATTAAACTGCAGCAAGTTTTTCAAAATTTACTTTCCAATGCAATCAAATATACGAATCATCCAAATCCTGAAATTAGCGTAGGACTCTATTCAACCAATTCAGAGTTTTATACTTTTTATGTCAAAGATAATGGACAAGGTATTTCTAAACAGGATCAGAATAGAATATTCAAACTATTTGAAACCACGGATAACAAATCAAACGGAGAATCAAGTACTGGAGTAGGATTGAACTTGTTAAAAATGCTGGTGGAAGAACAAGGAGGTAAATTAAAGCTAGAAAGTTCCCCCGAAAAAGGCAGTACCTTTTATTTTGATTGGAGGAAATAATATTATTTTTTTATTGCCATCCAGGCATATCCAATCAACATGGAAAATACTGAACTTACCAAAACGGCTAACTTAGCAATATCTTGAGTTGTAATTTCAGAAAAAGCGAGCATTGAAATAAAGATGCTCATAGTAAAACCTATCCCAGCTAAAATACCAGCACCTATCATCTGGTGCCAATTGGTATGATTGGGTAATTGCGCCCATTTTTTCTTAATCATCCAAAAACAAGCTAAACAAATTCCCAATGGTTTACCAATGAATAATCCAGCAATAATACCAGCTGAAAAAGAGTTATTTAAAGCACCAATACCAGATTCTGGAAAAACAATCGCTGTGTTTGCTAATGCAAATACTGGCATAATCATGAAATAGACTGGAACGTGAAATTTGATTTCGAGTTCTGGAAGTTTATTTACCGGAATAGTAAAAGCAAACAAAACCCCTGCCACTGTTGCATGTATACCAGAATTAAATATGGTATACCATAAAAGAAGCCCCAGTATCCAGGTATACCATCCAATTTTTACTTTGTTTTTTTGAAGCGACAATAAAATCAGCATAATTAAGCCGCTTAGTAAAAGATAGAACAGTTTTAACTGACTCCCATAAAACAATGCAATTACCACAATAGCACCCAAATCATCTATTATCGCCAATGCCGTAATAAAGACTTTTAATGCAACAGGAACACGGTTTCCCAACAGGGAAGCAATTCCCAAAGTAAAAGCAATATCTGTAGCCATTGGAATTGCCCATCCACTTGTAAATTCGGATCCTCTGTTGAATTGTGTGTAAATCAATGCAGGTACAATCATTCCGCCAATAGCCGCGGCAACAGGTAAAATAGATTGCTTCATAGAAGCGAGTTCACCGGTTACCAATTCACGTTTAATTTCCATTCCAGCTAAAAAGAAAAATGCAGCCATTAATAAATCATTGATGACTACTAGAATTGAGTTGGGTAAATGAAACGGTCCCCACACAAAAGCATGCTCCTGCGTTCCATCAATACTTAATTGGAAAAAACGGATATATCCATTGGAGAATCCGGGTATGTTAGAAAGGATTAATGATAATAGGGTTGCTAGTAATAAAATAATACCAATTGAACGGCTATCATGAATAAATACTTTTAATGGGTCTATGATTATTTTTCTAACTATTTTTCTGGCAGCCATACATATTATTTAAAAATTAGCAGATCAAACTTGGATTTTGGTCTCAGATTTTCTAGCCATCTGAAGCCTCTGATTTTTAAATCTTCGTGATTGGTGTTTCGCATGGGATAGGTAGTTCCTTCAAGATTCCTTAGAAAAACAACTTTCTGTGGCTTACTTTCTTCAAAAAATACGTCAATAATATCTGCAGTAGATTTATTAACACCAATAAAATTTTTCTCTTCGTCCTGAGCATAATAAACGTTTTCAGCGTTGCCCTTTGCCCTCATATCTTGAATTTTACCATCAACAAAATTTGCATTAATGGTAGTCCCTTTTAATTGATTGTAATAATCTACACTATCCACTTTATTGATTGCCATACTATTTTCAAAAACATACAATCGTTCCGGTTTCTTGTTTTTGATAAAAAGATAAATGGTATCTCCGGTTATCTGATTATTCTGAGCCCAAACAACTGGTTTCTTGAATAAACGAAAGACGCTGTCCTTTAATGAGTAAAATAAACTATCGCCAGTTGCCTGAAGCGAATCTGAAAATATTTTTACATTATAGTATGCTTCAAAAAATTTGTCAGAACTATCTTCCTGATCTTTTGGAATGAGCTTGTTTTTTACAGATACGGAATCGTACCAGGATGACTCCCTAACCTGTGGAACAATACGCTTTTTTGTAAGATCAGTAAGTTTTGCTGAATAAAGTGTATCAGCAGTAATATAGATTGTGTCTGCCCCTTGTTTAATTAATAATAATGGTTTTTGGGTAGCCACCATTGAATTTGTTTTCTTATTGGTTCGGATATTATTGGCAATCATATCAAAACCCTGTGCAGTATCCTTGCTTTTATACACTGCATTTCCCCTGAATTCCCCCAAACCAGTTGAGTCATCAAAAGCCATGTCGTCTGCTGTGAAAATAGCGCTACTGTCCTCAATAACAGACCGCTTATATAATTCAGCCTTTTTGTTCTTCATATCATAAAAACCTTCCCTGGTTTTTATGGTTCTTTTATCCTTTATATTGTAGACAACAGTAGGAGAGGTGAAAGTAGCAATTTCTGTACTGGTATTATACTGAAGTGTATCCGAATTAATTTTATTATCCGGATCATTCATTATAACTTTCTTTTTAAAAATAACATCTTTCGTATCACCATAATAATACCCTTCTGTACTGGTAAGGGTTGATTTCTTATTTACGAGTTTCCCTCCTTTAAGATAGGTCCCGATTTTAACAGTAGCATCATACTCCAGTTCATCTGTTGTTAGCGTACCTTCTCCATCCGTCAATCTTACTTTTTTCTGCAAATATGCTTTTTTCTCCTTGCCAAGATATTTTAAATACTGAGCGTAGGTATGTATACTGTCTGCATCGTTAATGTGTACATTGCCGAATGCTTCCAATATATTCAGTTGCCTGTTCAAAACAGCACTGTCGGCATAAAAAATTACTTTATCCTGCTTCACAATAACATTACCTACGAGTGAAACAAACTCATTTAGTGAGTCCAATTTCTGGTAGTTGTATTTTAAAGCAGATAAAATATCAATTTTTTTTCCATCAGGTGCAAGTGAATCAGAGGGAAGCCTTTGTGCTAATAAATTGCCGCACAAACAAGTGATGCTTGTCAAAAGTATTAGCCAGCTTTTCATTTACTGATTTGCTTTAAGAGTATCAGCCAATGGTTTCATTAAAGGACCTGTCTTATCCTTTTTCCCAAATACAGAAATATTCACATAACGTTTGGGGTGCACCCTTAAATCATCAACGAGAATGTTCGCACTTTTAATGGTATTATTCAGATTATTGTAAAGACTGGGGTCATTAAGCAATTTACCCATACTGCCCTGATCTGAATTTATTTTTTCTACCACAGTATTTAAATTGGCAACTGCGGTTTTTAATTGATTTACAGATCCTGCCAAATCAGTCTTAGCTAAGTTGTCGGATGCTTTAGCAACATTTCCCAGAGTTTGCGTAATCTTCTCATTGTTTTCCGACAAATTCTTAGTAAACTTATTCACGTTATTCATACTCTGAGCTATACTACCCGTTTGTTGATTCAACATTTGCTGCAAAGAAGCGGAAGAAGCAACCAAACTTTCAGTAGTCTTATTAACATTGGCAATAACAGCCTGCAGATTGTTTTTGGTTGCAGGATCAAAGATAGTATTGATATTTTTTAGTACTTCATCCAGCGTTTGAATTGTTTTCTCCAATTGAGCTGTAACAGGGGTAACTTTATCTATGATACCACTAAGCATGCCTTTTGATTCTGCGGTCTGTAATGTGTCCCCTTGTTGCAAATAAGTTTTTTGATCGCCCAATTGTATGTCAATACTGGGAGTTCCAAGTGGATTCTCGCGAATAACAGCAACAGAATTTACAGGTATATTATAAGCATCAGTTAATTTAATGGAAACAATTATGGATGCAATATTCGGATCAGCATTTTCAATATCAGCAACAGCGCCAACCTGAAAACCTTTTACAAATACCGGATTTGAAATTTTGATACCCTTAGTTTCAGAATATACTGCATATAAATAATTACCCGTTTTCAGAAGCGTTTTCCCTTTCAGAAAGTTAAAACTTAGAATAAGTAGCGTTATTGCTACTGCTGTTAGTGCACCAACCTTGGTTTCATTCGATACAGTCATTGAATAGGTTTATTTATGGCTGGTACAAATTTAAGGTACTTAAGCCGTTTACCGAATATTACCTGTTGCCAGTAGTGGTCAGCTGCTTTTCCAGAGAAAACTTGTATCGTTTTACTGCCTTAATGATGACTTCACATATCTCACGCTGGCCATCCTCACTATTTAAATAATCTTCTTCTTCTGGGTTAGAAATAAATCCTGTTTCAACTAATACGGCAGGCATATTCACAGCATGTAGCACAAAAATCCCTTCATTTCGCTGTTTGGCTTCCCGGCTGATTCTACCAACTTTTTTGAACTCATCTTCAATCGTAAGGGCTAAATCGGCACTTCTCTGAAAATAGGTTTGCGTTTTCATGCTTAATAACATCATTTTGGCCGGATCGTTTTGCTCAAATAGTTTTCTTTCCTGCTCTGTTGCACTGTCCATAGCAAAATCGTCTCCTTGACTAAGCGCCTTCATTCTACCGCTAGTTTTATTAACATTGTAGATGAATGTTTCTGTACCTTTTGCCGGATTAGGAGTGTACCAGGTTCTGTAATCTTTTACTTTTTTGGTGTATTTCTTTTTTTTCTTCCCCTTGCCTTTATATGCAGTTACCGTTTTGTACCCAATAAATTCGGTTTGCTTAATGGGCCTGGCACTGTTTACGTGAATACATAAAAACAAATCCCCTTTAGCCTGATTGGCAATTTCCGCTTTTCTTACAACGTCATCATAAATATCTGTAGTTCTTGTCATGATGACATCAACATCTGGAATTTCCTGACGCATCATTTTTTCTAACTTCAATGAAATAGCAAGACATAAATCTTTTTCTGTAGAGTATCTTCCCTTTGCCCCAACATCTGTTCCACCGTGACCTGCATCAATCACAATTCTTCTGAGGGGTTGTTTTTGCTGGGTTCCTGGTTTGTTCTCTGTAAACGAAGTGAACAGAAGAAAAGAAAAAACTAAGCAGAACCAAGCAGCAATATATCTTTTAATCATATCATTTTCATTAAGGAATCAGACTTAAAATTCCATTTACACAGTTTTAGACCTTAATTTTGTCAATAGCACCATGAACAGAATAAGTAAAATTAACGTAAAATCAAGGCTGGCTATTGTTCTGTTCCTTTTTTTAGGGATATTCCTTGGTTTATCCACAGAAATGGACGCTCAAACTATTTCGAAGGGAAATACGCAAACCCTTAAGGATACTGCATCTAAGAAAAATCTGCAAGACAGCATTAAGATTAAAACTGATACGTTAAAAATTTCCAAAGATTCTATTGATGCTCCAATCAAATACAATGCTGAAGACTCTGGTGTTCTAGTAATCTCAACCAGGGAATTCTTTTTATACGGGAAGGCAAAAGTGGATTATTCAGACCTGAAATTAGATGCTGCAACCATTAAGTACGACCAGCGCAGTCAGATGGTACAGGCGTATGGTTCCAAAGACTCATCTGGAAAGCCTGACAGTAAGCCTCAATTCATTCAGGGAGAAATGAAATCGATCAGCGATACAATTTTCTATAACATGAAGTCGGGCAAGGGGTTAACCAAAAATACATTTTTTCAGGAGGGCGAGATATATGTGAATGCAATCGACTTAAAAAAAATCAGTACCACCGAAGTGTATGCAAGAAGGGCTCGTTTTACCACATGTAATCTGGACGTTCCCCACTACAATTTCAGGACTAGTAAAATGAAAATCATTAATAATAAGATGGGAATTGCCGGCCCTTCCTTTCCTGAATTTGAAGGGGTACCCATGCCCATTGGAATTCCATTTGGCATATTTCCGTTAAATAAGGGTAGGCATGGAGGATTACTACCACCTGCTTTTACAGGAAGTCCTGATTTCGGTTTAGGTTTGGAAGGGTTGGGATATTATTTTGTTTTGAGTGAAAAAATGGATGTGACATTACGATCTAATTTATACTCATTTGGCGGCTGGAACTTAAATATTAATTCTAAGTATATAAAGCGTTATGCTTACACAGGAAATCTTAATATTACGATACAGAATACAAAGACTCTAAACAGAAGTACAACCAGCAAAGACGAATTCAACACAACCCGTTCCTTCATGATTAACTGGTCTCACAGCAGAGACTCCAGAGCCAGACCGGGAACCACTTTTTCTGCAAACGTGAATTTTGGTAGCAGCCGGTTTAACAGAACCATTTTGAATAACCCGTTTGTCAATTTTCAAAACCAGTTAAGTTCTTCCATTAGTTATAGCAAAGATTGGAAAGGAAAATACAATCTGTCTGTTAACCTAAATCATAACCAGAACAACAATTTGCGTTTGGTAAATATGAATCTGCCTACGGTCAATTTTAACGTAGTTACTTTTTATCCATTCCAGCAAAAAGATCAGGTAGGTGCGGGTAGATGGTATGAAAAAATTGGCATTGGCTATAGCGGTAACTTTCAAAACCAAATCTCATTCTATGACACCGCATTCAGTTTGAGAAGAATACTGGATACGCTTCAATACGGAGCGCAACACAGTATCCCCATTACACTGTCATTGCCTTCTTTGGGTCCCATTACACTTGCTCCCAGTGTATCTTATTCGGAGAGATGGTATGGACAGCGCAATTTCAGATCATGGAATAATACAACCAATAAAGTAGATACAGTTATTCAACGAGGTTTTTATGCAGCAAGACAAATGAGTTTTGGTTTGGCTGCTAATACTAGAATTTTTGGTACCTATAAATTCAAACCAAGCAGCAATATCATTGCCATCAGACATGAAATAAGGCCCACCTTATCTATTAATTATCAGCCTGATATGAATGCCAAATACTATTATAATTTAAAGGTTGACACTAGTAATAGAACGGTTAGGGTTTCACAGTTTGACGGGGGAATTCTGGGAGCATTTGGTGAAGGGGCATTCGGTGGAATTGGTTTTGGAATAGACAACCTGCTTGAGATGAAAACCAAAAACAAACAGGATAGTTCCGATAAGGCAGGCAAAAAAGTAAAATTGATTGATGGATTTGGTTTTAGTTCCAATTACAATTTTCTGGCAGATAGTTTTCAGTTAGGTAATTTTAATTTTTATGCCAGAAGCACTTTGTTTGAAAAAGTTAATATCACAGCCAGTGCCAACTTAGATCCTTATGACGTAGACAACAGAGGATTCAGACAAAAGCAAATTTTATGGGATCCATCCAAATTCAAGTTTGGTAGAATTACCAGTGGTAATGTTGCAGTTTCTACTTCGTTCAGAAGCAAATCAAAGGATGGAAAAGACGAAAAAAAAGAAATCCCTGTTGATCCATTCATGACTCCTGATGAACAGCAAAGACAACTGCAATTTGCAAGGGCCAATCCTGCGGAGTTTACAGACTTTAATATACCCTGGAATGTGTCGATAGCCTATTCGTTTAATTTTACGCGTGTATTAAAGCCTGACTACAGCGGATTTATCACACAGACATTTTCAACATTTAATTTTAATGGAGATTTTAGTCTTACAGATAAATGGAAAGTTGGCGCAACAGGCTTCTATGATATTACTCGCGGAAATCTACAGCAGTTGAGTACTTTTATCACCCGTGAAATGCATTGCTGGCAATTGTCTATTAACGTAACCCCCGTTGGTCTTTTCCGTTCCTTCAACATTACAGTAAGTCCTAAATCTGGTATTCTCAGAGATTTAAGGATCAACAGAAGCCGCACTTTTTCAAGTTTGTAAAGAAACAACTTAGAATAAATTTTATAAGTGGTTTTGCGTAAGGTTAATGCTTCTCAATTTTAATCCTGGTGTTTCACATAATAGGCTGCCATCGTATTAAATGTCTCTTCCTTTAATTCTTCTGCAGAACGGTTGCCAACCTCAATGGGTTGCAGAAAATGTAGACCAAGCTTGTGAGGCATCAGATAAAAGAATCGGTTAGCTGGTAATGCTTTTTTCGTATTTAATATTACAGCCGGGATTATAGGGTAGCCAGATTCAGCTGCCAATTTAAACGCTCCATCATAGAAGCGTTTCAGTGGTTCCTGCGTTCTGTTGCGGGTTCCTTCTGGATAAATACACATGTGGAATCCCTTCTCCAGTGCAGCTTTCATCAGTTCATAACTTTTCCTTCTGCTTGCATCACTTTTGCGATCTACTATAACTGAACCTCTTTCATAGTACCAGCCAAAAATCGGAATTTTCGTAAATTCCTTTTTAGCAATGGTTTGATTGGGGCCGGGGATATATGGAGAAGAAAGAGGAATATCCAGCAGCGAATTGTGGTTGCAGGTTACAATATAGGGTTGACCTTTCTTAAAGTGAAATTTACCCCGCACTGTTACTGGACATCCAATTAAAAACAACCAGGTATTCATCCAAACCTTAGCCAATTGAATGAAATAACTCATGCCTTTGGGATCTGGAATCAATGCTGTTAGCAGAGAAGGTATAATGATGATAAGAAAGGTGGCAACAAAAGTTGTGAGCCCCCATAAAGCCCAGATTCTTCCAAATATTGATTTAATTATTTTCATGTTTTTATATTAAGGCAATTGCCAGTCAATGGGATCCAATCCCTGCTGAACCAGCAGTTCATTGGTCTTACTAAAATGTTTACATCCAAAGAACCCTTTATCTGCACTAAACGGAGAGGGGTGGGCTGCTTTCAGTACGTAATTTTTTGTTTCATCTATCAGTGCCTGTTTTTCCTGTGCAAACTTTCCCCAAAGTAAAAATATCACCCCCTGTTTTTCAGATGAGATTTTCCTTATTACTGCATCAGTAAAATCCATCCATCCAATTTTAGCATGGCTGGCCGGTTCATTGGCCCTAACCGTTAAAACGGCATTTAAAAGTAGAACACCCTGTTTAGCCCAGGCACTAAGGTTCCCTGTACTGGGCATTGGCATTCCGATATCCTGGTGCAACTCTTTGAATATATTTAACAGTGAAGGCGGCGGTTTTACTCCCTCTGGTACCGAAAAACTTAAACCATGTGCTTGACCTGGCCCATGATAGGGATCCTGCCCCAGGATAACTACTTTCAAAGTTTGAAAGGGGGTGCTGTTAAAAGCGTTGAATATCAAAGGCCCGGGAGGGTAAATAACAGCTTTTGTGGCTTTCTCTGTTCGCAAATGAAGTGCTAACTTCTGAAAGAAAGGTTTTTCAAACTCTTTGGAGAGCAATTCTTTCCAGCCTTCTTCCATTTGAACATTCATAAGGCAAAGTAATAAAAAAAGCCCCAAGTATCCTTGAGGCTTTCGTGATTCGGATTGGATTCGAACCAATGACCTACTGCTTAGAAGGCAGTTGCTCTATCCAGCTGAGCTACCGAACCAGTTTTGGAGGTGCAAAATAAAGGATTTTTTTTTACTAAATCAAACTGCATTTCAAATTGGGCAGATAAATGCTAAATCAGTTTACTTTGCAGCAAACGATTGCCTTCATGAGCTATAACTACCTTCCATTGGACAGCAAACCGCTGAATTTTCAGCAAATAAAACATTTACTAGACTTTGACCAGCAGGTTTCCATCACATTTGATGCTCATGAAAAGGTACTTGCCTGCAGAAGCTATGTTGATGAAAAAATGAAGGCTTCTGAATCCAAATATTACGGAGTAAATACTGGTTTTGGCTATCTGCAGAATGTACAAATCAGTACCGATCAGATTGAACAGCTGCAATACAACCTGATAGTATCACATGCCTGCGGATTGGGTGAAGAAGTACCCGAACCTATCGTAAAACTCATGATGATGCTGAAAATTAAGCAACTGAGTTATGGAAAAAGCGGAGTAAGTATCAACACGGTTATCCGATTGATGGACATGTACAATCATCAGATTATTCCGGTTATCTATACACAGGGATCATTGGGCGCATCCGGTGACCTGGCCCCTTTAAGTCATATGAGTCTGCCATTACTAGGTTTGGGTGAAGTGAATTATAAGGGAAAGAGAATGACTTCAGCAGAAGCCCTTGCCATTATGAATTGGGAGCCCATTCATTTACAGAGTAAAGAAGGGCTAGCATTGATTAATGGAACTCAGTTTATGAATGCCTATGGATTGTATTGCTTAAAAAAAGCGGAACATTTATTAAAAATGGCCGACCTGATTGCAGCTTTATCAATAGACGCATTCGCTTGTGTTATCGAGCCATTTCACGAAGCAATACATGCAATAAGAGGACACAAGGGGCAAAAAGCTACAGCTGAAAAAATCAGACAATATCTGAATGGCAGTTCCATTGTCTCTCAGCCGAAATCACAGGTACAGGATCCTTATTCTTTCCGGTGTATTCCGCAGGTTCACGGAGCAAGCAAGGATGCATTTGACCATATACTTTCTGTATTCATGCAGGAAGTGAATGCCGTAACCGACAACCCGAATGTTTTCCCTGAATTAGATCTGATTTTAAGTGGGGGGAATTTTCATGGCCAGCCACTTGCTATTAATCTGGATTATTTGTGTATTGCCATGAGTGAAATGGCCAGTATCTCTGAAAGAAGAACCTATCAGTTAATATCAGGTCAGCGCAGTCTGCCGCTTTTTTTGGTGAAAAACGCAGGATTAAATTCCGGGTTTATGATTCCTCAATACACTGCTGCAGGAATTGTTAGCGAAAATAAACAGCTTTGTACCCCCTCTTCCGTAGACAGTATATCTAGCTCTAATAATCAGGAAGACCATGTTAGCATGGGGGCCAATGCGGCAACCAAGTGTTTTCGCTTAATACAAAACGTAGAGAAAGTACTGGCCATTGAATTAATGACTGCGGCTCAGGCAATGGATTTCCGAAGACCGGCAACCACTTCACCTATACTCGAAATTTTAATAAAGGAATACAGGGAATTAGTTTCTTTTAATGATGCGGATAGAATTTTACATACTGACATGGTAAAATCAATTAATTTTATCGCCCGTTATGAAACCGGGAAATTGTAGATTATGAAAAGAATACTTTTAGCATTTGTTGTATTTGCTTTCGCGCAAATGTCCTATGGACAAAATGTTTCGCAAAAATTATCTGAAAAGGTAACTGTAGTATTCCCGGCTAAGCCAGGTGAGAAATCTGCCAATGGTGCAACCATTTATTTTGCGTCAGATAAAGACAGCACAAAATCTTATGGAGCATTGGTTTTCGATTTAAGTGCCATGGGTCTAATGGGGGATCCGATTGAAATGATGGGTGAGGGATTCTGGGAACAATTGAAAGCAGGCATGAGCAGTCAGATGGCAGGAGCTAGTATCAGCAAAGACATGATTACAAAATTCAAGGACAAGAACAGCCTTTATATTGAAATTGACGGAACCAATTCATCTGATGAAAACCTCAAAGGCAAAAAGGCATTTGGATATATATTCTTTATGGGACCTGTTTTACACCAGGTATTGTATTACTCTACTAATAAAGATGCCAAAGCATCGGATGCACAGGTTTTTTTTGACAGTGTTGAAATAGGAAAATAATTAAGAAAAGACAAGGAATGAGCAGCGAAGAGAAGAGTTTAAACTTTATAGAAGAAATTATTGAAGCTGATTTAGCCAGCGGGAAACATTCATCCATTACCACCCGTTTCCCCCCTGAGCCGAACGGATACTTGCATATTGGACACGCAAAGAGCATTGTACTGAATTTTGGTCTTGCATTAAAATATGGTGGATCTACAAATTTGAGATTTGACGATACCAATCCTGTAACAGAAGATACCGAATACGTAGAAAGCATCAAAAATGATGTTAAATGGTTGGGATTTAACTGGGCTCAAGAATTATATGCTTCCGATTATTTTGATCAGCTTTATGCAATGGCCTTACAATTAATAGATAAAGGCCTGGCTTATGTGGATGATAGCACCAGTGAAGAAATTGCGGCACAAAAAGGAACACCTACAACACCCGGAACCAGGAACATTTATGCACAAAGAACACCCGAAGAAAACAGGTCTTTGTTTGAAGCAATGAAAGCTGGAAATTTTCCAGACGGGTCAAAAGTGCTGCGAGTTAAAATAGATATGACTTCTCCCAATATGTTATTGAGAGATCCGATTATTTACAGAATTAAACACGCAAAACATCACAGAACAGGCGATAAATGGTGCATTTATCCCATGTATGATTTTGCACATGGACAAAGTGATTCCATTGAAAAAATAACACACTCTATTTGTACGCTTGAATTTGTACCACACCGGCCCTTATATGATTGGTGCATTGAAAATCTGAATACATTTCCATCAAAACAATACGAATTCGCACGCTTAAACATGACATATACAGTTATGAGTAAGCGTAAACTATTGCAATTGGTAAATGAAAAAATGGTAAACGGTTGGGATGACCCAAGAATGAGTACCATCAGTGGAATGCGCAGAAGAGGATATCCTGCAGCAGCCATCCGTGAATTTTGTGACAGGATAGGAGTTGCCAAAAGAGATAACCTGATTGATGTGGGATTGCTGGAATTCTGTGTAAGAGAAGAACTTAATAAAACTGCACAGCGAAGAATGGTGGTTTTTGATCCCATCAAAGTAATCATAACCAATTACTCGCAAGATGCCGAGGAGTTGACCAGTGAAAACAATCCTGAAGACTCGAATGGTGGAGTTAGAATAGTTCCTTTCAGTAAAGAAATCTGGATTGAAAGAGAAGATTTTATGGAAAATCCACCAAAGAAATATTTCAGATTGGCACCTGGACAGATGGTACGTTTAAAAAGCGCCTATATCATCAAATGCGAGGAAGTCATTAAAGATGATCAGGGAAATATTACCGCCTTACATTGTACTTATATACCAGAAAGCAAAAGCGGATCGGATACTTCCGGAATTCACGTAAAAGGCACCCTGCATTGGGTTAGCGCTGCACATGCTATTCAGGCGGAAGTAAGATTATATGATCGTCTGTTTAAAGTAGAAGATGTGGCTAATGCTGAAGGTGATTTCAAAGACCATATTAATCCAGATTCGCTTCAAATTATTTCTGGTGCCTATGCTGAACCAGCATTAGCAGAAGACCCTTCAGGACTGGCATTTCAATTTTTAAGAAAGGGCTATTTCGTGCAGGATCCAGACAGCAATAAATCCAAACTTGTCTTTAATAGAACGGTTACATTAAAAGATGCCTGGGCTAAAGAGGTCAAAAAAGGATAAGCATTATTATTAATAATACTTCAATGGATTCCTCTTTGCTGCGAAAACATAGTTTTTAATGTTCTTCCAGAAAGCCAATATCATGTAAATAATAATAGGAGAACCCATTGTTAGAAATGAGATATAGATAAACCACATGCGGATTCTTGTGGATGCAATACCCAGCTTATCGCCAATAGAAGAGCAAACGCCAAATGCCTGCAATTCCAGGAATTCTCTTATTTTATCCATATTGACCCAATTTTTTACCATAAATAAAATTACGTACAAAATTATCATTTCCTTGGAAATTTATTCGCATTCCTTTGACAGCCTACAACTGAAATGATGTAAATTTGCGAGGCTTTGAAATAGATTCATCTCATATAAAAACATCACTTTATGGCTTTTGACATAGACATGATCAAAAAAGTGTACGCAGAAATGCCTGCCAAAGTAGATAATGCAAGAAAAACCTTAGGCAGACCGCTTACCTTGTCCGAAAAAATTCTTTTTGCCCATTTACACGAAGACCAGGAACTGAGTAATTTTGAAAGGGGTAAAAGTTATGTAGATTTTGCACCCGATCGTGTAGCCATGCAGGATGCAACCGCTCAGATGGCATTATTACAGTTTATGCAAGCTGGTCGTCCAAAAGCAGCCGTGCCTTCTACGGTACATTGTGACCACTTAATCACTGCCAGAAACGAAGCTAAAAAAGACTTAGAAGTTGCCAATGCAGAAAGCAAGGAAGTATATGATTTCCTGGCTTCTGTGTCTAATAAATACGGTATTGGCTTCTGGAAACCAGGAGCAGGTATTATTCACCAAGTGGTATTGGAAAACTATGCATTCCCTGGAGGTATGATGATTGGAACCGACTCTCATACAGTAAATGCAGGTGGGTTAGGTATGGTTGCTGTAGGTGTCGGTGGAGCAGATGCCTGTGATGTGATGGCAGGCTTACCATGGGAGCTAAAATGGCCTAAATTAATCGGTATTAAACTAACCGGTAAATTAAGTGGATGGACTGCCCCTAAAGACGTTATCTTAAAAGTTGCCGGTATTTTAACTGTAAAAGGTGGAACAGGAGCTATTGTTGAATATTTTGGTGAAGGCGCAGCAGCCATGAGCTGTACTGGTAAAGGCACCATTTGTAATATGGGTGCTGAAATTGGTGCTACTACTTCAACATTCGGATACGATGAAAGTATGAGCCGTTATTTGAAAGCAACAGGTAGAGAAGAAGTAGCGCAAATGGCGGATGGCGTTAAAGCATATCTGAATGCTGATCCGGAAGTATATGCCGAACCAGAAAAATATTTTGATCAGGTTATTGAAATTAATTTAAGCGAATTAGAGCCCCATTTAAACGGTCCTTTCACTCCAGATTTGGCAACCCCAATTTCCAAGATGAAAGAAATGGCTGCAGCCAATGGCTGGCCTACCAAAGTTGAAGTGGGCTTAATTGGAAGCTGTACCAACAGCTCTTACGAAGATATCAGCAGAGCGGTAAGTCTTGCCAAGCAAGTTGCTGAAAAAGGATTAACACCAAAAGCACAATATACCATCACTCCTGGTAGTGAGCAGGTACGTTATACCATTGAACGCGACGGCTTCCTGGAAGTTTTTGACAAAATAGGCGCAACTGTTTTTGCCAATGCATGTGGTCCTTGTATTGGAATGTGGGACAGAATGGGAGCGGAGAAGCAAGAACGCAATACCATTGTACACAGCTTCAACAGAAATTTTGCCAAACGTGCAGATGGTAACCCTAACACACTTGCATTTGTAGCAAGTCCTGAATTGGTAACCGCATTGGCTATTGCTGGTGATTTAACTTTCAACCCAATCACAGATACTTTAACCAACGATAAAGGTGAGCAGGTAAAATTAGATGAACCTACTGGCATGGAATTGCCTGCAAAGGGATTTGCAGTAGAAGACGCCGGATACCAGGCTCCTGCAGAAGACGGAAGCAAGGTAAATGTTCAGGTAGACCCTGCCAGCAAGCGTTTACAATTACTTGATCCATTTGCAGCATGGGAAGGAACAGACCTGAAGGGATTAAAACTGTTGATTAAGGCAAAAGGTAAATGTACTACCGACCATATTTCTATGGCAGGTCCCTGGTTGAAATTCCGTGGTCACTTAGACAATATTTCGAATAATATGTTGATTGGAGCTGTTAACTTCTTCAATGAAAAAACAGATAATGTTAAGAACCAATTGACAGGAGAATACGGACCTGTTCCTGCTACACAAAGAGCTTATAAAGCAGCGGGAATAGGCTCAATTGTAGTAGGCGATGAAAACTACGGCGAAGGTAGTTCTAGAGAGCATGCGGCTATGGAGCCACGTCATTTAGGTGTTCGTGCCATTTTAGTTAAATCCTTTGCCCGTATTCACGAAACCAACCTGAAGAAGCAGGGTATGCTGGCATTAACCTTTAATGATAAAGCCGATTACGATAAAATTCAGGAAGATGATACCATCAGCATTGAAGGTCTTACCGAATTTGCTCCAGGTAAGTCATTGACAGTTGTTTTACAACACAAGGACGGATCGGTGGATTCAATCGTTGTGAATCATACGTACAACGCTCAGCAAATTGAGTGGTTTAAAGCGGGTGGCGCGTTGAATATTATTCGCAAACAAGTAGCCGGCAACTAATTCCGGAAAAAATACACGAGTCCCACTGAGTTTCAGTGGGACTTTTTTATTCAATTATTATTTTGTGTTCTGACCCGATCATTAATTATATTATACTTGATCATTTTTGGCTGCTATATCCTCTGGACAAGGCAACCTGATTATTTTTATGGAGAAAAATATCCTGCTACCATACAGTTGGTAAAAGATACTGCCAATGGCAATACACTGCCAATGGCATTTTATTCCATTGGCATTCACCAATATCGCATTGCAGCAAATTATCCGTTGCTATCTTATGAACCTAATCAAAAAGTCACGGTAATTTTTGAGTCTGCGCATCCTTCAAAAGCAAAAGTGTACCGGTTTTGGGGATACTGGATTTTATGGGAGGAATTGCTGGGTTCCATCATTGCCCTCATTGCATTGTTTCAGGTAGCGGTTTCCATTACCAATAATCCAAGTGCCGGATCTTTAAAAGAGCAGCTTGCTTATCAGCCGGAGAAAAAAACAAAGTACGATTAACAGGAATTAATAACTTAGATGATTAATCAATTTTATGAAAAAAGGAATTTATTTTTTATTAGCATTACTGGTCACTATCGGGTTTTCTTGTAATTCACACCCTTATAAATCTACCAATAAAGTATATAAACATCAGGTCAAAAACTATCTTAAAAAAATTGGATCAATTCCACCTGTTTCCCTTGTATCAGATACTATACCCCCTTCGCCTTATTGGGTGGGTACCACCAATTTTGGAATCAGAAAACCAAGTTATGTTATCATTCATCATACAGCACAGCATTCCACTGAACAAACTTTAAAAACATTCACCCTGCCAAGAACAGCGGTTAGTGCACACTATGTAATTGGAAGTGACGGGAAAGTATACCAAATGCTAAATGATTACTTTAGAGGACAGCACGCGGGTGTTAGCAGATGGGGGAATCAATTAGATATGAATTCGGCTTCCATTGGAATTGAATTGGATAATACCGGGTTTGAGTATTTTGAAGAAGCCCAAATCAACAGTTTATTGGTTGTACTGGGTAAATTAAAAAAAGACTATGCCATTCCTACAGCAAATTTTATAGGTCATGGCGATATTGCCCCAACCAGAAAGAATGATCCCAATTGGAGATTTCCCTGGAAATTGCTGGCTGAAAAAGGTTTTGGATATTGGTATGATGATAAAAGAGATTCCGTTCCTGCAAGTTTTGATCATATAACTGGCCTAAGAATTGTAGGGTATGATATTAAGGATACCAGTGCAGCAATAGTTGCATTTAAAAGACATTTTTTACAAGATACTACCAAAGGCATGACTCCACTAGGCAGAGAGATTTTATTCAATCTACATAAAAAATATTTTTAAAATGTAAATCAATGTAAGCTATGCGGCGGTTTCTGATATTGACGGGTTTGGTTTTGTTATTTTTTACAAAGGGAGTTTACGCACAATTATTGCCAAATATTGATATTATCAGGGTACTCGAGGAAAGTGACCAGTTCATTGCTTCAGGTCAATCTCAAAAGGCTTTGATATCGCTTCATAAAGGTTTACAATTTAAAAACAAAACGGAAAGCGATACCATACTTTCGCACTTGTATAATAATATTGCCATCGTTTTAGCACGATATAATAATTTCCCGGCTGCGATGTCCTGCTTCCACAAGGCCGGTGAAATAAAAGCTACCTATAATTATAAAAAACGTGGGAAGCGTTATATATCTCAATTCAGTTACGCAGTGAATTATGCAAAAGCAGAAGCTGAAAGTATTATTAACGACGATATACTGGAATTGATGATTCAGGCGCATATCAATCAACCTTCACTAAAACCTTCAGAGGAAATTGAATCTGAACCCATTGATCCATTTAGTATTGTTGATGCATTCTTAGATAACAAAGTTGCTAGTCATTACGCAATAATGGTTTTAATAAAGCAGCCGATTGCCGGACAAAAAAAGACCAATACCGGATTGGGGGAAGTAGGACATTCCTTCATCAGTCTTATTAAATACAATCAAGATTTATCAGCTGTCAATAAAACCTTTGGATTTTACCCTGAATCAGGTTTATTAATTCCAGTTAACCCACTGGCACCCAAAGCAAAATCAATAATTAAAGACGACTCCTTTCACGATTGGGATCAATTATTGGGTAAAATGGTAAGTAAAAAACAGTTTGAACAAATCTTGGAATACTTAGATCACAATATTTCTAACCAATATCATCTTAGCAATTATAACTGTTCTGACTTTGCATTAACCCTTGCCAAAATTGCCGAAATAGACATTCAGGATACTGAAGGTCCATGGCCCCTGGGAAGAGGAGACAATCCTGCTTATATGGGACAAAGCATACTAGGGGGGAAATACATCAATCTGGAAACAATGAACAGAGAGGGTCTGTTTACCTGTAGCAATAACTTGTTTACCAAAAAGAAACAATAAGGAATATTTTTCAAAAACAAAGCACATCCTAACGCTTGTTAGCTTATTTTTGCGGCATAAAATTTAAAACCATGCAATTCCAGTTGAGCGAAGAACATTTGATGATACAGAAAGCGGCAAGAGACTTTGCCCAAAATGAATGTAAACCAGGTGTAATTGAGAGAGACGAACACCAGAAATACCCTTACGATCAGGTAATGAAATTAGCTGAATTAGGATTTATGGGAATGATGGTTAGTCCTGACTATGGCGGTGCCGGAATGGATACTTTAAGTTATGTATTGGCCATGGAAGAAATTAGTAAAGTAGATGCAAGTACCAGTGTTAGTATGAGTGTAAACAATAGTTTGGTCTGTTGGGGATTGGAAACATTTGGTAATGAAGAACAAAAGAAAAAGTATTTAACTCCTTTGGCGCAGGGAAGAAAAGACAATGCTTTATACATTGGCGCTTTTTTATTAAGTGAGCCTGAAGCGGGTAGTGATGCAACCAGTCAGCAAACAACAGCAGAAGACAAAGGTGACCATTATTTATTGAATGGTACCAAGAACTGGATTACCAATGGTTCCAGCGCATCGGTTTATTTAGTTATTGCACAAACAGACCCTGCAAAAGGTAGCAAAGGCATCAATGCATTTATTGTAGAAAAAAGCTGGCCAGGCGTAACAGTTGCCGCTAAGGAAAATAAACTAGGAATCAGAGGTAGTGATACACATACCATCCTTTTCAACGATGTTAAAGTGCCAAAGGAAAACCGCATTGGTGAAGATGGATTCGGATTCAAATTTGCTATGAAAACATTGGCCGGTGGACGAATCGGAATTGCTTCTCAGGCATTGGGAATTGCCAGCGGTGCTTATGAACTGGCATTGGCTTACAGTAAACAAAGAAAAGCTTTTGGTAAAGAAATCATGCACCATCAGGCCATCCAGTTTAAACTGGCTGATATGGCTACCAAAATTGAAGCCGCCCGTTTGCTTTGCTTAAAAGCAGCTTGGGAAAAAGACAATGGCTTAGACTATACATTAAGTTCATCTATGGCAAAAGTTTATGCCAGTGAAGCAGCTATGTGGGTTACCACTGAAGCAGTTCAGATTCACGGAGGATATGGATTTGTAAAAGAATACCATGTGGAGCGATTGATGCGAGATGCTAAAATCACCCAGATTTATGAAGGTACCAGTGAAGTACAGAGAATTGTAATCAGTAGAAGTATTTTAAAATAATTTGGCGATTAATAGTAATGTATCAATGCCAGTAAACACAGTTGCATACAAAGAAATTATTGATCAATTTTTGCTCACAGACACAACATTAGTGGCTGTGAGCAAAACCAAACCTAATGAAGATATACTGGCTCTTTATGAATTAGGACAAAGGGATTTTGGTGAAAACTATGTTCAGGAATTAGTAGATAAAGCAGCTGCATTGCCAAAAGATATTCGTTGGCATTTTATTGGTCACTTACAATCGAACAAGGTAAAATATATAGCACCCTTTGTTCATCTAATTCATGGGGTAGATAGTTTAAAACTATTACGTGAAATAAATAAGCAAGCAGCTAAATGCAATAGAGTGATTCCTTGTTTATTACAAATTTATATTGCTAAAGAAGAGAGCAAATTTGGATTAGATGAAGTTGAATTGCTGGAAATTATGGATGTATCATCTACTTTAACAAACATTTCTATTCAGGGTTTTATGGGTATGGCATCCTTTACTGAGAATACAGCTATCATTCAAAGTGAATTCAATCATTTGAGCTTATTGTTTAAAAAACATATTTCGTGGATAAAATCGCAAGGTATATCCAAGCCTATTTTATCAATGGGTATGAGCGGGGATTACAGCATTGCTATTGAACAGGGTAGTAACATGGTCAGAATCGGCAGCTTGTTATTCGGAGCAAGAAATTATGCCCAATAAAAAAGCGAATCAGTTGATTCGCCTTCTTTCTTTTCTTTATACATTTCACAGCGTTTCCTTCAACCATTTAAAAAACTCACGCTGCCATACCAAACCGTTTTGTGCACTGGAAACCCAGTGATTTTCGCCAGGTAAATACAATAATTTACTTTTTATACCTCTTAACTGAGCCGCCTGAAATGCCTGCAGGCCCTGTTCTATGGGTACCCTGAAATCCATTCCACCTTGCACAATCATAATAGGGGTATTCCAATTAGCAACATGATTAATGGGATTCTGAACACCATAGGTTTTTTCTGTAGCAGGATTTTTATCCCAATAAGCGCCGCCATAATCAAAATTTACAAACCACATTTCCTCCGTAGTTCCGTACATACTTCTGGTATCAAAAATACCATCATGGGAAATAAATGTCCTAAATCGATTGTTGTGTATGCCGGCCAACATAAACACAGAATAACCACCATAGCTGGCACCAACACATCCCAATCTGTTTTTATCTACAAATGATTCTTTACTGATAACATCAATAGCGGATAAATAATCTTTCATTGCTTGTCCGCCATGATCCTTACTAATTGCTTCATTCCATTTTGTTCCATGACCTGGCATCCCCCTTCTATTGGGAGCAACAACAATGTATCCCTGAGATGCCATCAATTGAAAATTCCATCGGAATGAATAGAATTGAGTCAAGGGACTTTGTGGGCCACCCTGACAATACAAAAGGGTAGGGTATTTATTAGATGGATTAAAATTGGGAGGATAGATTACCCAAACCAGCATTTTTTTACCATCTGTAGTTGGCACCCACTTTCTTTCTGTTTTACATTTTGCAATGGCTTGGTAAAACGCATCATTTACATGCGTTAACTGCTTCATTGATTTATCTTTCAAATTCAGCGTGTATAATTCAGCTGCTGTATTCATATCCGTTCTAGAAACCACCAAAGAATTTTCTGATTGCGCAACTATTCCAGTGATATCAAAATCACCACTGGTTAATTGTTGAATTACAGGGAGCATTTTTGTTAATCCTGTATTATTTACCTGAAACAGTTGAAGTGTGCCATTAACGGGCGCCCAGAAAAACAACGACTTTCCGTCTTCACTCCATTTGAATCCTTCAACATGAATATCATCTCTGTGTGCGGTGAGATTAACAGGGAATTTGCCATTAACCAAAACAATTAAATCCTGCTTGTCTGCTTCAAATCCATCTCTTTTCATTTGCATCCAAGCAAGTGTTCCGGCATCATTAAATTGTGGTGCCATATCATACCCCTTATTGGATGCAGTTAAGTTTTGCGTTATACCTGTCTCTATATTATACTCATACAAGTCTGTATTGGTACTGACAGCATATGCCGTTCCCTTTTTTTTCTTTGCAACATATACAATGCGCTTACTATCCGGATGCCAAATGAAGTCTTCGTCTCCGCCAAAAGGTTTGGTGGGTGCATCATAAGGTTCGTTGGGCATAATGTCTTTGCCTTCTCTGGAATGACCATTTTGGTAAGGAGCAAAAAACACATGGTTGTATTTACCATCTTCCCAGGTATCCCAGTGACGATAATTCAATGAAGTATAAATCTGAGCATCCGATTTTGGCAAATCAGGATACCATTCTTTACCATCTATTTTTTCCATTTTCACTTCATCACTGAATAAAATATGTTTGCCATCCGGAGAAATACGGTCATTGATAACTATATTTTCATTGGGAGCCAATTCAATTGGATTTCCGCCAGCTAATGGAATCTTATAACGTTTACGGGACATTTTATTGTTAGATACATCAGGGGTTGCAACTGTGTAAACAATAAAGTTTTTATCCTTACTTATTCCAACAGGAGAAACTCTCTGAATTTGCCAGAGCTTTTCAGGCGTTAGTACCTCTTGGGCTTGCAACTGTTGAAAAGCAAATGATAATAGCCCAATAACTAATATTCTCATACTCATTTTTTTGTCGTTTTGGCATAATCCAAAACGAGGTGTACAAATGCTTTTACACCAACATCCAGACGGGTATCACTTATCATGAATCCGGGTGTATGATGATCGGGTGCCGCTGCTACACTGGGAAACTGAGGATCTCTAGCGCCAAGAAAAAAGAAAAAGGAGGGAGCTTTGGTTCCGAAATAGGAAAAATCTTCTGCACCTGTTACCCAATTGGTAAGTTGTACATTTTCTGCAGCACCTGCAGCCTTCTGCAATGAAGGAATACTTTGAGCTACCAGAGCAGGGTCACTGAAAGTAACCAGCGTTTTGGTTTCAACAACTACTTCAGCTGTTGTACCATTGGCTTCCGCAATATTTGTAGCGATTTGTTTAATTTTTTCATGGACTGTTTTCTGAACCTGACCATCTAATGTTCGGATAGTTCCTTCCATTATGGCTTCTTCAGGAATGATATTCGCCCTAACGCCTGATTGGATTTTACCTACAGAAACCACTACAGGAGCCTGAGTGATGTCGATACTTCTACTCACGATGGTTTGTAAAGCTTGAACAATCTCGGCACTTATAACAATAGGATCAATGGAATTCCATGGATACGCTCCATGACTTTGCTTCCCCTTTACTTTAATGGTGAACCAGTCAGAAGAAGCCATGGTTGCACCCGGTCTGTAGTATATTTTTCCAAGGTCATACTTTGAATTTATGTGTATGCCAAATACCGCATCTACTTTTGGATTATCCATTGCTCCTTCTTTAATCATAAGAGCAGCGCCACCTTCTTCATCTCCGGGCGGGCCCTCTTCAGCAGGCTGAAACAGAAATACAACAGTACCACTGATTTCGCTTTTTATTTTACTTAATACCTCTGCAGCTCCCAACAGCATCGCAATATGTGAATCGTGTCCACAAGCATGCATTACAGGTACAGTTGCCCCATTGTATTCTCCCTTTGCTTTTGAAGCAAAGGCAAGTCCATTTCTTTCTTCAACAGGCAATCCATCCATATCAGCCCTTAAAGCCACAACAGGCCCCGGTTTTCCTCCTTTCAATACACCTACAATTCCTGTCTTTGCCATTTTTCTGGTACTTATACCTAAACGCTGTAAAGTTTCCTCCACTTTTTTACTGGTATTGAATTCTCTGTTTCCCAGTTCCGGATGTTCATGGAAAAACCTTCTCCATTCTACAACTTTAGGTGTTACTTCATTAAAAAGCGACTCAAGTGGAAAAGCCGTTTTTTGAGCGGATGCTGCTCCGCAAATAAATAGTGCGAGCACCAATAATTTTTTCATACTTAAGATGATTAGCTACTGAAGATACGGCATAGCTTTGAAGAATAAAACGGAAGCCTGTAAATTATTCAGCACAATCCACTTCAATTTTGTAACTTCAAAGAAACGCTATCTTATGAAAAAAATCCTGCTAAGTGCCTTATGTTTAGCCTCCATTTCTTTTACTGCAGTTCATGCTTCCAGTATAGGAATCAGTAGTGAAATAAATAGTAGAAACCATAAAAGTACTTCCAATATTCAATCCAACTGGGATGATGCCGTAGTAACAGATGCTATGTCTAATTTTAAAAGTTTATCAAGAGTTGAAAGAAAAGCAAGAGTTAAAGAAGTAAAAAAATACTTAAAGGAATACAAAGAAAATGCTGCAAATGCCACCGGTTCAAATGACAAGGTTCTATTGGCAATCTTGGCAATATTATTACCTCCGTTGTCCGTATACCTGCACGAAGGCACAACCAATAATACATTTTGGATCAGCGTTGTGTTAACCCTTTTATTCTGGATACCGGGTGTAATTTTCGCATTGATTACAGTATTATAAAACCAGTTTAATTTTATCTGTGTTCACCATACACTTGGCGAAGTACATCTGCTATTTCGCCAAGTGTACAATAGGCTTCAACTGCCTCTAAAACAAATGGCATAATATTCTGAGTTCCTTCTGCCGCTTCTTTAATTTGTTGTAAACAAAGTTTTACACGTACAGCGTCTCTATTTGTTTTTAATTCTGTAAGTCTGGCGGATTGTAACTGACGAATAGAGTCGTCAATCTTAAAACCGGGTACAGGATTCTCCACATCTACTGTAAACTTATTTACACCAACAATGATTTTTTCACCATTTTCAATACTTCGCTGGTATTCAAAAGCACTTCTCGCAATTTCATCCTGCATGAATCCCTCTTCAATTGCACTTACACTGCCACCCATTGCATCAATTTTATTCATCAGCTCCCAAGCTTTCTGTTCCACTTCATTGGTAAGTGACTCTACAAAATAGCTTCCTGCCAAAGGATCCACCGTATCGGGGGCCCCACTTTCAAAAGCTACAATTTGCTGTGTTCTTAATGCAATTCTGGCGGCTTCTTCAGTTGGCAAGCTCAAAGCTTCGTCATATCCATTGGTATGTAAACTTTGTGTTCCTCCCAAAACAGCAGCGAGAGTTTGGATGGTTACTCTACTAATATTATTCAGTGGCTGCTGTGCAGTTAAAGTAGCGCCACCTGTTTGAGTATGAAAGCGAAGCATCATAGCTTTTTCATCCGTTGCCCCAAGATCTTTCATGATTGTTGCCCACATTCTTCTTGCAGCCCTGAATTTTGCCACTTCTTCAAAAAGATTATTGTGTGCATTAAAAAAGAAAGACAAACGTTTTCCAAAAACATTTATATCCAGACCTTTGGCAAGAGCCGCCTGTACATAGGCTTTACCATTGCTTAATGTAAATGCAATTTCCTGTACTGCAGTGCTTCCTGCTTCCCGAATATGGTAACCTGAAATTGAAATCGTATTCCATTTTGGCACTGAATTACTACACCATTCAAAAATATCGGTGATGATGCGCATTGAAGGTTTTGGAGGATAGATATAAGTACCTCTTGCAGCATATTCTTTTAATATATCATTCTGAATAGTGCCAGCCACTTTAGTTAAATCTGCACCTTGCTTTTTAGCCAGCGCAACATACATTGCCAAGAGGATAAATCCTGTAGCATTTATAGTCATGGAAGTACTTACCTTCTCTAGTTCAATGCCTTTAAATAATAATTCCATATCGGCAAGACTATCAATGGCAACGCCTACTTTTCCTACTTCACCTTCGGCCAGTGGGTGATCGCTGTCGTATCCAATTTGGGTGGGCAAATCAAAAGCCACACTTAATCCCATTACACCTTGACTTAACAAATAATGATAACGCTTGTTGCTTTCTTCTGCTGTAGAGAAACCAGCATATTGACGCATTGTCCAAAGTTTTCCCCTATACATATCAGGCTGAACACCCCGGGTGTAGGGAAATTGACCAGGTTGATTATTTAATCCTGAAAGTAACTGGATATCTTCGGCAGAATAGCAGGTTTTTATACTAATACCGCTATCAGTTTTCTTATTCTCTGGCATAGGTCAATATTAAAATTATAATACTTGTTTCGCTTCAAAACTTAATGCTTCTGCAACCAGTTCATGCAGGTCTGCAGAAGGATTGGCCAGCAAATACTGCAAAATGGCTTTCTGCAGATCAAGACCAGAAGCCTGCTCAGGCAATTGATGTGTTAGCTGATTAATAATCTGAAGATTTTTCTCTTTTAGGTTTTTAATGGCTTTCCAAGAAGCAGGTTGAATATACATTTGCTGGGTAACATTAAAATCAAATTCCTCTCTGATCGTTTTGGTATAAAGTGCACACAACGCTCTTGCAGAAATGGCATCTGCAGGATTTCTGCTTATCAGATTGGGAAGGGCTATTCTATCCGTTAACAATATCAACCTTTCATACGCCTGCAGGGGAAGGCTATTATTTCTTGTAGATTGCTGTTTTTCATATATTACCAGCCTTCTTTGCAAATAAATCAGGTAACCAGCCATTGCTGCTACAGAACAAGCCAATAACACGGTAATCATCATGGAATTATCCATTCTTCACAACTTTCTGCAAAGGTAGGGGTTGATAAAGGAATTCCTTCTATCGTAAATTCATTCTGCACAGGATTCTGACAAATTGGTAATTTTGTACTCTAAATTGTGTGTATGGAAACAACTATGAATACGGCAATTCCAGTGACCCTGACAGCCGGGGCTATCGCAGAAATTAAGAGATTGATGAATGAACCAGGGTTTGATCATACTCAATTTTTACGAGTAGGAGTGAAGGGAGGTGGATGCAGTGGCATGACCTACGTTTTAGGATTTGATCAAAAAGAAAAAGAAGATGATCAATTTGAAATTGAAGGTATTCCCTGCATTATGAACAAAAGCCATGGCTTGTATTTGTACGGTATGGAAGTAGACTGGCAAGGTGGATTAAACAGCAGAGGTTTTACTTTTAGTAATCCCAATGCCAGCAAAACCTGTGGATGCGGAACTTCTTTTGCTGTTTAAGAATATTGAGTTAGCGGTTAATACAAAATGACTAAAATTTAAAAAGCCCCGATATAAATCGGGGCTTTTTAATAGATATACTTAAGTGTACTATTTGGCTTTTTCTTTTGAACCAAGAGCTCTGCCCGCTCCAAAATCTACTAAGAAAGGAGCAGCAACAAAGATGGAAGAATAAGTTCCAGTTGCAACACCAATCAACATTGCAAAAGCAAAACCTCTGGTAACTTCACCACCAAAGATGAATAGAATCAGGATGGTTAAGAATACAGTTACAGATGTCATAATGGTTCTGCTCAAGGTCTCGTTAATTGCTCTGTTGATTACAGCTGCATTTGGTGCGCCTTTCATCATCCCAGAGTCTTCTCTGATTCTGTCGTAAACAATTACCGTATCGTTCATAGAGAAACCAATAACCGTTAGAATTGCTGCAATAAAATGCTGGTCAATTTCTAATGGGAATGGAACAAAATCTTTGAAGAAGCTAAATACAATCAAGGTTACAAATACGTCGTGCATTAGTGCAACAATTGAACCCAGAGAGTATCTCCAGTCGCGGAAACGAATAAATATGTATAAACAAATAACTATCACAGCAAATAATGTTGCTTTGGTTGCACCCGCTTTCAAGTCATCTGAAATAGTTGGCAATACTGTTTGAGAACTTTGCTTATAGGAAGTTTCAAATGTTTCAAAACTTGTTCCTGCAGGCAAGTACTTTTGTAACCCTTGGTATAAAGTACGTTCTACTTCTGCATCCACATTGTTGCCAGTTTCTTTGATTTTGAAAGAAGTCGTAATATTTACTTGATTCTTAGCATCAACCGTCTTAATGATTGGAGCTTCCCCAAAAACAGTTTTTAAATCTTCTCTGATTTGTTCAGGATCAATCGCTTTTTCAAATTTTATAGTATAACTTCTACCTCCTGCAAATTCAACCCCTTCATCAAATCCATGGAAGAATGATCCGATTCCGAATACAAATATCACAGCAGAAAGCATGTACGCATACTTTCTGTATTCAATGAATTTGAAATTGGCGTGATTAAAGATTTTCTTAGAAATATTGGTAAAATATTCAAAGTGTCTGTTCTTATTGGTATACCAATCAGAAATCAATCTTGAAACTAGTATTCCACAGAATAAAGAAAGTAGAATACCAATGATTTGCGTAGTAGCAAAACCTAGAACAGGTCCTAATCCAAAATACGCAAGAATAATAGCTGTTAGTAGGGTAGTGATATGGCCATCCAATACAGGTGCCAATGAACGTTTGTACCCTTCATTTACCGCTGCAGAATAATTCTTCCCTTTTGTTAACTCTTCTTTAATACGTTCAAAGATAATTACGTTGGTATCAACGGCCATACCAATGGTTAGTACCAAACCGGCAATACCGGGTGCAGTTAAAGTGAAACCTAATGCGCTCAATACACCAATCGTAAATAATAGATTTAGAATTAAAGCAATATTAGCAACCCATCCACCTGTGTTAAAGTATAATAACATCAGCGCAAAAATCACAAGGAAGGAGATTGCAAAAGAAAGGGCACCACCTTTAATAGACTCGCTACCCAAAGTTGGTCCAACTGTTTGGCTCTGTACAATCTTGGCCGGAGCTGGCAATTTCCCGCTCTCCAGAATTTCAGATAAATCCTGTGCTTCTTTAATGGTATAATTTCCACTGATTTGAGAATTACCTGTGGTAATAGGGTCATTTACATTTGGAGCAGAGTAAACGAAATTATCTAAAACAATAGCAATAGGCTTACCCACATTTCTGGTTGTCATTTTCGCCCAGATATTGGAACCTACTTTGTCCATATTCATTTTAATAGCAATTCTTCCTCGCTCATCATAATCCTGAGAAGCGCTGGCAATTCTGTCACCTTCCAGTTCTGCCTGACCATTATCAAGAGTCTTAATAGCATAGATCATTAAGATATCCTTGGCCTTAGGATCATCCAATTCTGCCTTACCATACATGAAAACAAGATTGGAAGGGAATTTTGTTTTTACTGATTCCAAAGCAAGATAATCATTCAAGGTACCAGTGTCTTTAGACTGTATATAACCCAATGCTGCAGGGAACACAGGACGACCGTTTTCTGCTTGATAAGGCTGAGTCATCTGCATCAAACGCAATATTGGATTTTCATTTGCTTTAAGTGTAGCTGAATCAACTTTAGCAGCAGATTTACCAGCCATTGATGAAATGGTAGCTGTTTTTGCTGTATCAGCTTTAACAGTAGCGGCTGCTACAGTATCTGCTTTTGGAGCTGTAATCGTGGTCCCGTTCAAATAATCTTGAACTGCTTTATCAGCAGCAACAATCCCCGCCTGAACATCTTTGTTCTCCCATGTGTACACTTCAAAGAATTGAAGGTTAGCAGTAGACTGTAAGTAGTTTCTTACACGATCCTTATCATTTACACCAGCTAATTCAATATTGATTCTTCCTTTGGCAGGATCAGGATTGATGTTGTTGGATGAAACGCCGAATCGGTCAATTCTTGTTCTTAAGATTCTATAGGTATTATTGAAAGCAGCTTCCGCTTGCTTGCGAAGGTAGTTTTCAACTTTAACGTTAGAGTCTTCAATCTTGATTGCATTGGCACTCTTAGCAGAGAATAATGGAGCCAATTTTCCATCAGGACTAACTTTCTTATACTCTTCTAAAAACAAGGTAATCAAGTCTGCGCCGCTATTGGCTTTTCTTGCAACAGCTGCATCAAGGGCTTTATTGAAGTTGGCATCTTTTGTATAGTTGCTCAATGACTTGATTAATCCGTCTAGACCAACTTCCATGGTAACACTCATACCACCCTGAAGATCCAGTCCAAGCATTAATTCTTTTTCTTTGGCACTACGATAAGTAGTTAACCCAAAAGCAAGTTTTGTGTCTTTGGTACTGTCCAGTAAACGGAACAATCTTGTTTTTTTCAATTCATCCAAAGAGTCAGCATAAGCTGCCTGTAATTCTTTGTTGCCTGGGTATGCCTGTTCCGGAGTAGGGAACTTTTTTACCCATTCTGTGGCTTTCTTTTCCATTTCAGCCTCATGGTTATTTACAAACCATGTGAACGATAATTGGTAAAGACAAATTAGCGTAAGTGCAATTGCAAAAAAACGCACTAAACCTTTAAGTTGCATATTAGTAACGGTTTACGAAGTTTTATCCTGATTTTTTCAGGTTGGCAAAGATAGGGGAATGAAAGATTAATTCACAGTAACCTCAAAGTAAAGCGGGGTATTGGGGGGAATTGACCCTCTGCCAACACAGGAATAAGCTAAAGCTGAAGGTATAATTAGACGGATTCTGCCTCCTCGGTTGATTAAAGGAATACCGATTCTCCAGCCCTCGATTACCTGGTTCAGACCAAATGTGGCTGGTGTTGCATTGGCCTCAAAAGTTACCCCGTTCAGGAATTTACCTGTATAAATGGCTGCTACAGTTGAATTGGCATCCAATGCAGCCCCTGTTCCTGGACTCATGATTTGATACAATAACCCGCTAGCGTGTTCGGTATAGTTAATATTGTTATCTGTACAAAACTTAACCATTGCGGCTTTTTCATTGGCAACAGGAACCGGTGTGCAACCAGAATCTTCTGTTTTACCACATGAAATAGCCAACGTGGCCAAAAATCCCAATACAATCAATTTAATTCTCATGCTCATTTTTAGTTTTTAAGACGCAGAACCTTGCTGGATGGCTGCATCATTGTTGTTTATTTTTCTTTTTTTAGCTGCAATTTCCTGAAAACGCTGATCATTCATTTCCCATTTGAATCTTCTGTAGGCAAATGCAATAAATACAGAAAGCCCCAAAATAGCTAGAAAAAGTACAAAAGCACTCATTTTACTGTTGGCTTCCATGGTTGCCCGCTGATACCAGCCAGAAAGAATTACGGAAAGGACTAATACACCAATGGCAAATCCGGAAGACAAGCCTAGCATAAAGGCTTTCCGGCTGCTTTTTTCTTTCTCACTGTTTTTCTGCCAAAAGGCAAAAAATGTCTCATCGTCCATTTGCATCCCGCGAATGTAAGCAGGTTCAGGGAAATTTAGATATTCAGTGGAAAGTTTTCTGATACTGAAAATCTGCCTATTTTGTATTAAAGTTTACTATAATGAATTTTCGGAAAATTGCTGCCCCGTATTATCTGTTTATACTACTGTTACATTGTATTTTTTTAGGATTGGAATGGACAATGGCCTCCAAATTCACAAAGCCTTTACTCATGCCGCTGCTGCTAGTGTATTTATTCAGCGCTATAAAATCCACACTTAATCAGCAGACACTGACACTGACACCGAAAACTGATCCTGATGGTAATCCGCTATCTACCAGGCCTATTAATACATCTATTCTTATTCTAGCATTTACTGCCTCCTGGGCTGGCGATTTGTTTCTGATGTTTGAAGGTCAGGGACTTTTTATAGCAGGGATGGTTTCCTTTATGATAGCCCATGTCAGTTATTGTTATTTATTTAACCAGATTCAACCTTTCAGAAAAAAAAATGCATTGTATCCTATTTTACTGGGTGCTTTTGTATTTCATCTTGGAACCGATGTAATGAATATTATCCTTCACAACTTGGGTGATTTAATGGTTCCCGTTTACTTATACATGTTTGTAATTACAACTATGGCTGTATTTGCCTTTATGACCATGGCTGTGAAAGATACCGAATACTGGGGCAAATATTTTTTTGCACCCGGGGCCGCATTTTTTGTAATCTCTGACATGTTGCTGGCAATGAATATTTTTGCATTTAAAGAATACTTTATAGGAATATGGGTAATGGCCACCTATGGTTTAGCTCAATATTTAATTGCCAAGGGATTCTATAGCTATATACTGAGAAAGTAAGCATTCAAATCAAGAGATTAACTGCATAATCTGGGTAAAGTAGCTATAATAGATTTTACGTTACAAGCTTAAAATTTAATTTATACAATTTTATAAAAAGAAAAGCCCCACCAAAAGGTGAGGCTTTTTACTATTTAAGACTTTTTGTTATTAATAACCCATTCCGCCCATATCAGGAGCACCACCGTGCGCATGAGGAGCTTCAGGCTTTGGCTTATCAGCAATTACACATTCTGTAGTTAATAACATCGCAGCAATTGATGCAGCATTTTCCAATGCAACACGAGATACCTTGGTAGGATCAATTACGCCTGCTTTGAATAGGTTCTCGTATACTTCAGTACGAGCATTGAATCCAAAGTCGGCTTTACCTTCCTTGATCTTCTGTACTACAATAGAACCTTCAATACCACTGTTTACTACAATCTGACGCAATGGCTCTTCAATTGCTCTTTTAACGATTTGGATACCAGTTGCTTCATCTTCGTTAGCACCTTTTAATTTTTCAAGGCTTTCTACTGCTCTGATATAAGCAACACCACCTCCAGGTACAATACCTTCTTCAACAGCTGCTCTGGTTGCATGTAAAGCATCGTCTACACGATCTTTCTTTTCTTTCATTTCAACTTCAGTTGCAGCACCTACGTATAATACAGCAACACCACCGCTTAATTTAGCTAAACGCTCCTGTAATTTTTCGCGATCGTAATCAGAAGTTGTATTTTCAATCTGAGCCTTAATTTGATTTACTCTGGCAGCAATATCAGCTTTCTTACCCTTACCACCAACAACAATGGTGTTGTCTTTGTCAATAGTAATAGATGCAGCCTGACCTAAATAAGTTAAGTCTGCGTTCTCTAATTTGAAGCCTTGTTCTTCACTGATCACAGTACCTGCAGTCAATGTAGCTATATCAGTTAACATTTCTTTTCTGCGGTCACCAAAACCAGGAGCTTTAACAGCTGCCACTTTAATGGTACCACGTAATTTATTCACCACCAATGTTGCCAATGCTTCACCTTCCAGATCTTCTGCAATAATCACCAATGGACGACCTGTTTGTGCTACTTTCTCCAGAATATGAAGGATATCCTTCATTGCACTGATTTTCTTATCGTAAATCAAGATATATGGATTCTGCATTTCAGCTTCCATTTTCTCGCTGTTCGTCACAAAGTAAGGTGAGATGTAACCACGATCAAACTGCATACCTTCTACAACATCAACAGTAGTATCCGTACCTTTTGCTTCTTCAACAGTAATAACACCTTCTTTACCCACTTTAGCCATTGCAGTAGCAATCAACTTACCAATTTCATTATCACTGTTTGCTGAAATAGTAGCTACCTGCTCAATTTTCTTGGTATCGTTGCCAACAGTCTGAGATTGTGCTCTCAGGCTATCAACCACTTTAGCAACAGCTTTATCAATACCGCGCTTTAAATCCATTGGATTTGCACCAGCAGCAACGTTCTTTAATCCTTCGCTGATGATGGCCTGAGCCAATACAGTTGCAGTTGTAGTACCATCACCTGCAATATCTGCAGTCTTAGAAGCTACTTCTTTAACCATTTGAGCGCCCATGTTCTCAATAGCGTCTTCTAATTCAATTTCTTTAGCAACAGAAACACCATCTTTTGTAACAGAAGGTGCACCGAATTTTTTCTCAATAACTACGTTACGACCTTTTGGTCCTAAGGTAACTTTTACAGCGTTGGCTAAAGTGTCAACGCCTTTTTTCATTTTATTTCTAGCCTCAATGTCAAAATAAATTTGCTTAGCCATATTTGTTGTTTATTTAATTAGGAATGTTTGTAATTAAAGAATAGCCAAAAGATCACTTTCTCTCATGATCAATAAATCCTGTCCTTCAATTTGAACTTCTGTACCCGCGTATTTACCATACAATACAGTATCACCTACTTTTACGGTCATAGGCTCATCTGCTTTACCTTTTCCGGCAGCAACAATTACACCACGTTGTGGCTTCTCTTTTGCAGTATCAGGGATAATGATTCCACCAGCTGTTTTCTCTTCAGCAGCAGCAGGCTTTACAAGAACTCTGTCATGCAGAGGAGTAACGTTGATTTTCTTAGCCATACGTTATAAATTTTGGTTAGTTGTTTAAAATTTACTGTCCAATAAGCTAGAATTATGCCATTTCTATAAATAAGTCAATTTTTCAGTTCAGACGATGGAATCACTGAATTAGATCAATTTGTTGTCAGAATCTGAATAAAATAGTCTGAATAGGGAGTGCCAATATGCCAAAATTGCACTTTGTTGCATTTCTGCAGGCTGGATAGGCAAAATAGCTTAGCTTTGCAGCGTTTTAAAAGCTCTTATTGAATGATCAGCAGAAGAAATATCCGCGTTAAAGTGATGCAATTGCTCTACATGATGGAAGCCGCGGATGCCAATAATTCGTTTAAAAATCCTGTACAGACATTAGAAAAGCAAATGGATAAAAGCCGAGCGCTGTTTGTCTACCTTGTCTATTTTATTGCAGAAGTGGCCAGATATGCCGAAACGAGTGCCCAAAAAAGAGCTTCTAAGAATTTACCAAGCAAAGCAGACCTGAACGTTAATATCAAGATTGCAGGGAACGATTTCATCTGGAATTTACTTGAAAACAAAGGTTATCAAACTTGCCTTGAACAGGATCACCCCGAAAAAATGGTAGATAAAAGCCTGGTTGCACAAGTTTTCCAGAAACTAACCGATCATCCGGTTTATGCAACCTATATCACAGAAGAAAGCAGGGAAAAATCAAAAGAAAGAGAAATCATCAAAATCATTTTCAGTGAATTAATGTTGCCTAATGAAGATTTCATTTCTCACATTGAAGAGTATTTTAATAATTGGGATGATGACGCAGAAATGATGGAACAATTGGTTTTGACCTTTATTCAGAAGCCTAAATCTATCAAGTTCAATGAAATCATGAGCCCGGACAAATGGGAATTTGCAAGAACCTTATTAACCACCGCTATTGGTAAAAAAGAATATTGTACTGAGCTCATTAAACCAAAACTGAAAAACTGGGATGCAGAAAGAATTGCCCAGTTAGACATGGTATTGATGCGTATGGGATTATGCGAGTTATTGTATTTTGAAACCATACCCACTAAAGTTACCATCAACGAATATATAGATCTGGCAAAGGAATACAGTACACCACAAAGCGGACAGTTCGTAAATGGAATTTTAGATAATATTCACAAAGAATTAGTAGCCGACGGTAAAATCCAGAAAATTAGTTTCAAGTAATTCCTTTTATTTGCAAATCATTTAAACAGTTATTTTATGTTATTAAACGTGTTAACCCTTTTAGCAGCCGACCCAAAGCAGGGTGGTACAGTGCAATTGATTATGATGGGTGCCATCATTCTTGTTTTCTGGTTGTTCATGATCAGACCACAAGCTAAAAAAGCAAAAGAGCAAAAGAAATTTATTGATAATCTTCAAAAAGGTGATAAAATTGTAACCATTGCCGGAATTCACGGAGTAGTTAATAAAATTAACGAAGACGGAACATTGCAATTAGAAGTAACCCCGGGAAGCTACCTAAAGATTGAAAAATCTGCGTTAAGTATGGAGTGGACTGCCGCAATTAATAAAACAACAGGAGAAGAGAAAAAATAATAAAAGCTTGAGCGTAAAGCATACCCGTTAAACCTTAATTTTAGTCCTGCAAATTAATTGCAGGACTTTTTTATGCTAAGTATAGGATTAACAGGTGGAATAGGGAGTGGCAAATCAGTGGTATCAAAAATATTTGCCGGCTTAGGAGTTCCTGTATTGGACGCAGATGCTTTGGCAAAAAAAATTATGCAGGAAGACTCCGATGTAAAAGCCAGCATCATTAAATCTTTCGGGGATGAAGCGTATCAGAATAATACACTCAATAGGGCTTATTTAGCAAATATTGTTTTTAATGACCCTTTTCAATTGCAAGTATTAAATACCATTGTGCATCCCGCAACTATAGCTGCTGGCATAGCATGGGCCAAGAAACAAAATGCTCCTTATACAATTAAGGAAGCTGCATTATTTTTTGAATCAGGTTCTGCAGAAGGAATGGATAAAATGATTGGCGTTTATGCACCGGATAGCATCCGAATAAATAGAGTAATGCAACGAGACGGGCTTTCAAGAGATGAAGTTATTGGAAGAATGGGAAATCAAATTACTCAGTCAATAAAAATGAAACTATGCGACTATGTTGTAATTAACGATGAACAGACACTTTTAATTCCCCAAATACTCTCCATACACCAGGAACTTTCCCGTTGATTGTTATTTATCCTTCTCAATCAGGTAACACCATCTTTTAAGCTTTCCTTCAAAATCAAATGGGGTAGTAGCTTTGGTAATATCTTTAATAGTATTTGATTGGATAGAATCCTTATCTAGTTGAAAGCGAACAAAATTAGTGCTAAAATACAGTTGTCCTCCCGGTGACAAAGCAGACAGTACGTCGTTTATTAATTCTGCATGGTCTCTTTGAATATCCAGAATATCTTTCATCCGCTTACTATTGCTGAAAGTAGGAGGGTCCATTATTACTAAATCAAAACTATTGGGTTTCAAAGTTTTGAGATATTGCTTTACATCGGCATGTACAAATGGGAAGGCAGTCTTATTTTTAAATAGATTGATGATCATATTGTCCTCAGCCCAGGAAAGATAGGTTTTGGAAAGATCAACAGATGTTACATTAGAAGCTCCACCAGCAGCCGCATAAACAGAAAAGGATCCGGTATAGCAAAACAGATTCAATACTCTTTTATTTGTGCAACTGTTTCTGACTATCTTTCTGGTAATACGATGATCCAGAAAAAGTCCGGTATCCAGATAATCTTTCAGGTTTACCAAAAACTTTAATCCATCTTCTAATACGGTATGGTATTCCTTTTCTTCATTTATTTTTTCGTATTGCTCATCTTTATGACTCATTCGTTTCCGAAGCTTAAAATGCATAAGATCTTCTGGAATACCTATTACAGCAGAAATCATTTGTCTGCATTCCTTCATCCAGGCTTCATGCTCGTCATCCTCCATTCCATGCCTACGCAAGTATTCAGCTATATACAACTGATCTTCGTACAATTCAATGCTGAAAGGGAATTCGGGTAAATCATGATCATACACACGGTAACAGGAAACTTGTTGCCTTCTTGCCAACTTACTCTTGTGTTTAAACACTTTTGTAAGCCGGTTTACAAACATCTCGGCTTTTATTGGATCCATTTCCCTGGGTTATTAGGATAGTTTACTAAGTGCATCCGCAATTCTACCCCAGGCTTTTTCAATGTTTTCCATGCTGTTGGCAAAAGAAAAACGAACGCAATTGGGTTCACCGAATGCATCCCCCATCACAGAACTAACATGTGCTGTATTTAATAAATACATGCTGAAATCTGCAGCGTTTGATATAGTTTCAGTTCCATTTGATTTACCGTAATAATAACTTACATCAGGAAAAACATAAAATGCTCCTTCTGGTGCAAAGCAGGTAAATCCTGGTATAGCATTTACGAGCTCAAGTGTTTTTGTTCTGCGTCTGGTAAACTCTGCAGTCATATCCAGCGAGGGTTCTAAATTCCCTGTAAGTGCCGCTACAGCTGCTTTTTGAGTAATTGAGCAGGTACCACTAGTGAACTGTCCCTGTAGCTTTTCAAATGCTTTAGCAATAGGAGTGGCAGAAGCAGTATAGCCTAATCTCCAGCCTGTCATAGCAAAGCCTTTACTCAATCCATTAATGACTACCACACGGTCTTTGATTCCTTCAAACTGTGCAATACTTTCATGCTTACCAACAAAATTGATGTATTCATAAATTTCATCTGAGAGAATAATCACTTCAGGATGCTTTTCAAAAACTTTCACCAATGCAGCCAGTTCCTCCTTACTATACACTGCTCCGGAAGGATTGCAGGGAGAAGAAAACATAAAAACTTTTGTTTTCGGAGTGATGGCAGCTGCAACTTCTTCAGGTGTTGCTTTGAATTTATTGGATACGCTTGTTCTGATTTCAACAACTTTACCTCTGGCAATTTTTACCAGTTCTGAATAGGTTACCCAATAGGGAGTTGGGATAATTACTTCATCACCTTCATCAACCAAAGCAAGTATGGCATTGGCCAAACTTTGTTTAGCACCTGTTGAAACAACTATTTGTTCAGGTGTGTACGAAAGGTTATTGTCTCTTTTTAGTTTTGTACAGACTGCTTCCCGCAAATCTAAGAAACCAGGAACCGGTGTATAATGACTCCAGTTATCGTTAATAGCTTTTATTGCAGCATCTTTTATATGTTGGGGGGTGTCAAAATCGGGTTCACCCAAACTCAAATCAATTACATCAATACCTTTAGCACGTAGCTCACGGCCCAATTTGGCCATTTTAAGGGTTTCAGGTTCACTGAAACGATTTAATAAAGACGACAATTCCATTCAAAAAAAGTTTAAGCCTACAATTTACTTAATAATTGGCAATTTCCCTTTTCGCATTAACTCACTATTGTAAATAGCTATTCCCAGGTCACGCATAAACGGAAAACCAAGGGAGTCATATTCGTATTTATCGTCATTGAATATACCGTCCGTATTACAGGAAATAACAGCACTTAACAAAAATTCAACCTGATTAACCTCATCAACTACATAAGCAACATCCAATAAGAATCCATAGGCATCACCCACTTTATTATAAATTTTCACCTGCGGGAAAAGCGTTTTTCTTTCAGACCCCTGTAATAAAAATTTACAATAGGTATCGTAATAATAACTTGTGTCATAGGAAGGAGAATCAGATGCTCCCGGATATATCTGCATATACTTTTTTACAAAGGCATAATCTTCCTCGGAAAGCCTGAAACGGCTTTTCTTTTTAGTACGTTCCGGAAAAATGACTGATTGTAAAATATGATGCAGGTCTTGCAAGTATATTCTGTTCTTATTTAAAAAAGAAAAGGGGAATTCAACCAGTTTCCCGCCTTTCATATAGCCCTTACCCAATTCAAATGGTGTTGCAGCAAATTTCCCTTTGCTTGCCTGTGCAGGTTGTTCGTAAATAAGATTACCTAAACTATCATAAAACTTAACCGGATTGGTGTTCAATTGCTGTTCCAATGTTTTATTCACCTGAAGTCGATGACGGATAATAGCATCAGGATATCCTTTGGCCCTTAGTTTTTGTTGAATATAATCAGGCCCCAAGAACTCATACAAGCGGTTAAACGCATCATTATCACTTACCAGAAATATTTGTTTGATATAATTGGCAATCGTAGGCGCCCCATCAATTGTATTGGGTTGGTTGTAAACAACATCCTGTGCATCAGAAGCGCTGTCTGTTATCATGATGCTATTCATAGTTAATCCGGGGATTGCCAGTTCATTAATTTTTTCAAGTGCCAGTAATGCAATGGGCATTTTAACTGTACTTGCAGGGTAAAAATATTCCTGGTTATTCAACCGGTAACTGAATTCTCTGAATGAGGCTTTGTTCTTTTTATTCCTGTTAATTTGTGTGTACACAATCTGTACCCGAAAGCTATCAGGACTATTCATGATTCTTTTAAAGAATTGAGGGTGCTTTTGCAGAATCTGATGAAGGGGATTATCGGCATCAAAATTTTGTGCCAATGCCGTACTATTCAAGCCAGAAATAACAAGCAGAATTAACAAAAAGAGATGCTTCATTTATCAAACTTAATGAAATTTGATAATTAACTTTACATCATGCCACATGAAGCGATTTCTGTATTTGACATGTTTAAAATAGGGGTTGGGCCTTCCAGTTCACACACACTTGGCCCCTGGAGAGCAGCCTTGCGTTGTCTGGAAACTATTCAGGAAAAATCCCAATTGAAACAGGTAAGTACAGTAACTATTTTACTGTATGGTTCCCTTGCAAAAACAGGAAAGGGGCACGGTACCGATATAGCTGTTTTAATGGGATTACAAGCGGCAGATCCGGTAACTGTTGATGTGAATAGCATTCATCCCACTATTGAGCAAATCAAATCAGCCAATCAGTTATTGTTAGGAGGCAATCACCTAATTCCATTTTCCTACAAAGACAACCTGCTATTTTTAACGAGTGAATCCTTACCCTTTCATCCAAATGGATTAAGCTTTTTAATTGGCTTTGAAGATGGAACGCAAATCAGTGAAACCTATTATTCCATTGGGGGTGGTTTTGTAGTTAAGGAAGGAGAGGAAACCGGAGCAGGAAAAACAATTGTTGATCTTCCCTTTCCCACCAATAATGCTGCAGACATTTTACATTGGTGCAGAAAGACAGGCATGTCAATTCATGAAATGGTGCTGGAGAATGAACATGTTTGGAGAACGGAAGCTGAAACCAGAAAGGGCGTATTGCAGATATGGCATACTATGCGAGACTGTATTTATAGGGGCTGCCATACCAAAGGAGAACTTCCCGGCGGGTTGCAAGTCAGGAGAAGAGCATTTGAATTGAACAAAAAATTAATGAAAGGACATTCTTATCAGTCTTTTGATGAATGGTTGAAGGCGATTCAGGATGGAGGACAATCCTTTAATTATATTCTGGATTGGGTAAGTTGTTTTGCATTGGCAGTGAATGAAGAAAACGCTTCTTTTGGTAGGGTTGTTACCGCTCCAACCAATGGAGCAGCTGGTGTAATTCCAGCCGTTCTATTGTACTTTATTGCTTTTTGTGAGGGGAACAATGAGGATAAAATCATTCAGTTTTTGTCAACCGCATCTGAAATCGGATCCATCTTTAAAAAAGGAGCAACCATATCAGCTGCAATGGGTGGTTGTCAAGCAGAAATTGGTGTATCCTCCGCAATGGCCGCAGGTGCTTTAACAGAATGCATGGGTGGAACACAGCAGCAAGCACTAATGGCCGCTGAAATTGCCATGGAACATCACCTGGGTTTAACCTGTGACCCCATTGGTGGTTTGGTTCAGATCCCCTGCATAGAACGCAATACAATGGGCGCCATTAAAGCTATCACAGCTTCTCAACTAGCACTACAAAGTACGCCAGATTTTGCATTGGTTAGCTTGGACAAAGTAATCGCTACCATGTGGAATACTGCACTAGACATGAATAGTAAATACAAGGAAACAGCAGATGGGGGATTGGCTATTCAGGTACCACTTGGCCTTAGTGAATGCTAGCTCTTTTACAAATACATAAATAATATTTATATTTACCATCAAATAGATAAATAAAATCTATTCATGTAAACCCACCAAATTTGCTCCGTAAAAATCATTTGTATGAAAACAATTACGGTAGCAAAGGGGGATGGCATTGGCCCTGAAATAATGGATGCCACTTTATCAATCATTCTTGCAGCAGGAGCAGCATTAAAAATTGAGGAAATTGAAGTAGGAGAAAAAGTATATCTGGCAGGCAATTCAGCTGGCATTTCGGCTGATTCCTGGGATATCATCCGAAAAAATAAAATATTCCTTAAAGCACCCATTACAACGCCACAGGGAGGAGGGTACAAAAGCTTGAATGTAACCACACGTAAATTTCTTGGATTATACTCGAATGTAAGACCATGCAGGAGCTTACATCCATTTGTAAGCACCAAGCATCCAGTAATGGACATTGTGATTATTCGTGAAAACGAAGAAGACTTATACGCGGGTATTGAACACCAACAAACGGATGAAGTGGTTCAGTGTTTAAAATTAATTAGCAGACCAGGATGTGAAAAAATAATTCGTTACGCATTCGAATATGCCAAGCAACAGAATCGTAAAAAAGTTACTTGCTTCACCAAAGACAATATCATGAAACAAACAGATGGCTTGTTCCATAAAGTGTTTGATGAAATTGCCAGCGAATATCCGGAAATTGAAAATGAGCACTGGATCATCGACATAGGTGCAGCAAAAATGGCAGATACTCCAGAAGCTTTTGATGTGATTGTAATGCCTAATTTATATGGAGATGTACTCAGTGATGTAGCTGCGCAAATTACCGGATCAGTTGGACTTGCTGGATCCGCTAATATTGGAGAAGACTGCGCCATGTTCGAGGCTATTCATGGTTCAGCGCCTAGAAGAGCTGGTCAGGATGTTGCCAATCCTTCCGGTTTATTGCAGGGTGCTATTATGATGCTTAACCATATAGGGCAAACCGCAGTTGCAGAAAAAGTACAAAATGCCTGGTTAAAAACACTGGAAGATGGCATTCATACTTATGATATTTATAAAGAGGGAATCAGCAAACAGAAAGTAGGAACAAAGGCATTTGCTGAAGCAGTAATTGCCAATCTCGGGAAATTACCATCCATTTTTAAACCAGTTAGCTACGCCAACAATGAAGCACTTTCATTGCCGAAATACAAAAGAAAACCTGCAGCTGAAAAGACATTAGAAGGAGTAGATCTTTTTGTACACTGGAATGGCCATGATGCCAATGAACTGGCAAAACTGCTGAACAACATATTTAACGATGGTATACAACTTAGCATGATAACCAATAGAGGAATTAAAGTATGGCCAGATGGTTTTCAGGAAACCTTTTGCACAGATCACTGGAGATGCAGATTTAAACCAAAGGAAGGTGTACAGATGTCAAAAACAGCAATCCCTTTATTATTAGTAGCCGCCAATGAAAACGGAATTGATGTGATAAAAACCGAGAACCTTTATGCTTTTGACGGGAAACAAGCTTACTCTCTGGGGCAAGGGCAATAAATATTCGCATTCGTACACAACTATTCATTTAATTAAACCCATCCGGATATATGCAAATCAATCTTATACAAGGACAATTCAGTGCTACAGAAGCTGTAGCACTGATTGAACAATTGCTTCAAATCAAAATTTCCTTTCACGAGAAAAAAATCAGCATGTTCTCTTCAGAAGAGGAGATAAAATTCAGGGAAACAAAAATTAAACGACTTCAGGAAGAATTGGCTAGCTTCAGAAAGCAAATAGTTCAAGCAAATGACACTTATCATTTGGAAGCAATTTGTAATTTCGAAAAAAAATAACCATGCAGTTTAATCCTGTTTCTATAAGACCTTTTTTAGGTGCAAAAGATTTTGACCTTAGCCGCGCATTCTATACAGCAATGGGGTTTACTGAAAATATAATTAATGAAAAACTAAGCGTTTTCCATTTTAAAGGAATAGCCTTTTATTTACAAAATGCCTATGTAAAAGATTGGGTTGATAATACCATGGTATTTGTTGAAGTTGAGAATGTTGGAGAATTTTGGGAATACCTACAAACATTAAGCCTTACTGAAAAATTTTCAGAAGTCAGACTTGTTGCACCTAAATCCTTTGATTGGGGTACAGAATGCTTCGTTCATGATCCTTCGGGGATACTTTGGCACTTTGGAAGCTTTAATAAATAATTCAACTAATTTAAAGTCTCAAAATAGCATCACTGTAATCCTTGATTTCATTGTATAAAGTACCACGCTCAACTGGCTGACGTTTCACTTGCTTGATTAGGGTAACCAAATCGGAAGTACTCATGGTAGGAGTTTGCTCCTCACTTCCAGCCATTGAATAAATCTTTGTAGTGTCGTCGATAGTACCATCAATATCATTCACTCCAAATGACAATGTTAGCTGGGCATTCTTTCTACCGAGCATTGGCCAATAAGCTTTCAAATGCGGAAAATTATCAAGGTACAATCTAGAGACAGCATACATTTTCATGTCTTCTACAATAGTACTTTCCGCCACATGCTGCATATCATTGTCTTTATTGCGAAACTTTAGCGGAATAAATGTATTAAACCCGCCAGTTTCGTCCTGCAGTCTACGTAAACGATCCATATGGTCAATTCTATGCCAGTAAGATTCAATATGTCCGTATAATAAAGTTGCGTTGCTATGCATACCTAACTGATGTGCTGCTTTATGTATAGTTAGCCAACCATCTGCATCTACTTTATCTGCACAAATTTTTGTTCGGATATCCGGATGAAAAATTTCCGCACCTCCACCCGGCAAAGAGTCAAGTCCTGCTTCGTGCGCCAATTTCATTCCTTCTTCAACAGACACTTTGGCTTTGCGGAACATATAATCCAGCTCTACCGGTGTGAATGCCTTGATATGTAAATCTGGTCTGTGCGCTTTGATACTTCTTAACAATTCAAGAAAAAAATCCATGTTCATCTTTGGATGTACTCCTCCTACAATATGAACTTCGGTTACAGGTTTGCCATCATAACTTTTTACAATGTGCATCATCTGTTCAATGCTTAACTCCCAGCCATCTTCTCTGTGTGCATACAATTTAGAGTAGGAACAAAATGCACAGGAGAACACACATACATTGGTAGGTTCTATATGAAAATTCCGATTGAAATAGGTTTTGTTACCATGTTTGCTTTCTCTGACCCAGTTAGCTAAAGCACCCACATATGACAGGGAAGCATTTTCAAATAAGGCTACGCCCTCGTCAAAAGAGATGCGCTCCTGATTTAATATTTTATATCCGATGGATTGTAACTGTTGATTTTTTTCGGCGTCTACCAATACTTTCACGGCTGCTGTGTTCATGTCTCCCAGATTTTGTGCAAAATTACACCTTTAAAACATCAGAATGCCTGCAATTGTTGCAGACAAATAGGAGGCAAGTGTTCCGCACAATAAAGCCCTTAATCCTAGTTTAGCCAGATCTGCTCTTCTGGTAGGTGCCAATTCCCCGATTCCGCCAATTTGCATACCTACACTACTAAAATTGGCAAAACCACAAATAGCAATACTAACAATCAACAAACCTTTTTCAGAAACAATAGGAACTGCTTTGGAAGTTAAATTATTAAATGCTACAAATTCATTGATGGTTAATTTCTGCCCCAACAGGGAGGCGGCATTGGCTACATCCACTTGCGGAACGCCCATAGCCCAGGTCATTGGATAAAATAGCTTACTAAAGATTACATCCAGCGTAACTCCGGGTACAATTATGCCAATTAAATAATTGATTAATGCAATCAGGGCAATAAAACCAATTAACATGGCTATTACATTAACTGCAATTTTCATTCCGTCACTTGCCCCATGAGAAATGGCATCAATAATATTACTATAAGGGCTTTTAACTTCCAGTTTTACTTTTCCCATGGTCTGGGATTCTTCGGTCTCTGGAAATACAATTTTGGAAATAACCAATGCACCAGGGGCAGCCATCAAACTGGCCGTCAACAGATATTCTGCCTTTGCACCCATATTGGCATAAACAATAAGAATACCACCAGCAATACAGGCTAAACTTCCGCTCATACTGGCCAATAATTCACTCTTGGTCATGGTGCTGAGATAAGGCCTGATCATTACCTGTGCCTCTACCTGACCTACAAAAGCCGAAGCAACATTACTGAGTGCTTCGGCTCCGCTTACGCGCATGATAAAATTCATGGCTTTGGCAATAACAGATACAATGAACTGCATTACCCCAAAATGATATAATATAGCTACCAGTACACAAACAAGAATAATAGTAGCCGTTACACTGAATGCAAACACAAATCCACCCTGGCTAAAGTTCTTTACACCATCTGGTGCATTTACCATAACGCCATTGTATACAAAGGCAACACCTTCGCGCGCAAATCTTTCAATTTTCTCCATCCCGTGACCCAACAATTGAAAAAATCGGGTAACCGGTGGAACTTTCAGTACCATTACAGCGATAAAAACCTGTAACAGTATTCCACTAAAAACCAGTCTATAGTTAATTCTACGCTTGTTATTAGAGAACAAGAAAGCAATCGCCAGAATCAAAATAATCCCTATAAATCCTTGAAACCTTTCCATATACAATTACTTAGTATTCAGATTAGGTTTGAAAGATACGGATTACTACATATGAGCCTGAATTTTTTTGTCTAAAACAGATTTTGGAACTGCGCCAATTTGCTTATCAACGATCTGACCTCCTTTAATAAATAGAATAGCAGGGATAGAAGTGATACCATAATTCACACTCAGATTTGGGTTATGGTCTACATTCACTTTTCCAACATTGATTTTGCCTTCGTATTCCTTAGACAATTCTTCAATCACTGGTCCAATAGCGCGACAAGGTCCACACCATTCTGCCCAAAAGTCTACCACTGTTAATTTATCGCTGTCTAAAACAGTCGACTGAAAATTCGCGTCTGTTAATTCTAATGCCATAGTTTAATTTTTATATCGTTAGTTCATCAAATTTACATCCAAAGCCTTGTTACTGCCCCTTTGACTTTTCCACCGATGTTATTTAGTATTTTTTGTAGCAAATTGCTGACATAGGGTCAGTCTGCTCTTTAACCAACCAAGCCTACTTTTACATCAATATCCAGGTTTTCCATCAGGTAACCTGCCATTTCTTCGTTCATTTGAAAGCCTTTTTCAAAAGTGTACATGCTGACTCTCAGGTTTTCCTTGGGTTCGAAGATATTAATCTTAAAAGTGCTCTTCCCAGGATACTTTTTCAGATTCTCCTCAATAAACTGAACCATGGTAGGGGTAATAGCAGATGGATGTAAATTAATTTCAACCGATCGGGTCAATACCTGTTTTACTGTCTCCAGCAATGACATACTGGATATTTTAAATTCAAATACATTGGGTTGATTAAAGCGGTTCCTAAATCCACCATTGAGCAATATATTCTGTCCCTTTTCTAGGTAATCCTTGAATTTGATATAATCTTCACTCCAAAGGGTAAATTCTGTTTTACCGCTATAATCTTCAATAACAAATGAACCAAAGTTTTTCCCTGTTTTAGTAACTCTATGTTGTACATCTGTTACCAAACCGGCAACCCTATACATTTTACCCAGACTCGCGCCCTCGGTTAATGCATCTTTGGCCTCATTAAAATCGGCAATCCCCGTAATTTCATAGTGCCTTAGCTCAAACTTAAAATGATCGAGCGGATGACCACTCATGAACATCCCTGTCACTTCCTTTTCATAATTCAGCAACTCGGTTAATGTCCATGGTTCACAGGGAGCAATCTTGGGTTTAGGAACATGCATGGCAGTGGGAAGATCCCCGAACAAAGTGTTGGAAGTGCCCGTACTTAAGCTCTGTTGCACCTGACCGTAATTCACTATTTTCTCTAGCCCTGTTAATCTTTCCCCATCGGCCATTTTAAAATATTGTGCTCTGTGCAATTCAGGAAAACAATCAAATGCACCAGAATAAACAAGGCTTTCCAATGACTTCTTATTCACTGATTTTTGCAGCACCCGTTGAACAAAATCAAACACATCCTGATAAGGTCCATTTTTTTGGCGTTCTGCAATAATGGCTTCAACCGCCATTTCACCAACGCCCTTTAATCCTCCTAACCCAAAGCGTATTTCTCCTTTGGCATTCACTGCAAAACCTTTTAATGACTCATTGATATCAGGTCCAAGCACATTAATACCCATACGCTTACATTCTTCCATGAAGAAGGTAATCTTTTCAATATTGCCCTGGTGATTCAACACCGCAGACATATATTCACCCGGATAGTGGGCTTTTAAATAGGCCGTTTGATACGCTACAAATGCATAACAAGTTGAGTGGGATTTATTGAATGCGTATTGTGCAAAAGCTTCCCAGTCTGTCCAAATTTTTTCCAATTTATCCGCCGGATGCCCTTTGGCCGTTGCTCCACTGATAAATTGTGCTTTCATTTTATCCAGCACTGATTTCTGTTTCTTACCCATGGCTTTACGCAATACGTCGGCATCACCTTTGGAGAAACCTGCAAGACTTTGACTCAGCAACATTACCTGCTCCTGATATACTGTAATACCATAAGTGTCGCTCAGGTATTCTTTCATTTCTTCTATATCGTAACTGATGGCTTCTCTTCCATGTTTACGGGCAATGAAATTGGGGATATACGCAATTGGCCCGGGACGATACAGGGCGTTCATCGCAATCAGGTCATCAAATTTATCCGGCTTTAATTCGCGCAGATACTTTTGCATGCCCACACTTTCAAACTGGAAAGTACCATTGGTCTGACCACTCTGGTATAATTGAAAAGTTTTTTCATCGTCCAGTGGAATATTATCCAGATCAATGGTTACTCCATGGTTTAATTTAATCAACTCCAAAGCTGTCTTCAGGATAGAAAGGGTTTTCAAACCCAGAAAGTCCATCTTGATTACACCTGCATCTTCAATGATACTTCCTTCAATTTGGGTTACCCACAAATCTGAATCCTTTGCCGTTGCAACAGGAATGAGGTCTGTCAAGTCTTTGGGGGCAATGATGATTCCCGCAGCATGTATACCGGTATTTCTAACAGAACCTTCCAGTCTTTCTGCTTCTTTGAGTACCTGTGCTCTTAAATCGGATCCATTATATATTTCACGAAGCCTCTTTACGTTGTCTATGTCCTCCTGCTGATAGCCTTCTTTCTCTTCCAGCGATTTTGGCCCTTCCTTAACAGTGATAGGCGCTTTCAATACACGCCCCAACTCGGTTCCAGGCTTATCAGGTACCAGTTTCGCGAGCAAGTTGCTTTCTGAGAGTGGAAGATCGAGCACACGGGCAACGTCTTTGATACTCATTTTAGCTGCCATGGTACCATAGGTTACAATCTGAGCTACCTGACTCTTGCCGTATTTCTGTACTACATAATCAATTACTTTTTGTCTACCCTCATCGTCAAAATCCGTATCAATATCGGGCATGCTCTTTCGATCCGGATTCAGGAATCGCTCAAAAAGCAAATTGTATTTAATGGGATCAATATTCGTGATACCTATACAATAGGCAACTACGGAGCCCGCTGCAGAACCACGACCTGGGCCTATAAATACACCCATGTCTCTTCCCGCTTTAATGAAATCACTAACAATCAGGAAGTAACCGGCAAAACCCATGGTTTTAATGGTAAACAATTCAAAATCGATGCGCTCCTGTATTTCGGGAGTGATTTCATTATACCTGATTTTAGCACCTTCATACGTAAGGTGTTTTAAGAATTCCCACTGATTTAGATTGGCATCTGCATGAATCTGAAACTCTTTGGGAATAGGGAAGGCGGGAAGAAGTATGTCCTTCTTTAGATTCAAGACTTCTACCTTATCTACAATACGGTTTGTATTGTCTAGAGATTCAGGAATATCATGAAAAAGCTTTGCCATTTCCTCCGGCGTCTTGAAATAGAACTGATCATTCGGGAATTTGAATCTTCTGTTTTTGATTTGTACTTCATCATTTACAAAATCATCAAACCCGGGAGTACTTTGTTTTTCTCCTGTATTAATGCACAACAAAATATCGTGCGCATTGGCATCATCTTTTTCTACATAATGGCTGTCATTAGTGGCAATTACAGGAACATTGTATTTTTTAGCAAATTTCAAAAGTGTCTGATTAATCAGTTCCTGCTCTTTGATATCATGCCGCTGAATTTCAATGTAATAATCTTCTCCAAATAAATCTAGCCACCATTTAAATTCTTTCTCTGCATTTTCTTCAGATTGATGCAAAATGGTTTGAGGAACATATGCACCAATACAACAGGTTGTTGCAATTAACCCTTCATGGTATTTCTCAATCAATTCCTTATCAATTCTTGGATATTTACTGTACATACCCTCGATATACCCCAGTGAAGTCAGCTTAACTAAATTCTGATAGCCGATTGCATTCTTTGCGAGTAATACCTGATGAAACCGATTGTCCTTAGATTCTTTGGTAAAGGTTTTTATATGCCTGTCTTTCACTACGTAAAACTCGCAACCTACAATTGGCTTAACAACGGGAGTAGTAATATCTTTCCCGTTCGCATCCTTGCCAATTACCTTTGTATTCTTCCATGCCTGACTAACAAAATCAAAAGCACCGAACATATTACCATGATCTGTGATAGCAAGGGCGGGCATTTGATGCGCAGCAGCCTTTTTATATAGTTCATCTATCGGCGCAGCTCCATCCAATAAGGAATATTGGGTATGTACATGTAAATGTGAAAATTGTGACATAGAAAGGAAATAGTATACGAAGTTCGGCCTTTACCATCCCACTGCAAAGTGCCAATTTTCCACATTAGGATAAACCCAGTAAATTGCAGCCCATATGAAGCGTAAATTATATATTAATTTATTGGTGGCTGTGCTGGTGATGAGTAGCTGTAATACTGTAAGAAACCTGGTTAATAAAGATAATTCAACCCAAAAACCGGTTACCAAAGTGTATGGTACGGAAAAAAGGGAATTTATAAATGGAATTGAAGTGACTTTGGGCACTGTTACTACTACAAAGCACAAAACTTCCAGTTCTGCAACTACCATCAAAAATAAAACCAATAGCAGCAGTAACGGGAATCCGCCAACTAAAGCTGAATTAGAAAAAGCCAGCTGGTTACAATTGAAATATGCTATTGTAATGGATATGCCTGCGGAAGAATTGACAAATATTCCTTTACTTGAAATAATGGACAAATGGTGGGGTACCCGATATTGTATTGGAGGAAGTACGATGAACTGTATTGATTGTTCTGCATTTACACAGGTAATCATGAAAGAGATATACAATATTCAATTGCCCAGAACTTCTCAGGAACAATTTAATATGATGCAGCCCATACCCATTGATGAACTTCAGGAAGGCGACCTTGTATTTTTTAATACAGGTGGCAGGGGAATTTCTCACGTAGGCGTATATATGCAAAACAATAAATTCCTGCATGCTTCTACTTCACAAGGAGTAACCATTTCCGATCTGAATGACAAATACTGGAATCCTAAATTCAGGGGAGGTGGAAGGATTCGTTAATCCTTTTGGAAACGTTTCATAAAATTATGATATAACTGTCCTGCATCTGGTGTAAGTGCCAGCTTGAATACAGATAAAATAAATAGGCCCGAGAAAATAAGGGTTCTTAGAAAAATGGGCAGCCATCCTTCCATTTCCCTAAATATAAAAAAGGGTATAGTAAATGCAATTGTCGCAGACACCAATGTCTGCAACGTTTTATGATCAAATGGTTGCATTTTGAATTTACGCCGCAAAAATTCGAAGCGAATAAAGTTGTACAAACTATAGGCAAACAGTTCTGCAAAAGCAGAACCAATGATTCCGTAATGCATGATTAAATAATAGGTAAGCGGCAATCGGAAAGCCAGCAAAATAACACCACTGATAAAATCAAATCTCCAATAAGTAGACGTATTAATCACCATTGCATTTAGTCCTGTACCGGCATCAATGATTCTGACCATTCCCAAAATGAAAATAGTTGCAATACCTGCTTCGTATTCCCTTTGTATATGTAGCACTTTCATTCCATCAGCTACATTTAACCAAAGATTACCAAAAATGAAAAGGGCCATGATTAATAAATTAATACAGGATCGTTTGTAAATCCTTTTGATTTCATCCAGGTCTTTGTCTTTCCATGCCCTGGATAAAACACCTGCAGAAATTGCCTGAATACTTCTTTGAGGAACTTGTATCAGGTTTGCTGCATACTGAGCTAATCCAAAAACACCTACTACAGCCAGTCCTTGAAACTTAGCAATGATAAAACTATCGATTGTAGCGGCAATGGAAGCAATCACAGTTCCACTGTATATCAGAACCTGCATACCCAGCATTTTTTTCCAGAATTTTTTGGTTACTCTACTGATGGTGGCAGGAAAATGTAACTGACGGGTGTAATACAGATAACTGAGTAGAATTAGAAAAATAATAAGGTATAAAAAAGCAAAGAAGTAAACAAAAGACTCAAAAGGAATCAACTTGAAATAATAAAGAGCAATGAAAACACTGGTGATGATTCTAAGTCCAGTTTCTTTTAGAAAATTGGAAAACACTGTCTGCTGCAAAGCCCAGCAAAATCCCTCCAGAACAGAAAAAAACAACATACCAAGTGCAAAGGGGAACATCCAATAATAATAATCAACAATCAGTTTGGATTTTTCTACGAACTGAGATTCAAAGAAAGGCCTGAAATACCATCCTGCTGTTAAAACCAATACGAATCCGATGAATGCAGCCAGCATTCCCCAAGTCATTAAATCAATTCGGTGCTTCTCTAAATTGTCTTTATAATAAGGGTAAAATTTATATATCACCGGTATAACACCTAATGCACCAAAAGCATACATGTTTTGTGCAAAATCAAAAAATATACGCGTTAGGGCAAATTGTTCCAATGTAAAGGAACCATCCTTGGTATAGATGTACATATTGATGGCTCCAATAAAAAAGCCTATGTAAACCAGAAAGCTGGAAATGATCGTTTGTTTTCTGATGGTTCCCATGTACACTAATTCATTTTAATTTGACCCTCTTTACGTCCGTTCAATGTTATATAAAAATAATCAGCTAATTTTTCAAGGTTTAATCCATCAGCCTGCTTTGGTGTTAGCTGAAGCATTTGCCATTGTTTTACTTTCGGCTTCAAAACTAAGATATCAGTACCTGCTGTAATAGGTAATTGTAAGTTAAAATCACTGACAGCATTGGAATACCTGTATTTTAATTGTTTACCATCTGCAGACAATTGATAGTCTAATACGGGAACCTGTGTAGTAGTTAGATATTGCTTAAATACAGGCTTCAGATCATATCCGGCAAAAGCAGACATTTCTTTTTCAATCAAGGAAGTAGTTACCTGCCTATGAAAAAATTGCTTATTTAGATGTCTCAGTAACTGTCTGAATTTTTCATCATTGTGCATAGACATTCTTATCGAATGAATCATTGCTGAGGCTTTGGGATACATATCACCACTTCCTGTATTGTGCACATTGTAAACTCCCAGAATGGGTTTGTCATTTTTGATATTTCTTCTTGCTCCTTTGTTATAGGCATTCCCGGCTTCTTTTCCATCCATGCATTCCGTAAATAGGGTTTCGGAGTAATTGGTAAATCCTTCGTGAATCCACATATCGGCTATATCAACAGAAGTGATATTGTTACCAAACCATTCATGACCGCTTTCATGTATAATAATAAAATCCCACTTTAGTCCCCAACCTGTTCCAGATAAATCCCTTCCCAGGTAACCGTTCTGGTACTTATTCCCATAGGCCACATTACTTTGGTGTTCCATTCCGAGATAAGGCACTTCAACCAATTTAAAACCATCTGCATAAAAAGGGTAGGGGCCAAACCAATATTCAAAACATTTGATCATGGGTTTAACCTGATCAAATTGCTTTTTGGCAGCAGCTAAATTTTGAGGCAACACATAATAAGTAAGATCCAAATTGCCGGCATCTCCTTTGTAGCTGTCTTTTAATTGAACATATTTGCCAATGTTCATACTCACACTGTAATTATTTATGGGAGAAGTAACCTGCCAAACCCAAGTTTTGGTTGCATCATTGTGTTGAATAGTCTCGATTAATCTTCCATTTGAAACATTCATCAGCGTATCAGGAATCCTAACACCTATAGTAACGCCCAATTCAGGTTCGTCGTATTGATGATCTTTACAGGGCCACCACACGCTAGCACCTAAACCTTGACATGAAGTAGCAACAAATGGATTCCCCAATTCGTCTTTAGTCCAGCTGATACCTCCATCCCAAGGCGCTCTAACAGCAGCTCTGGGCACACCCTGATAATAAACCGTTACCAATCCTTCCATTCCTGCTTTTAAAGAAACTGGCATGGTAACCAAGGCAACATTACCTGTGTGACGGAATACCAGTTTTTCCTTTTTCCCTTTTTGCCACACCACACTGTCAATCTGCAAAGGCTGTTGCAGATCTACCTGCATTTTAGCTGGATTTTGCAATGCCTTGAAACGGATGGTAACCGCACCTGAAATAGTACGTGCAGTTATATTGGGCTGAACACTTATGTTGTAATGCAATAAATTCCACCAGGCCCGCTCTGGTGTAATACTTCCTCTGAGGGTATCTGCTTTGGTAAATTTTTCAGGCGGTAACTTTTGCGCTTGACTAAATGAGGCAAATAAAAGCAATAAAATTGCCGGTAACAAATGAAAGCTTTTCATCTGCTAAAAATAGTACAATAATATAATGGGGACTATTGCTTTATCAATTTGTCTTTGAATACTTTCTCAAATTTTTCGAGTTTAGGAGCAATAACAAATCGACAATATCCTTGATTTTTGTTGTTGTTATAATAATTCTGGTGATAGTTTTCGGCTGGATAAAAGTTCTTAAATGGCTCAATAATGGTAACTATCGGATTGGCCCATGCACCACTTTTGTCCAATGCTGCTTTGTATTTCTCTGCTTTTTCTTTTTGTTCCTGGTTATGATAATATATAGCCGAACGGTATTGGGGGCCAATATCATTTCCCTGTTGATCCATTGTAGTAGGATCATGGGTCTTCCAGAAGACTTCCAACAATTCATCATAGCTGATTTCAGCAGGATCAAAAACAATTCTGGCCAACTCAATATGCCCTGTATTTTTATCACAAACCTGCTCATAAGTGGGATTTTCAACGAATCCACCACCGTAGCCGCTCAGAACTTCCTTAACGCCTTTTAATCTTTGAAAAAAGGCTTCGGTACACCAGAAACATCCTTCACCAAACGTGGCTGTATCTAATTTTGCATTCATTGTATTCAATTTTTGAGGCTTATTTTGTTTGATTTCATTCCCTTTTTCTGTAAAAGCACAGGCAACCATCCAGGTTGATAGAAAGGTTAGAATTAAATATGTCTTTTTCATATTGCTTATTTATCTATAATAATTACTACAAACAGCTTGGTATTTTTGTTGAATAACTGCCCAGTAACATACGAAACAAGACTATTTAAACGCTTTATAATCATAAAATGATATTTTAAGATAAATTTGTGATACCGTAACCCACTATGAGCTTTCAGTCCCAATTTTGGAAGTATATGTCTCTGCGTATAGAGTCGCTGCTGTTGGCCATGCCACTGTTGCTATTTTTTGCGCTATATCACTTCTATGAGGCTTTGAGCATTGACCCATATTTCGGTGTTTCAGTACCCTTCATTTTAAGCACCAATATTTTAATTTTTCATATTCCCATCTTCCTGATTCCTTACCTGATGCACCGGTTTATGAGAGATCAGGACAAGGGACATGTACTCGTAAATTTTCTTCACGTAGCCCTCTCCATATTTTTACTAGTTGCCCTTATGTTCACTTATCAGGTTATACAGCCTTCTTCTCCAGACAGAGGAACGCCAATATTTGATTTACCTGAAACCAAGCTGTGGATGGAAGCAACAATGGCCACTTATGTTATCCTGGGTGCTCAGCTGATGCTTCAGATTGCTTTTATTTTTTACACGCTTACCGTATTATTTCCCGCAAAGAAGAAAGAACCCATTCCCAGTTATTCCTATTAATTGATACTTGCGGTGTAACTTCGCGCATTCAATCAGGCTAATATGATGCGTTTGTACCCGGAATCGGCGTTGACTCAATTGGAATTTGACAAAGTGAAAGAGACATTGTCTGGGTTTTGCCATACAGACTATTCCAAAAATAAAACAGCTCAACTCAGAATACATACCCGAAAGGAATTTATTGACAGAGAATTAAGGCAGGCCTACGAATACAAATTAATTATTCAACAGCAACAATATTTTCCTGCCGACTTCACCGCCAATATCAGCAAGGACATCAAGCTACTGTCTATTCCGGGCGCACTTTTAACAGGCGAACAATGGATGATGATTAAGCGTCTTACGGAAAGCATGGGCACCGTTTTTAGATGGTTTGACAACGAAAGAAGAATGGCTTATCCGGCGCTTACAATGGTTTTACAGGACAGCTATTATGAAAAAAACATTGTTACTGCTATTAATGAAGTATTAGATGAATCTGGCGTTGTACTTGATAATGCTTCGCCAGAGCTACAGAAAATCCGCTTGAACTTGTACAAAAAGCGGAATGAGCTGAGAAGAGTATTTGAGAAAATGGTTCAAAAAATGGCCAAAGCCGGTTATACCGCAGATATTGAAGAGAGTTTCAGTAATGGCAGAAGGGTCATAGCGGTTTTCTCGGAATATAAAAGGCAGGTAAAAGGGATTTTACACGGCGAAAGTGATAGTCGAAAAACAGCATTCATTGAACCTGAGGAAACCATTGAACTCAACAATGATGTTTTTGCATTGGAAAATGAAGAAACCAAAGAAGTTCAAAAAATTCTACGGGCATTAACGGCTGAATTATCCGTGTACGCACCTTTACTACAACAGTACCTGCAAATCATAGGAGAGTTTGATTTTGTAAGAGCCAAAGCAAAACTGGCATTGGAAATGAATGCCAATATGCCAACCGTTTTAGATAAAGCAGTGGTGCAATTAATTGAAGCCTATCACCCGTTATTATACTTATATAATAAAACAGCAGGTAAAAAAACAATTCCGGTTAGTATACATCTGGACGACAAAAACAGAATCCTAGTTATAAGCGGCCCCAATGCGGGAGGAAAAACGGTAACAATGAAAACCATCGGACTCAATCAACTAATGGTTCAGAGCGGATTACTTGTTCCTGTGCATCCAGATTCGGTAATGGGGATTTTTAAACAGCTTTATATACATATTGGCGACACCCAGAGCTTACAGTTTGAATTAAGTACTTATTCCAGCCACTTAATGCATATGAAGCATTTTATGGAAAATGCCAATGGGAAAACCTTGTTCTTTATTGATGAACTCGGTAGCGGATCTGATCCTAACCTGGGAGGAGCATTTGCTGAAGTGATTATGGAAGAGTTGGGCAGAAAACATTCTTTTGGTGTGGTAACCACCCATTATTTGAATTTAAAAGTAATGGCTAACCACACGCAGGGAATATTAAACGGAGCTATGCAGTTTGATGAAGTGAACCTGCAGCCTATGTATAAATTGATTATAGGCAAACCCGGAAGCTCTTATACATTTGCGATAGCAGAAAGAATTGGGCTACCCAAACATTTAATTAGTAGAGCAAGAAAACTGGTAGAGGAAGATCATTTTAAATTGGACAGATTACTAAACCGAACTGAACAAGATTTACAACAGCTGGAAAAAGAGAAAAAAGAACTGCATCGATTGCTCCGAGAAAACGAAAAGTTGAAGAAGGAAATGGAGCAGGTCATGAACAAAGAACGACACCAGCAACAAATAGAGCTGTTAAAAAATCAGAATAAAATTACTGAAGAAAGGCTGCAGTATCTGAAAGATATGGAGCGAAAGCTAAAGCAAATTGTTTTGGACTGGAAAAAAACTGAGAATAAAAATGAAGTAGTTAAAAACCTTCAGAACCTGCTTTTTAAACAGAAGGAAACCATTGTTGTAAACAAGCTAGCTAAAAAAGTAGATAAAAAATACAGGGAATTAAATACCGAAATAGAGCCAGGAACACTAGTAAAACTCAAAAAAAATTATCAGGTTGGAGAAGTAAAGGAGATAAGAGGGAAAAGAGCCATTGTGCAAATTGGCGCCCTTCCCATTAATGTTGAATTATCAGATTTGATTGCGGTTGCAAAAATTGAGGAAAGCTCAGAAAATAGTTAATCAGATTCGGTAATTTACAGACTGAAGCAAGCAAGTGAAATATTTACTCTTATTCCTTATACCTTTTTACAATTCGGAAGTTGCTGCACAATTGTGCACCGGCAGTCTTGGCAATCCTGTTGTTAATATTAGTTTTGGAAATAAAAATAATCCAACCGGCCCACTACAGCCTGGCATAACCAACCTGGGTTATGTTACCAATGCCTGTCCCAATGATGGCAATTATTCTATCGTTAGTGCCGCTTTGGGTTGTTTTACCAATACCTGGCACGATATTAACAAAGACCATACAGGAGACGAGGAGGGCAAAATGATGCTAATCAATGCCACCAATGCACCCAGTGTTTTTTATGTTGAAACCATCAATGGCTTGTGTGGCAATACCACCTACGAGTTTGGGGCATGGGTTGCCAATGTTTTAAAGCCTTCTAGTTGTGGCGGAAATGGAACAAAGCCCAACTTAACATTCACCATTGAAACCACAAATGGAATAATATTAGAGACCTATCGCACAGGAAATATCAATGAAAGTTCAGTCCTGACTTTTAATCAGTTTGGATTCTTGTTTAAGCCCCCAATAAATACCAATTCCATTGTTTTAAAAATCACCAGCAATGCAGGTGCCGGATGTGGCAATGATTTGGCCATTGATGATATTACTTTCAGGCCTTGCGGTCCATCCATGTCTGCTAAAATAGACGGTATAAGCACTTTTAATAAATCAGTTTGTTTTAATGAACAGACCCCTATATTATTTAATATGGAAGTGGGACAGGGTTACAACAATCCGTTTTATCAGTGGCAAATCAGCACCGATAATGGATTGAACTGGAGCAACCTTAGCAATGCCAATCAAACCAATTTCATCAGAACGCCTACCAATGTTGGAACTTATCAATATCGTTTATTAGCTAGTGAAGTTATCTACTCAGGAATTTCTTCCTGTCAAACAGCATCCTTACCCATTAGTGTTGAAATAAAAACACAGGCCCCCAAAATAGGCACACAAGTGATTAACCAATGCATAGGAGGGCCAGTTAACTTTACAGCAGCATCAGGTTCAGGATCAGATTTATCGTATTTATGGACAGGCCCTAACAATTTCAAATCTACATTGAGGAACCCGCAACTTCCGGCCGTTAACCAATCAGATACTGGCAGGTATTTAGTTTTGGTGTCCACTTCAAATGGGTGTGCTTCTACAGATACTGTTCTTGTTACTGCTTATAACGCTATTAATGCCAGTTATACAGGCAATACGGTCATTTGCCTTAATGATAGTACACAACTCACTGCAATTGGCGGCGCCACACAGGAGTGGTATAATTTTAGTAGAGCAACCTTAGGGAACGGACCAACCATATGGGTGAAGCCAATAGATACTACCCAATACCAGGTTATCATCAGAAATACCCAGACTTGTACAGACACCCTTTTTATTCCAGTACATGTAATAAAACCGCCAACCGTAAATGCAGGACCTGATAAAATTATTAAGCAGGGAAATAGTACGCAATTGACAGGTAAAATAGACGGGCAGTACAATGGATTAACCTGGCAACCATTGGTTAATTTAACTCCTCCGAATTCATTGAGCCCTTTGGTTAACCCTGCCAATACAATGAAGTACACGTTAACTGCTTATGGAATAAATGGATGTCCTTCCAGTTCAGATACAACGATAGTAAGCGTGTTTGTGCGTATTAGTCCGCCCAACTCTTTTTCTCCAAATGGAGATGGCATTCACGATTTATGGGAAGTACCCGGACTAGAAACTTATCCCAATAGTTCTGTTAGCATCTTTAACAGATACGGGCAGGTTGTATTTCAAACAAAACCTTATTTCAAAGGATGGGACGGCAAATTAAACGGGAAAGAAGTGCCCACGGGTATGTATTATTATATTATTAATCAGGGAAGTGGGGAATCGCCTGTTTCTGGAAGTATTTATTTAATTCGTTAACTATATGATTTTAGATTCTTTGGAACAAATGAAGAAATACCAAACCCTGCATCCAAGGTTTGAAAAAGCAATGGCATTCATAGCAGCTTCCAAGATAGAGGAAATGCCAGTTGGGGAAACGCAATGGGAAGGAGATGATATTCGGGCCATAGTGATAGCGGAATCATTGGTTAGTGAAAAAGAATCAACTGATTATTTTGAATGCCATAATAAATTCATAGATATTCAAATTGTATATAAAGGGGAGGAAAAAGTTGGATGGAAATCCCGAAACAATTGCCATACACCAAAAGGTGAATACAATGAAGAAAAAGATGTTCTGTTTTATGAAGATGCCCCTGAAACCTTTTTTACAATTAAGCCCGGATATTTTACCATCTATTTTCCTGATGATGTGCATGCCCCAATGATTGGAGAAGGGATGATTCAGAAAATGGTAGTAAAAGTGCGCGTGTAGTGTTTTGGCACAAAAGTGTTAAGTTTATTTACACTAATCAATCCATATGAAACTGTTTTCCATGCTTTTGATGGCTTTGATAATGGTCATTTCAATTCAAGCCCAACAGCCCAATGTCATCATAATTGTTTCGGACGATCATGCTTATCAAACCATTAGTGCTTATGGAAGCATATTCATGCAAACACCAAATATAGACCGCATTGCAAAAGAAGGTGTTCGTTTTAACAAAGCATATGTTACCAACAGTATTTGTGGCCCAAGCAGAGCTGTTATTTTGACTGGTAAATACAGTCACAAAAATGGATTTAAAGACAATGTCAGCGCTAATTTTAATGGCGCTCAAAATACTTTCATTAAGGAATTAGGTAAAGCTGGTTACCAAACGGCATGGATTGGGAAATGGCATTTACAGTCAAATCCCGAAGGATTCAGTTTCTGGCAGGTTTTACCAGGACAGGGTAGTTATTACAACCCGGATTTTATTTTTATGAATGGTGAAAGAAAAAGAATTGAAGGCTATGTAGCAAATATTGTAGAAGATGTAGCAGAAGATTGGTTGAACAAACGAGACAGTACAAAACCGTTTTGTCTGGTTATTGGTCACAAGAATACCCATCGAACCTGGATGCCAGATACAAGAGATTTAAGACTATTTACGAATACCCGATTTCCTTTGCCAGATAATTTTTATGATAATTATGAATCAAGAGCTGCGGCTGCTGTTCAAGACATGACCATTGATAAGACCATGCGAATGGGGTACGATTTAAAAATGTTTGAAAACAAAGCAGAAGAGGAGAAGGAGTTTTCTATAAAAAGAATGACTGCTGAACAGCGCAGGAATTATATGGAATACTATGATTCTCTGAATAATGATTTAAATAAAAAAAAATTAACTGGCAAACAATTAATTGAATGGAAATATCAGCGGTATATGCAAGATTATCTGGCTACAGCAGCATCCTTAGACAGAAATATCGGACGCACTCTTGATTATCTTGACAAAAATAATTTGTCAAAAAATACAATAGTCATTTACGTTAGCGATCAGGGATTTTATATGGGTGAGCACGGATGGTTCGATAAAAGATTTATGTACGAAGAATCTTTTCGAACCCCTATGGTAATGCGTTACCCGGGTTTAATTAAGGCAGGGAGCATCAATGAACAGCTGGTGATGAATCTGGATATTGCACCAACCATCTTGGATGCTGCTAATATTCAAGTGCCTGCTGATATGCAGGGAAAATCCTTTTTGCCATTGGTTAAAGGTTTTCAAAAAAAGGGAAGGGATGCCATTTACTACCATTATTATGAAAATGGGGAACATGCTGTATCTCCTCATTTTGGTATTAGCACAGGGAGATATAAATTGATCCGATTTTATACCCGTGTTGAAGGATGGGAATTATTTGATTTAAAGAGTGACCCGCGGGAAATGAATAATATTTACGGAAAGAAGGGATTTGATAAAATAACTTCCGATTTAAAAAAGAGACTGATGGAATTGATAGATCAGTATGAGGACGCAGAAGCGAAGAAATTGATGGATTAGCTTCGCCCCCTCTTGCAGAGGATTAGCTTCGCCCCACTTTCAGTGGATTAGCTTCGCTCTCTCTTGCAGAGGATTAGCTTCGCCCCCTCTTGCAGAGGATTAGCTTCGCCCCACTTTCAGTGGATTAGCTTCGCTCTCTCTTGCAGAGGATTAGCTTCGCCCCCTCTTGCAGAGGATTAGCTTCGCTGATCCCAATGGGGGGGAGGCAAAAGAAAAAGCCCAGGCACTGTGTGCCTTAGGCTTTTCTTTATTTTTTCCTCCGCTTGAACCTACGGTTCAGACTCTGACCCGTCCTAAATAACCGATACGGTTATTAAAGTATAAAAGTAGTTTATTCAAAGGTAGCAGGAGCGTTCCTGCTACCTTTTTTGTTTTTATAGGTTTTAATAGGAAGTTTAGATTGACAATGCATTTGATTGGGGGTTAAATAGGAGCAAGAATAGTGTGGTCTTTCTTGATTATAGATGTCAATGGTTTCTTTAATAATTTGCTGTTGAGTAGTTAGGTCAACTTTGTAGTTTTCGATACAAAACTCATTTTTAATGATTCCATTGACTCTTTCAGCTATGGCATTTGAGTAGGGGTCAGAGTCTGTCGTCATACTACAAGTGATTTTATGATTACTAAGTAACCTTTGATATTCATTGGAGCAATATTGTAGGCCTCTGTCTGAGTGATGTATGAGTACTGCTTCTCGATATTTTCTTGTTTTAATAGCCATTTTCATTGCTCTTAAAACCCCTTCCGTTTGTAAATTATTCGATAGGTCATACCCAACTATTTTCTTTGAGTAGGCATCCGTAACCAATGCAAGGTAGTGGTGTCCAATGGCAGATTGCATATAAGTTATATCGGACACCCATACTTGTTCTGGTCTTGTGATAAATAATCCATTTACCAGATCTTTATGCTTTCTGAACCTATGGTGAGAGAAAGTTGTTATCCTGTAACTCCTTTCAGGCTTTACTTCTAGGTGATTGGCTTTCATAATGGCAAATAACTTATCTCGACCAATTCCAAGTAGTTCCAATTTAGGCTTTAGTAAGAAATACAATTTTCTTGTGCCAATTCGTGGCATTCTTCTACGTATAGGAACAATTAAATCAATTACCTCCTGAGCTAGTGTCTTTCTTTTATTGGTAGCCCTAATTCTGCGATAATAGACCTGTCTGCTTAACCCGAACAACGCACAGGTAGCTGTTAGCGTTTCTTTTTTTTCTGATCGATATTGGTCGATTGTTCGGGTGAGGAGTTTTTTCTTATTGGAATATTATATTCTTTCTCTGCCAAATTGATCATCATATCGAAAATCATGGCTTTTTTATCTGCCTGCTCTACTTGATGTTCTAAAAAAGCTTTTTGCTTTTCCAGAAGCTTAATCTTTAATTCCATCTCGAGCAGCTTTTGCTCTGGGGTTTTGGGCATATACGAGGGAGTTTGGTTTTCCCAGTTAAAGTTCCCATATTTTCTTAACCAGGCAATAATAGTTGCCCTAGATTGCACCCCATACTTGACCATGGCCCCTCTAGTGGATAGTTTACCGCGTTCAATTTCTTGAATAATCTCTAATTTTAGCGACAAAGGGTAATCACTTTGTTTTCGCTTAACATACTGATTCTCTTGATTGTCCTGCATATTTTACATTTTGTGTATCGATATACTAGGACGAGACACTCCAGAAAAATAGAAAAGCCCCGAGTATTTCTCGGGGCTTTTTCTTTTGCGGAGAGCGAGGGATTCGAACCCCCGGACCTGTTACAGTCAACAGTTTTCAAGACTGCCGCAATCGACCACTCTGCCAGCTCTCCGCGTCAAAAGTAAGGGGTGATTTTTTTTTATCCAAAACTTATTTTCATTCGAAGCTATATTTGCATTCTAATTGAAAGTTTTTGAAAGAATTAGCCTCATTAAATCATTATTTCTGGAAGTATAGAAAGCGTTTCTTTATTGGGATATTCTTTGTAATTACGTCCAATTATTTTGCAGTTTTAGCGCCACAAATCACCGGTTACGTAATCAGTCTTGTACAACAAAAGCTTCCCGGCGCCAAGCCAGCTTCTGTTTACCACGCTGAGGGAGACATTGTGAACCGTTTCATTGCCCTGGTTAGTAATAAGGACTGGAGTTTTGGCTGGCTGATTGCCTTTTGCAGTCTGAGTATTCTGGGAATAGCCATCATTAGAGGGGTTCTAATGTTTTTTATGCGTCAGACCATCATTGTCATGAGCAGACATATAGAATTTGACCAGAAAAATGAAGTTTATCAGCAATACCAACGTTTACATACTGCATTTTACAAACAAAACAGCACAGGGGATTTAATGAACAGAATTGCCGAAGACGTAAGCAGGGTAAGGATGTACACTGGACCGGCTGTTATGTACCTGATCAATCTGGTTACATTAATTGGATTTTGTCTCGTTAATATGTTAAGTAAAGATGTAAACCTTACTTTACTCGTTCTGGCCCCGCTTCCTTTACTAGCCATTACCATATACAAAGTCAATAGTATCATTAATAAAAAGAGTGAATCCATTCAGGAAGATCTTTCCAATTTAACCACCAATGCCCAGGAATCTTATTCCGGCATCAGAGTTATAAAGTCTTTTGTTCAGGAAAAAGCCATGTTCGGTTTCTTTAATCAAAACAGCGAAAAATACAAGCAGAATGCAATTGGGCTTGCCAGAGTAGAAGCCCTGTATTTTCCTAGTATGGCATTGATGATTGGCATCAGTACATTAATTACCATTTTTCTGGGTGGAATGCAAGCCATGCAGGACCCTTCAAAAGTGGGTACCATTGTTGAGTTTGTGATATACATCAATATGCTGACATTTCCGGTTAGTGCCATCGGTTGGACAGCAAGTATGATACAACGGGCTGCTGCTTCACAAAAAAGACTGAATGAATTTTTGCAACTTGAGCCAGCCATTAAGGATCATCCAACCGTTTTGCCTGATGAAATGGTATCAGGGACCATTGAATTTAAACAAGTAGATTTTACCTATCCTGATACAGGAATTAAAGCCATTCAGCAGTTAAGTTTACAAATTAACCGGGGCGAAAAAATCCTGGTATTAGGAAAAACGGGAAGTGGAAAATCTACGCTTGCACAATTGTTATTGCGATTTTATGAGCCTGATAAAGGAAGTATTACAGTGGGATCAAAACCGCTGCATATGTACAGTTTAGAAAAACTTCGCAAGAATATCAGCTATGTACAACAGGACATATTTTTATTCAGTGATACTGTGGCCAATAATATCCGTTTTGGAGTTTCTCCGGATACACCCATTGAAAGGGTAGAAGAAGCCGCCAAAAGTGCTAGCATCCACAATGAAATCATGGGCTTTGAAAACGGATATGAAACCATGATAGGAGAGCGCGGAGTAACACTAAGCGGAGGCCAGAAGCAAAGAATTTCTATTGCCAGGGCTTTGATTAAAAATCCGGAAATCATTGTGTTCGACGACTGCTTAAGTGCTGTTGATGCCAAAACAGAGAAACATATTATTGGCCATTTGTACAATTACTTACAAGACAAAACAGCCATCATAATTACACATCGTATTTTTTCTGGTTTTCATTTTGACCAGATCATTGTACTTGAAGACGGAAAAATGGCAGAGAAGGGTACCCATGATCAATTAATGCAATTGAACGGTTACTATGCAGAACTATACAGAATGCAGCTGGAAGCTTCTGTACAGCAAAGTGCAGACATTTAGTGTTGCAACGCCAAATAACGAATTACATTTTTGTTGATTATTTACTGGAAATTTTTGGTAATTCCGAAACAACTCCTATTTTTAACCATTAACAAACTGTTAACCAAACACTAATAACTGTGGCGTACGAGAACAACGACAAAAAAATGGAGAGTGTGTACAGCACTCGCATCCGTGCAGGAAAGAGAAGAACTTACTTTTTTGATGTAAGGGCAACACGTGGCAACGATTACTTCTTAACCATTACAGAGAGCCGCAAACGCTTTGATAACAATGGTTATGACCGTCACAAAATTTTTCTGTACAAAGAAGACTTTAATAAATTTATTAAAGCACTGGGAGAAGCAGTAGATTTTGTTAAAACAGATCTAATGCCTGATTTTGATTTTGATGCATTTAATCATGAGTATCCAGAAGGAGAGGGAGAAGGTGAAAACTATGTACCTGAACATGCAGAAGCAAATGAGGCGCCACTGGCTGAACCTGCAACTGCTTTCACACCATCTGCAGCAGCGCCAGCTAACGACGCTCCTGTGGTAAATGACACTGCTACTGAAGAAGTAGACAAATGGTAGTTTTTCGATTGCTTGCTTACATAAAAAAACCCCGAAATTTTCGGGGTTTTTCTTTGCAATAAACGCTAATTATTTCTTGATTTCTGAGGCTTTAATTTCAATACCTTTTTCACCAATACTCATGTAAAACTTTTCGTACTTTTTATAAACTTCATCTGATTGTGCAGTACCATTGATGATTAATTTACCATCTTTAATCTGAATATCTACATTCTCAGGATTGCTTACCACTCCATCAGTTTTCAATGCTTCAATTAGGTCTTTTAAACCATCTTTTTCACCGGTAACGGTAACATTCATTCCTGAATCCTGACCGCCAATGCTGATTTCAATTTTCTTCTCTACTTTGGTAGCAGCATTTGTTGTTGGATGCATATGTGCCAATGTAGGTGCAATTACCAAAGAAACGATTGACATCAATTTGATAAGGATATTCATTGATGGACCAGATGTATCCTTAAATGGATCACCTACAGTATCACCAGTTACAGAAGCCTTATGTGGCTCTGACTTCTTGTAATACATTTCACCATTAATTTCTACTCCTTTTTCAAAAGACTTCTTAGCATTATCCCAAGCACCACCGGCGTTGTTCTGGAAGATACCCATCAATACACCACTCACAGTAGCGCCCGCCAAGAATCCGCCCAATGCTTCAGGTCCTAATAAGAAACCAATCAACAATGGAGAGATAATAGTGATAGCACCTGGCATCATCATTTTCTTCAAAGAAGCTTCAGTTGAAATGGCCACACACTTATCGTATTCAGGCTTACCAGTTCCTTCCATAATGCCTGGAATGGTTCTGAACTGACGACGCACTTCTTCCACCATAGCCATAGCCGCTTCACCAACTGCTCTAATAGCAAGAGAAGAGAAGATAAATGGAATCATACCGCCGATAAATAAAGCAGCCAATACATCAGCCTTATAAATATCGATATGCTGATTGTCTGGCATAGCCACACCTACGAAAGCCGCAAACAAAGCCAATGCAGTTAAAGCTGCAGACGCAATAGCAAAACCTTTACCACTAGCAGCAGTTGTGTTCCCCACAGCATCTAAAATATCTGTCTTTTCGCGCACTTCACCTGGTAATTCACTCATTTCAGCTATACCACCTGCATTATCTGCGATAGGACCAAATGCATCAATGGCCAATTGCATACCTGTAGTTGCCATCATACCTGCTGCAGCAATAGCCACACCGTATAAACCTGCACAAAGGAATGAACCGTAAATTCCACCAGCCAATACAATAATTGGCAAGAAAGTACTTTCCATACCAATAGCCAAACCGCCAATGATATTGGTAGCATGACCTGTTGCTGACTGACGAATAATACTTAAAACAGGACGCTTGCCCATAGCAGTATAGTACTCAGTAATAATACTCATTAAAGTACCTACCACTAAGCCAACTACGATTGCACCGTACACTCCGTTTCTGGTAAATTCTGCACCTCTTAGTGTCATGGTTTCAGGTAATACATTTCCTACTAAGAAGTAACAAACAATAGCCGTTAAAATCATAGAACCATAGTTACCCATGTTCAATGCTTTTTGTACTACAGCTGTATGTAAACCGGCAGATTCACCAATTCTAACGAATAGGGTACCTACAATAGATAATATAATTCCAATACCTGCAATTAGCATTGGTAATAAAATAGGAGACAAACCACCAAATGCATCCACTAATCTGGATCCATCAGCAGCGGTTACTTCATTACCCAATACCATCGTAGCCAAAACGGTTGCAACATATGAACCAAATAAGTCAGCACCCATACCAGCAACGTCACCTACGTTATCACCCACGTTATCAGCAATGGTAGCAGGGTTACGTGGATCATCTTCAGGAATACCTGCTTCTACTTTTCCAACTAAGTCAGCACCTACGTCAGCAGCTTTGGTATAAATACCACCACCCACACGTGCAAACAAGGCAATACTTTCAGCACCTAATGAAAAACCAGTTAATACTTCAATGGTCTTTAACATTTCTTTCGGATCACCAGAAACAAAGAAAAATTCCTTCAATGCTAGGAACAATCCACCCAATCCTAGTACAGCCAAACCAGATACGCCTAAGCCCATCACAGCTCCACCAGTAAAGGATACATTTAATGCTTTACTCAAACTGGTTTTAGCAGCTTCAGCAGTACGTACGTTTGCTTTGGTAGCTACTTTCATTCCAATGTAACCAGCAGTGGCACTGAAAACCGCACCAATAAAGAATGAAATGGCAATGCTCCAATGGCTGTCTTCATTAGACTGTGCCATGAAACCTAATAATATAGCAACGATTACTACGAAATAAGCTAAGATTTTCCACTCAGCTTTTAAGAATGCCATAGCACCCTCTGCAATAAAAGTGCTGATTTCCTTCATTCTGGCGTTACCAGCGTCCTGCTTGGAAACCCAGTTAAATTTAATCAAGGTGTAAAGAAGTCCGATGACTCCCATAGCCGGAACGGCATAAAACAATAGATTGTTCATAAGCAATTTTGTGTCAGAGTTAAATTGTTAAGGTTGGCAAAAATAAGGGTTCTAGCCCTTTGGTGCTACATTAAACGCGGTATGAGCATAATTATTATTCCTCATCCGTATCCGGAACCTCAGAATCTGTAAAAACAGAACTCATTTTACCTGCATGCCAGATATTACTGTTGAATTTATTGCCTAGAATGATGATGGTTGCGGTATCCCCGATAATCCTTCTGAAAACGGCATTATTGCCGTGCCACCATCCATTATGGTAAACTATAGTAGGGTTGGGGGGATCAACATACAGATGCCAGCCCAATCCATAGTTCTTTTTTCCCCTGGTTTCATTGCTAAGGGGCTCGTAAGCCAGTTCCTGTGTTGCTATACTTACAAATTCTCCCTGATACAAGGCTTTATCCCAGGCCAATAAGTCACGGACAGTACTATACACATTTTTATCCCCGTAAATACAATCCAGTTTTTCAAGGGGGTAAGGTTTTTTTCCGGGGGTGTAGGAAGGAATATAGTTGCCGGTATCTTTCATGCTAAAGACATAGGTATCTTTCATTCCGAGGGGAGTAAAAACGCTGTCTTTCATGTATTGCGGAAAAGTTTGGCCCGTAATTTTTTCAACCACCAAGGCAAGCAAGGCAAAATTGGTGTTGTTATAACTATATCTTCTGTTAGGCTGAGATTCAGGTGCAGGGCGGGTTCCAGCTAAAAAACGCAATACATCATTATTGGTGCTTAAACCCGTAACGCTTACAGGATCTTTCACATACACCGTTTGCTTTACCCATCTTCCTCTTCGATTTTTTCTTCTGGTGGTATAAGAGCGGGTACCCGCCATTAACTGATCGTATTTGGGTAATCCTGAGCGGTGAGATAACAATAATTGTAGGGTAATTCCTCTGTAAGGAAAAGTGGGTAGGTATTTCTCTACTGGGTCATTCAATTCGAGACGGCCTTGCTCCATCAATCTTAATATGGTCATTGCCGTAAATGTCTTACTAACAGAAGCTACGTGAAAAGTAGAAGAGGAGGTAATAGGTTCCTGTGTAGCAAAATTGATCATTCCCCGGTAGTCCTCAAATACAATTTCTCCATTTTTAGCCACTAAAATGGCTCCGTTAAAGCCAGTCTTTACCAGTTGTTTTTCGTACAAAGGTTTTATTGCATTGGCATAATAATTTTTTTCACCAGACTTTAAACTATTGTAAACAACGGGCTTCCCTTCACTGATGGTATCTTTTGCAGGGGCGGGGGAACCGCTACAAGCCAATAACAAATAACTGAATACGGGAACTATCATCAAACGCTGCATTTATGTTGTATAGGGTTAGAATTTGTGCAAAGATAATTGTAGCCTTTGCTTATTCATCCAACGTGGAAAACTATGGCCTTGGTATACAAGTAGATAACATTATTTTGCAAGTATGAGCAAGCAATCAAATACCAGCTATCCCAAAGACCGAATTAATATTCTTTTTTTAGAGAATATTAGTGAAAAAGCGGTACAACAGTTTAAGCAAAATGGATATACCAATGTTCGTAAGTTAAGCGGCGCATTAAGCGAGGCAGAATTAATTAAAGAAATTAAAGACGTACATATTTTAGGTATTCGTTCTAAAACGCTGATAACCAAGAAGGTATTGGAAGCCGCAGTAAAGCTACAGGCAATTGGTTGTTTTTGTATAGGCGTAAACCAAGTTGACCTGAATGCTGCCATGCAAAAAGGGGTTGCCGTTTTTAATGCACCTTACAGTAATACAAGAAGTGTGGCTGAATTGGTAATTGGTGCAGCCGTTATGCTAATTAGAAGAATCCCCGATAAAAACATAGCTGCACACAAAGGAGTCTGGATGAAGGAAGCCAAGGGCAGTTATGAACTGAGAGGCAAAACACTGGGTTTAATCGGGTACGGAAATATTGGTTCTCAGGTAAGTGTATTAGCAGAAGCACTGGGCATGAAAGTGTTGTTTTATGATACAGAAACCAAATTGCCGCTGGGCAATGCTACTGCCGCAAAGAACATGAAAGAAGTATTGAACCAAGCCGATATTGTTTCCCTGCATGTTCCGGAAACACCGGAAACTAAAATGATGATTAATAAAAATGCAATCAGGCAAATGAAGCCAGGCGCTATTTTAATCAACTATGCAAGGGGAGAAGTGGTAGACTTAAAAGCATTGTCCAATGCCATCACAGAAAAACATGTCAGTGGTGCTGCCATCGATGTTTTTCCTTGGGAACCTGAAAAAAACGGGGATCATTTTGAAAGCCCCATGCAGGGTTTATCCAATGTAATTCTTACACCTCATATAGGAGGATCAACGGAAGAAGCACAGCAGAATATTGGAGAAGATGTAAGCATTAAATTATTTCAGTATCTGGAAAGAGGGATTACCAACGGCTCACATACCGTACCTGCCATTGGCTTACCACCAATTGAAGGAACGCATCGAATCCTTCATATACACCACAATGTTCCTGGTGTATTAAGTGCCATTAATACCGCTTTGTCTAATAACAAAATAAACATCGTAGGTCAGTACCTGAAAACCAATGAATCCATTGGTTATGTAGTACTTGATATTGATAAAAAACTATCTAATAAAGCAGTGGAATTACTGAAATTAGTTAAGCACACGATTAAAGTTAGAATGCTTTATTAATCTATACTTTCCTAACCGTTTGCAAGCATACATGAATTGGTTTGCACTCAATCATTTGATTCAGTCTATTATCCTTTGATGATAGACTGAATTTTTTTGATCTCTTCTGCATCCACAAAATCAATATCAAAGTCTTCGGGCATAAGAGGATTTTGATATGAGCTTGAGCTTGGAACCCTGGTTCTGGCAGAAGTGTGCACTTCAGAAACACCTGCTGTATCAATGATGCTTCTTACATTGCTGCTGTTCAAACCACTGCCGGGCATGATAATAATTCTATCACCAGCTTTTTCCACCAATTCTTTCACAAGAGACAAGCCATCGGTCACTTTGGGATGCTGACCACTGGTTAAAATTCTTGTACATCCGCACTGAATAATGGTTTCCAAGGCTTCTAACGGATTAATACAACGATCAAATGCACGGTGAAAAGTTACATCAAGGGGATAGGCTGCTTCCACCAATCGGGTAGTATTTTCCTTATCTATGGAGCCATCCTGATTCAGTAAACCAAAAACAACACCTTCAAATCCCAATTCCTTGCAAAGCAGAATATCTTTTCGGATGATTTCAATTTCATCTTCAGAATGAAAGTAATCTCCACAACGTGGGCGAATCATCGGGAATACAGGAATTGATATTTTTTCTCTTACGGTTTTTAAATATCCATAAGAAGGTGTGGTTCCGCCATTGGCATAATTTTCGCACAATTCAATTCGGTCAGCACCCGCATTTTCTGCGGCAACTGCAGTAGCGGTATTGAAAACACAGATTTCTAATAACATGTTGATGATTCGTTCAGAGGTTTAGATTGAAAATGGAAAGTATTAAATCAAAAACTTACTGTCTACTAAAATATTTTTATCATCTGCATAACAAACGGCAAAATTGAATCCTTTTTGTAAAGCATATCCGCCGTAAATACCATCTTTGTTAATCGCAATCATACAAGCCTGAATTTCCTTTGCTTTGGATCCCTTTACTTTTAATAATCTTTCAATTGCTTTTTTGCAGGCCATTTCAGGAGACAAACCCTGGCGCATAAATTCCATTACCGTGTGCGCTCCGCCAATTCGGATAATATCTTCACCCTGACCTGTAGCTACTACAGCACCCACTTCATTGTCTACAAATAATCCAGCGCCAATAATAGGGGAATCGCCTACGCGACCTCTCATTTTAAAACCCATTCCACTAGTGGTACAACTACCGCTTAAATTGCCCTGGGCATCCAACGCAATCATACCAATGGTATCGTGGTTCCAGGATCCGTCAGACAAACGAGCGGGAGCAGAAATTATTGAATTTGAATGATTTATAGCAGCTAAATCATTTTGATTATTAGGTTTATTCTCTTTGTTTTCGCGGTTAATAGCAGGCTTGTATTCGCTTTTTTGCAACCATTTTTTGTATTCGCGTTCAGCACCCTCAGATAAGCCATCTTTTTCCAATGTAAAGCCCTGAGAAAGCGCAAATTGCTGAGCACCTTGACCCACTAACATTACATGCGGCGTATTTTCCATGACTTTTCGCGCTACTGAAATCGGATGCTTGATTCTTTCCAGACAGGCCACACTGCCGCAATTAGCATTTTCATCCATAATGGATGCATCAAGAGTCACAAATCCGTCTCTGTCAGGATTCGCACCTAAGCCTACACAGCAATTCAATTCATTCTCGGTAACCATTACGCCTTGCTCAACCGCATCCAATGCACGGCCATTATTTTTTAAAACATTCCAGGCGGCTTTATTGGCCCGGATACCAGCGTCCCAGGTAGACAAAACAATTGGTTTTTTACCGGCATATTTGGGTGCAAAACCTGCCAAGGAAAAACTGCCTAAACCAAGGCTACCAACTTGTAAAAACTTTCTTCTGGAAAACATGAGACATTGATTTATGAATGAATATTTTTAAAAATAAGCAATGTTTCAATCCACAGAAGCAAATGGGTATAATTTCAAGACCAACAAACAATAATCCACCTAAGCCGCTGATAATCAGTTAGAATTTAAAATATCTTATTTCTCATAATTAACATTATGTTAAATAGCGCACAACAGAATTGGAAGAAATGCTTAGGATATTTACCAATCCACTCAAATCGAATTCTCAAGAAAAAAAGGGAAACTATTCCGCCACCAACCTCACTATCCTTCCGGGTCCTTCTATGGAAACATAAATGGAACCATCAGGTGCTTGGCGCACGTGTCGAATGCGTCCACCTTTATCAAGCAATTTGTGTTCTTTGACAACTTTGTTGTCCTTAATTTCAAGGCGGGCTAAATATTTTAAAGCCAGTCCACCGACCAATAAATTGCCGGTCCAGCTTTTGAATTTTTTATCGGTAATAAAAGCCATTCCACAGGCACCAATGGATGGCACCCAATTGTGTACAGGATCTGTAACACCTGCCATGGTTGGGCTTGCCGAAACGGGCTTATCATCATAATTTACCCCATAAGAAACCAATGGCCAGCCGTAATTATTGCCGGCTTTGATTATATTGACTTCGTCTCCTCCTTTGGGGCCATGTTCCGCTTCCCAGATTTCTTTTGTTGAGGGATTATACACCAAACCTTGAGGATTACGATGTCCGTAACTATAAACGGTTGTGGGTGTTGTATTGCCAGGTAATACGGGGTTTCCAGCTGGTATGCCGCCATCCTGTGTAATGCGATGAACCTTTCCCCAGGTACTATTTACATCCTGGGCATTTTTATTGGGTGAATTGACTCCTCCATAACTGGTGGCACCTCCTTCCCCAAAACTTACATATAAATTACCCGCTTCATCAAAATCGATCCTGCTTCCATAATGGCCTGTCATGGTATTGGCCGAGTTGGAAATCAACAAAATTTTGGGTTCGGTAATCTGATCATTCAGCAATTTAAAACGCATCAAATGAAAACTGCCTCCACCGCTTGGATGATTCCCTGCATATGTAATGAATATCCATCCGTTGCTATTGTATTGAGGAGAAACGCGAACGTCTAGCAGACCGCCCTGCCCACTGGTATTGATAACCGGCAGCCCTGTTATTTCCGTGATTTTATCACCGCTTTTTCTGTGAAGTTTTCCTTTTTTCTCAGTGAAAAGTAAATCGCCATTGGGCAAAAAATCCATACCCCAAATCACTTCATATCCACTGATCAATGGCACTGTTTTTACAGTGGGCTCCACTGTCATTTGCGAAGTATCTTCTACTGTTCCTTCTTTTTTACTGGAAGTACAAGAGAAGATACCTGCAAATGCAAGGAATAAAAAAAGGGTACGGATTGGCATTAGAGTAACTACTTTAACTTATTTAAAAGTGCCGTGTAAAGCATCAAACTCTTTATACTTAGCTTCGTATTGATCAAACAATTTAGCGTCTTTACCTCTAACACGACCCATTTTGTAGTAATAAATATTGGCTATAAAGTCAACAGATTTATTAACTACACTCTTTTCTGTATTGGTACGGGTTGCTTTGTCTTTTAAAATGGTGTAAGCCTTGGTTAACCACTCTGCAGCCACATCGGTCAATTCCATAGACTTCTTTTCAATGACTGCATTCTCGTTTTTAACCGCATCTGTTTTTGCCTTAAACTCTGCATCAGCAGCTGCTTTTTTCTTTGGATCCTTAACTACTGGCTTGTTAGCATTCAACTCCTGTAATTTTTTTATATTGGCAGCAAACTTCTCATCTTCCATATTGAAGTAGTTGTAATAAGTTACCCCTACGTTGAATGCTGCAATGGCATTGTTGTTGTTTTTCTCGTATGCTTTTTTGAAAGCTTCAATTGCTTTACGGGTATACTTGTCAACAGATGCGCTATCTAATGCATCGTCATTTTTGGCAGTGATGAAAACATCGCCAAACTGCAAATATTTGTTTTCTGTCAATTGACCTGCCGCATCCATCTGATCGTACAAAGCGGTCTTGCCAGCTAAATCATAATTCTGATCTATGAACTCAATTTCAAAATCTTCCCAATTTTCTTTAGGATAAACTTCTTTACCCAATGCCATATACTTTTCAAAAGAATCCTTGTTCTTCTGCTTGGTATAATAATCTACCATGTACTTGTAAATGTCGGCAAAACCCTCTCCTGTTACTTTGCTTTCGGCTAATCTTGCATAATACTTAGCAGCATCATCTGCTTTCTGAGCATTCTGGAAAGAGTAGGCACAATACAAAATGGAAGTGGTATCAAATGGCTGCTGAGAACTTGCCCACTTGTTTTTGAAAATATAATCGCTGTAGATAACCGCTTTTTCAAATTCTTTAGATGCTTCATTGTATTTTTTATCCTTGAAGCTATTGATGCCTAAATTGAAAGACGTGGAGTACATATCAAAGTATCCATCGGGTCCTTTTTCTTTCGCTTTTGCTAAAGTTGGTTCTAATTCTGCAAACTTCTGGAAAGCAGCATGGGCTTCTTCTACCGCATTGGGATATTTTGTACGAGAAGCTTCATTCTGATAGAACGCAGCATAAATGCGTGACTTCCAGTAATAGCCTTCTGCTTTGTCCTGATTCTTTGGATTGGCCATTGCTTTGTCCAATTCTGCTTTGGCATCCTCAAACTTCTTCAATAAAACATTGGTTTCAACTTTCTTGAAATCCTGAGCAGTAGCAACAGTTATCATGGCTACGCTTAACAACAAGGAGAAAAAATACTTCATATGGTTGTTTTTAGTCGTGTACTTAATTTAAAGGTTCTTCTTCATTATTACTATTCAATCCAGCATCTTCATTGGCTTTATTGTTACCAGATGATGCTTCGCTGTTATCAACAGAATCGGTTTGTTCTGTTGAACCATTTTCATCTGTCAACAGCGCTTCTTCCTCTTCCTGTTCTTCAATCTGAGAAATAGCTGCAATTTCATCTCCCTCATCCAAACGAATGAGTTTCACACCCTGTGTGGCCCTTCCCGCTTCTCTGATATCTGCAATACCGGTTCTAATGGTAATACCAGACTTACAAGTGATGATTAAATCTTCAACCTCTTTCACATATAGTATACCTACCAGGCTACCTGTTTTTTCGGTAACATTTATGGTCTTTACCCCTTTTCCGCCACGATTGGTAATTCTATAGTCTTCAATGGCTGTTCTCTTTCCAAATCCTTTTTCACTTACCACCAAGATAGTTCTTTCAGCATCATCCTTGTTTACACAAATCATGCCAACCACTTCGTCTTTGGAATCATCTACCTCAATACCGGCAACCCCAATAGCTCCTCTTCCTGTGGCTCTTACTTTTTCTTCGGGGAAACGAATGGCTCTTCCACTCTTTACCGCCATCATTATTTCGCTGGAGCCGTTGGTAAGTCTAGCTTCTAAGAGCTCATCGCCTTCCACAATCGTAATGGCATTTACACCATTGGCTCTAGGTCTGCTGAAATCTTCTAAGGATGTTTTCTTAATAATACCTTGTTTGGTACATAATACGATATAGTGATTTTGTACAAAGTCTGTATCAGAAATATCCTTCACATTGATGATAGCTTTTACTTTATCATCCCCGGGCAATTGTATCAAATTCTGAATGGCTCTACCTTTGCTTTGCTTCTCTCCTTCCGGAATTTCATACACGCGCATCCAATAGCATCTTCCTTTCTCTGTGAAGAATAAAATGGTATCGTGTGTAGAAGCCACAAATAAATGTTCAACAAAATCTTCTTCACGCGTCTTCGATCCTACCGCACCTCTTCCCCCTCTTTTCTGCTGACGATATTCGGTAGCAGAAGTACGCTTAATATATCCTAAATGAGAAATGGTAATCACCACATCTTCATTTTCAATCAGGTCTTCAATACGCATTTCATCTGCTAAATATTGAATCTCGCTTTTACGTTCATCACCAAACTTTTCTTTAACTTCTAACAACTCTTTTTTGATTAACGCATAACGAAGATCTTCATTCGCTAGCAAGGCTTTTAACTCTTTAATGGTTGCAATCAGGCCATTGAATTCTTCAATGATTTTATCGCGCTCCATACCGGTTAATCGCTGTAAACGTAATTCCAGTATAGCTTTCGCCTGAATTTCAGACAATCCCTCTACCTGGTTATACAATTCCGCAGTTAGCTCAGAGAACATAGCAGAGTTCAAATACCAGCGTTCTTCGCGGCTCTTTGCCATCAGCGCTTCTTTTGCTTCTTCCGGAGTACGGCTGGCGCGAATCAAACGAATCACTTCGTCTAAATGATCAAGTGCTTTCAAGTATCCTTCCAACACATGTGCTCTTTCCTCTGCTTTTCTTAAATCGTATTTGGCACGACGAATCACCACTTCCATTCTGAATTCAATGAAAGCTTTAATCAGGTCGCGAAGATTCATAATACCCGGGCGGCCATTGCTAAGGGCTACGTTATTGATACCATAGCTGGTCTGCAATTCCGTGTACTTATACAACTGATTAATGACTACTTGTGCAACAGCATCCTTCTTCAATTCTACAACAATGCGGGTACCATCTTTATTACTCTGGTTACCTACATCGGAAATTCCTTCCACAACTTTATTGATGGCCAACTGTCCAATACGGTCTGTTAAGGTATCACGGCTTACCTGATAAGGCACTTCGGTAATCACAATCATTTCACGGCCATTCGGCTTGGTTTCCACGTTGCATTTACCGCGCACCACTACACGGCCTCTTCCCGTCATGAGCGCCTGTCTAACTCCCTCCATACCATAAATAACACCACCGGTAGGGAAATCAGGCGCTTTTACATAATTCATCAATTCTTCAATAGTGATATCTCTGTTGTCAACATAAGCAACACAGCCATCTACTACTTCGCTCAAGTTGTGGGGCATCATATTGGTGGCCATACCCACGGCAATACCGGAGGAGCCGTTTACCAGCAACTGTGGAATGCGAGTCGGCAAAACGGTTGGCTCTTCCAATGAATCGTCAAAATTCAATTGAAAATCTACCGTCTCTTTTTCAATATCATCCAGCATAGCTTCTGCGATGCGCTGCAATCTTGCTTCCGTGTAACGCATGGCAGCCGGTGGATCTCCATCCTGGTTACCAAAGTTACCCTGCCGATCAACCAACGTATAACGCATCGTCCATTCCTGGGCCATACGAACCAGTGTGTCATAGATGGCACTATCTCCGTGGGGATGGTATTTACCCATTACTTCCCCAACAATACGGGCAGATTTCTTAAAAGGCTTATTGCTGTTATTGCCCAGTTCATTCATGGCATACAATACTCTGCGATGCACAGGCTTGAATCCATCTCTTACATCAGGCAATGCTCTACCAACAATCACCGACATGGAATAGTCGATGTAAGCGGTCTTCATTTGTTCCTCAATATTGACCTGAATAATGCGGTCGTTATCGTTCGTTTGTTCCGGTAATAAATTTTCTTCCATTGGTACTTTCGGGTTCTTCTTTTTAATCCTTTTCAGACAAAAAAATATTCGGCTGAACGGAGGTCTGCGAAGATAGTTTTTTTAGACCTTAAAACGGCTTTAAAATGCTGTTTTTTTAAGGGTTTTATCCACAGGTTACACCCCGTGTAAATGATTGATTTTCACGCATCGGCGCCAATTGTTCTATCTTTATTTTTTTTAATTGTATTTGCATGCATATTGTTGTATTCGGAGCAGGAAAATCTGCCACGGTTTTAATTGGTTATTTGGGTAGAATTTGCCAGGCAAAAAACTGGACTTGTACTATTGCCGATAAGGATCTGAAAAGTTTAGAAAAAAAGATCAGCGGCTACCCTTCATTAAAGGCAAATGGACTCTCTATAGAAAATGAAGCAGAAAGGCGGGGGTTGATTACAACTGCCGATATAGTGATTTCGCTGTTACCACCTGGGCTGCATTTTTGGGTAGCACAGGATTGTGTGGCGTTGAGAAAAAACCTGCTTACGGCTTCCTACCTGGACGCACAGATTAAAAGTTTGGAATCGGCCATTAATGAAGCAGGTTTATTGTTTATAGGTGAAATGGGTCTGGATCCCGGCATAGACCATATGAGTGCCATGCAAATCATTGAAGAGATCAAAGAAAAAGGTGGCACCATTCATTCTTTTAAATCGCATTGCGGAGGTTTAATTGCTCCAGAATCGGATAACAACCCCTGGCATTATAAAATCAGCTGGAACCCCAGAAATATTGTTACTGCAGGTAAAGCAGGTGCTGTTTATAAAGAAAATGGCACCCATGTAGATATTCCCTACGAAAAGATTTTTGTGGATTGCGGGCAACTAGCCATTCCTGAAGTAGGAACACTGGCCTACTACCCTAACAGAGACTCACTTTCATATATCCCCTTGTATCAGCTGGAAAATGCCAAAACATTTGTCAGAACCACTTTGCGTTATGCTTCCTTTTGTACAGGTTGGGAAAAAATGGTGGCAGCACAACTAACCAGCGATGAAGCAATCATCAACACCGATGGTCTTAGTTATGCTGATTTCTTCAGCAGTCATTTGAACAAACACAAAGTAAATCTGGATACTGCTGATTTGAAGGAGCAGTTTAATTTCCTTGGGTTAAACAATCCTGCCCTAATCAATAAAGGTGAAATGTCAACTGCTCAATTGTTACAAGACATACTGGAAGATAAATGGAAACTGGCACCCGGTGATAAAGACCTAATTGTGATGCTGCACGAATTTGAATATACCCTCAATCAGCAAAAATTTGCATTGAATAGTTCTTTGGTAGTAAAAGGTGATGATGAACTAAGAACGGCAATGGCAAAGACGGTTGGAATGCCTTTGGGAATTGCAGCTGTTTTAATTTTAGAGAACAAAATTCAATTGAAAGGGTTACATATACCAATCGTAAAAGAAATTTACGAACCTGTACTGGCCGAACTGGCTAAGGAAGGAATTGCATTCAATGAAACAATAAAAGAATTGGCATGAGTTTTTGGTTGATTAAGTCTGAACCCTTCAAATATAGCTGGGATCAGTTTGTAAAAGACAAGCAGACATTTTGGGATGGTGTAAGAAATTACCAAGCTAGAAACAATTTAAGAGCCATGAAAAAAGGGGATCTCGCTTTGTGGTATCATAGCAATGAAGGCCTTGAAATTGTAGGCATAGCCAAAGTAGTTACAGAGGCTTATCAGGATCCAACCACAGAGGAAACCGCATGGGTAGTAGTGGATTTTAAACCAGTTAAAAAATTAAAAAAGCCTGTTAGTCTGGCCACCGTAAAATCCGACAAACGTTTAGCAAATATGGCATTGGTGAAAGCACAAAGATTATCTGTGCAACCCGTTACTGAAGCAGAATGGGACATCATCATGGAGTTGTCAGAGACCAATTAGATTGAATAGCTTTTTTGAAGGCAAGATTGTGCCATATCAATTGTAAGTAGCGGCTATTGGTAAATTTTATAATGCTTATTTGAAAAAGATATAAGCAATCACAATAGCAGCTATTACCCCTATGAGATCTGCTAGCATACCTGCCCAGATGGCGTAGCGTACTTTCTTAATACCAACACTACCGAAGTATAAGGCAATGATGTAGAAAGTTGTGTCGGCACTACCTTGAAAGGTACTGGCCAATTGTCCAATAAAACTATCGGGGCCATGGGTTTTAAATATATCGAGCATTAATCCCCTGGCTCCGCCCCCACTAAATGGACGCATGATGGCTACTGGCAATGCGGGAACAAAATCGCCGCTGGTACCAACCGCCGTAAAGCACCAGGTAATGCCACTGATAATGGCTTCCAGTGCCCCGCTCTCTCTGAATATCCGAATGCCTACCAGCATTCCAACCAGATATGGAATTACTTTTAAAATCACTTCCCATCCTTGTTTGGCGCCCTCAATAAAAGCATCAAATACATTTACTTTTTTCAGGTGACCACCTATAATGAACGTACAGATAATCAGGAATAAAATGATATTACCTAACACATTGCTGAAAGTTTCTTTGGTTAGCAATGTAGGTACTGAAAAATCATTCTGAGAGGGCAATTGCTGTATAAACCAGGCAAATAAAAAAATAGCCGTGATGATGGTTCCCAGCCAAGCAATCAATACCCTGTCAAATTTCAATCGCTGGTAAATGCCGGTAATGATAATACTGGCAACCGTTGCCACAGCAGTAGCCAGCATGAGCGGAACAAAAACGCTGGTAGGGTTGGTGCTCCCCGCTCCCGCTCTGTAAGCGATGATGGAAAGTGGAATCAGTGTTAATCCACTTGTGTGCAAAACCAGAAACATAATTTGTGCGTTACTGGCTGTTTCTTTTTCCGGATTCAAAGTTTGCAGACTCTCCATGGCTTTTAAACCAAAGGGAGTTGCTGCATTGTCCAGGCCTAGCATATTGGCACTGAAATTCATAACCATCTGCCCCATGGCCGGATGCTTGTCGGGCACACCTGGGAACAATCTTTTCATAAAAGGATTCAGAATTCTGGCAAGAAAATTTATGGCACCAGCTTTTTCACCAATATTCATTAATCCCATAAAGAATACCATCACCCCTGTTAATGGCAAAGCAATATCCATGACACTAGACTTACTAGCATCAAAAATGCCTTCCACCAGTTTTTTGAAAATTTCATAATCCTGAAACACAATCAGCTTGATCAGTGCAATGATTAGCCCAATCACAAAAAATAGTATCCAAACATAATTCAGTGCCATGGGTCTAAGATAGTAAAACTTGCTATTGCAGCACCATGCCCTATGAAATCCTTTCCTTACCTTTGCGCCTCAAAATTTGTATAATGGCTTTACAAGCAGGTATCGTAGGTCTTCCAAACGTGGGTAAATCAACCCTTTTTAATGCAGTGAGTATTAGTGCAAAAGCTCAGGCAAGTAACTATCGCTTTTGTACCATTGAACCCAATGTAGGTTTGGTGGACGTACCCGATGAACGCCTGACCAAACTGGCTGAACTAGTAATCCCAAACAGAGTTGTGCCTACACAAATGGAAATTGTAGACATTGCCGGATTGGTAAAAGGTGCCAGCAAGGGCGAAGGACTGGGCAATAAGTTTCTGGGCAATATCCGCGAAGTAGATGCCATCATTCATGTGATCCGTTGTTTTGAAGACGAAAATGTACTTCGTGAAGAAGGGGTCATTAATCCTGTTGGCGACAAGGAAATTATTGAAACAGAATTACAGTTGAAGGATTTGGAAAGTGTAGAAAAGAAAATGCAACGCGTAGAGAAAATGGCGCGGGTAGGTTCTGACGCCAAAGCCAAAGCAGAATTTGAAATTTTACAACGCTGTCAGAATCATCTAATGGCAGGAAAAAGTATCCATACATTGGGTTTGAGCAAGGAAGAGAAATCTGCTGTGGCAGATTTATTCCTTTTAACCGATAAGCCTGTATTATATGTAGCGAATGTAGACGAAGCTTCCATGCACACCGGCAATAAATATTCGGAGCAACTAAAAAAAGCAGTTGAAGCTGAAGGGGCCCAGGTTATTATCATGTGTAACAATATTGAAGCGCAAATTGCTGAGCTGGAAAATCCGGATGACAAGCAAATGTTCATGGAAGAATACCAAATGAAAGAGCCTGCCTTGAATCGTTTAATTCAGTCTGCCTATAAATTACTCAACCTTGATACATATTTCACTGCTGGCGTTCAGGAAGTTCGTGCATGGACAATCCACAAGGGCTGGAAAGCACCTCAGGCTGCAAGTGTAATCCACACCGATTTTGAAAAAGGATTCATTAAAGCAGAAGTAATTGCCTACGAAGATTTTGTAAAATACGGAAGTGAATCTGCCTGCAGAGACAATGGCCGTTTAAGAATTGAAGGGAAAGAGTATATTGTGAAAGACGGCGACATTATGCATTTCCGTTTCAACGTTTAATATGCTTTCATTCTGGGAAAAAGACAGTTATTATGCCCACTCCGATATCATTATCATTGGAGCAGGACTAATGGGTCTTTGGTCTGCGTTGGAATTGAAAAAACAACGTCCTTCCCTCTCTATTACCATTCTCGAAAGAAATACTACTCCATTGGGGGCATCCACTCGCAATGCAGGATTCGCCTGTTTTGGAAGCCTTACCGAATTATTGAGTGATGAAGCTTCAATGGGAACCCATCGCATGTTGGAAATTCTGGAAGCTAGGTACAAAGGCATTGAGAAAATCAAATCCTATTTTTCTGGAGCTACCATTCAATATGATCCTTGTGGTGGATTTGAAGCCATACCGGCCTCTCATGAAACGGCTGCGCATCTGGATGATCATATTCAATACTTAAACCAATTGCTCTCCCCCATTACAAATCTGGATCAGACTTTTACCAACCAAACTGCACAGATGCGGCAAATTGGTCTGAAAAACTTTGACCATTTGGTGGGAAATATGCTGGAAGCAGGTATTCATAGTGGCAAACTGGTGAATGCATTATCAAAATTGGTTATAGAAAATGGTGTTACAATTCTCTATGGATTAGAAGTAAAAGAGTGGTATAGTAATCAGAACGGTGTTCAGGTTCAAACAAAAAATGGATTAACATTAAGTGGTCAACAATTGATTAGCTGTGTAAATGGATTCACGCAGGAATTGATGCCTTCACTACATATTGTTCCTGCAAGAGGACAAATTATTGTCAGCAACACATTTGAACACCTACCCATGAAAGGGACTTTTCATTTTGATGAAGGTTTTTATTATTGGCGTAATCTGGATAACCGCATCTTGATTGGAGGAGCCCGCAATCTGGATTTTGAAGAAGAAGAAACTACTGACTTGTCAGGTACAGAAAAAATCAGAACCCATTTATTAGCATTTCTACGCGAGCATATTGTAACTGAAGAAAAAATTGAAATTGCACAATACTGGAGTGGCATAATGGGATTCACACCAACGAAAGAGCCGCTTACTGAACAGATAGCGCCCAACACTTTCGCTGCCATTGCCTGCAATGGAATGGGGGTAGCACTCACCCCGGTTATTGCCGAAAAATTAGCAAAAATGGTTACAGCGAATGTTTAACTTTAATAAAAATTGAACATGAGATTAGGATTTGTATTGTTGTGGATAGTTACGGGAGCAATTGCCTGTAATAGCGGGGCAGAAACGGAAACCCAGAGCAGTGAGAATATCAATATTGTTCAGGAACCGGCGAATATACCTTACCAGATAATTAAAATATATCCCCACGATACTTCTTCCTACACACAGGGGCTTGAATGGTTGAAGGATCAGCTTTGGGAAGGAACCGGATGGTATTCGGAAAGTAAATTATTGCTAACTGATTTTATAACGGGAAAGGCAATTAAAAAAGTTAAATTACCTGACAATGAATTTGGGGAAGGCATTACCATTTTTAAAGACAAAATTTTTCAGTTAACCTGGGAGAATCACAAAGTGTATCAGTACAATGCCAAAACCTTAGCAGTAGAAAAAACTTTTGACTGGCCCTATGAAGGATGGGGAATTACACACAATGACACGGCACTAATCATTTCAACTGGCGGGAGTAATATCTATTGGGTTGATCCTACAAATTTTAAAATTGTCAAAACTGTGGGTGTTACCGATAACAATGGATATGTAGACAGCATTAATGAACTGGAATGGGCAGAAGGATTTTTATATGCCAATAAATACCTTACCGACTATATTCTGAAAATTAATCCTGCAACAGGTCAGGTAGTTGGAAGAGTGAATATGGCAGGGCTATTGCAACAGACAAATCAACCAATATTAGCCAATACAGATGTTTTGAATGGGATTGCCTATCGCCCTTCGAGCAAAACTTTTTTTATAACAGGAAAAAGATGGCCGGCATTGTATGAAATACAATTGAATTAATTTTTTTCCATTACGTAGATAACTGAACTGCATTTAGCAGCATTACCCATTGCGCTCCAATTTGATTTAATCCCTTGAATAAAGGCTGACAAATAATTAATCTTACCGGTTTTGTACTGTTCGCTTAGCATGGCTACATAGAATGCATCAAACCACATAGGCTGCATTTTCACCATTCTGAAACCATTTTGCGTGGCCAGTTCCTGCATGGAGGCTGGTGAAAAATGATACAAATGTCTTGGCACATCATAAGCAGCCCAGTCTTGCTGATAATAACTGGCATCAGCTGATGTATAATTGGGTACTGCAATCACCAGCTTCCCTCCTTTAGGCAAACAAGTATGAAAGGCTTTCCAGTAACCTGATAAATCGTGTACATGTTCCAGTACATGCCATAAGGTAATTACATCAAAACTATCTCCAACAAAACGATACAATGCTTCGGGAAGTTGCAGTGTTAACCCAAATGTATCTGCTGCTGTTTTTCTTGCTTGCTCATCCGGCTCTAATGCCGTCACAGTCCATCCTACATTTTGCATAGTAGCTGCAAAAGCACCGACTCCCGCTCCAATATCCAATAGTCTTCCTTTTTGTAAACCAGTAAATCGTTTAATTTGTCTGGCTTTTAAACCTAGCGTATAATTTCTTACCAGATGATACAGCTGATTAATCAGTCCTTTTTTAGTATTTGAATGAGAGATATAATTGGCAGACTGATAAAAAGTACCAATCTCGTGAATCGCAGGAATATCCTGCGTAAAACGCAATGAACAATCGTTGCAATGCCATACATCAAAGTTAATTTGACTAACTGTATGATCTTTTGCTGTTAAAGCGAATTGGATATTACCGGAATTACAGGCAGGGCAATGAAAGGAATGAACAGGTGTATACATAGCTCTTGGTAGCATTAAACATAATAAAACAACAAAGCACCCAGACCTATCATTAAAAGAATGACTGCGTATACCCACCAGTTATCACTGGATTGGATCTGTGTATCCTGACCCAGCAATTCTCTGATATCTTCTTCTTCCTGTTCGGTTAAATTTCTATCCGCATCATGGTTAATTTTAACCACTTCTTTTTTAGCTAACTCTATGGAATCGTCCACTTTTACCTGAGGTAAAATGTCCAGCAAATTCTTTTCAGGGGTAAAAAGTATATATCCGTTTTCTTCTTTTCGCATCATACCAATACCAGGAATAACAGCACCCTGTGGTGTTGTTAAGGAAGTTTTGATTTTATAAACGTAGTCATGAAATTGCTTGATGGCAGTCATTTGGTCTACTCCCATTTCTTCTGATATAAAATCAAACAAAAATTTATCTGAAGGTGGTGTTGGTTCCTGCTTAAAACGGATAGCAGGTGCTGGCGCAAATAAGAAACCATTGGCACTATCCAGTTTTGCGGAGTTCTGCTCAATCACAAAATTACCTATATCTGGTATGCTTAAGCGATGATTCAGAACAAGGTATTTATGCAAATATTGATACATTCAACAGTTGTTTATTGAAACGAATATACAACTCCTCCCAAAACATTGAAACCAAAAACAGGATATTGATTCCAGCGTTGATAAACATTATTGAAAATATTGTTCATTTGAATCCATGCATTCAATTTAGGAAGCAGGCCAAACTCCACACCAATATTCAAATCTACAGCCGGAGACAGGCGTTTGGAAGCTAAAGAAAACTGATCTCTGTACATTGAGCCACTTCTATAAAAAATGTCAGATTTTATCTGTAAATCGCTCAATGGCTTCCATAATACTGTGCCGGTTAGTTCCAGCGGAATCATACCAAAAGCGTCCGGAGCTGCACTAATTTTACTGAAATGATTGTATTGAGCACCTGCGGTTAGTGTCAGCTTTTCCTGAACAGCATAATTCATTTCACCAACTAAATGAAGCATATTCATGTTTGTATAGAGTAGGTCAAACGACTTCCCGTCACCCAATTGATTAATGAATAATGGCTGATCGGTTAACTGACGGTAAGCCAGTTTGGCATTGTAAGAAATATGATTCCCTGAATTTCCCTTAAACCCGATGAATTGTTCTATCATCCGGGTATTTTTAATGGCATTGGGCAAAGCTATCCATGGATTGAATTTTGCCAACGACCGGAAACTATTTTTATCAATACTTCCCTGAAAACCAGCTTCCAGTTTTAGTGAAGTTCCTGATAGGCCCGTTTGCAAAATAAGATTGGGCAATAAATGAAATGCACTATTATCCCAGCTAGGTCTGATTCCTGCTTCCAGATTGAATGCATTGGAACGAAATTTTACAGATGGAGCCAATATAATAAGATTGTTTTTCCATGCATTTACATCGGTTTTGTAATTGGCAATATCCGCCTGAAATGCCATTTGCAGACTAAATTGGCTAGTCAATTCTTTTTGTATTGGGGCATTCAAAATAAGGTTGTTTTCACCAGCATTTTCTGCATTGGTAAAGCGATTGAACTGAATGACCGGATTAAAATTGATTTTTGAAGCGGTTGGAATGCTGTTTTTCAACCCTACTTCAAGTTGCAGTGCATTATACACCAACTGAATTTGGTCTTTCGTATACGCCAAAGAGCTTGGCAGAAATCCATATTTATAGCGTGTGGTGCTATGGAAGTTGGCTCTGGATGTCCATTCCAGATTTGATTTGGATGTAAAATGGTTTAGTACATCCAAATGAAACTTACTGTATTGTTGCGCATACAATTTTCCTTGCGTACGAATATAGCCTGCCTCAATTTGGGTAACAGCATTTCGGATATCTCCAAAACTGAATTTACCTTCTCCCATGAAACTGCTTAAATTACCTGCTCCCAGTTTAACCTGATGGGTATTTTTCCAGACCATAGGAGAATCACTTGGCAAAGCCAGTGGTTTTAATGGAATTGGTTGGTAAAGGAAAAATAAATTAGAAGAAGGTACTTTATAGGTGAGTGGTAATCTGCTTGAATCATTGATACCGGTAGCAGCTGTAAAATTTACTTTTGCAGCATTCTGCAAAGATGGCTTGAAAGCAGAAGTAATAATTACCGTTTTGGGTGAGCTGCTATCCTGACTATTCGGAATGGAATAGGCCACTGAAATACTTTCTCCCTTTACATTCTGTACTTGTGTAGTTTTCTGGTTGTTGTTATTTTTCCTAGATGCAACTGCTTTATTTTTCTTTTTTGCTTTTGTGGTTTTCCTGATTGCTGTCTTTTTAGATTTCACGCTTTTTTTCTTGCGCTGAGCAGCAACATCCGATGTAAATCCAATCAGCAGCAAAACAAATAGAAAGAGGGAACTTGGTTTCATGATAAAATATTTTATGCTGTGCTACTTAATTGATTTTTGTTTTTTCTGAAAGAACTGCATTCAATTTATTCAATGCCTCTGTTTTTAATTCAGGAATACTGGAGTTTTCGGCAATACTCTTAAAAGTGGCTTCTGCGTTGAATAAATCCTTCTGGGTAAAGTAGATATCACCCGCTAATAGATAACTTTTGGTTACCCAATAAGTGTATGACCCATATTTTTTAATGACTTCAAAACAAGTTTTTTCAGATTCATCTAGTTTGCCTGTTATAAACTGAATCTCTGCAATCCTGAATTGCGACTCCGCAGTTATTTCAGATTTACCCAACACCAGCAAATTCTGAAAGCCGGCTAATGCGGAAGAATATTTCTTTTCGTTTAAATCATTTTTTGCAATTACAAAACCAGCCATTAAACGATCATCATTTGCGATACCTTTTTGAAGTAAAAGTTCAGCTGCATTAGGGGCAGCCTGGTCAAACTGTTGTGTTTTGAATTGGCAACGCAGGAGTCCTCGCATAGCTTCCAGTTTGTTCTCCTGTTGCAATGCAATATTTTTTACAATTAAATAATAATTGGCTGCTGTGGTATAATCCTGCAAATCAAAATAATAAATTCTTCCCGCCTGTAACGCACTTCTTTCAGCATATTTGTTGGGCGCCTCCTTTGCAACTGCTACATAATAGCCCAATGCCTCTTTATTGTTTTTCTGAAGCAAACTGATTTCAGCTAAGATATAATTTGCGTCTACAACATATCGGCCTTTAGGAAAACTTTGAATATACGATTTGAATCCAGCTTCGGCTCCTGTATTGTCTTTCATTTCAAAACGAACCATAGCAGATTTATAAGTAACAGAATCCGCTTCCATGGTACTTAATTCTTTCCCGTTGGCTTCCATGAAGCTGATATATTCTTGTGGCTTTTGTTGCTCAATGAAAATATTCCGAACATATTCTATAGCCGCTTCCGCTTCAGAGCTATTTGGGTACTTGGCAATTAGATGCTTAAACTGTTCCAAAGAAGCTTCATTCTTATTCAAATTAAAATAAGCGATTCCCAGTTTCTGATAAGCCTGAGGATACAAGGCCGTAGCCCCCTGCTGACTGATTAAAGTAACCAATGGGTCGATTGCTTTTTCAAAAGCCTCGTCTGCAATATATGTATTGGCAATTTCCAAACGTGTCTGACCAGTTAAACTGGAATTAGGGAAAAGCTGTAAAAGGTTCTGTAGTAAATCCAGCTTTAAAGACTGATTATTGCTAGCACCGGCAATAATGGCTTTTTGATACGTTGCGTAATCTGCACTAGTCCAATTTAATTGAATAATCTGATCGTATAGTTGCACTGCCTGCCTGTTTTCTTTTAACATAAACCAACAATCGGCTGCTCTTACCACTGCATCCCTTTCTATACTATTTTGTGCGGTTAATGGATTCTTATTTACCCATTCAAATTGCTCTTTTGCCTGCCTGTATTCTTCTTTCTTTAAAAATGCATACCCCAGATTGTAACGCGCATTTGTAGGATTTACTTCTCCATTTTTTTGGGGATTCTTCAGGTATAGCTGCAAATAATTGACGGCATCATCCATTTTACCCGAGCGATAACTCAACTCTCCTTTCCAGAATAAAGCATACGGAAGGAAAGAACCATTGTTGGAAGCAGCCATTAAACGGTCTAATAATATTTCTGCTTCAATGGCACGCTGATCATTCATTAATTCAACAGCCCTTCCATACAATAAACGTGGGAATAATCCAATAGCAGAAGCAGTTTTATTGGGCAATGACTCGTAAAGTTGTAAAGCATCTTTATAGTTGCTCGTATTGGCCAGCGTACTCACCAATAATTCTCTGGATTCATTTACATAACCTGAGGTAGGAAACTGGCTGATAAATTGCTGGAAACTATTAACAGCTAAATCAAAATAACCCAGTTCGTACGATATTTTGGCATAGTGAAAAAGCGAAACTTCCTTCTGAGATAAATTACTGTTGTTGGCAGCGCAGAATTGAAAGGCATTTCTGGCATTCTGCAAATCATTCATTTTTAAATATGCGTCTGCAAGTAAATACATGCTGTTTTGTTCAAGAGAATCTTTGGCACCACCAATCTGTTTGAACCCCTGTATAGCTTTATTCCAGTTTTTGGCCTCATAGTAGCAATAAGACAACTCGTATAAGTCTTCTCTTCTGATCTTTTCAGCTCCTGCAGCGTAACCTTCCAGATAAGGCAATGCTCTTGCAAATTCACGTTTCTGAAAAAGTAGATGCCCTACCAGTTGCTTTAGCTGTAAATCGTAATATTGACCGTTTTTTTTGATGGCACTTTCGCCATAAGAAAGGGCTTTGTCTCTGTCTCCACTGAAATAATACAATTCGGTTAAATAAAAAGGGATCACGTGCTGATAGTCGGGATGAGACTCTGCAATTAATAAGCACTCTATAGCCTGACTATATTCTTTGTTACTGAATGCCAGAAAACCATAATAATAATTGGCATCTATATAATTAGGGTCTTTGGGCAATTGCCTGATGGCATTGAATAAAGGTTTGGCTTTTTCAAAATCCTGCTGTACAAAAAATGCATACGCCTGATGAAATTTCATATTGGCAATTTGCCTGTTGCTCAAATTGGCAATTCCTACCTGACTATACAAAGTGGCTGCACGGGCATAGTCTTTTTGCTGATAAAAAAACTCTCCCAGGTAGTAGGCAGTTAACTGCATATATGCTGGCTGATTGCCAGTCTTCAGATATTCTTCTGCCAATGTTACCATATCTCTCATCCCCATTTGAAGACCACAGGTAATATATAAGAACTGAACTTCTTCCTTTTGTTGAATTGGCATATTGGTTGCATCAATTCCTGTATTATATAAGTGTTTTATATAGGGAAATGCCAAACTATATTTTTCCTGCTGATACAATAACCTAGCTTCTTTTATGGCTGCATCCGGATTAGACAGCACTAGCGTTTCCTGTGCATTGGCAATAGAAAAAATGGTAGCGAAACCTATAATCAGTGAAAGGGAAAATGTTTTCATGAATGGGGGTATATGGTGCAAAAGTTTTTTAATTTATTAGTATTTACCTGTAAAACATTGTTAAAGATAAGTTTAGCAATTATTATGCCTGATTAAACCGTGTATTTGTGGAAAAACAGGATAAGGTTGTAAGTTTGTCAACAAAACAGAAGGATGTACGAACATATTACCACCGTTAGGGTTAGGTATGCAGAAACAGATCAGATGAATATTGTTTATTATGGTAATTATGCGCAGTATTTTGAAGTGGGCAGAGCCGAATGTATCAGAGCACTAGGATTTACTTACAGAGAAATGGAAGAAATGGGCATCCGTATGCCTGTTGTTGCCATGGAATCCAGATTTTTAAGACCTGCACGTTACGATGACTTAATTTCCATCAAAACCATTTTAAAAATCCTTCCTGAAGCACACGAGATTTGTTTTGAACACGAGGTATACAACGAAAATAAAAAGTTATTAACCACAGGAAAAGTTACACTCTATTTTATAAACAATGTTACCAATAAAAGAACTGGTATGCCTGCTAGATTAAAAGAGACACTTACCCCCTATTTTCTACCCCAATAAGCTCAATCGCATGGAAAAAAAGTATGCTGGCATTATCACTATCGGCGATGAGTTGCTGATTGGACAAGTAATTGATACCAACAGTAGCTGGATTGCCCAGCAACTGAATCAAGTTGGAATTCAAGTGAAAAAAAGACTAGCTGTAGGTGATAATAGAACTGATATCTGGGAAGCGCTGGACAGCATGATGAATGAAACAGACCTGATTTTGATTACTGGAGGTCTGGGGCCTACAGCAGATGATATTACCAAGCCACTGTTATGCGATTATTTCGGTGGAAAAATGGTAATGCATCAGGAAACCTTGGAACATGTAGAACATATATTCCAGCATATTCTGAAGCGCCCAATGATTGAACGAAATATTTTACAGGCACAGGTACCCGATGTATGTACTGTACTAAAAAACGAAAAGGGAACAGCTCCGGGAATGTTGTTTGAGAAAAATAATACGAGAATAATTGCCATGCCGGGGGTACCCCACGAAATGAAATGGATTATGCTCAATCATGTGTTGCCCAATATTCCTAATTGGTACAGCACTGGTTTCATTATTCACAAAACATTGCTTACAGCAGGAATTGGTGAGTCTTTTTTGGCAGAGAAAATAAAAGACATTGAAGAAAGCCTGCCTGAACATATCAAATTGGCCTACTTACCCAATTATGGAATGGTCAGACTCAGGTTAAGTGCCTGGGGTATAGACAAAACTACTTTAGAAAAAGATGTAGATAACTACTTTAATCTACTGAAAATCAGAACGGAAAATGATTTAGTTACCGATGAGGACGAAACCATGGAACAGGTAATAGGTCGCTTGTTAACTTCCCGGAAACAAACTTTAGTAACTGCAGAAAGTTGTACAGGAGGTTATATTGCCCACTTGCTCAGCAAACATGCCGGCTCTTCTGTTTTCTTTAAAGGGTCAATTGTGGCCTATGCTAATATTATAAAAGAAGAACTCCTGCAAGTACCGCACAATACGTTGATTACCGTTGGAGCAGTTAGTAAAGAAACCGTTACCCAAATGGTTAAGGAAGTAAGGATAAAAATGAATGCTGATTATTCAATAGCAGTAAGTGGCATCATGGGACCTGGAGGAGCTACTGCGGAGAAGCCAGTTGGCATGGTTTGGATTGCAGTTGCTTCCAAAGAAAACGTAGAAGTAAAAGAATTCCATTTCAGATTTGACAGGGAAAGAAATATTGGGTTAACTGCCATCAATGCCCTGAACATGTTAAGACAAATGATTGTGGATAACAGGTGATAAAAGAATGGGAATCAACTATTATCTTTGTTGATTAGTAGTGGATTGTGTATATTAACTATACCTTATTAACCCGCTTAAAACAGTAGTACAATATGGCAATAGCTGAATTGGTGATGCCCAAATTGGGCGAAAGCATTATGGAAGCGACGATTCTTAAATGGCATAAGAAAGTTGGCGACCATGTTACATTAGATGAAACCGTATTGGATATTGCTACTGATAAGGTAGATAGTGAAGTACCCTCTACAGTTGAAGGCGTTATCACAGAAATTTTATACAACGTAAACGATGTAGTTCCGATAGGAACAGTTATTGTTCGTGTTGAAACTGGCACTGCGCAGGCTGCTGCTCCTGCAACACCCGTTGCGGAACCAGTACCGGTTGCACCTGTGGTTCCTGAACCAGCTCCAGTAGTAGTTCCTACACCACAGCCAATTGCAGCTCCGGCACCGCAACCTGTGGCACCACCGCCTCCTGTTCAAGCTCCACCACCAGTAACAGAAGTGCCTTACACACCTTCTGCTCCTATGGTTGAATTATTAAGCAAGCCCGCTTCTAACCGTTTCTATTCACCGCTGGTTTTAAATATTGCCAATAGTGAAGGAATCAGTTTGAGTGAATTGGAACGTATCCCCGGAACGGGCAGCGACGGACGTGTTTCTAAAAAAGACATTTTACAATATATATCCGATAAAAAAGCGGGAAGAGTTCCTGCATATCAGGCAGCAGCACCTGTTTACCAACAAGCTTCACCTGCTCCAGTGCAAATGGCCGCACCTGTTACAGCGCCAGCTCCTGTTGCACCTGCTCCAGTTGCAACAGCTCCAATCCCGGAACCGGTATCAACACCGGCTCCCACTACTGTCGCGCCAAGTGTAATAGAAACTCCGGCATATCAGGAACCTATTGTTCCCGTTATTCCAGCTCCTCAACCAGCTCCTCAATCAGTTGCAGCAGTACAACCGGCTCCACAGCCAGTTGTTGCACAACCTGCCGCTCAGGAACCTATTAAACCTGCTTCCCGATTCCCTGAACAACAGGCAGCAGTGTATAGTGCACCCGTTCCTCCGGCACCACAAGCCGTATATGCAACTGCATCCAATAAAGTAAGTGATCCTTCAGGAGTACAAGTTACAGGTGCAACTGAAATTGTTGAAATGGACCGTATGCGCAAATTAATTGCAAAGCATATGGTAGACAGTAAGCATACCAGCCCACACGTAACCAGCTTTGCAGAAGCCGATGTTACCAATATGGTATTATGGAGAAACAAAGTGAAAAATGAATTTGAGCAAAGAGAGGGCACCAAGCTTACATTCACACCCATGTTCGTGGAGTGTATCGCAAACGTTATCAAGCGTTTCCCTTATATCAACTGTTCCTTGGACGGAGATAAAATAATTGTAAAGAAAGACATCAATATTGGAATGGCTACTGCGTTACCCACCGGCAATTTAATTGTGCCGGTAATTAAAGGTGCAGACCAAATGAATATTGTTGGGTTGAGCAAAGCTGTAAATGGATTGGCAGATGCCGCCAGAAATGCAAAACTTAAACCAGAAGATACCACAGGAGGCACTTTCACTTTAACGAATGTGGGAACTTTCGGAAGCTTGATGGGCACTCCTATTATCAACCAGCCGCAGGTAGCTATTTTGGCAGTAGGCGCCATTAAAAAGCGTCCGATGGTTATGGAAGGACCGGATGGTGATACCATTGCAATCAGACATATGATGTACTTATCACTTAGTTATGATCACCGTATTGTTGATGGTAGCATTGGTGCCAGCTTCCTAACTGAAGTTGCCAAAGAATTTGAGAAATGGGATATTAATAAGCGATGGTTTCATTATCTATAAAATCAATAAAAGCCCTGATACTCATCGGGGCTTTTTTACAAATAGGCTTGTATACACAAGCACAAACGCCAGGTACCGGAACATGGAATGTATTAACCGGCAGATACAATATTGATAAACGTTGGCATGTTTTTGTAGAACTCCAGTTAAGATCACAACAAACCTATCACCACTTTAATTATCATGAAGTAAAGGGAGGTATTGGTTATAATTTCTTGCCTACGCTTACTGGATTAATTGGTACCGGTAGGTACGTTACGTATCCTGTTGATCAAGACTTTGGCAAGCCGGTTTTACAAACAGAACAACGTGTATGGCAACAAGTCATTTATAATCAAAAAATCCATTCAATAAGAATTGAACACAGACTAAGAGCCGAACAGCGCTATACGTCTGCAGGATATCGGAATCGTTTTCGTTACAGACTTAATGTTATCGTTCCAATAAATAAAAAACAAATTGGAGACAACACTTTATTTATGTCGGCCTCCAATGAATTTCATTTTAATAATGATGGTGTTTTTTACGAGCAAAACAGATTATACTGGGGACTGGGCTATCAATTAAATAAAAGCTGGAGTGTGCAGTCTGGCTGGATGTACAGAAGTGATTATTTCAAGAATAACAGATCACAATACAAAAACTTTATTCAGGCAAGCATTCAATACACCCTAAATTCCAAAAAAAGCAGCGCTCCTCGTGTAGTTGGGTCTGTTGATTAATTCAATGTAAAATTGAATAACAGGCTAATCATCTCTTACTCTAAGGCAACAAAAAAGGAAAAAAGCGTGGTCCCGTAATTACGGACAAAAGAAAAGCCTTCAAATTTTTCATAAGCATTTCGCGGTGTATGCTCCAGAACAAAGAAGCCTCCGGGCCTAATCATTTTTTGTTGTACAATAATTTTAGGTAATTCATCTATTGTCCCCAAAGCATAAGGAGGACCAGCGAAAATAAAATCAAACTGTTTATTACAGGATTGCAGAAAAGCAAAAACATCCATTTTTAGCAATTGTAGATTCTCAACTCCCAACATAGCAGCATTCTTTCCAATAAATGCATGCATCATAGGATCCTTTTCTACAATTGTCAATTTTTCCGCACCTCGTGAAGCTAATTCATAACTGATACACCCAGTACCTCCAAATAAATCAAGGGTTTCTATCCCCTCAAAACTCATCCTGTTTTGTAAAATATTAAAAAGTCCCTCTTTGGCAATGTCGGTAGTGGGTCTGGTATGTGGCATATTCGCCGGGGGATTGATTCTTCTCCCACCCCATTTCCCGGAAATTATTCTCATAAAGCGAGTTTAAAAAACGGAGCAAAATAATGCGCAGGATATTCTTTATGAACTTCTTGCATAACACCACTGGCATGGATTGTATCAATTTCAATATTCAAGTATACTTTCTTAAGCTGTTGGTATAGTTCAGTGTGTAATTCAATCATACCTCCCAACTCAAGGATGGCAAAAGACGTATCAATATTAAATTGTTGCGCAGTTCTTAAGATATAATACAAAGCATCTTCTGCAATTTTGTAGTTGAATGTTTGTATCAGTTGAATATTTCCTTCTTTAAAAATGGCAATTATGAAATGCCCATTGTAAAATTGTAATTTAACAAACTGATTCTCTCCTTTTCTGCGTTCCATTACATCGTTTAACAATGAAGTGTAAACATGAGAGGTCTGAAAAATAATAAACTGTCTGGTTAATAGTTCAGCAAGTGACTTCTTAATTCGGTAGGTATTAATGAAAGCACGCGTAGCTATTAATTTCTCATATTTCACTTCCATACGGCTGCTTTCACCATAAACCAGGTTAAGATAATCTTCTGCAGAAGTCGCTGTTAAAAATTTTTCAGGAACCAGTATAGATTCAGGTGTGCAGAAAAAACAGGTTACTTGTTTGTAAGTACGGTTGAATAATTTTGAGATGGTCTTAATCTCATAGAAAATATCGTTCCAGTCCTCCGTCTGGTCTTTGTCTAAACTAAAGTATTCAAATGCCACGATTGTTCCACTATCCAAAGCCTTAGACATGCATCGCATTTCCTGTTCATCCAGTTCTATGATGAGCTGAAAAGCGGAACCGCTAATGGGGTCACTCTGATAAAATCCTGCTTTTTTCCTGGCCATTCAACTTAATTACGCTGCAATAATATATAAAAAAGCAATAAGACAGTGCTAAGAAATTATGCGCTTTCATTTTACTAACTTCGCAACCTGCCATGAGCAATCATTCTAATTTAAATCTTCAGGTAAATACAGGGAATAAAGCCATTCTAAGGATTGCGCTTCCTATTTCTGCCTCTATTGTTGTTCCTCAGATCAACTTTATTACTAATAATATTTTTCTGGGTGGTCTTGGTCAAAAAGAATTGGGGATTGCGGGAATTACGGGTGTTTATTATCTGATGTTTGCTGTAATTGGCAACGGGCTAAATAACGGCTTGCAGGCATTGATTTCAAGAAGAGCTGGAGAAAACAGAATCGACGAAATTGGCAGTTTGTTCTGGCATGGGGTTAGGATAGCTATGTTCTTTGCGTTTTTTGGAATCCTGACAACCTGGTTTGTGGCCCCCATGGTATTGAAGTGGTCCCTGCATGATGAAGAGGGTATCAATATGGCCATTCATTTTTTATCCATACGAATCTGGGGTTTGCCGCTTTTATATATCTATCAAATGCGAAATGCCTTATTGGTTGGTATTAACCAAAGTAAGCTATTGGTAGTAGGAACCGCTACAGAAGCAATAGTAAATATTGTGTTTGATTATGGACTTATTTATGGAAAATTAGGGATGCCAGCCTTAGGATTCAATGGGGCTGCTTATGCTTCCATCATTGCTGAAGCTGCCGGTCTGTTGGCCGTTTTTCTGGTCATACGTTTTAATGGCATGAGCCAGAAAATAAACCTATTCAAAAAAGTGCCTTTTCAGTTTACTTATATAAAACTAATCCTTGACCAATCTTACCCCCTGATTTTACAACATGTAATCAGCATTATGAGCTGGGAGTATTTTTACATCCTCATAGAACACCATGGTGCCAGAGATCTGGCGGTTTCCAATACCATGCGAAATCTCTTCGGATTCTTTGGATGCTTTACCTGGGCATTTGCTGCAACAACAAATACGATGGTAAGTAATGTAATTGGACAGGGAAGAAAAGAGGAGGTAATTCCTTTGATATACCGGATACTAAAATGGAGCATGGGATTTGCAACCATCATATTTATTTTTCTGAACCTATTCCCTAGGGCATTTCTGAGTATTTATGGACAAGGAGAAGATTTTATTGAAGCAGGAATACCAGTATTAAGAGTAGTATCTCTTGCCATGATTTTAATGTCGGCGGCAACCATCTATGTTAATGCAGTCACCGGTACAGGAAATTCAAAAATGAATTTATTCACCGAAATTACAACGATTGTTTTCTATCTAGTGTATGTATACATAGTTCTGGAAAAAATGAACTTGCCCATCACATGGGGATGGGCAAGCGAATGGCTTTATTGGTCAGTAATGTTTATTCCATCCTTCTGGTATATTTCGAGTAACCGATGGAAAAAAATCAAGATCTAACAAAGAAGATCAACCGTAATTTTCTGAGTACTATCCTTTCAATTGATTCACCAAATCAACGTACTGTTGCATTGCATCTTCTTTGGATATGCCCTTTAATTTTGCCCAGGCTTCGTGTTTAAACTTAGCAACGAAATCAAACATATTAGCTGGACCATCTTCATTGTTATCTCCTTCTGTAGCCTGCTTATATAAGGAGTACAGCTTCAATAAAGTTTCATTATCGGGTTTTTCAGCCAAGGTTTTGCTGTTGGCTACAGCTTCAGTAAAAATTGTTTGTAAGTCCATATGGTTTTATTGTAATGATGCTAATAATTTGGCGCCCTCTGCCTTAAGCGCAATATCATTGAAACTACGATTAGGCATTTTAACCAAGCGCTCCAATATTTCAATGGCTTTAGCAGGCTGTCGGTTCTCTTTATAAGCTTTGGCAAGATCCAACTGGTTGGTAACAAAATAAGGCTCCAGGGCACGGCATTTTTCCATATATAAAATGGCTTTATCCAGATCACCATTGGGCAAGCCCCCGTAAAATAATTTAACAGCAGCCTTCTTTATTCCTGAAAGTGTAACCATTTCATAATGCCATTTTCCTAGCGTATAATTGGCTCTTGCATGATTGGGTTGAACAACCAGCGCTTTGTCTGCATGGTCTTTCACAGCTTTTACATACGCCACTATTTTCTTATTTTCAATATCCAGGTCTGTCATCTTACCAGATGCTGATGCCATTGCATAATGAGCATCTGCACTATTGGAATCGGCCTTTAGTGCTCTTTCTGCATAAGAAAGGGCAGACTCAAAATAAAGCCGTTTGTTATTTGCATCTTTTTCTCTGTTACCGATGGCAATTTCCAGTTCTGTTGCTCTTACAAGGTATTTAATATTAGCAGGCTCTTGTAAAAGAATCTGCTTATATTTTGCCAATGCTTCAGGCTCTTTCAATTGACGTTCAAAATTCTCTGCTTCTTTGGTCAGTAAAACAATATCCTGAGAAGAAGCCCAATGGGAAATACTTATCAGCAAACCAGTCAACAATAACAACTTTGTTCTCATAAATTTTCTCTGTTCAATGTTAAAGACACACCTAAACTTCCGGTAAACTGAGGTACAGGTGGGCGCATTTTTTCAATGGTGATGATAACATAATTGGATAGAGAAAACTGTGCCAAAATTTCTTGGGCTATATCAGCCACTAAAGTTTCCAGCAAAGGAGTCGGTATGTTCATCCTGTTTTTCACTAGTTGATAAACAGCAGCATAATCGATGGTATCTTTAATATCCCTGGCAGGAAAATGTTCGGGTGTATATCCAATTTCCAGATTGACAAGAAAATCATTACCTAATATTTTTTCCCCTTCATAGAGTCCATGAAAAGCAAAAAAACGCAGGTCTTTCAAAAGAACGCTCGCTTTCGGCATGAATTAGTGGCCTATAGAGGTTAAATATCTTTCCGCATCTAATGCAGCCATACATCCACTACCCGCAGCGGTTACTGCCTGACGGTAATTTTTATCTTGTACGTCACCAGCTGCAAAAACACCGGGCACATTCGTTTTGGAAGTACCGGGAACAGTAGTTATATATCCGGTTTCATCCATATCAATATAGTCTTTGAAAATAGCACTATTGGGCTGATGACCAATAGCCACAAAGAAAGCGCTAACAGAAATTTCCTGTGTTGTATTTTCCTTATTGTTTTTTATTCTAACTGCTTCTACTTTCTTTTCTCCCAGAATTTCATCTGTTTCCGCATTCCAGTGAACCTGAATATTCGGAGCGTTCAACACACGATCCTGCATAATCTTGCTTGCTCTCATCTGATCTCTCCTTACAATCATATGTACTTTTGTACAAAGCTTGCTTAAATATAGTGCTTCTTCAGCTGCAGTATCTCCTGCACCAACTATAGCAACATCTTTGCCTTTAAAGAAGAACCCATCACAAACAGCACATGCGCTTACACCGTAACCGTTTAAACGCTCTTCGCTTGGCAATCCCAGCCACTTGGCTGAAGCTCCCGTACAAATAATTACGGCATCAGCATGAATTTCCTTTTCCTCATCAATCCATACTTTATGAGGAGTTCCGCTGAAATCAACTTTTGTAGCCAATCCGTAGCGAATATCTGCTCCCATTCTGCTGGCTTGTTTTTCAAAATGAACCATCATTTCAGGTCCCTGAATACCTTCAGGATATCCGGGATAATTTTCTACTTCTGTAGTAATTGTCAATTGTCCACCCGGCTGAATTCCCTGGTATAAAACAGGTTTCATGTTGGCTCTGGCTGCGTAAATCGCGGCAGTGTAACCCGCAGGTCCGGAACCAATAATTAAAACCGATACTTTTTCTATAGCTGATTGTTCCATATTTGTCTTTTAATCTTTGCAAATGTAAGTTTTGTATTGAGAACCATATCCACAAAAAGCACCCAATGCGCCATTGCTGATATTCCCTTTTACAACTCCCGGAGAAGAAAAAGGATTGCCGATTGATTGAAAAGCAAATTCCCAGGTTCTCCAGAATTCATAGCTGGCTTTATCAATATTGGTCAGCTTTACATTAACGGTATCGCCCAGTTTAAAAAATCCATAGTTTTCCCTTTCAAAGGGTAGATTTTTGTTTACCCCTCTATCAATCGTAATCGTATATTTTTTGCCATCAATGATATCGTCGTCAAATACACTGTTAAAACCCGGATAAAAAGGCTGACTATTTACTCGGGTAAAATAGCGGATATAATTTCCCAGGCCGGGGGGATCAGAAATAATGCCTTTTAACACTCTGAAACTATCGTTGGCAGGGCGATTGGGAACTTTATCAGACCATAAGCTGTCAATGGTTTTAGTAATATTGGGGATAGTGGTGCCAGACTTATATTCCAGTCCATTGTGCTGTATGTTCAACTGATAGGATTTGCCCGTTTCTCCTAACATCATATTATTAACGGGACTTGTATAAAAAACCAGCCTTGCGCCGCCAGTTGTCCTAATTTCATTTTTCACCAGGTTAATACTCCTGGTTCCATCGCTTAACTGAACAGTTGCATTTTGTATGTAAGAAGCAAAAAGGGCTGCTGTATCAATGGTTGAGAAATAATTGAGCGAGCTGGATAAAACGACAATCGGTGGTCTTCCATTTTCAATCTCAGCATCCACTACCAACCTAGGTTGATTATCAGTTGGCGCAATCTGGATATCCTTTTCACAGGAAACCAAAGCCAGCACACACCACAACACCAGATAAGCTCTTTTCATGCATTTATAACACTTGATTACTAAAATAGATTAATAAGCACTAAAATAGATTAAAATGAAATAGAATATTATATACACAAATGGGTAAGATTCACTCAAATAAAGAGAGAACTTGGGAAAAATAAAGAGCGCCCCAGTATCTGGAGCGCTCTTTGTAAGAAATAGCTTCAGGCTATCCACTGCCTGAAGCGGTATTATTAACCCAAATATGCTTTTAAGGCGTTGCTGTATCTCGCTTTTTGTAAGCGCTTGATTGCACGTTCCTTAATTTGTCTGATTCTTTCTTTTGTTAAATCGTACTTCATTCCGATTTGTTCAATGGTTACTCCATTTTCACCATCCAGACCAAAATAAGCATTAACAATTTCTGCTTCTCTTGGACTTAATGATTTTAACACACGACGAATTTCTTCACGCAATGAATCTTTCATAACGTCTTCGTCAGTATCATCCGAACCTTCCAGCAAATCACCCATAGCAACATCTTCTGCTTCATGAACAGGTGCATCCAATGAAGTGTGACGGGTATTGCTCTGGAAAATATTATTGATTTCAGTTTCGCTCATTTCAAGAATCTCAGCCAGTTCTTCAGTAGAAGGTTCGCGCTCGTGTTCTTGCTCAAAAGCCATATAAGCTTTATTGGCTTTGTTGTAGGTACCAATCTTATTCTGAGGTAAACGCACTAAACGACCTTGTTCTGCCAAAGCCTGTAGGATTGACTGACGAATCCACCATACCGCATAAGAGATGAATTTGAAACCTTTGGTTTCATCAAATCTTTGCGCGGCTTTAATCAAACCTAAGTTTCCTTCATTGATCAAATCACTTAAAGACAAACCTTGGTGCTGGTATTGCTTAGCAACGGATACAACGAAACGTAAGTTGGCTTGCACCAATTTATCCAACGCTCTCTGATCTCCCATTTTAATTTTCTGCGCCAAAGTAGTTTCCTCTTCGGGGTTGATCATTGGAATTTTTGAAATCTCTTGTAAATACTTCTCTACTGCTTGCGAATCTCTGTTGGTAATCTGGGTTGCGATCTTGAGTTGCCTCATGTTGTACTGTTGCTTTATTATATAACGAGCAGAATACCGGATTTGTTATAACAAAAATCAAAACGGTATAATTCTCCAAAAATTACGGTAAATGCAAAGGTACAATTTTACTATGAATTTCGGGCTTAAACCCGCAAAAAAACTTGGTAATTCCATCAAAATCAAGCTTATTTGTAAAAAAGCAGGATATATGATTGATTTCAGATCGGATACGGTTACTAGGCCTACAGCTGCAATGTTGAAAGCCATGCAAGAAGCCGTTGTGGGCGACGATGTATTTGGAGAAGACCCTACTATCAATGAATTGGAGCGTTTATGCGCAGACATGTTTACTATGGAAGCTGGCTTGTTCTGCCCCAGCGGTACTATGACCAATCAGATTGCCATTAAATGCCATACACAGCCGGGAGATGAAGTTATCTGCGAAGCCCTCTCCCATGTTTACCTGTATGAGGGAGGTGGAATTGCCTCTAATTCTGGGGCATCAGTGCAACTAATTCCTGGCAATTTCGGGAGGATTACAGCCGCTCAGGTAGCAGCATCCATCAACAATAAGGAAGACGTACACCGTCCGTTAAGCCGTTTGGTTAGTTTGGAAAACACAGCCAACAGAGGCGGTGGAACTTGCTACAATTTCGATGATATTCAATTAATTAAAGAGGTTTGCATCAATAATAATTTAAGTCTGCATTTAGATGGTGCCCGCGTTTTTAATGCCATTGTTGCCAAAAAAGAAAAGCCTGAACAATATGGCCGGGTATTCGATTCTGTTTCTGTTTGCCTAAGTAAAGGTTTGGGGGCACCCGTTGGCAGTGTTTTATTAGGTAATCGTGATTTCATTAAAAAAGCCCGCAGAATCAGAAAAGCCATGGGTGGAGGCATGCGTCAGGCAGGTTATTTAGCAGCTGGTGCATTATATGCACTGAAGCACCATGTAGAACGCCTGGAACAGGACCATCATCATGCCGCTTTACTTGTAGATGCCTTGCAGAAAAAAGATTTTGTGGGCATGATTCCTCCAGTGGAAACAAATATTATCTTATTTGAAGTAAAGGGCAGATTTACCCCTAAATCACTAGTAGAAGTATTGGCTTCAAAAGGAATTTTAGCCATTGCCATGAGTCCTACACAGGTAAGAATTGTTACCCATTTAGACATTTCCGAAAGCATGGTAAAGCAAACAATTAGGGAGATTGAATCCCTTTAAATAACTTTGACGACTCAAAATTGAACTGCAGATAATAGAATATGCTACCAAGAATTAATCCTACGAGTACACAAGCCTGGTTTTTATTAAAGAAGCATTACGACGATGAGATGAGCAGAAAGCATATGAAAGATCTTTTTGCTGCAGATCCAGAAAGGTTTCAACACTTTTCCCTTTGTTTAGACCAATTGGTTTTTGACTTTTCTAAAAATATCATCAATCCCAAAACGATGCAATTGCTGTTTCAATTGGCAGAAGAATGTCAGTTGAGCGATGCAATAAGAGATCAGTTTGCTGGTATAAAAATTAATGAGACCGAAAACCGATCTGTATTGCATACAGCATTACGCAATTTTTCGGACACCCCTATTTTGGTGGATGGCAAAGACATCATGCCCAAAATAAAAAAAGTACAGCAGCAAATGGCTGCTTTTTGTGAACAGATCCATAATAAAACCTGGAAAGGATACACGGGCAAAGCCATCAAATACATAGTAAACATTGGTATTGGCGGAAGCGATTTAGGTCCTGTAATGGTGACAGAAGCCTTGAAACCTTACTGGGTTGAAGGCATCCACTCCTATTTTGTAAGTAATGTGGATGGTACCCATATTGTTGAGACTTTAAAAAAAGTAAACCCTGAAGAAACCCTTTTCCTGGTTGCCTCTAAAACTTTCACAACTCAAGAAACCATGACCAATGCCTTTACGGCCAGAAACTGGTTTCTCGAGCACGCAAAGGACGAAGCTTATATTGCCAAACATTTTGTGGCATTAAGTACCAATGAAAAAGCGGTCACAGCTTTTGGAATTGACAAGAACAATATGTTCGAGTTTTGGGACTGGGTGGGTGGAAGATATTCTTTATGGAGCGCTATAGGTTTATCTATAGCCTTAACTATTGGATACAATCATTTTGAAACTTTGTTAAAAGGTGCTCATAGAGCAGACGAGCATTTCAAAACAGAGAAATTTCAGCAGAATATTCCGGTAATCATGGCATTGCTGGGTATCTGGTATACGAATTTCTTTGGCGCACAAAGTGAAGCCATTTTACCTTACGATCAGTACATGCATCGTTTTGCGGCCTATTTTCAGCAAGGAAATATGGAAAGCAATGGAAAGAGTACAGATCGTAACGGGAATCCCGTGAATTATGCTACAGGTCCTATTATATGGGGTGAACCCGGCACCAATGGACAACATGCTTTTTATCAATTAATTCATCAGGGCACTCCATTAATCCCCTGCGATTTTATTGCACCTGCTATTTCTCATAACCCTATTGGGGACCATCATGTAAAACTATTATCCAACTTCTTTGCACAGACAGAAGCCTTAATGAATGGCAAGTCTGAAAACGAAGTGAAAGTAGAATTGATGAAAGCAGATAAAAAAGACGAGGATATAAAAAAACTCAGTCCATTTAAAGTATTTGCTGGAAACAAACCCACTAACTCTATTCTGGTAAAGCAGATTGATCCATCTACACTAGGAATGCTGATTGCCTTATACGAGCACAAAATATTTGTACAAGGAGTTATCTGGAATATTTTCAGCTATGATCAATGGGGGGTAGAATTAGGTAAAGAATTAGCAAATAAAATTTTACCCGAACTAACCAGTGACGAAACGGTTAGCAGTCATGATTCCTCAACCAATGGTTTGATTAATAGCTTTAAGAATTTCAGAAAAAATCAGGAGGCTTAATATGGATGCAATCAATATTAGACCCATACAGCCATCGGACAATGCAGCTATTGCCCATATTATTCGTACTGCATTAACTGAGTTTGGAGCCAACAAACCCGGAACTGTTTTTTATGATGATACCACAGATCATCTTTTTGAATTATTTACTTCTACTCCTAAAAGCGGGTATTTCATTGCAGAAAAAGACGGGGTGATTGTTGGAGGTGCGGGCTACTTCCCTACTGAGGGACTACCAGCATCCACCTGTGAACTGGTCAAAATGTATTTGAATGCAACTGTGCGTGGCATGGGCCTGGGAAGAAAAATGATTGATTATGTATTAGCGGCCGCAAAAGAAGCAGGATATGAAGAAGTATACCTGGAAACCATGCCAGAGTTGAACAAGGCAGTAAAAGTATACGAGCAATTTGGCTTCCACTATTTACAAGGCCCCATGGGAAATTCAGGACATAACGGTTGTGATATTTGGATGCTTAGAAAATTATAAACCTAAATACCGCGGAATAAGATTGATTACCTACCAAAGTTTAGTGGGACACCAGTCGCCAAAACGATTGCCCAATAAAAATCCAAAGAGTATTTCGTGTGTACCTTTGCTTATGGTATTCAAACGGGAAGTCTGAATATCATAAGAGTAACCAATGTTAAAAGTATTGCTGATATTAATTCCCACCATAGCAGCGAATCCATCTTTATAACGATAGGAAGTACCCGCCCATAGAAGATCCTGGTATTGTAACTTGGCATTGATATCAAACCCTAAAGGCAAAGGACTTATGTATCTGATTAAAGCGGATGGCAGTAAAGTAAAATCTTCTGATACAGGAATTCTATATCCTGCACTCAAAAATAAATGCGGTACCAGTTTCCCTTTGGTTAGGGAAACCGTATTATCGGAGAATGCAATATTCTGAGGAATAATTTGCTGCGCTGCTAAACCTATAAAATAATCCTTGGAATACAACCAAAGTCCTGCACTGATATCCGGTTTAATGCGATTAATTACCCCACTGGAAGCCACAGCTGGATCAACGGTTGTATTCCCAAAATTTAGTTTAGCAGCATCCAGACTCATATTGGTAATTCCTGCCGAAACACCTGCAGATAAATTGGTTGTTGGAGACAAGCCAATATGATAACTATAGGTTCCATACGCAGCAAAACGATTCAGTGGTCCTGTTTTATCATTTAGGATGGTAAAACCTACTCCATGATGTGCTGGCGCTGCTTGGTAATCTCTCCAGTAAGCTTCCCCCCTTGGGTTCATACCATTAGCCCGAAAACCAGTAGCAGAAGCGGATCCGTAAGGATCTTTTTTCAGAGGACCGTGCATGGAAAGATACGTGGTTACCGGTGCATCCTGTAACCCCACCCATTGCATACGATGACTGGCTTTAACATCCCAATAATTTTCAATACCGGCCACAGCTGGATTAATCATGAAGTTATTCATGATATACTGGGTGTAATAAGGGCGTTGCTGAGCGCTCGCCACCAGCGCCAATCCTAATCCCACTAAAAAAAGAAATCCCTTTTGCCTCATTTTATCTGATAATTGTTACAGAACCTGTAATGATTTTTCTACCGTTCTTTGGATTAATGATATAGTAATATGTTCCAATTGGCAATGGCTTCCCATTGCGAGTACCATCCCAATCCACTGCATACTCTATACTACTGTATACCAATCCACCGTATCTGTCATATACATCAACGGTTGCGCCTGGATAACTTTCCAAGTATTGAATTCTCCATCTGTCATGAAAACCATCCCCATTGGGTGAAAATGCATTGGGTATAATCGGCGCTAACAACAATTTCACAAATACCGTATCAGAAACAGAACAGCCACCAATACCTGTAATATCCAATTTATAAGTGATATCACTCAAAGGTGTTGTTTTAGGAACTGAGTCAGTTGTACTATTTAAATAGGCTGCCGGAGACCATTGATACTGTAAATTAGTACCGTAAACAAATTCAGGCTTCAGCGCTTTGGTTCCCCCTTCCAGTACTACAAGATTCGGCCCTAGTTCCAGCACCGGATAAGGATGTACCGTAATTACCTTGCTCACCGTATCACTAACACAACCCTGCGCATTATAAAAATAATAATTAACGGTAAAGCTTCCTGAATCTGTAAATGCCTTTGAAGGGTTTTGTAAAGTGGATCGATCTAAACCGCCTAAATTCCATTCCCACCTTACAGGAGCACTTGTAAAGTCATTACCCTGATCACTGAACTGAATCAGATCGCCGCGACAAACTTCTGTTGCAGAAGCTACTAAATTGGCTTTTGGCCATGGATAAATTGTACTTAGTGTTTGCGATAAAGAATCCACACAGCCATCTTTGGTAGTAATGGTTAAGCGAACTGTTTTATTCCCTGTTGTGGTATATTTATGTGTAGGTTCTTTAAGTGCGGAAGAGCTTGGATCATTGGGATCTCCAAAATTCCAAGCATAACTGAACAATGCTTCTGATCCATCTGCAATGGTGCTCTGATTCAGGAACTTACCCCTCCCATCGGGCAAACAAATTTCCGGCAAACTAAAAGCAGGTTTAGGCAAATGATTCACCCGAATAATTTGCTGATTGGCTGCACTTACGCAACCACTATCCGTAACTACCTGCAGTGAGGCAGTATAGGATTGAGCTGCGGCAAAAACATGCGAGAACGGAATGTTATTGGTTCTTGAACTATTTTGACCGTCTCCAAAATTCCAGTTCCAGGTAACAATATTGCTGAAATTAGCAACAGAACTATCTGTGAATATTAAGTTGTTTTTCTCGCAAGCCGGATCTGCAATCCCCCATTTGGCAACAGGTGAAGGCCAGACAGTGATAGGCTGAAATGCAGAGTCTTTACAACCTGCATTATTTTGTACCAAATACTTTAATGTGTCATTACCAACGCCAGTTGTTACTGGATTTAACAAACCAGTAGCACTGATTCCCTTACCTGAATAAGTGGAAGTAACAGGCAATGCAGAAATAAAGGACCCCTGTGTAATAAGCCTTGGTGTTGCATCGTAGCAGATATCTCTGATATCAGCAAAGCTGACTGCAGGCGCATAAGTTACCGGAACAATCTTTGTGAGGGTTCTGGAACAAGATTCTGATTGACCAGAATATGCTTTGATCATTACAGCATAATTCTTGGTTGCTGGTGTAGAATTAGTGGTTGGTATGCCATATCTGATGGCGTATTGTTTGCTAAAAGCAGGAGTTTGATCTGTAACTACTGTAGCAGGTGCGCCTGTAAAATCCCAATACACTTCCAGCTTGGTAACATCTCCAAAATCAACCGTACTTTGATTGATGATTTTGATAGAATCGTTGGTACATAAAGGAATGCCATTAAGCAAATTGGCCACTTCAAATTTGGGAACAGGTGTACTTCCGTTCACTGTAAATGACTTACTATCAGTTGATACACAGCCACGATTAGAAGTTACTTGTAAGGAAACCGTATAATTACCATACCACTTATAACTTGGAGAAACCGTTTTGTTATTAGTTGTGGTAGTTAATGGAACAGGTCGTTTATCGGCAGGCACAGTAGAAACACCATCATCAAACTTCCAGAGATAACTAAATCCAACTTCAGATCCATCGGCAATTTTGGAAGTATCTGTAAAAGTAGCAGTAGCATCGTTCAGACAAACTTCAGGTAGAACAAAACCAACTACTGGTAAAGGATTTGCATTAAAACCACCCGGCAATCGGAAGGTATCACTAACACAACCAGTATTGCTGACAACATTTAAGTATACATTTTTAGCCCCCCAGTTTGGATACGTGTACGATTGAGCCGCATTGGTATTTTGTGTAACCACTCCTGCCCCATTGTCCAGGTTCCATTTCCATTGTGCAATGTTGTTATTGGCAACACCTGCAGTAATAGTGGAAGCATCTGTAAATACAATATTACTGTTTTCGCAGGTTACTGCAGGTACAGTAAATTTAGCCAGTGGCTTATTGGATAAATTGAGGGAAATATTTTCAGAAGCCACACAACCAAAATCAGAAATGGCAGAAAGCTTCACCGTATAGTTACCTGCAGCTGCAAAAGTTTTGACAGGATTTTTATCTGTAGAAGTAGTTCCATCCCCAAACTCCCAGTTCCAAGAAACGATGGCTCTACCTGACCCCGTTGATTGATCTGTTAATTGAATAGGAGCTGTAACACAACCTGTATCTATAGTTGCGATACTGAACTTTGCTTGAGGGGCATCCCCTACTACAATGTTATCAGTAATTTCCTGCTCATTGGTATTACTACAGCCATCTGATTGTGGAGACAAAGATGTTGTGGTAAATTTTACCGGATAGGTACCAGCCGCAGTGAATGTATAAGACTGAGGTATTTGATAAACATAATAAGTTTTACCGTTGGATGTATACGTTGAATCGAAATTGGTTGGATTATAGGTTAATGTCGGAGGCCCGTTCAAGCTACTGGCATTTGTAAAATCCAAAACAATCTTTGTTGGCTGATAACTAAGAGCCAGTTTGATAGAGAAGCTTGTTCCAACACAGGTTGCTGAATAATTCACGGTAGCCAGTCGAGGAAACTGATTCTGAATAGTTACCGGTGGATTTAAATCTACAATATTGGTGCCCGCATTGTAACCATAACTTTCTACATTCCCCATGCCATAAGCAATGGCAATAAAGCCACTGTCCGCCTTAATATTATGACTGGGATTATTTAGCGTACTGTTGGTTACATCTTCTCTTAAATAGGAGTAATCAGAATTGGGTATAGGAATCCAATTAGATGCGGGAGCTGCTCCGTCAATCTTAAGACTAGCTGTATTGGCCGTCTTCATAATAACATTCAGATAATGAACAGTAATATTGGTAGCCGGTGGAGTTAAATCTCTTCTGGCAGATATAACACTCACATTATTGATGGTTTGCTCCAAAGGATTAATGGTAATAATTTCAGGGTCACCAATATTCCCCGCATCACAACTCATAGAAGTCATGTACTGAACAACTAGTATTGGTTTGTCTGAAGTAATGATATTAGCCTGAGCACTATTTAGGTCATAGTAACTATTTTGTTTCAATGAACCCGTGTTTAACTGAGCCCCATTAACGGTAACAACCGTAGTAGGGTCTTTTACGATAATCCTGTATAAATCGCCCTGCTTTCTTGCAAAGGGTGCTGTAATATAATTTCTCCCCCAGGCATTGGATGGGAATACCTGTTGAAATAAATTGTCGCCCCCATTAGTACTGGTAACGCTAGAATTACAAAATCCCGTCCAGGAGGATCCGGTAAAAACTGCAATCGGCTTACAAGTTGACCCGGTTGTTGAGATACTTCGTATGGTAGATCCTGTTAAATCTGAAATAGACTGAACCTGATATACATCACCTTTATTGAGGGAAACCGTATATGCCTGTCCGGCAGTACGAATTGGGATTCCGGAACTATTGGCTTTTAAATTTAACTCAACCGTTGTATTGTCTTCAGTTGCAACAACCGTAATCTGACTTCTACCCTGATTCGTAATCTGAGTAAAGTTTAAAGAAACATATTCTTTACCCAACACATTCGTTGGAAAAACAAGTGTTGAACCAGATCGGGCTGCATTTAGAATGTGGGCATATAAAACAATTGGCTTCTCTGAAGTAACGTGTATCCCCTTACCTGTATTGGTTCCTTCAGCCTGTGCATTATATACCAAATAAAATGCCGGAGAAATCTGGACTGTAGTCGCCTGATTAGCAGTAACGGAAAAAGGAATAGTTCGTCCATCCAGCTCAACTACCCCATTGGTATTTTCAGTGGAGGAAATGTACAAAGCCATTCTGGAATTGGTATTATCTATATGGGCTGGATAAGCCAACCAAAAGTCTTTACCTCTGTTCGAAAAGTCTTGCGCATTTAATCCGTTAAAAACGAGTAAAATTAGTAAAGCTAGAAAACAAAATTTCTTCATCAGTTCGGGGGGCTTTCTCCATTCAGCAATTGAGTAACAATAATACTCCAATAAAGGCAAATTCTAAAAACAAGAGCTATTAAAATCGGCTATTGCTGCTTTTCAATAGACCAGCAGAAGCTGGACCATTACAAAAAAGTAAATCTAATATGCTCATATGGGGTTTAAAGCCAATTCTATCTTTAAAGACCTGATCGTATTCCGGCAGATCCCAATCCGGGTTCTTGCTGGGCAAAATAGTATTACGGGCGTCAACCGTATCCTGTTCTACCACATGAATAAACTCGTCTGTTGCAGAAATTACAGGTTTCGCTTTCAGCATTTTTAAAACCCATGCGACCAGTTTTCGGTCCAAGCTCATCAGGTACATTTCTTCTTGACTCAGCATTTCCCGGATTCCATCCCGGTAATATTCATAAAAGGGAGCCCGGTTGTAACTGGCATCCAATGCCCTCATATGCTGAACAATCCATTTTTCCCGGTAGTCAATTTTTATCTCTCTGAAAAGTGCTTTCTGGTCGCGCCCCTTTTGCAGGGGGACAGATAAATTCATCACTCCATTGGCCCCCGGAATAAGGGTTCTGTTTCGAAAACTTCCTTTTTGATAGCTTTCATATTCTTCAAATTTTATATTTGAAAACTGAAACAAAGTTTTATAATAATCAACTGTTCCAAAATATTGATATTCAATTAATAATATGCTCATTTATTATTTTGTTGAAGTTGGATACTACTACTGGAATAGTAGGGCTAATCAGATTCAATAAACTAAATTTTTATATTCAATTAAAATTTATAAATTATTTATATTCAATGCTTTAATTAATTTTTTATTTACTAAATTATTTAATACAAAAAAAGAAGGCTGGTTTCGCCTGTTTTGCTAAATACATTAGCCTACAAGTTACAAAATTTTAACTCGCTTCCGGGAGAAAATCACCTATTTTCGAATAAAATTTACTGCATTGAAATTGCTCCCACTCTACCTGATGCTGACCCTCGTTTTTGTTAGCTGTGCCGCGCCCAAAGAACTGGAATACCGAACGGTCAAAAATATTGAACTTAAGCAACTGGGTTTTAACCAGTCCAAATTGAATTTTGAACTGGTGTACTTTAACCCCAATAAATTTGGATTAGATTTAAAAAAAGTAGACAGTGATGTGTATTTAGACAATACTTATCTTGGCAAATTTCAATTAGACACTTTAATGCGGATTCCCAAAAACAGTGAATTCATTCTCCCTTCTTCCATCAATATCAATATGCAGAACTTATACAAAAATGCAGCTCAGCTATTGTTCAAAAAGGAATTAACCATCAAGGCAAAGGGAAATATAAAAATAGGTAAAGGGGGTATTTTCAGAACATTTCCCTTTACCTATGAAGGAAGACAGGAATTTAACCTGTTCAAATAAGTTTATTGCAAAAAACTTGCGTTATTGTACCAGTCTGCAAGGTATTATTGCACCGGTGGAATATGACAAGGTTTAGGTGGTTTAGGACCTCCACCTTCTTCGGCTCTCTTACAAATCGGAGGTAATTTTGCATAAGATTCCGACACCGCTTTTTCTTCATTGGCATCAAATCCCGCATTATTCAATGCCGCTTTGATCATAGACTCATCAGCCCTATCTGGCCAATATTGAACTTTAATTTCCCCTTGTAACAGATTGATTTTCCATTGAATAAGGCCAGACTCCATGGTAGTTTGGTTGGCCTGTACCAAGTATTTTTCTAAAATAACTTTGCATTCCCAACACTTCAGATTGGCCGATTTTATGGTTACCCATTGCTGCTTGGGCTGCTGGGCAATGGCCTGTAAGGACAAAAAAACAGCACCTGTCAAAAGGATTTTTTTAATCATACTATGCTCTTTCATTAGATATAAAAGAAAATTCAAACTATTTTCCCCAGTTTGCTGGATCCTGGCTCCATTGCATCAGGGTTTCTTTGGTATCAGCTGTTACCAATCCCTTCTCAATCGCCAATTCAATTAATGTAGGATAATTGGTTAAGCTCGACGTTTTAACCCCTGCTGCTTCACAAGCATCTTTGGCTGTGTTGAACCCGTAATTAAAAATAGAAACCATTCCAACAATCTCTGCACCAGCTGCTCTCAATACTTCCACCACTTGCAAACTGCTTTTTCCAGTAGAAATAAGATCCTCAATTACCAGAACCTGCTGCCCTTTCTCTAAAGCGCCTTCAATCTGATTACCCAGTCCGTGTTCTTTAGGTTTGGGTCTAACGTAAACAAACGGTAGTTTTAACTGATCAGCTGCCATCGCTCCCCAGGGAATACCTGCAGTGGCAACACCTGCCAGTACTGTTGCTTCAGGAAACTGCTCAAAAATAACACTGCACAATTCACTCTTTACAAAATCGCGTACATAAGGAAAAGACAATACCTTTCTGTTATCGCAATAAATGGGACTTTTCCAGCCACTTGCCCAGGTAAAGGGCTCTGCAGGACTCAATTTGATGGCCTGTACCTGTAGTAATTTTTCTGCTACTGCTTTTTCGTTTGTCATGCTACAAAAGTAATTCCTATTTTCATTGCGAAAAGATGGAAATATGCACAGTAATCAGATAAATGAAAGGAAAGTAATACGCGCAGGGGGTGGATTGTTACTGAACGAAAACACGGAATTGCTGATGATTTTTCGCAGGGGTTCCTGGGACCTGCCGAAGGGAAAACTGGATGAGGGGGAAACCATGGAAGCCTGTGCCCTTAGAGAAGTGGAGGAAGAAACCGGTGTTGGCCAACTAATTTTAGGTGACTTGCTGGGCATTACCCGGCATCAATACTTTGATATGTATATACAAGAGGAAGTTATCAAGGAAACATACTGGTATGCAATGAAAGTATCTGGTAGACCTGCATTGATTCCTCAAACCGAAGAAGATATTACCGATATCAGATGGGTTCCCTTACAAGACATTCCTGCACTACTAGAAAATAGTTTTGATACGATCCGGGAAATTATCGGTCTTTTCTTTTCAAAACTGCCACAGTTAAACGACTGATACAAACCAGGTGATCTCTTTCATCGTGAATTTTAATTTCCCAGACCTGTGAGCTACTGCCTATATGTATGGGCCTAGCAGTTCCTATAACAAAACCGCTGCGAACACTACGCAAATGATTCGCATTAATTTCCTGACCAACACAAATGAATTCATTGTGGTTTACTACCAGGGCTGCGCCAACACTTCCTAGTGTTTCAGCCAATGCAACAGAAGCGCCTCCATGCAGTAACCCGTATGGTTGCTTTGTTCTATGATCAACTGGCATAGTGGCTTTTAAAAAATCAGGACCAATTTCAGTAAACTTCATACCTAGGTGCTCTCCCAATGTTTCTTTACCCATTCCATCAAACTGATCAATAGACAAATGCTTATTAAACCAAATCATGCGTTACTTTTTAGGGTATTGATTACCGCCTGCGGCAAGAATGGAGAAGCATCTCCCCCATTTTTAATGATATCTCTTACAATGGTAGAAGCTACAGAAGTGTACTTGGGTTCTCCAGTAAGGAAAATGGTTTCTATCTGATTATCGAGTGTGCGGTTGGCATCTGCAATGGTTTTCTCGTATTCAAAGTCACTTACGTAACGGATCCCCCTCAAAATAAACCTAGCACCAATTTGTTTACAGAACTGAACGGTCAGTCCATCGTAAGCCACACTCTCTACTCTTGGCTCATCAATGAATATTTCACGGAACCATTGCATCCGCTGCTCTGCGCTAAACATAGGATTTTTAATAGAATTGATACCTATCCCCACTACAATTTTATCAAATAAAGGAAGTGCCCTTTTGATAATATCGGTATGACCCAGTGTTACAGGATCAAAAGTTCCCGGAAATAAACAGATTCTTTGCATAGGGATTGAACATTAATTTTCGTTAGTTCTTCCAGCCAATAGGTATAACACGGCCATCCTCACCGCAACACCGTTTTCAACCTGATTTAAAATGATGGAATGAGGCCCATCTGCTACGTCACTGTCCAGCTCCACTCCTCTGTTAATGGGTCCGGGGTGCATGATTACGATTTCCTTATCCAACTTATTCAATACAGATTGTTTAATACCATAAGCCAGATTGTATTCCCTTAATGAAGAGAACAGAGGCTGGTTCTGTCTTTCCAGTTGTATTCTAAGTACATTGGCAACATCGCACCATTGCAATGCTTCCTGTAAATTATAGGTAACATTAACCCCCAATGCTTCGTGAAGGTATTTGGGTATTAAAGTGGGCGGTCCTACAACGGTAATTTCTGCTCCCATTTTTTTCAGGAGATACATATTGCTGAGTGCCACCCTGCTGTGCATGATGTCTCCAATAATAGCCACTTTCAATCCCTCAATTCTTCCGGTTCTTTCCTGCATGGAAAATGCATCCAGCAAAGCCTGAGTGGGATGTTCATTAATTCCGTCGCCTGCGTTTACAATAGCAGCCGGAATATGCTTGGCCAAAAAGTGGGGAGCGCCGGAAGCACTGTGTCGCATCACTACCAAATCCACTTTCATGCTCAGGATATTATTCACGGTATCTAGCAAAGTTTCTCCCTTGGCAGCAGAAGAACTACTAGCCGCAAAATTTAATACATCAGCAGACAATCTTCGTTCTGCTAATTCAAAAGACATTCTCGTACGAGTAGAATTCTCATAAAACAAATTCACAATGGTAACATCGCGTAAAGAAGGTACTTTCTTGACAGGCCTTTGTAAAACTTCTTTGAATTGTGCTGCTGTTGATAAAATCAGCTGAATATCCTCTTTCTGGAGGTCCTTGATACCAAGTAAGTGTTTGGTAGATAGTTTCATTAAAAAGCAAAATTACAGTTTTAGACCAAAACAACTTCGTCTTTTTCATCCTTTTCTTTCCAATTCACTTTTACCTTATCGGTAATAATGGTATCAATGGCTTTACCGGCAAAATCCGGCTGAATAGGAAGTTCTCTGCTAAACCTTCTGTCGATTAAAACACATAAAGAAACTTTGGCAGGTCTACCAAAATCCAATAATGCGTCCAATGCAGCACGGATGGTTCTTCCGGTGTATAATACATCATCAATTAAAATGACAGATTTACCTTCTATGCTGAACGGAATATCTGTAGTATTAGCAATATGCAGGCTGTTTCTTACATCATCCCTGTAAAAAGTGATATCCAGTCTTCCGTAATGAATTTTTTCTGCAGGTACAATTGTTTTTAAAGCAGCCACTATTCTGTCACTTAAAAAAATACCTCTTGGTTGTAGTCCAATAATTACAGTGTTCGCTAAGTCCTGATTATTTTCTAACATCTGATGAGCCAGTCTTTGAATACTCAAATCCATTTGCTCGGCGGATAATATCGTTTTCAATCTCCCAATTTTTAATAAAATTAAAGGCTTTATTCCATTCTAAAAGGGAATAATTCTGCGGGTTCTTCTTTACTTTGCGCCAATGCTCCAGTTAACCCAAATAAACCTGATACAATTCAGAAATTACGAGACTACCTCCGTTTCGTTTTCTGAACAAATTGTAGCTATCTGCGGTTCAAATGGTACGGGCAAAACCAATCTGCTGGATGCCATTTATTATCTGGGTTTTTCAAAGAGTTATTTTGGCAGAACCGATGCCCAGAATGTACAGCATGGAAAGCATGGCATGCGGGTTTCAGGGATGTACCAGAAATCAAATGAATTACTAGATGTCAGTTTTATTGTAAGGGAGAACAATAAAAAAGAACTGAATGTGGGTGGCGTTCCTGTAAAAAAAATGTCTGAACATATCGGACAATTCCCATGTGTGATGATTGCGCCGGATGATATTGCATTGATTACAGGCGGTAGCGAAGAGAGAAGAAAGCTGATGGATAGTATTTTATCCCAAACCAATAAATCCTATCTGGAACAACTGATTGCCTACAATAAAATACTGCAGCAGAGAAACAGCTTATTGAAACAATTAGCTGAAAATCCGGGAATGGGAAATGATTTATTGGAGATTTATAATGATCAACTGAAACAAACAGGACAATATATTTTTACCTGCAGACAGACATTCCTAGGAGTTTTTCTACCTCAGGTGGGGGCCAATTACCATCAAATTGCAGGAAAAACTGAAGACCTGCAACTGAGTTATGAAAGTCCACTCCTGCAAAAATCATTCGCAGCAATCCTGAAAGACAATCTATCCAAAGATCTTGCACTGCAAAGAACTTCCAGTGGTGTACATAGAGATGATATTGGTTTCTTTTTAAATGATTTTCCTTTTAAAGCAGAAGCTTCCCAAGGGCAGCGAAAGAGCCTATTGTTTGCAATTAAACTGGCTGAATGGGAATACTTGAGATCAGCGATCGGCACTTCGCCAATTTTGTTACTGGATGATGTTTTTGAAAAACTGGACGAGAGCAGAATGGCTCATTTATTAACAACTGTTTCTCAGGAGCCATTCGGGCAAGTATTTATTACAGACACTCATGCAGACAGAATAAAAGAAAAACTTGAAGGAACCAATCGCCCTTATCAACTCATTCAATTGTAATTTAACCCTAACTTTATCACATGGGAGAAGTAAAAATCGGAGACGCATTTAAACAACTGAAGGGGCTGAATCATTTGAAAAAAGGGATTCGTTCCGCACAAATTGAAGATATCTGGGAACAATTAATGGGAAAAACCGTTGCCAAGTACACAGAAAAAATTCAAATCATTCAAAGAAAGCTTTTCATACACACGCCCATTGGTCCATTAAAAAACGAACTGAACTTTCAAAAGCCTCAGATCATCGCAAGAGTAAATGAGGCATTTGGGGAAGAAGTAATTGAAGAAGTAATTATTCAGTAATTAATATACCGGTTCAGAAAATTCATCCCCCGCTTCCAGGCTGTCCCGCATTAAATCGTGGATGGTTATGATTCCTCTGAAATCAAATCCCTCACATACAACTAAATAACGCGTTTTATGTTGGTTCATTAATTTCATGCATTCCTCTGCAGAGGTCTCTGGTGAAACAGAGGGTAGTCCTGTTGTCATGATTTCACTTACAGTGGTATCTGTTGAATTTTTATTCAATAAAACTACTTTCTGGGCATAATCCCTTTCGGTCATTATACCTTTAAAATCGTCTCCGTCTTTTACAATTACATAACTCAAGTTTTCAGCCTTCATTAAAGAAAGGGCCTCAATCACTTTTAAAGAAGAGGGAACACCATTAAAATAAGGACCTTTTTTATCCAGAATATGTTTGACTGTATTCATAATTGTGTTGATATTACACTAAGTTCGGTCAAACGGGTCAAATTTCAAAATTGCAAGTCGTTATTGCAATTTTTCAGCATCCAAATAGCTTAGCTTCTTCAGAATAATTGCGCCTTCCATAAGCATGAATGTTGGCTGAACTCTTGCAGCTGTTTTGAGAACAGTTGCATCGCAGTTCAATACCGTGTATGCAGGAAATGCTTCCTGAATTTTTGTTCCTTCAGCAGAAACAAAAATGACAGGCATCGTTTTGTTCACCAATCGATCATCCTTAAGAGATTTGCCTAGTTGCACTTTCCATTGATCCAGATTGCTGGCATCTTTTACCAGCACCAAAAGATATTGTCCTTTTGTTTGTAAAACCGCCTCCGTTGTATCTGTTCCGCTTAAGGTTTTTAAAGAGAAATCTACAATAGCTGGTTTCAATCCGTTTCCTTTTTTTACCAGCACGTCTTTGCGACTTACATATTCGTAGCTATCATCAAAGTCTTCAGGAAAATGATCCTGATCAAAAGAAATTGGTTTGCCGTTTTTCTGGTAAGTAAACAGAATCTGCATGCTATCTGCAGTTGCACCTGCTGGTGTTTCCATTTGCTTCAGAATATTATTTCCTACTTTATATGGAAGACAATCTACCCATGGCAGATGTTTGAGCACATACAGTTGCGCCCATACTGAAAGAACCATTGAAGCTGTAACTATAGCAATGCTCCAGCTTACTGGCAATAGTGCATTGATTTTTTTCTGAAAAACTACTAGGAACAGAATCAATACCAGCAATATCAAATCCTTATAAAAGGACTGCGCTGCCGATAATGGGATGCAATCACCAAAGCATCCGCAGGTTTTAATCTTTCCTGAGAAGAGAGCAAAACCTGTTAAAAATGTAAAGAAGATGATCAGTAATAATAAAAGCCAGCTGAACCATTCCATTTTCCAGCCAATGATAATCGCCACACCGGCCAACACTTCAAAACTATTCATGGCAACAGAAAAGAATAAGGTATAATCATTGAATCCATGCAGTCCCCATACTTCAAAAAACTCCTGCATTTTATAGCTGAGCCCAATAGGATCATTCACTTTAATTAGTCCGGAAAAAATGAACAAAAGCCCAACCAGCCAACGAATTAACCAAAGCAAATTTTTCATGATTTAGTGTTTTCCTTCCTGAATCAATATCAAGGCAAAAGCAGCATAATTAATAATATCCACATAGTTGGCATCGATTCCTTCACTAATCAGGGTTTTGCCATCGTTCTGTAGAATCTGTTTGATGCGCAACAATTTCATTAGAATTAAATCGGCAAAACTTTCCTGGCTCATATCTCTCCAAGCTTCGCCATAGTCATGGTTCTTAGATTGCATGGTATCCATAGCAAATTGAACCTGTTTCTGATACAATTTAGCTGTAGTATCAACCGGTAGTTCTTCCACTGTAGGGTTTCCCAATTCCAGCTGAATCAATCCAATAATGGCATAATTCAGAATACCCATGAATTCAGACTTGATATCATCTCCTACTTTCTGTGTCTTCAGTTCCTGAATGGTTCTAATGCGCAAGGCTTTAATAAAAATCTGATCTACTACTGAAATGGTTCTCAACACCCTCCAGGCAGTTCCATAGTCTCTGGTTTTCTTAATAAAAATGTCCTGACTCAATTGAACAGCCTGTAAGTATTGGTTGTTGGTATCCTGCATTTTAAGAATATCTTTGAATTGATTGCAATTTAATTGAAAGACCGCTATGTTCACACTAAACAGCAAAGGAACTTTATTTACCATTGAGCAACCCGTAGTGATGGGAATCATCAATGCAACTCCTGATTCATTTTACGGGGGGAGCAGAGCTGCTACTGTAGAAGCCGCCCTAAAGAAAGCAGGCACCATGATTGAGGAAGGCGCATTCATTTTAGATATTGGTGGACAAAGCACCCGCCCCAATAGTGAAATAGTAGGCGTGAAAGAAGAAATAGCAAGGGTTATACCCGTGATGGAAGCAATTAAAAATGCATTTCCCAATACCTTGATTTCAGTGGATACGTATTACCCTAAAGTTGCCGCAGAAGCAGTAGCAGTTGGAGCAGATATGGTAAATGACATCAGCGGAGGCCGTTATTTTGAAGAAATGCTTCCTACTGTTGCAGCATTAAAAGTACCCTATATCTGTATGCACAGTAGCGGTTCACTTGAGGCAATGCATCAGAAAATTTCCTATTCAGATATAACCAATGCACTACTTGAATATTTTATTGAAAGAATTGAAGTGTGTAAAAAAGCCGGCATATTAGATATCATTATTGATCCGGGATTTGGATTCGGGAAATTACCTGCAGACAACTTTGCCCTGATTAAAAATTTAAACGCATTACAAATTCTCCAGAAGCCTTTACTGCTAGGCGTTTCCAGAAAATCAACCATTTATCAGACGCTCGGGATTACTCCGGAAGAGTCCCTGAATGGAACTACCGTTTTACATACCATGGGTTTGATGAACAAAGCCCATATTTTACGGGTACATGACGTAAAAGAAGCCATGCAGGCAATAACATTGTATGAGAAAGTTTACAATAACCATTAGCACTGAACAATATCAATACATATCATTACATGAGTCACAAACAAAAATGCCCCTCAAATATTGAAGGGCATTTTTATAAAAAGCAATTTTATTATCTCTGTGGCTGACCAGGCTGACTTGGTTGACCAGGTAAAGCTGCAGGCTGAGGTGCTGGCGTTTGTACGTCTAATACTTCAACGTCAAATACCAATGCAGCATATGGAGGAATTACCGGAGCACTTCCGTTTGGTCCGTATCCCAACATGGCAGGGATAAAGATTTTACCTTTCCCGCCTTTGGCAAACATTTTCAGTCCATCTTCCAAACCTTTGATAACACCACCAGTTCCAATAACAAATTGAAGCGGTTGTCTGTTAGGAGAATCGGTATCCATATTGCCGTCAAACTTCTTACCATCTAGGAATGTGCCTCTGTACATAACAGAAACCTGCTTACCAGAATCAGCTTTGGCAGTTGCATCACCGGCATTGGTAACTTCAACAAAAACACCAGTAGGTAATTCCTGTGCCTTTAGATTCTTTTTGGCAAGATGATCTTTTAATTCTTTGATTTCACGGGCTCTTTCCTTGTCCATTTCTGCCTTGTAATCTGCCATCATCAGTTCCTGAGTAGCAAACACTTTCATTACTTCTACCCTTCCGTTTATCTGATCTTTTTCTTTAAAAATATTGTTGTACTCCAACATGCCGAACTTCTTTAGAGAGTCTACACTCATTACAAATTCAACTTTATCACCAGGAGCACATTTATCAATGATTTCAATGAAACTGTGCTTGGCTTTTTGTGCAGAATCCACCATAAAATAAACGGGGATTCTTCCAAATGAACTGCTTAGCAAGGAATCTTTAGCAGGTAGTTTGTACTCTACATGCATTTTAACGAACTGACCTTGTTTTAATAAATCTTTGCTGGAACCTTTTTCAATCTTATAAGCAAGACCGGTAGGTGTTTTTTCATATTGATTACAACTTGCAAACAATACAGCCGCTGAGAATAGCGGTACGATAATTCTCCTCATTTTTATTGTAGTTGGGTTTTATACGCTTGAATAACTTGTTTAAATTTTTCTACTGTTTTTTCTACAGACTCGTCGCTTCTTCCTCCTGATGCATTGGCATGACCACCGCCTTCAAAATGATTTCGGGCAAACTGATTCACGTCAAATCCCCCCTTGCTTCTAAAGCTCCACTTTCTTTCTTCCGTCCTGTCAATTACAATGGCTCCAAAACGAATTCCTTTGATAGTTAACAGATAATTTACTAGCCCTTCCGTATCACCTGTTTTAATATGATACTTCTGCAAATCTGCTTGGTGAATATACATGATTGCCGTGTTGTATTCATACAAAACTTCCATTCTGTTTAACAAGGCAAACCCTATGAAACGCAAACGGCTCTCCATGAAATTGTCGTAAATATGGTTGTGCACAGCAGTATGATCAAATCCTGTGTCCTTTAGCTCCGCTATCATACGATGTACGCTGGCTTTGGTTGCAGGAAAACGAAAAGACCCTGTATCTGTCATTGTTCCTGTATAAATACAAGTAGCAATATCCTGTGTTAACTGGTCTCTACCACCTGCTTCCATAATAAAATCATAGACCATTTCACAGGTAGAACTTTTGCCTGTATCACTTATGCCATAGTTAAAGTTGGCTTCATCCGGCTGTTCATGGTGATCAATCAAAACCTTAATACAGTTAGCGCTGGCCAGATATGATGCCAGATGCTTTGTTCTGTGAAATATGTTAAAGTCTAAACAGAATAATATATCCGCTTTATTCAGCAAATCGAGCGATTTCTCTTTATTGGCTTCAAAATTCAGGACCTTGTCTACACCAGGCATCCAATCTAGAAAATCAGCCCAATTGGTAGGAGAAATAACAGTTACCTGGTGGCCGCTGTTATTAAGAAAATGATATAACCCCAGCGTAGATCCCATTGCATCGCCATCCGGCTTCTGGTGCATGGTTATAACGATATTCCTAGGTGTTTTTAATAATGGATAGAATTCACTGATCAGTTGCATATAATCGGGCAAAAATGCAGTTTCTTCATTAGACTCTCAAAAGATTTTGCAGATTTTATTGAAATTTTAGGGATTGAATACCGTTCAACCCCTTGCTATTCCTTACTTTTGCGGCGAAATTTAACTATATGAGCAATCAAACATTTACCATGATTAAGCCGGATGCTACTCAAAAAGGGTACACTGGTGCAATTTTAGATCAAATTATCAAAGCTGGTTTTTCTATCAAAGCCATGAAATGGACTCGCTTAACCAAAGAACAGGCTGGTTTATTTTATGATATTCACAGAGAGCGTCCTTTCTTTGGAGAGTTGGTTGATTTTATGAGCAGCGGCCCTATTGTTGCGGCTGTATTGGAAAAAGAAAATGCAGTAGCTGATTTCAGAACCCTAATTGGAGCAACCAACCCTGCTCAGGCAGCAGAAGGTACCATCCGTAAATTATATGCAGCTTCTGTTGGTGAGAATGCAGTTCACGGTAGCGACAGCGATGAGAATGCTATTATTGAAGCAGATTTCTTCTTCTCTAAGTTAGAAAGATTCTAAGAGTAAAAAAGCTTAGCTTAATTCGTTCGCATATTTTACTGCGAAAATATTGTAAGCCCGACCTGCCAAAATGGTCGGGTTTTTTATTTGCAGTCTTCATTCAGGTATTGTATCTTATTCTCCTTTACCAAAATGAATTCCTATGCAAAGGATAAGCAACTCTTTTAAAAGAGCTTTTATAGCTGGCTTCGGCTTGCTTTTTACAGGTACTTTATTGGCACAGGGCACCATGCTTTTAAGACAACCCAATGCGAGTAAAGATCATATCGTATTTGTACACGCAGATGATTTATGGGTAGTAGATCATAATGGTGGTGATGCCCGAAGATTAACTAGTGCTATTGGATCTGAGACATCCCCCAAAATTAGCCCCGACGGAAAATGGGTAGCATTCACAGGACAATACGATGGCAATTCCGACATCTATATAGTACCCATTGACGGAGGTGCCCCTAAAAGACTAACCTGGCACCCAGGTCCGGATATTGCCCAGGGCTGGATGCCCGACGGACAATCCGTTTTTTTTACTTCAGGAAGAGCTGGTTACCCTACTGTAAATACTAAATTTTTTAAAGTGAATGTAAAGGGAGGAACTCCCGAAGCGCTTCCATTACCTTTTGGCTTTGTAGGAAGTCTATCTCCTGACGGAACAATTATGGCATATCAACCCTATAGTTTCTGGGATCCGGAATGGCGGAATTACAGAGGAGGTCAGGCTCAACCGATCTGGCTATTCAATATGAAAAACTACGAGACTACTAAAACCGTTCAGGGAGACAGAGAAAGACATACTGCTCCAACCTGGAACAATGGCATATTATACTTCTTGTCTGAACAGGATTATATCAATAATATCTGGTCGTACGATCCTAAAACAAAGACACAGAAACAAATTACTTTTTTCAAGGATTTTGATATCAAGAATGTTTCTGCTGCCAACAATAAATTGATATTTGAGCAAGGCGGCTATCTGCATAGTTATGATATTGCTACTCAAAAAACCAACCGGCTCAACATTACTGTAAAGGCAGATTTAAACTGGGGAAGACCAAGATGGAACAATATTACTGGTGCCAATTTAATCAACGCCAGCCTATCTCCTACGGGTAAAAGAGCATTGTTTGAAAGCAGAGGAGAAATATTTACAGTGCCTAAAGAAAACGGAGACTGGAAAAATATCAGCAATACAACCGCATCAGCTGACCGTTCTCCGGTATGGTCTCCTGATGGTCAAAAAATTGCCTGGTTCTCGGATGAAAGTGGCGAATATCAATTGATTGTAAAAGATCAGTTTGGTTTACAGACAGCTCAGTCTTTTAAAATGCCCAACAAGAAATTTTACTTCACTCCTGCCTGGTCACCGGATAGTAAATCCATTGCTTTTGTAGATACAGATTATACCATCTGGATGATTGATTTAAAAACTGGCGCCTATAAAAAAGTGGATACAGATAAATATGCTCACCCCAACAGAACCATGAAACCGGTGTGGTCTCCTGACAGCAAATGGATTGCTTATGTACAACAACAGGATAACCAATTCAAGGCAGTGAAAGTGTATCAGGTAGAAACCGGACAAACCAAATACATTAGCAATGACCTGGCAGATGCCATTGATCCTCAGTGGGACGAGTCTGGTAAATATCTTTATTTCCTGGCCAGTACCGATTACGGATTGGCTACCGGATGGCTGGATATGAGTAGTTATAATTATCCTGTTAACAGAGCCTTGTATGTGGCAGTATTGAATAAAGATGTGGCATCACCATTTGAACCCAAGAGCGATGATGAGCCGGTGAAAAACCCTGCAGACACTGCTAAATCTGCCAAACCTGCTATAAGTGCTGGTACTAACGTTAAAATAGATTTTGAGGGATTAGAACTGCGAATATTATCTGCCACACTACCCTTGCGCAATTACAGCGCTTTAGTGGCCGGCCCCGAAGGAAGTGTATTTGTAATTGAAGACGTCGAAAACCAGGGTTCTGTTTTATGGAAATATGTTTTGAAAGACCAAAAGCCTACCGAGTTTGTAAAGTCAGCCAGCAATGTTGTTAGCAGCTTTGATAGAAAAAGTATTCTGTATCGTTCAGGAACTAGTTGGTTCATCAATGGAACGCAAGCGGCACCAAGACCGGGCGAAGGAAGACTAGCAACCGATGCGATGAGAGTGTATGTTGATCCTTCAGAAGAAGCAGAACAAATTTTTAAAGAAGGATGGCGTTTGCAGAGAGACTTTTTATATGTTGACAATGTGCACGGAGCCCCATGGAATAAAGTATTTGAATGGTACCAGCCTTGGGTAAAACACGTAAAGCATCGATCCGATTTAAATTATATCATTGATATCATGAGCGGTGAAGTATCAGTAGGCCATTCCTATGTTAGCGGCGGTGATTATCCCTCTGTACCCAATATACCTGTGGGTCTGTTGGGTGCCGATTACAGCGTAGAAAATGGTCTGTTCCGCATTAAAAAAATCTACACAGGTGAAAGCTGGAATCCAGATTTGAAATCTCCATTAAGCGGACCAGGCATGAAAGTAAAAGAAGGCGATTATTTACTGGAAGTAGAGGGCAAAAAACTGGACGCTTCCATGAACTTATATAGCTTATTCGAAGGAACTGCCAATAAACAAATCAAGATAAAAGTCAACAGCAGTCCAAATTTAGAAGGCGCTCAAACCGTTACCGTTGTTCCCATTGCCAATGAAGCCGGATTGCGTTCGAGACATTGGGTAGAAAGCAATCGCAAAAAAGTAGATGAATTATCAGGTGGAAAACTGGCTTATGTTTATGTTCCGAATACAGGAGACCCGGGCTATACCTATTTTAATCGTTACTACTTTTCACAGCAGCACAAAAAAGGTGCTGTGATTGACGAAAGAAATAATGGTGGCGGATCAGCCGCTGATTACATGATTGATATTATGAGCCGTAAGTTGCAGGGCTATTTCAATAACCGCGTAGAAGGGCATAAAGTATCTACCACACCAATGGCTGGTATCTGGGGGCCTAAAGTCATGATCATCAACGAGAACGCAGGCTCTGGCGGAGACTTACTTCCCTATATGTTCAAAAAGATGAATCTAGGGCCTTTAGTGGGAACCAGAACCTGGGGTGGATTAGTAGGCACATGGGATACGCCTCCTTTTATTGATGGAGGCAGAATGGTTGCACCGCGTGGCGGTTTCTTTGATACAGATGGTAAATGGGCGGTAGAAGCCGAAGGCGTTTCTCCGGATATTGAAGTATTTCATGATCCCAAAGCCATCATTGAGGGAAGGGACCCACAACTGGAAAAAGCCGTACAGGAAGCTTTGCGATTAATGCCAACACAGGGCATTGAACTGAAGAAAGAACCAGCACCGCCGATTCGTTCATTCAGACCGAAGAATTAAATTTCTGATGGTTCATTTTTGAAAATTCAAAAATGAACAAGGCTCCTTGATATACCTCAAAATAAAAGCTCCGATCTTTCGATCGGAGCTTTTTTGTCGGGACGACAAGATTTGAACTTGCGACCCCACGCCCCCCAGACGTGTGCGCTACCGGGCTGCGCTACGTCCCGAACTCTCATTCATTTGTTGAATGGGGTGCAAATATAGGGCTAAAAGAAATTTTCAAGCTATATTGCATAAAATTTTCAACTACTGCATGAACATTCTACTGAAGCAGGTGCTGATTAACGATCCCCACTCCCCTTACCACGGACAAGTTCAAGATATTTTAATTGTAGATAACAAAATTCAGAAAATAGGTGCTCAATTATCTGCTGAAAACGCAACAGTTGTGCACGAAGATGATCTTGAGGTCTCTGCTGGCTGGGTAGATTGTTTTGCTCATTTCGGAGATCCCGGCTTTGAATTCAACGAAACCTTTGCATCAGGTGCTGCTGCAGCTGCTGCAGGTGGTTATACGCGCGTCTTCACTTTACCAAATACGAAGCCTGTAACAGATAATAAATCTTTGGTAGAATATGCTGCTGGTCAATCCAGGCATTTACCCGTAATTATTCAACCATTAGGAGCAATCACACAAAAAACGGAAGGCAAGGAATTGGCCGAAATGTATGATATGCGCAACAGCGGAGCGGTTGCATTTACAGACGGCTTATCTCCTGTTCAATCTGCCGGATTATTGGTGAAAGCATTGCAATATGTAAAAGCATTTGATGGGGTGATAATTCAAATGCCCATTGACAAAAGCATTGGCCATACCGGTTTAATGAATGAAGGTATTATATCCACTCAATTGGGTTTACCAGGCTTACCGGATATTGCGGAAATAAGTATGTTGAAAAGAGATATTGATCTGGTACGTTACAGCAGATCGCGTATGCATTTTACTGGTATCACAACCAAAACTTCCCTTGATTTAATTAGGGCAGCCAAACAGGAAGGATTGGCCATAACATGCAGTGTAACGCCATATCATTTATTTTTCTGCGATGAAGACCTGCAAGGATATGACACCAATTTAAAAGTAAACCCTCCATTAAGAAGCAGGGCGGATATGGTGGCACTCAGACAAGGCATTCTTGATGGCACTATAGATTGCATGGCCTCTCATCATTTCCCGCAGGATTGGGATCACAAGACTTGTGAATTTGAATATGCCAAATTCGGCATGAATGCGTTGGAAAGCGTCTTTGCTGCTTTTAATGAGTTGTTCCCAACGATTAGCAGGGAAAGATTGATTGAATTATTTTCAATCAATGCCCGTAATATTTTTGGCATTCCTGTTACTCATATTCAGGAAAATGCGGTTCCAGAATTAACCTTGTATAACCGAACCCTAAAGTCAAGTTTAGAAAAGCAACAAATGAAAAGCAAGTCTCATAACAATGCATTTCTTCATAAAACTTTACAAGGAAAAATTTGGGGTACTTTCTGTAACGGCCAATTAACAACCAACTAACAAATCATTTTATGAAAGCAAACTTAATTAACGAAGGCGCCAAATACGGCTTAATCTGTGGCTTATCTGCAGTACTATTAATGTACGGAAGCTGGGCAGTGAATGTTACTACGTTTACCAATGTCATGTTTACCACCACATTTATTCCTTACATGATTATTATATTATTGCTTGGAGGTTTTTCGGTAAGAAAACTGAATGGTGGATATTTAACTTTCCAGGAAGGATTAAAATTTAATTTTTTGGCCTACGCAGTAGCGGCATTAATTATTGCCGTTGCTACCTACATTTTATATAATGTAATTGATGATACTTTAACAGAAAAATCTGCCCAGATTGGTTTGGAAAAAACCCGTGCCATGATGGAAAAATTCGGAGCCTCAGAAGAAGATATTGAAAAGCAATTGGCGGCTTCTGGCGAAAGCATGAAGAAAACTGGATTTAAAGAAATCATTATGGGAACAGGTTTAGGATTAATTTGGGACTTCATAAAGTCGCTTTTACTTACATTAGTGATTCGCAAGGAAGAAAAATTTGAAGATCAATAATTATACATGCAGTTATCCATTGTAGTACCTCTGTTTAATGAAGAAGAATCCCTGCCTGAATTGTGCAGCTGGATAAAATCGGTTGTAGATCAGAACGGATATACCTATGAGGTATTGCTGATTGACGACGGCAGCAGAGACGATAGCTGGAATGTAATTCAGACCATTGCCAACAGTAACCCGAATATCAAGGGCATTAAGTTTCAGCGGAACTATGGTAAATCTGCAGCTTTAAACGAGGGATTCAAAGCAGCCCAGGGTGATGTAGTCATTACGATGGATGCAGATATGCAGGACTCTCCCGACGAAATTCCGGCCTTGTATAAAATGATTGTAGATGATGGTTTCGACATGGTGAGTGGCTGGAAAAAGAAACGTTACGACAATACCTTAACCAAGAACATTCCTTCCAAATTGTTCAATGCAGTGGCCAGAAAAAGTTCTGGCATCCAATTGCACGACTTCAATTGTGGATTAAAAGCCTATAAGAAGAAAGTGGTAAAATGCATTGAAGTTTTTGGAGAAATGCATCGCTATATCCCTGTATTGGCCAAGTGGAGCGGCTTCAGAAAAATAGGAGAAAAAGTAGTAGAACATAGACCCAGAAAATACGGCACTACTAAATTTGGCTGGGACCGTTTCATCAACGGATTTCTAGACTTAGGTACTATTATGTTCCTGGGCAAGTTCGGCAAAAAACCTATGCAGTTTTTTGGTCTGTATGGAACCCTTGCTTTTTTAATCGGTTTTATCACCAGCGGATATTTAATGGTCTCCAAAATTTTGGATCCTGAAGTAGGCATTACCAACAAACCAGCATTTTATATTGCACTGGCTGTTATGATTATTGGTATGCAATTATTCCTCACAGGATTCGTTGCTGAACTTGTTGCCCGCAACGCCTCCGAAAGGAATGTATATTTAATTGAAGAAAAACTAGGTTTAGAAGAAGCCTAATCACAGCCCATGAAGAAAGAGCTGATTCTCATAGGAACCACCTGGCCTTTCAGAAGCGGTGGTATCGCTTCTTTTAATGAAAGACTGGCCAGAGAATTTCAGGCTCAGGGGTATACTGTTACCATTTATACTTTCTCACTGCAATACCCTTCTTTTTTATTTCCCGGCAAATCACAATACAGCAGTGATCCGGCGCCAACCGATTTAACCATACATGTCAAAATAAACTCCATCAATCCATTCAATTGGATCTGGATGGGATATATGATTGCGAGAAAAAAAGTTCCTTTGATCGTGGTTCGATTCTGGCTGCCCTTTATGGGGCCCTGTCTGGGAACTATATTGCGTATCATTCGCTGGAATGGAGTATCTAAAGTGGTCTGTATTGCCGACAATATCATCCCACATGAAAAGCGTATAGGAGATAAATGGTTTACTCGTTATTTTATTGGTGCAGTGGATGCATTTATTACCATGAGTAAAAAAGTGCATCAGGATTTGCTGACATTTACCAATAAAAAATCAACCATCTGCCCCCACCCTTTGTACGATAACTTCGGTACTATTATGACCAAAGAGGCTGCCAGAGCGCATTTGGGGTTACCAGCAACCGAAAGAATCGTTTTGTTTTTTGGTTTTATACGAAAGTATAAAGGGCTGGATATTTTATTGAAAGCCATGCAATTGGTAAAGCTTAAGAACGAAGCCAATCATCTGCCTCCGGTAAAACTAATGATTGCCGGAGAATTTTATGATGAAGCAGAAACCTATCAAAACCTTATAACTGAATTAGGACTAACAGAATATATTTATTCATTCACAAATTTTATTCCCTCCGACCAGGTGCAATATTACCTGAATGCCTGTGATTTTGTAATTCAGCCCTATCGAAATGCAACACAAAGTGGAGTTACTCCTCTTGCCTATCACTTTGAAAAACCCATGTTGGTTACCAGTGTGGGCGCATTGCCCGATATGATTCTGGCCGATAATAGTGGTTTGGTAGCAGAACCCAACCCAGAATGTATTGCGGCCGGGATTGAAGAATTATATTTGCAGGGCGAAGACTATTATTTAGACCAACTTCGCAAGGGAAAGAAAAAATACCAATGGGATCAACTGGTTTATTCGATTGTTGATCTTGTAAAATGAATTATATATGTCAAATCATACCCAATTAACCCGCATACAAGCAATAATTCAGGAATCTATACAAGTAAAACAAACTGTATTGAATAACCCTTTGTTGATGAATCAAGTGTCGGGTGTGGTAGATGCTGTAACGAATGCTTTTAAAACTGGCCATAAAGTCCAGTTCTGTGGCAACGGAGGGAGCGCAGCTGATGCACAACATTTAGCGGCTGAGTTTTCCGGAAGATTCTATAAAAACAGAACGGCATTGCCATCTGATGCATTGCATTGCAATAGCTCGTATTTAACAGCAGTGGCCAACGACTATGGATATGATGAAGTGTACAGCAGACTGGTAGAGGGCACTATGCAAAGCGGTGATATTTTGATTGGGCTGAGTACTTCAGGCAACTCCCCCAATATTGTAAAAGCTTTTGAAACAGCAAGATTTAAAAACATCATCACAGTTGGCTTCACCGGAAACGGTGGTGGTAAACTGGGAGAACTCTCCCATTTCTTGCTGGATATTCCATCTAAGAATACACCCCGAATTCAAGAGAGTCATATCATGATTGGTCATATTATTTGCGAACTGGTGGAAGCCAATTTATTCCCTTAAGATGTTTTCATTAGAACAGATTGACGCACACTGGTCCTTGTTTTTAGACAGGGATGGGGTTTTGAATCACGAGAAAAAAGAGGACTATATACGGAACGCTTCTGAGTTTCATTTTTATGAGCAGGCACCCGAAGCAGTTGCCATGTTAAATCATTCCTTCAGACGCATACTTATTACAACCAATCAAAAAGGTATTGGCAAAGCCCTGATGACAGTAGAAGACCTGAATGACATTCATGAACATATGTTGCATCAGATTGAAAATGCTGGCGGCCATATCAGTAAGATTTATTTTTGCCCGGATCTGGCAGATGATTCTCCCAACCGCAAACCACAGCCTGGTATGGCATTTCAGGCCAAAGCTGATTTTACAGATATAGACTTTAGCAAATCTGTAATGGTGGGGAACAGAATGAGCGATATGAAATTCGGCAGAAATGCAGGTATGTATACCGTATTTCTGGCGACCACCCATCCAGAAACTCCATTTCCTGACCCAATGATAGACGCTCGCTTTAACAGTTTGTTTGAATTTGCCCAGGCTTGTGCTAACGCAAAAAAATGGTAAAATTTTAACTGCAGCTTTTATTGGAATGAAATATTGGTATTTTGCTGTATGAATTTCAGACGCATCCTCACGGTTTTTATTTTTACGGTATTGATTTGCAGTAATAAAAATTTATTGGCGCAATCACTGGCCAATAAAGCTATTCTGGCTGCTGCAGAAACCAATTTGAGTGGATTTGCACACACCATTTTAAATGCAGAAGACACAGAAGACCGACTGAGAGCTGATAGTTTTTTTACCCGTCAATTGGTACAGGCTTTAAAGACGCCCTATTCCTTTCATTATCCATTTGATTCTTTAAAAACCATTTCTAGGATCTACGCACCGGATAGCAGTTTCAGAATCATTACCTGGCAACTCATGAAGGACTTTAGTTATTATCGTTACAAAGGAGCCATTCAAATGAATACCAAAGACGGTTCACTCAAATTAATCCCTTTATACGATGGCACTGATTTTACAGAAAACCCTTACGATTCTGTAAGAACCAATCAGAACTGGATAGGCGCTGTGTATTACAATATCATTCAGAAAGAATACAACAACAAGCAATACTATACCCTGTTGGGCTATGATGAAAACGATGCCCGAAGTACGCGAAAATGGATAGAAGTATTGCACTTTGACCAGCAAGGAAATCCTTTGTTTGGGGGTAAATTTTTCAGTTATCCCAATGATATCATTAAACCTAAGCAACCTGTAAGTCGCTTCTGTTTAGAGTTTAAAAAACAAGCGAATGCCAAACTGAATTTCGATGCAAAGCTTAACCGCATTGTATTTGCCAAACTCGCCAGCGAATCTAATGAGCCGTCTAAAAAGCATACGCTGGTTCCATTTGGCACTGTGGAAGGGTTTAAATGGGAATTTGGTCGTTGGGTTTATATTCCGGAATACGAAGCAGTGGAGCCCGATTAATGCAAGCAACCAATTTCTAACAAACAGACTTTGCCCTACTAGTTAAAACTGTGTTTGTGCAAATACTAGTCGAGTTTTAAAACAGCAAGAAAAGCTTCTTGAGGAATCTCTACATTTCCAATCTGACGCATTCTTTTCTTTCCTTCTTTCTGCTTTTCCAATAGCTTTCGTTTACGACTGATATCACCACCATAACACTTGGCAGTAACGTCTTTGCGAATAGCACTGATATTTTCTCGAGCTACCACTTTAGCACCAATAGCAGCCTGAATGGCAATCTGGAATTGCTGACGAGGCAATAATTCTTTTAATTTTTCACAAAGCTTTCTACCAAAATCGGTCGCACGGCTTCTGTGAATTAAGGCGCTCAACGCATCTACTTTTTCACTATTCAGCAAAATATCCATTTTCACAATATCTGCTTCACGCTGATCAATTGGGCTGTAATCAAATGATGCATAACCGCGGGTTGAACTCTTTAATTTATCATAGAAATCAAATACGATTTCGGTTAACGGCATTTCAAAAATTAACTCTACACGTGTGGGTGTTAAATAGCTTTGGTTTATCAAAATACCCCGTTTACCTAAACACAATGTCATGATATTTCCAATATAATCTGGAAGGGTAATGATTTGTGCTTTAATAAAAGGCTCTTCAATACGGTCAATCTTCACCTGATCAGGCATTTCCACTGGATTGTTCACCAATATTTTTTCTCCACGGGTGGTGTATGCCGTGAAGCTTACGTTGGGTACCGTTGTAATTACCGTTTGATTGAATTCTCTTTCTAGACGCTCCTGAATAATTTCCATATGCAGCAGTCCCAAGAATCCACAGCGGAATCCAAAACCCAAAGCCTGTGAGGTTTCCAGTTCAAAAGTCAAGGAGGCATCATTCAATTGCAACTTATCCATGCAATCTCTCAGCTCTTCAAACTCATCGGTATTCACCGGGAATATACCTGCGAATACCATTGGCTTTACTTCTTCAAATCCATTGATCATTTCTCCGGGGTTATTCGCCAAGGTAAGCGTATCCCCTACTTTTACTTCTTTCGCATTCTTAATTCCAGTGATAATATATCCTACATCACCTGCAGATACCTGTTCTTTAGGAGTCATATTCAATTTGAGTACCCCCACTTCATCCGCTATATAATCCTTTCCTGTAGCAACAAAACGAATCTTGTCCCCCTTACGTAGGGTACCATTCATGATTCTGTAATAAATGATGATACCGCGAAAACTATTGTATACGCTGTCAAATATCAATGCCTGCAAAGGCGCATCCACACTGCCTTCCGGAGCTGGTATGCGTTCACAAATGGCTTGTAGAATTTCCTCAATACCAATTCCTGATTTACCACTGGCCAATAAAATGTCTTCCTGCTTGCAGCCAATCAAATCAATGATTTGGTCTGTTACTTCCGGAATCTTGGCTCCGTCCATATCAATCTTATTGATAACAGGGATGATTTCTAGGTCATTGTCAATGGCTAAATATAAATTACTAATGGTCTGTGCCTGAATTCCCTGAGATGCATCTACCAGCAGCAAAGCCCCTTCACAGGCCGCCAATGCACGGCTTACTTCATAACTGAAATCTACGTGTCCGGGGGTATCAATTAAATTTAGTACGTATTGTTCTCCTTTATGTGTGTAATTAATTTGAATTGCATGACTCTTGATAGTAATGCCTTTTTCGCGCTCCAGATCCATATCATCGAGTACCTGGTTCATCATCTCGCGCTCTCCTACCGTTTTGGTATGTTCCAATAAACGATCCGCCAATGTGCTCTTCCCGTGGTCAATATGGGCTATAATACAAAAGTTCCTGATATGTTTCATAAGGGTGCAAAGATAGGTTTGTATGTGTTATCTTCAACTAAGAATACCCAGAAGATGTTATTGAAAAAGTTAAACAAAAGGGCTCGTTTAAACGAGGAAACGGGTTTAGGTACCAATACAGCGTTAATTGGCGGGCGTTTTTTCAAGAAAAATGGGATGCCGAATATTGAAACAAAGGGATTACCTATCTGGAGGAGATTAAATATCTATCATACGCTCTTGTCAATGCCCATTTGGAAGTTTTTAACTACAATCCTCCTATTTTTCTTTTTAATCAATTTTATTTTTGCTAGCATTTACATATCAATAGGAATTGATCATTTGGGAGGTATGGTTGTTTCTAGTGAGGCTGACAAATGGGGGGAAGCATTTTTCTTTAGTGCACAAACTTTTACAACGGTTGGATACGGTAGAATTAATCCGATTGGGTTTGCTGCAAGTTTAACAGCATCCCTTGAAGCATTAATTGGATTAATGAGTTTTGCACTGGCTACGGGTTTATTGTATGGAAGATTTGCAAGGCCAAGAGCCTTTATAAAGTATAGCAAAAACGCTTTGGTTGCGCCATACAAAGATGGGATAGCATTGATGTATAGAATGGTCCCGTACACTAAAAACTATTTAGTAAACGTGGAAGTAAAAATTACTTTGGCATTAAGAATGGAAGAAGATGGACAATTAAAAAATAAATTTTTTGACTTACCCCTTGAAATTTCCAAAGCAAACACTTTAACAGCTAATTGGACCTTGGTGCATGTGATAAATGAAAACAGTCCATTGTATTTGTTATCCAAAGAGGATATAGCAGCGGCTCAAGCAGAAATGCTGGTATTTGTGCAAGGATTTGATGAAAGCTTTTCCAATACAGTAATTTCACGTGCTTCCTATAGTTACGATGAATTTATATATGGGGCTAAATTTCTTCCTATGTTTCATCCAAATGAAAATAACACTAGCACGATTTTACATATTGAAAAACTAGACGATTATATTGCAGCAGAATTGCCGATCAAAATCTGAATAATGGATACCCATATTGGAAATGATATACAAATAGCTGCCGCTTTACTAGAAGCTGGGGAATTGGTGGCCATCCCCACAGAAACCGTATATGGACTGGCAGCGAATGCATTGGATTCAGCAGCTGTGGCTAAAATTTACGCTGCCAAAAACAGACCCAGTTTTAATCCCCTCATTTTGCACCTAGCAAACACCAATCAGATTACGGATTATGCATTTGCTGATGCAATGAGCCTGAAGCTGGCTCATCATTTTATGCCAGGTCCTTTAACGCTATTGCTCCCCAAAAAAGAAATTGTGCCCGATATCACAACGGCAGGTAGCCCTAAAGTAGCCATTAGAGTACCCGATCAGTCTTTGACCTTGTCACTGCTCAATAGACTCCATTTCCCCTTGGCCGCACCCAGTGCCAATCCTTCCGGCTATATTAGTCCTACCAATGCCCACCATGTAATGGACGGACTCCGTGGAAAAATCCCTTATATCTTGGATGGAGGCAATACCAAAGTGGGATTGGAATCGACGATTTGCGAAGTGGTTGGCAAGGAAATTATTTTACATAGAGCGGGAAGTATTTCTGCAGATGACCTCAGCGCATTTAGCGGACTTACCGTAGTAAATGCCACGAATGCACAAATCAATCACACAATAGCGCAATCGGATGCCGATAACCAACCCGCTACACCTGGTCAATTGAAAAGTCATTATGCCCCTCATACCCCTCTGTATATAGGGAATATACCTCAATTACTACAGGATCATGCCGGTAAAAAAATAGCTGTAATCAGCTTTGATACTGAATACACAGGTGCTACCAATTTTAAACTAGCACCTGACCATCAGTTATCAACAGCCGCTAGTAATCTGTTTGCGACGCTAAGAGAAATTGATCGATTACACTTTGATATTATTCTTGCAGAAATTTTTCCCAACGAAGGAGTTGGTATTGCCATCAATGACCGCATTAGCAGAGCACAGTTTATCTTAAAATAAAAATCCCGATTACGGTTTGCAATCGGGACTAAAATGAATCAAATAGATTTATAAAATTGAATGGTTGGTTATTATGATGGGATTCATTTATTTGAGCGCATTAATAATTGCCACAAATTCATCCGCAATTAAGGAAGCCCCCCCAACCAGACCTCCATCCACATCAGGCTGTGCAAACAGTTCTGCTGCATTGCTGGCTTTTACACTACCTCCGTACAGAATAGAAATCTGATCAGCCGTTTCCTTACCATATTGATGCGCCAATTCTGAACGAATAAATGCATGCATTTCCTGTGCCTGATCACTGCTGGCTGTTTTACCAGTACCAATGGCCCAAATAGGTTCATAGGCTATAACCACTTTGATAATTTCAGCAGCAGATAAATGAAACAGTGACTCTTTTAATTGGGTGCCAACAAATTCATTTTGTGTACCTGCTTCACGAATTTGCAAAGGTTCTCCGCAACAAAATATTGGTGTAACCCCATTGGCTAAACAGATATCAATTTTTTCTGCAAGAAATTGGTTGCTCTCATTAAAATATTCTCTTCTCTCCGAATGCCCCAGCACCACATAATTCACTCCGATGGACTGCAACATTTCCACAGAAATTTCACCAGTATAGGCTCCAGTTTTTTTGCTATAACAGTTTTGAGCTGCTACCGCTACTCTCTCTTTGTTTCCCAATTTTTCCTGTGCCATCATTAAGTAAGGCGCGGGTACTGCAAAAACAGCCTGTTGATTTGCCTTTAATGAATGGGGTTTTGCCAATAGGTCGTTAATGAGTTGTTCTCCTTGTTGTAAAGTAAGATTCATCTTCCAGTTGGCTGCTGCGATTTGCTTTCTCATAATTGCTTGTTGTTTGTATAAATATATTGTAGAACGTTTATTTCTTCTGTAGACATTTCTAAACCCTTCAATCCTTTCCAGTTATTGATGTCTTTTATGGCAGTTTCAATCTGATATACTTTCCCTTTTAAACCAAAGCTAAAATGCGGAATGGAAATAGGCAAAAGCCCCTCTCCAAAAACATTGCAGCTAACGCCAATCATCGATCCTGTATTCAGACTGGAATTAATGGCTACTCTGGAATAATCACCCATGATAACACCACATTTTTGACCTACGGTAATATATTCATTTAGTCCCATACTGTATATTTTGATGGGGCCAGCGGAATTTTTCAGGTTGCTATTGCTGCTACCTGCCCCCATATTACACCATTCACCAATAACAGCATCCCCAAGGTAACCGTCATGTGCCTTATTAGTGAACCCCATCATCACAGCATTTTTAATTTCACCTCCTCCCATGCAATAGGGCCCTAAAGTTGTTCCGCCGTAAATACGGCTATTCATTTTAACCACTGAATTATAGCCAATTGAGAAAGGTCCTCTAATGCTGGAGCCTTCCATAATCTCTGCTTTTTTACCAATATATATGGGGCCAGTGCTGGCATTCAGCGTGCAGTATTGCAAACGCGCACCAGGCTCAATAAAAATATGTTCGTCTCCTATTGCATTCACAGAAGCAGGAATAGGTTGAGATTTTCGGCCGGCAGTAACCCATTCAAAATCCTTACGAATCATGGCATCATTAATATGCATGATTTCCCAGGGGAAACGAATGCGCTGAACACTTTCAAGTTTATTTGCCTGCATAAAAAAGGCAGCCGTATCGGAGGAATTAAAATCGCTGAAAGGAATTGCTACTTTACCTGCAACCAACCCCAATTCATCCACAAGGCAATCTCCATTTTTCAGGGATTGTATTTGTGCAATCAGCGCATCATCCGGAATAACGGATGCATCAATCCATATATTGGTGGCTGAGGCAGGAAATTCAGTTTTGAACTGTGTTTCATTGGTATCGGCATACAACGCCTGTAAGTAAGGTGCCGTATGAACTGCAGCGGGCAGCTTCAGCAAGAGTTCCCATCTTTCCTGAATACTCAATAAACCAAAATGAAATTGTGCCAATGCTTTGGTTGTAGAAAGCGGCGCCAATAAATTACGAAATGCGGGATCAAAAAGGATTAGAGCCATACACAAATGTAGCCAAAACCCAATAGAGTTTTCTTCGTAACTTGCGGCCTCAAACTTTATAAATTTTCACCTATGAGTATTGGTACATTTTCATACCCGATGCCGGCCAACGAACCGGTTCAGCAATTTGCACCAGGAAGTGCGGAGAAAGCAGCTTTAAAAAAAGCATTAGCAGAGGCAAAGAAAAAACAACTGGATATCCCTATGTACATAGGTGGTAAAGCAGTTAGAACAGACAAAAAAGTAGCCATTCATCCGCCGCATGAACTATCTCATACATTAGGCCATTTTAATGCCGGAGAAGAAAAGCATGCACACCAGGCCATAGCAGCTGCTTTACAAGCAAAAGATAAGTGGGCTGCACTTAGCTGGGAAAACAGAGCTCATATCTTTTTGAAAGCAGCAGATTTATTAGCTACCAAATACCGCTATCAAATGCTTGCGGCCACTATGCTGGGGCAAAGTAAAAATGCTTTTCAGGCAGAAATCGACAGCACCTGCGAATTGATTGACTTCTTACGTTTCAATGTACATTTCTTAAGTGAAATTTATAAACAACAGCCTATTTCAGCACCCGGCATGCATAACCGCCTAGAATGGCGTCCTTTGGAAGGATTTGTATTGGCTGTTACTCCATTCAACTTTACTGCTATCGGAGGCAACTTACCTACTTCAGCTGCCATGTGCGGTAACGTGGTGGTTTGGAAGCCTGCCAATACGCAGATTTATTCTGCACAATTGTTCATGCGCATTTTAAAAGAAGCGGGGTTACCGGATGGAGTAATTAATCTAATCTATGTAGATGGTCCAACCATTGGTAAAGTTTGTTTCTCTCACAGAGATTTTGCAGGTGTACACTTTACAGGTTCAACTGGTGTGTTCAATAATATGTGGAAGACCATTGGTGAAAATATGGGTATGTACAGAACCTACCCAAGAATTGTAGGAGAAACAGGTGGTAAGGATTTTGTAGTGGCACACAAATCAGCAGATGTAGATGCTGTGGTTACTGCATTGGCAAGAGGCGCTTTTGAATTCCAGGGACAGAAATGTTCTGCTGCATCCAGAGCATATATCCCAAGCAACCTTGCTGATGAAATACTAAAGAAACTGGTAGCTGCTGTAAATACAATGAAAGTAGGAAGCGTAGAAGACTTTACCAATTTTGTGAACGCAGTAATAGACGAAAAAGCCTACAACAGTATTACCCGTTATATCATTAACGCGAAGAAGAATAAGAAAGTAAAAATTGTTGCAGGAGGTAATTTCAGTAAAACAAAAGGATACTTTATTGAGCCTACTGTAATTGTAACCAAGGATCCAAAATCGGTTACTATGTGTGAAGAAATTTTCGGGCCAGTATTAACCATTTATGTATACCCTGCAGAACAGTTTGAAAAGACTTTACAATTGGTAGACAGTACTTCTCCTTATGCATTAACAGGTGCGATTCTTTCACAGGACAGAGCGGCTGTTGAACTAGCAACCAATATGCTGAGAAATGCTGCTGGTAATTTCTATATCAACGATAAGCCAACAGGAGCCGTAGTAGGTCAACAGCCATTTGGTGGCGCAAGAGCATCTGGAACCAATGACAAGGCCGGTAGTGCATTGAACCTTTACAGATGGTTAAGCGCCCGAACCATCAAGGAGACTTATAATCCCCCAGTACATTACGGATATCCATTTTTACTGGAAGCTTAATAGAAATAGCATAATATGCATGGCTTGTTGCACCCTTCAAAAGGGTTAAAACAACCAGCAATTAAAACAGAAAGAGGCTGCCTAAATAGACAGCCTCTTTTTTTTACCCTATAAACCAAACTTTCACTAAACTTGCTTCACAAAATCTTCATGGATTACTTTTTATTTAGGTAATACCACAGTATCAATAACGTGTACAACACCATTACCCGCTTTTAAATCGGCAGCTACAACAGTTGCTACACCGCCGTTTTCATCAGTAAGGGTTACCTTTCCGTCTTTTACTGTTACAGTTAATGAATTTCCTGCAACCGTTTTTACTACTGCTTTTCCTTTACCATCTTTTACTGCTTTTATTACAGCTGCTGCATCTAAGTTACCCGCTACTACATGGTAGGTTAACACTTTTGCCAAAGCAGCTTTGTTTTCAGGCTTTAATAAGCTAGCCACTGTACCTGCAGGTAATTTATCAAAAGCGGCATTTACCGGTGCAAATACAGTAAAAGGACCGGCACTTTGCAAAGTACCTACTAGATCAGCTGCTTTAACAGCAGCTACCAGTGTGGAGTGATCTTTAGAACCAACAGCAATATCCACTACTGTGTTCTGTGCACTTACACTACCAAATAATCCCATCAGGGCAACCATTGTCAAGGTTAAAATGCGCATTTTCATAAATTTTTTGTTTAATTTTTTATACCTAACTAATAAACAAGAAAAAGGTTGCAGGATGTTTGTTAAATTAGGGATGAGTGGTAGCCATGTTGAGTAAATCGGCAACTATTTTTAGATTGCCTTGCACAATTTTGCTAAGAGAATTACCCCGGTTTTAATTTGCTGTTACAATCAACTTTTTCTAAGACAAGCTTGTTAATTTGAAAAGTAAAAAGATATGGCGCATCCGAATCTGGTTTTAGTAGACGTGTTAAGACAAACGGCCAAGCATCTGGCAAACGGTGCCCCTTATGCATGGGGCAACCATGGAGCCTGCAACTGTGGCAATTTATTGCAGGTGGTAGCCAATGTGAGCAAGGAAGAAATACTAACCTACGCACATACAGGCTTTGGGGAGTGGACTGAACTAGCTGAAGAATTTTGCCCGGTTAGCAATACACCTGTGAACCTGCTAATTAAAAAACTTACGGATATTGGACTCACACCTTCAGATATCCATCACCTGGAATACTTAGACGACCGAACTGTATTGGATAAATTACCCGGCGGTTTTAGGTGGCTGAAGAGAAATCAGAGGGAAGATGTTATTCTATACTTCTCCACATTTGCTGATATTTTAGAGGAACAATACCTCAGCACTATTCGTATTCCATATCCTCCTGAAGAACATATGGTTGGGGAATACGCTGGGTAGGGAACTATCAAGGATAACCCCTATATTTGCCATCAAAATTTTGAAAAGTGTCTACAAAGTTTTCTAAAGAAACCTACCTCTATTGGTATGAGCTAATGCAATTAATTCGTCAGTTCGAATTAAAAGCCGAAGAAATGTATAAAATGGCAGGAAAAATTCGAGGATTTTTCCATGCTTACGTGGGACAGGAAGCCATTGCTGCAGGTTGTATGACTGCTACGCAGGCTGATGACCCATTTATTACAGCTTATCGTGATCATGGCCTTGCTCTTGCCAAGGGTGTTTCTGCCAACGCTTGTATGGCAGAATTGTACGGTAAAGCAACCGGATGTGCTAAAGGAAAAGGAGGAAGTATGCACTTCTTTAGTGTAGAGCATAAATTCTTTGGAGGTCACGGAATTGTGGGGGCACAAATTGGCACAGGTGCGGGTTTGGCCTTCGCTGAAAAATACAGAGGTACCCAAAATGTGGTTCTATGTTATTTTGGAGACGGTGCTGCTCGTCAGGGTATGCTACACGAAACCTTTAACCTGGCTATGCTTTGGAAATTACCAGTGATTTTCATTTGTGAGAATAACAATTATGCAATGGGTACTTCTATTGAAAGAACCAGTAACGTAATTGATATTTACAAACTGGCTGATGCATATGAAATGCCTGCAGATAAAGTTGACGGAATGACTGCGGAAGCTGTGCATGATGCAGTTGCAAGAGCTGTAAAAAGAGCAAGAGAGGGAGATGGTCCTACCCTTTTAGAAATGAAGACCTACCGATATAAAGGACATTCCGTATCAGATCCTCAAAAATACAGATCCAAGGAAGAAGTAGAAGAATACAAAGACCAGGATCCAATAACCAAAGTTGCGAATACCATTTTGGACAACGGATTTGCTACACAGGCTGAACTGGATGCCATAGATGCCAGAGTGAATGCAATGGTGGATGAATCTGTTAAATTTGCGGAAGAAAGTCCATGGCCAAGTGATGATGAAGTATTGAAAGATGTGTACATTGACCAGAACTACCCTTTTATTGTTGACTAATTTACTAAACCGAATAATCAAATAGAATGAGCGAAAAACAAGCGCCTGAAGTTGTAACCCAAGAGGCATCACATAAACTGGAAACCACTTTTTCAAAAATTCAAAAACCTTTATTACTGGCAATAGCAGCTGTATTGGTTATTGGCGGTGGTTGGTTCGCATACCAGCAATATGTAGTAAAACCAAAAGAAGAAAAAGCAGCAGAAGCCTTATTTAAGGCTGAACAATACTTTGCAATGGATTCATCCAGACTCGTATTGAATGGTGACGGTCAATACAAGGGGGTATTAAATGTAATCAGCAATTTTGGAGGTACCAAGTCTGCCAACCTTGCGCATTATTATGCAGGTATCAGCTACCTTAAACTAGGTGAGTTTGAAAATGCAGTAAAACACTTAAAAGATTTTTCAACAGATGCAAAGCAAATCCAGTTATTGGCTACCGGTTGTTTAGGTGATGCTTATGCTGAATTAAATAAAAAAGAGGAAGCTGTAGAAGCTTACAAAAAAGCAGCCGCCACTTTTGTTGAAGATGAAAACAACTCTTCAGAATACTTATTCCGTGCTGCGCTTTTACTAGAGTCTACTGGTAAGACTGCTGAAGCATTGGAATTGTACAAAGAAATAAAAAACAAGTTTCCTAAAACAGATAAAGGGTTTCAGGCCGATAAATACATTTATCGTCTTAGCAACGAAAAAAATGACCTTGCTGAATAATGGCTACAAAAGGAAATAATTTATTAATCAAAGGCATCCCCGCACCGGAGGATGCCTTTGTTGTTATCGTTAAAACAGAATGGAACAGTACCATCATCAACGCTTTGGAAAAAGGTGCTAAGAAAGTTTTGAAAGATGCGGGTGTTACTGTAAAAAGCCTGGTAGTACCCGGCGCTTTTGAATTACCATTTGGTGTTAAGCAACATTATGCCTACTCTAAACGCACAGCTGATGCATACATTGTTTTAGGTGCCGTAATACAGGGCGATACACCTCATTTCGACTATGTATGCAAGGGCGTAACGGATGGAATTATGCAATTGAACCTGCAAATTGACGTACCGGTTATTTTCGGGGTCTTAACCGTTTTGAACGAACAACAAGCCTTCGAAAGAATTGGAGGAGTTCATGGACATAAAGGAGAAGAATCTGCTATCACAGCATTGAAAATGATTCAACTGAATCGATCCCTAAAATAATTTTGATGAACGTTCAAATATTTGTCCCCTGCTTTATAGATCAGCTATATCCCAATGTAGCTTTCAATATGGTAAAAGTACTGCGTAAAGCAGGCTGCACGGTACATTACAATGCTTCGCAGACCTGTTGCGGACAACCTGCTTTCAATGCAGGATTTCATGGAGAAGCCAAGGAAGTTTGCACTAAATTTCTACAAGACTTTGAAGGGGCCGATTACATTGTAGCCCCAAGTGCAAGCTGTGTAGGATTTGTAAAAAACTACTACCCACAGTTATTTGAAAATTCTGCTTACAAAAACCAAGCATCTAAAATAGGAACCAGAATCTTTGAATTCTCCGACTTTCTGGTAAATGTGCTAAAGCAAATCGATTTTGGTGCCAGCCTGGAAGCCACAGCCACCTACCATGATAGCTGTGCAGCATTAAGAGAATGTAAAATTAAACAGGAGCCTCGTTTACTATTAAGCCGTGTTAACGGACTTGAATTAAAGGAAATGAACGATGTGGAAACCTGTTGTGGATTTGGAGGTACATTCGCTGTAAAATTTGAGCCTATTAGTATTGCCATGGGTAGTCAGAAAGTAAACAATGCAGCAGATACCGGAGCCACTGTACTCATTAGTACAGATATGAGTTGCCTTATGCACATAGACGGATGCGCTAAACACGAAAGCAAAAACCTTCAGATGATGCACTTAGCCGATGTATTAGCTAGCGGTTGGTAAGCATCGGGGGTTATATTTAGTTGAAAAAAAATATTGAACTAACCCAATTCCCATTCAAAATCCAATTGACGCTTTTCCAGATTGGCCGCTACCAATCGAACCGTTACTTTATCTCCCATTTTGAATATGCGTCCGCTTCTTCTGCCAACCAAACTATATTCTGATTCCACTAATCTGAAATCATCGTAATCACTCAGGCTTACAATACTTACCAAGCCCTCACATTTGTGTTCAATTGTTTCTACAAAAAAACCGAAACTGGTAACCCCACTTACAACCCCTTCAAAACTTTCACCAATAAAGCCCTGTAAAAATTCTACCTGCTTGTATTTATTACCGGCTCTTTCGCATTCCATCGCAGCTCTTTCTCTTTCACTGGAATGTTTGCATTTCTCCGCCATCTTCTTGTCTGCTTTTGGAGCATCGTCTAAAACAGACTGCAGTACCCTATGTACCAAAACATCGGGATACCTTCGGATGGGAGATGTAAAGTGACAATAGTGTTCAAAAGCCAATCCGTAATGCCCTATATTCTCAGGCGTATAAATCGCTTTGGCCATCGTTCTGATTCCCAGTTGTTCCAACACATGTTGTTCCGGTTTACCGGCAGCATCTTTCAGCATTTGATTAAAGCTATGTGCAATAGCTATTGGGCTGCTTATATCAAATCCATGACCATATCTTTTGGCATATTGAATAAAGGGTGCCAACTTTTCTTCATCTGGCTGATCATGCACACGGTAAGGGAAAGGAATTGGTTTCCCGTTCACAGACTTCTTGGCAATGTTCTCTGCTACTGTTCTATTTGCCAGCAACATCAATTCTTCAATTAGTTGATGAGACTCTTTACTTTCTTTTACTACAATTCCAATGGGAGTTCCTTTTTCATCTAGTTTAAACCGGACTTCCTGAGAAGAAAAATTAATTGCCCCCTTGCTAAAACGTTTCTTCCTTAGTTTCTGCGCAATATCATTTAACAGAAGAATTTCCTCTTTGTGAAGCCCCTCCTTGGTTTCTATGATTTGCTGTACGTCTTCATAAGTATAACGATGATCGGAATGAATGACTGTTCTTCCCAGCCAGTATTGTTTCACTTCACCTTGTGTATTCATCTGAAAGATGGCAGAGAAAGTTAGTTTGTCTTCATTTGGTCTTAAGGAACAAAGCTGATTGGATATATGTTCCGGCAACATTGGATTCACACGGTCTGGCAAGTAAACTGATGTTGCTCTTTTGTAAGCTTCTTCATCCAATGCTGTATCAGGTGTTACATAATGACTCACGTCAGCAATATGTACGCCTATCTCGTATTTATCGTCTCCTAATTTCCTGATAGAAATGGCATCATCAAAATCCTTTGCATCCACAGGATCAATCGTGAAGGTTAATACATTTCTGCAATCTTTTCGCCTGGCAACTTCCTCTTCACCAATAATATCCGGTAACCTCCCGGCTTCTTCCATCACTTCGTCGGGAAATGAAATCGGAAATCCTGCTTCGGTTAAAATTTCTTTCATAGCGGCATCATTCGGACTATCATTTTCCAAAATGCTAACTACTTCACCTACCGGTTTTTTATCATCTTTTTCCCAGCGAACCAATCGAACCAGAACTTTATCCTTATGCTTTGCGCCATTTATAGCTTGAAGCGGTATATACAAATCTGGCATGGGCTTATCTGAATCAGGCACAAAAAAAGCATGATGTGCAGACACTTGTAAATGCCCAATAAATTCCGTTTGCTTCCTGGAAACCACTTCTACAATCTTTCCTTCTCTTTTACCTGTTCTGCTATTCTCCTTAATAATTTTAACCCTCACAATATCTCCATGCAAGGCTGTCAGGAAATCATTGGGTTTAACCAATACATCACCGGCTTCATCATCTATAATTACATACCCCATTCCAGAACGGGTAACTTCCAGCCTTCCTTTTGGTGTATGAACCGTAATCGTTTTGGCTTTACTTTTTTGTTTGGATTTAGGCTTTTTCGAGCTCATGTTCGGCGGTGATGGGTTTAAACGGAAAATGTTGGATAAATTTAATCAACTGATCATTCAGTTGCCAGGATTCGTCAAATAAAATCCTATGTCGGATTGGGATTACAAAAAAAGGCATCGACTTCAGTTCTTCCTTGAATTTGATTAGTCGTACCGCGTCTTTCTCTGTGGTAACAATCAGCTTTCTCTCAGCCGAAATTTCATCATACAGTTGTTTGATCTCTTTTAAATCGTCAATTGAAAAAATATGATGGTCCGCATAATCCTGCTGATAATAGGTCTTAGCCTTTTGCAATAAATAATCTTTTAATGGTTTGGGATTAGCAATTCCACAAACCAGCATCACTTCATCTAGAGAATTAATGGCATATTGAATATTGGCATCACAAATATGATAAGGAATACCATATTCAATTGTACTGAAATATACACGCTGTTCAGGAAGTGGCATCAAGTCTTTAATGATGGCTTCTTTTGCTGATTCATTTAAATCTGAAGGGCACTTGGTAACAATAATAACCTGCGCACGTTTGGCTGAAGCCCATTCATCTCTCAAATCACCTGTTGGCAAGAAGAAGTCGCTGGTATACAAATTATTGTATTCGGTAAGCAATATATTAAATCCGGCTTTTACTGTACGGTGCTGAAAAGCGTCGTCTAAAATGATTCCCTGTAAATCCGGATGATCTTGTAATAAATGCGGGATTGCTACAATTCTTTCTTCTCCAACTGCCACTGCAACATTCGGGAACTTCAGTGCAAACTGCATCGGTTCATCCCCAATTTCAAGAGCAGTTGTTGTATCGTTAGCTAATGCATATCCCTTTGTTCTACGCTTATATCCCCTGCTTAAAGTAGCCATTTTAAATTTCGGACTCAATAATGTCAAAAGGTATTCTACCATAGGTGATTTACCAGTTCCTCCTACTGCAAGATTACCTACACAGATGATGGGGAAATTAAATTCTGCAGATTTTAATATCTGCTTGTCAAACAATCGATTCCTGATGACAATGATTAATCCATACAAAGCTGCTAATGGCAATAGCAATACTCTGAAAGATTTAAGAAATAGGGTATTAAAATTCATAAATACGATTAGGGGTAATCCCTATATGTAAAGGTATATCAAATTCATGGGTGTCGCTAATCAAAGGGATGGGATCAAAATAAGAAAAGCCCATCAGTATAGTATGAGCTGAGTTTTCAGCTAAAAACCGATCATAATATCCTTTGCCAAAACCTACTCTATAACCTTCTTGATCAAAAACAAGTAAAGGAACCAACACTAAATCAATGTCTTTCAACTCTATCCTGTCTCCTTCTTTAGGCTCTGTTATACCCAACGCATTGGAAGCATATACGGTATCCTCATTAATGCGTATTGCTTCCATTTTAGTTTCATCTTTAATTACAGGATAAGCCAGTTGCAAATTGGGTATCATATGCCTTAGATATCCATTAAATAAATGGGTATTGGGTTCTGCCTTATGCGGCATTGGCCAATAGGATAAAACCGTCGCAATGCCCTCAAATGAAAATTGCTGAAACTGAATCAACAACAAATCATCCATTTTAAGTTGTTCTGGGCCATGCAGTGCTTTTCTCTTTTGCAAATAGATTTCTCTGATTTGAGATTTATTCATTCCTGTTATTTAGTTTTTGCAAATACAGCAATGCAATTTACCTATAAACCCTCCAATTTTATATTTTTACCAAACCAAGTCCCTTTCCAATATCATGAAAAAACTAAATACTCTATTATTCAGCTTGTTGATAGCGGTTAGCTTGCAGGCGCAAACTGCTGATGAAATCATTCCTAAGCCGCATTTTATCAGTTATCCATCTGCTTCAAAACCTTTTCTTGTGAATGCGTCTACCGTCATATTCGCTGATAAAACATTTTCAGATCAGGCTGAATACCTGAGTCAAGCAATAGAAAAACAAACTGGCATCAGGGTAACTGTTTCAGCTTTTAACCCAAATTCACTAATTAAAAAGGAGAAAGGTATTTATCTGGTGCATAACAGTCAGTTAACGAATGAGAAGTACAGAATTACCATTCATGCTGAAAAAATAGGAATTGAATTTGAAGGAGTTAGAGGGCTTATCAATGGTATTCAGAGTTTGCTACAGTTAATGCCATTGGAAAAACAAAATAACGTTTCAGTAAAACCCGTATTCATTGAAGATGAACCCCGGTTTTCTTACAGAGGTATGCATCTGGATGTAGTACGTCATATTTTTCCAGTATCCTATATCAAAAAATACATTGACTATTTAACCTTTCACAAATTCAATACATTTCATTGGCACTTAACAGATGATCAGGGCTGGAGAATTGAAATAAACAGTTATCCCAAACTCAATACTGTCGCTGCTTACAGAAGCGAAACTTTAATAGGCCATTTCAAAGATCAACCCGCTAAATACGATGGGAAAAAATATGGGGGTTATTATACTAAGGCTGAAATAAAAGAAATCATTGATTATGCAGCTGTAAGAGGAATTAACATTATTCCGGAAATTGATATTCCTGGACATAGCAGGGCTGCCATAGCTGCTTACCCGGAACTAAGCACAAGACCTGATACATCCTGGAAAGTAGCTACCACCTGGGGTATGTATAATCGCCAGAACAATGTGCTTGCACCAACCAAAGCAAGTTTTGAGTTTCTGGAAAAAGTATTTTCTGAAATAGCCGATTTATTCCCCTCTCCTTATATACATGTTGGTGGAGATGAATGCAGTAAAATATGGTGGAAGCAGGATCCTCTAACGCAGGCATTCATGAAATCGAATGGCATCAAAAACGAAACAGCATTACAAACCTATTTTATTGAATATGTAGCAAAGTTGCTGAAGAGCAAGGGTAAACAAACAATCGGCTGGCATGAAATCAACGAAGGAGATCTAGACACCAGTACTATTGTGATGAACTGGGGTACAGACAAACAAGCTATTGAAGCTGCTTCAAAAGGATTTAGTGTTATCAATACCCCCGGAAAACCTTTTTACTTTGATCACTATCAATCTCTGGATCCAAAAGATAGTCTTGCCATTCACGGATATAATCCTTTGGAAGCTGTGTACCGATACAATCCTGTTCCCAAATCCATTTCAGACAAAGGCCTCGATACTAAAATTATCGGTGGACAAGCGAACGTTTGGACCGAATATATGGAGAATGAAAAAAAAGTGGACTACATGATTTTTCCCAGGATGACTGCACTTAGTGAAGTTTTGTGGTCCAAGCCAGAAATGCTCAATTACGCTGATTTCTTAAAGAGACTGAAAAGCAATGCAATTCCCCGTTATACATTCTGGAACAGTAGCTGGTTCAATAATTTTATCATCTGGGATTTGTCAAAAGCAACAAAATAAAAAGTTCCCGACACATTGAGTCGATGTGCGGGAACTAAACCATTAGTCAGAAATTAAAACTGAGACTTGAAATTTCTATTGGCAGATTTCATTTCTCTGTGGATTTTCCACAAATCAACTGCACGAAATGCTTTTTTCTTTTCTTCTCTGTTTTGAACAAACATTTCAGTTGCCAACGTTTCTTTTACTTCTTGTACTAAATCATTAAAATGCGCCTTATCTATCTGCACGATAGAAGGCATAACTTCGCCTTTCATTGTATTACTATTTTATTTTTTACAAATGTTGTTGAGCCGGGTAAGAAATTCTGATAAAAACCCTGAAATAGAATGGCCTTCTATTAGTCTACCTGTGAAATACTGATAAAAAACTGCTCAATTGCGCCGCAAAAGTACGACGTAAAGCGTTAGTAGAAAAATTAAACTGTAAAATAAAAGTTAATATATCAGCTGGCCTTTTATGAAATCGCTGACCAAATAACTAATTAATTTTCCTGTACCTGGATCTTTCTCTCCATTGGTTAATTGTACTGCACCCTCTGATATATGCAAATAAGCAGCTTTAGTATCTGCCGCTGCATATTGAATAAACTGCCTGGCCTGAACCGGGCTGATACCTACTTTGGATTGAGCACTGGATAATACACCTGCAATTGCATCCAAATCCAATTCAATTCCACAAAGTGTATCATCCGTAAAAGATGTGGCATGCGCAACTGCCTGTAGAAAGGTTCGTTTTTCATGAATGAAAATATCTTCGTAAGTAATGCAATCTATAAAAGGATTGTTTACCATATCCATCCATACATTCTGAGGAATATAATTTTCATGTATGCCAATAACACAATACTTTTCTAAATAACCATCTTCTTCAGCATAAGTAAACCCATTCCCACTATGTCTACCTTCCATGGGTCTGAAATCGGCATGTGCATCTAAATTAACCGCATTAATTTGAGCAATTGGTATTACGCCTGCTTTATAAAACCCTTTGGCAGCGCCTTTGATACATGGATAAGCATTATTATGCCCTCCTCCAATAACAATAGGTATCTTTTTGTTCTGCGTAATAATATGAATAATTTGCTCCACCGCATCGTCAATAGCATTCACTGCATGACGATAGGCTTCCATTTTTTCTTCAGAGTTCAAAGCATTTTGATCAATTACATTTGCAAGTGAAGAAAAATCAAAATGTCCCAGTAAAAGGATATTACTTCCTTCCAGAAAATCGTTACTCTGAATGTTCAAAAATGCGTGCAAAAAAGACAACCATGCACTGTCGGTTCCCCCAATCCCCCCGTTAGCTTTTACGCCAATATCTTCAGGGATGCCCAAAACAATATAATCAGCTGAACTGGCCCGTAAACTTTCTTCCAGATTGGCAGGATTGGTAATGGCCTGAACTCGCTCACCCAGCTTGGTTTCAAAACGACGGATGCGGGTTATTGAGAGTATATCCTGTTTGTTATAGAAACGAAAGTGTTGCATACCCGAGAGGTTTATTGAAGAATTATTTACTTAAATATAACTAAATAAAATGACCATTGATCATCACTTTGTCAATTAGATTGTTCCCAAAAGAATAAGGAATATAAGCAAGCGAAGGAACTTGCTTCATAAAAATCAGATTGGCTCTTTTACCGGGTGTAATACTTCCGAGTTCCTCCCCCAGTTCCATGGCGTATGCCCCATTAAGTGTTGCCGCATTGATAGCTTCTTCCGGAAGCATGCGCATTTGAATACAACTTAGGGATACCACAAAATTCATATTACCACTTGGGCTAGAGCCGGGATTATAGTCTGACGCCAGTGCAATAGCTGCATTGGCTTCCAGCAAAGTTCTGGCAGGCTGAAAAGGCATTCTTAGAAAGAACGCAGCAGTTGGCAGCAGTGTTCCAATAGTATTTGAATTGCTCAATGCTTTTATGGCGTCCGCATCCATCGTTTCCAGATGATCCACTGATACTGCTTGTAAACCTACTCCTAACTGAACACCTCCGGACGCATGCAGCTGGTTCGCATGTATTTTAGGTTTTAATCCCAATGCAATACCTGCTTTACAAATCCTTTCTGTTTCTTCCACATTAAAAAATCCCTGTTCACAAAAAACGTCAATATAGTCTGCCAGTTTTTCTTTGGCAATTAGAGGCAACATTTCATTGATAATTTCATCAATATAGCCTTCGTGATTCTCTTTATAAGCCAGCGGATAAGTATGTGCCCCCAGAAAACTTGCTTTAACCGGAATTGGTGCAGCTGATTTTATGCGCTGAATAACCCTTAACATTTTCAATTCCTGTTCGGTATTCAAGCCATATCCACTTTTAATTTCTATAGCACCAGTACCTAATTGCATAAGGGAATGTAAGCGGATCATGGCCCTATCAAACAACTCCTCTTCACTACAATTCGCCAACTTGCGGGCAGAATTCAATATCCCCCCTCCCTTTGTAGCAATGGCTTCGTAACTCAACCCCTTTATCTTATCTACAAATTCTGATTCCCTTGTTTCTGCAAAAACCAAATGTGTGTGACTGTCACACCAGGCGGGCATTACCATTGCGCCCGTTGCGTCTATCCATTCATCAGCCTGCTCTTCCCTATTTAAATCTTGCATGTGGCCGTAACGAAGTATTATTCCATTCTCAATAATCAGATAAGCATCTGCTATTGTTGGCAGTAAAGCCAGTTCGGAACCGCGTAAAACATTTGTATGCATTCTGGTGTTAACCAGCAGTTGAATATGATGCACAATCGATTTCATGATTGAAATTTAGTTTAATTTACTGTATGATTGCAACTTTACATATTGTGAGGTACCCGGCATTAATGGGTTGGGCAGGGTTTCTATCAATGGCAATATTCCGTCTACCCCTATGGCTGAACAAAAAAATTTCCTTTTATAAATTAATGGGCTGTGGAAAGAATGGAAGTTTTGACAAAACGCCTGATTTACGCCAATGGGCTTTATTGCTGGCTACTGAAGCGGATGACATGCAAACACCTAAAATGATTACCAATTGGTGGCGTTTTTTTGGTTGTGAAATATGGGAACTGGAGTTAGAACCCATTGAAGGACACGGAACCTGGGATCAAAAAGCAGTATTTGGCAATTTACCCAAGCAAACCACCTATGAAGGACCTATCTGTGTGCTTACAAGAGCTACCATCAGAATATCGCAGTTGGGCCGATTCTGGTCGCATGTTGATGCCATCGCCAATCAAATGGCAGGTACTAAAGGGTTCATTATCTCAATTGGAATTGGAGAAGTTCCCTGGATAAAGCAGGCAACATTCAGTATTTGGGAATCGAAAGCTTCCATGAAGGAATTTGCCTACAAAATGCAGGAGCATGCCTCTGTTATTAAGAAAACCTATCAGGAAAAATGGTACAGCGAAGACATGTTTGTTCGCTTCCGACCTGTAAAATCTACTGGTACATTGAAGGGAAAATTGCCGTTTGAAATAAAATTGTAATTTCAATCTGTGAATCATTGTACAACCATATCTTTTTTAACAGCGCATTTTGCTTGGATGTACCATGGATTAAACCCCATGCCCGATCACTGACGTTGCTTCATAGTATCTTTAGAATTAGCATTACTTCCCATTATTTTACTCAATTGTAATTAACGCGTATGCCATGCATATGCCTAAAATAAATTATTATGAAAGTTTCCGTAACATCAGAAATTGGAACCTTAAGAAGATTATTGGTACATAGCCCGGACAGTGGTCTGGGAAAAGTAGTGCCATCCAAAGCACAAGACTGGCTATTTGAAGACATTGTACATCTAGACACTATACGAAAAGACGAATACGACTATTACACCAAAATATTGCTATACTTTCTGGATCCAGAAAAGATAAAAGGCAAATTGGCATATATAGATTCCGAGACTGAAAACAGGGCTTTTTACAAACCCGAACATCCCCATTTTTACAGATCTGATAAAGTAATAGAATTACAATGGCTGTTAGCGGACTTATTACAGAATGAAGCAATTAAAACGCAATTGGTATCATCCATCTGTGCAATTGAAGGTTGTACCTATCAAATGCAAAATGAACTGCTGACTTATGAGCCTAATGAACTTGCAAAGACATTAATTTCAGGCACAACTACCAGCATGCAATTACTGTTTGCCCCCATTCCCAATTTTATTTTCACACGAGATCTAGGTATTACTATCAAAGATTATGTTCTATTGAATAAACCTGCCAAAAAAGCAAGAACCAGAGAGGCATTACTGGCTAAATATATTTTCTTTAATCATCCCCTTTTTGCAGAGTTCACTGGAAAAATCATTGAACTTTCCGACTCACATCATAGTTTTTTACTACCAAAAGAAGACGACGAAAGAAAGATAACGCTTGAAGGCGGAGACATCATGGTAGTAAGTGAGAATCATATCCTGGTGGGCGTAAGTGAGCGTACCTCTTCAGAAGCAGCAGTTAAAATTACCCAGACACTTTTTGAAATGGGACTAATGGAAAAAGTTACCATTGTAAAAATCCCTAAGAAGCGAGACTATATGCATATAGATACTGTTTTTACGCAGGTCAAAAGAAATGTATGGGTGATGCTGGGAAATTTTTCTAGAAAAGCCGTTAAACACGAAGATGAGACTGCTGTTGAAAGAATACTGGAAATTAAAAAAGAAGAAAAAATCAAAATCCTGCAGTTTCATAGAAGCAAACCAGAGGAACCTATCTCCTTTGAAAGCCTGGAAGACCTTTTGATTGATATCAGCAAAGTAGACTTACAATGCAAGGAAGAGGTACAGATAATTTTCTCAGGCAATAATGAGTTTCCCTACAGCGCAAGAGAGCAATGGACAGACTCCTGTAATTTACTTGCACTAAAGGAGGGAGTTGTATTAGGCTATGACAGAAACGATAAGACAACGGAAGCATTCAAGAATGCTGGATTTACCATCATTGGTGTAAAAGAACTATTGCGTCTATTAGAAACTGGAAGCATAACGACAGATCAGATTAAAGATACTTTTATTTTAATGCCTTCTGCCGAATTATCCCGTGCACGCGGAGGATTTCATTGTATGAGTATGCCATTGTGGAGAGAACCCTTAAAATTGTAATTATGCAACACACGAGTCATCTTTTAATGATTAAACCGGTGAATTTTAGCTTTAATGCTGAAACAGCTGTGAACAATAGTTTTCAAACGCCGTCTGAAGAAAAAAATATTCAGGAAAAAGCCAGCATAGAATTTGAAACATTTATTGAGAAACTAAAAGCAAATGAAATTGATGTTACAGTTGTAGAAGATACGCCTGACCCTTACACCCCGGATTCTGTATTTCCCAACAACTGGATATCCTTTCATGATGATGGAAGTATTTGTTTGTATCCCATGTTTGCATTGAACAGAAGAAAAGAACGAAAGGCCACCGTTTTGTCTGCCATAGCTGAAAAATTCAAAGTAGTGGAAACCCTTGATTTTACAGCCAATGAAGAAAAGGAACAATTTCTGGAAGGTACAGGAAGCATGGTACTAGATAGAGAAAACAGAATCGCATATGCATGTTTATCTCCCAGAACACATACTAGTGTCTTAGAACAATTCTGTGTTCGAATGAATTACAAGCCTGTAGCATTTACTTCAGTTGATATTGCAGGAGCCCCCATTTATCATACCAATGTAATGATGTGCGTGGCAGATGAATACGTAATCATTTGTTTGGAATCAATCAAAGATGCTCAGGAACAAGACAAAGTTGTAGCGGAAATTCTGGGGACTAAGAAAAAAATCATTGAAATCAGTTTCAATCAAATGAATCATTTTGCCGGCAATATGCTTCAGGTGCACAATGCAAAAGGCCAGCGTTTTCTGGTGATGTCTAGCCAGGCATACCAGGCACTTGATACTACTCAAATAAATGAAATTGAACAATACAACACCATTATTCACAGCGATATCAAAACCATTGAAACCAATGGAGGCGGTAGTGCCCGATGCATGATGGCTGAGATTTTTCTTCCGCTGAAATAATAGCAAGTTCAGGGTAAAATCCCTAAGACTTTTTGAATTCAAAAAAACGTCACTGGGCAACAAATGACAATCGAACCCCCTCTGAAAAAGAGCGGGGTTTATAATTTAAAACTGACTTTGCTTTTTCTATTTGCAAACCTGATCTTTTAGCCCTGATTACGGGTTCTGGAAATGTACTGCTATCAACAGGTATAATCAGTTTTTCGTCTAGTGACAAAACTTTTGCCACCTGAACGGCCATCTCGTAAGGCGTAATTATTTCAGGACCGGCCAGATGAAAAATTCCAGCATGATTCTCAGTAATGATCGTTTGTACTCCAACACAAATATCCATTACATAAGTAGGTGTTCGGAATTGATCATTCACTACCTTGATTGTTTTACCTTGCTGTAGTTGTTGTTCTACCCATTGAATAAAACTTGGCCTTCCATTCAAATGTTGAGGACCATACATAAAAACAGGTCTTACAATAACGGCGGATGGAATATGCTTCCTAACCCATTGCTCTGCCTGCCACTTAGAAACACCATAAAAATTGAGTGGATCTGGTGTGTCATCTTCCTGGTGTGGACCATTTTCTCCAAAAATAAAATCAGTTGAAAAATAGACAAACCTTGCATTTACTTTTAGCGCAGCTTCACCCAAATGAATGGTTGCTTCTACATTATTTGCTATACATTCTTCTCTTTTGCAATCACACTCATCCGGTTTACTCATGGCTGCAACATGAATAATCCAATCAGGTTGTATGGCTTCAACCAGTTGCGTCACCGAACTAACATTTGTTAGTTCACATGTATGATAATTTATTCCTGAATGAGCTATCATAAGTGTAGAACCACGTGAAACTGCAAATATGGGAAACCCTTGATCTGCAAGGAATACAGCTAAATGCTGACCTGTAAAACCATTAGCTCCAGTAATCATTACTTTCATAACACAATGCTACGAAAAAACCAATACGAACAGTACAAGGCAATGTGACTTCAAATTCGTATTTTTGAAACTCCGTGTAAGGTATACACATTACTTACGTTTTATAAACGGATCTATTTATAACAGAGATTGTAAAACATGGGCAATAAAAAAGTCAGTAAGATTGGAGTTTTAACATCAGGGGGAGACGCCCCGGGCATGAATGCCGCCATTAGAGCAGTAGTAAGAACCGGATTATACCATGGATTGGAAGTATTTGGCATCATGCGCGGTTACAGTGGCATGATTGATGATGATATTTTTCCAATGAACTCCAGGTCGGTTGCCAATATAATTCAAAGAGGAGGCACTGTATTAAAAACAGCGCGTTCTATGGAATTCATGGAACATGCGGGCAGAAAAATTGCTTATGAGAACCTAAAGAAAAGAGGGATTGATGGTCTGGTAATCATTGGCGGAGATGGTAGCTTTAAAGGGGCTCAGAAATTCAGCAATGAATTTGACATTCCTTGCATAGGCTTGCCAGGGACTATTGATAAAGATATTGCAGGAAGCGATTTTACCATTGGGTTTGATACGGCTGTTAATACAGCTGTGAGTGCAATAGATAAAATCAGAGATACAGCTGATGCACACGACAGGCTTTTCATAGTAGAAGTTATGGGAAGAGATGCCGGATATATTGCTTTGCACAGCGGTATTTCAACTGGTGCAGAAAACATTCTGATTCCCGAAACGGAAACAGATATTGAGGCCTTAATAAGTTCATTATCTGAGCAGGAAAAAAGAAAAAAACTAGTTAATATCATTGTTGTTGCTGAAGGAGATAAATATGGCGCCAATGAAATTTCCAGTATCATCAAAAAAAGACTCCCTCAAGCAGATACAAGGGTATGTATATTAGGTCATATACAAAGAGGTGGCTCCCCTACTTGCTTAGACAGATTAATTGCGAGCCGTATGGGATTTGCTGCAGTTGAATGCTTACTGAATGGCACCAACAATGTAATGGTTGGGATATTAAATAACCAGCTACACTATACCCCACTAGATTTAGCAATTAAAGCAAAACAAAAAATTTCGGAAGATTGGTTAAAGATTGTAAAAATTCTAGCCAGTTAATCCCCCCTTAAAATAAACCAAAACAATGTCAAAGAATTTAGAGAAGTATCTACACAAGAACATGGACAAGGCAGCAGGTGTAAAGCACGTGATGCACAAAACAAAGATTGTTGCTACGGTTGGACCAGCCTGTGATTCATACGACCAGCTGTTAGATTTGGTGAAAGCCGGAGTGAATGTTTTCAGATTGAATTTCTCACACGGAAGCCATGAAGATAAGTTAGCCATTATTGAACATATCAGGAACATCAATAAAACACAACCTTATAATATTGCTATTCTTGCAGATTTACAAGGTCCCAAATTAAGAGTGGGTGAAATAGAAAACAATGCATTGGATTTACAAGTAGGTGATATCTTAACATTCACTAACGAAAAATGCATTGGTACAAAAGAAAAAATTTATGTTTCTTATCCCAACCTTGCAGGCGATGTAGTTATTGGGAATACCATCATGATTGACGATGGTAAGATTGAAGTAAAAGTAACAGGTATCGAGAAGAATGGTGATGTTAAGGTTGTTGTAACTTTAGGGGGAATTCTTTCTTCTAAGAAGGGATTAAACTTACCCGATACAAAAATTTCTTTACCTGCTTTAACAGAAAAAGATCTAGCTGACCTTGAATTCATCATTGAGCAACAATGCGATTGGGTGGCACTTAGTTTTGTAAGAAGTGTAAAAGACATCGTTATCTTAAGAAGTAAGCTAGACGAAAAGAAAAGCAAGACGAAGATTATTGCTAAAATTGAGAAGCCAGAAGCACTTGTAAATATTCGTGATATCATAATTGAAAGTGATGCTATCATGGTAGCTCGAGGAGACTTAGGTGTTGAATTACCAGTAGAACAAATTCCTTTGATTCAGAAAGAATTGATTCGCAAATGTATTCACAGAGCAAAACCTGTTATTGTAGCTACCCAGATGATGGAAAGTATGATTGACCGGGTTAAGCCAAACAGAAGTGAAATTACGGATGTGGCTAATGCCGTGCTAGAAGGTGCTGATGCTGTGATGTTAAGTGGCGAAACAGCTGCTGGACAGCATCCAGCATTGGTAGTTGAAACCATGCGTAAGATTATTGCCGAGGTTGAAAAAAATGAATACAGATACAATCGTTCAGAAGATTTGAAACCTCAACCACACTCTCCGTCTTTTTACAGCGATGCAGTTTGTTATAATGCAGCAAAAATGGCAGAAGACGTTTCCGCAAACGCTTTAATTGGAATGACCCAGAGTGGTTATACCGCTTTTATGCTAAGCAGTTATAGACCTTCATCTCCCTTATTTATTTTCACTAAAGAAAGATCCCTGGTTAACCAATTAAGTTTGAGCTGGGGCGTAAGGGCGTTTTATTATTCTGAAGAAGAAAGTTTAGATGATATTGTTGCTGACCAAATTGATATTTTAAAACAACGAGGATTTTTAAAGACAGGAGATGCGGTAATTAATACTGGTAGTACACCGGTAGATCAGCATTTACCAACTAACCTGATTAAGTTAACGCGTGTAGTATAACTTCTGATTTTATTTTTTACCGTATTTTTTAAATAAAAGATTCCTCGTTCAGGGGAATCTTTTTTACTTTTAAGCCTCAACGATTAATTACAATTATGAAATACTTATTTCTTGCCATTTCATGTTTATGTATGCTCTCTTCTTTTGCACAGCAAAGCCCCATCATCCCTCAACCAGCCGAATTGAAAATGGGTCAGGGAACTTTTGCTGTTGGCAAGAAAACCATCATTGTTACAAAAGGGGGGGGACTTGAAAAATCTGCATCCTTTTTACAAGCATACATAAAAAAAATGTATGGTTTATCATTACCTATATCAAAGACTGCGAAACATCAAGGCAATATTGTATTGTCCTATGCGCGTATGGATTATAGCATTCCAGGAGCCTATCAAATGGAAGTTAATAATGACGGTGTGGTAATTGAGGGTGACAATGAAGCAGGGGTCTTTTATGGTGTTCAGTCCTTAATTCAGCTATTCCCATTCAGCAAAGAAAGTAACCTGACCATACCTCAATTATCGGTAAAAGACCAACCCAGATTTGCATACAGAGGCATGCACTTAGACGTAGCAAGACATTTTTTCCCGGTAGATTTCATAAAAAAATATATCGACTTCATTGCGATGCATAAAATGAATACCTTTCATTGGCATCTTACAGAAGATCAGGGCTGGAGAATTGAAATCAAAAAATATCCGAAGTTAACTTCAGTTGGTGCCTTCAGAAATGGTACGACCATTGGAAGATATCCCGGAACAGGCAATACCAACACCCGATATGGTGGCTATTATACCCAAGAACAAATTAAAGAAGTGGTTAGATATGCCGCAGATAGATATGTAGAAGTGATACCGGAAATTGAACTACCTGGACACTCTTCTGCCGCGATTGCCGCTTACCCGGAGCTAAGTTGTTTTCCTGATTCAAGCACCAAAGTGCCGGCAAAAGTAGCCTGGAACGGATCAAGAACAGGAAAACAAGTACAGCAAACCTGGGGCGTTTTTGAAGATGTTTTTGCGCCTACCGAAACCACATTTAAATTTTTAGAGAATGTATTTGATGAAGTAATTCAGTTATTCCCTTCTAAATATATTCATATTGGAGGCGATGAATGTCCAAAAGAAGCATGGAAGAAATCTTCTTTCTGTCAACAGTTAATCAAAGAGAAAGGCTTGAAGGATGAGCATGAACTGCAGAGCTACTTTATTCAAAGAGTAGAAAAATATTTAAATAGTAAGGGGAAGCAAATTATTGGCTGGGACGAAATTCTGGAAGGTGGTCTTGCACCAAATGCAACAGTAATGAGCTGGAGAGGTGAGCAAGGTGGCATTGAAGCTGCCAAACAAAAACACAATGTTATTATGACTCCTGGTGGCTGGATGTATTTTGATCACAAGCAAACAAAAAATGAGGACTCCGTTACCATTGGAGGTTATACAACTGTTCAAAAAGTATACAGCTATGATCCGATTCCAAAAGCTTTAACAGCAGCAGAAGCCAAATATGTTTTGGGTGCTCAGGCAAATGTGTGGACTGAATACATGACAAATACTTCAAAAGTTGAATACCAGATTTTTCCAAGAATGAGTGCGCTTAGTGAAGTTTTATGGACGCCAAAAGAGAAAAAAGATTGGAACAATTTTGAAAAAAGACTGCAGCATCAGTTTAAGCGCTATGATTGGATGGGAATCAATTATTCAAAAGCATACTTTGATCCCGCCAATAACAGCACAGAAAACACCAAAAATCCTTAAAAAACCGCAAAATATATCTCAAAACCCTGCTTTTTGGGAAGCTTTAATGTAAATTAGCCATGCAAAATCGTTTAACAATGGTCGATTCTTTCGAAAAAATAGAAGTCAAAATCTATCCTACGCCAGCAGATGGCTCAGTTTACGCAGCTCAAGTTATTGCTCAATTGATAAAAGAAAAGGCCGCTAAAGGAGAGAATGTAGTATTGGGGTTAGCCACTGGCTCTACTCCTATTAAAATGTATGCAGAACTGGTTCGTATGCATCGGGAAGAAGGATTGAGTTTTAAGAATGTGATTACGTTCAACCTAGACGAATACTATCCAATAGATAAAGAAGCCTACCAAAGCTATTGGAGTTTTATGCATCGCAATTTGTTCAATCATATTGATATTGACCCTAGCAATATTCATTTACCAAATGGGAATGCTCCTAAAGAGGAAATGAAAAAATACTGTGCTTCTTACGAACAAGCCATTGAAGCGGCTGGAGGTATAGATTTACAGGTTTTGGGAATTGGACAAAATGGTCATATAGGATTTAATGAACCAGGCTCTAGTATATTATCTAAAACAAGACTGGTTAATCTGGAAAACAGTACCCGATTGGCTAACTCCTATGAGTTTGGCACCATCACCAAAGTGCCCAGATTAGCTGTAACAATGGGGATTAGCACCATTTTAAAAGCAAAGAAAATTATCTTGTTGGCATGGGGAAATAAAGCGAGCATTGTTGCAAAATCCGTTGAAGGCCATGTTACGGAAAGCATTCCAGCCAGTATTTTGCAACAGCACAATGACTGTACGTTTATTATTGACCAGGCCGCATCTACCGAACTTACCCGCATCAAATCTCCGTGGTTAACCGGAGACTGCGTCTGGACAAAACAAATGATTAAAAGAGCCGTAGTTAACTTAGCATTGAAATTGAACAAATCTGTACTTAGTCTTACTTCGCTTGATTATACGGAGAATGGATTATCCGATTTATTGGTAGAGCAAGATGATGCTTACGAAATTAACTTACAGGTATTCTACATGTTGAGAGATACCATTACGGGTTGGCCTGGAGGAAAACCCAATGCAGTAATTCCTGCACACCCTGAAAGATCAGAACCACATCCCAAAAGATGTTTAATCTTTTCTCCGCACCCGGATGATGATATCATTAGCATGGGAGGTACATTCATGCGTTTACACGATCAGGGTCATGAAGTTCATGTTGCTTATCAGACCAGTGGAAATATTGCTGTAACGGACGAATTCGTAACTCGATTCATAGATTTTGCAGTAGGATTCGAAGAAATGTTTGGTGTAGATAACAGCAAAAGTATTGAGCAGTTAAGCTCGGCCGAACGCTTTATCGCTTCAAAGAAAAAAGACCAGATGGATACCAGCGAAATCAGGGCTATCAAGGGATTAATCAGAAGAGGCGAAGCAAAAGCAACCTGCAGATATGTTGGTCTTCCGGAAGGAAGATGGCATTTTATGAATATGCCATTTTATGAAACAGGAACCATAGAAAAAAAGCCTCTGGGAGAAGAAGACATTCTGCTTACCATGGAATTGCTCAGAAAAATAAAACCTCACCAGGTATACTGTGCTGGAGACTTAGCCGATCCTCATGGTACACACCGCGTTTGTCTGGAAGCCGTTTTTGAAGCACTCAGAAGAATTAAAGCTGCCGGTGACGACTGGGTTAAAGATTGCTGGGTATGGTTGTACAAAGGTGCATGGCAGGAATGGGATATTGCAGAAATTGAAATGGCCATCCCAATGAGTCCAGACCAAGTAAAGAAAAAGCGTTTTGGTATTTTCATCCATCAATCTCAAAAAGACATGGTTCCCTTCCAGGGCTCTGACAATAGAGAGTTCTGGCAACGTGCAGAAGACAGAAATGCCAATACTGCTAATTTATATGCAGCATTGGGCATGACGAAATATGCGGCCATGGAAGCATTTGTTCGTTGGCATTACTAGCCCTACTTTTGCGGCATGATGAAAAAAAACTGGGATGGATTCCTTAAAAATAAAGCTTTCAGAAATAAGCTTTCCTTAGGAATTCTGGTGCTGGTTATGCTGGTAGCCTTCCTACCCTATTATTTTGCTTTTATAGAAGCAAGAAAGGGTATTCTGCTCAATGACCTTGTATTAGATTATATAGACAGTGCCAATGTATCTATACCCACTTTCATTATTATTTGGTCACTCAGTCTTACGTGTTTGTATATCAACCTGCAGAAACCTGAAAGAATGCTACAGATGTTGTGGGCATTTAATGTACTGTCGTTATCCAGAATACTGAGCATTTATCTGGTACCCCTGGAACCACCTGTTGGTCTCATAGAATTAATTGATCCGATAACCAATACCATCTACGGAGCCCGGTTTATTACAAAAGATCTGTTTTTCTCTGGCCATACTGCAACCCTTGTAACGTTCGCATTGTGTATGCATAAAAAAAGCCATAAAGTGATTGTATTTACTGGTGCAATAGCAGTCGGAGTCCTGGTATTAATTCAGCATGTGCATTATACAGTTGATGTTGTTGCTGCTTTTGTATTTCCCTTTATATTGGTCCCCATTGCCAGAAGAATTTGCAAGCCTTTTATTTAACGCTTCGCCTTGTCCTTTTATTTAAGTGCGTCAATTGCTTTTTCAACTGAACGATGTACCCAACTTTTTGAATGGATAAATCGCTGGAAAAGCCAGATGCCTGTAATGGCGCAAGATATACCTGCTAATACATCCAATACATAATGATGACTGCTATAAATAGCAGCAAACCAAATACCAATCATGATGGTTCCGAAAACCCAGTTGATTGGACCCAATTTATTTCGAACAGCATAATACAAAACAATTAAGGGATAAGAAGAATGCAGTGAAGGCATAGCAGCAAATACATTTGAACTCTTTTCATACAAACCTTTGAAAATTTCCACTCCAAAGTATTCATCAAATCGGTGTAGCCCAGCGGTGTTCCCTTGGGTATTCGCTATGAAATCAAACCCGTATTGTTGTACATACCAAGGTGGAGCTGCCGGATATATGTAATAAATACAGAATCCTAAAAGATTAACCAATAAAAAAGTAAGCGAAAAATAAAAGAATTCTCTCCTTCTGGTAAAAAACAAAACACCGGCAAAAATGAGGGGTACAGGAATCCAGCTTAAATAAAATAAACCAGCAAGTACATCCAATAGGTTATTATGATTCAATAACCAGAATTCATTGGGAGTAACCACTTTTCCCTGATAAGTAAATCCGAATATACTTTTTTCTAGATTGTATAATTCCCGAATACTAACAGTATTGTATTCATAATTTGGAAATGCTTTCATGTAATCAAAAATGATCCAGAAAACGATGAAGACGGTAAACCCAAGAATAAACTTCCTTGTGACTGCCGATAAGTAATACATGAAATTAAACAAACCAACCAGCACCAGTTGATCTGTTTTAAATCCAATCAGGAAATAAGACAATACCAGATAGGCAATAGAAAAAAACAAAACAAGTATGGATGCTTTTATTTTCTTTGACTTAAAAGGCATAAAAAACAATTAAGGTTTAAATCTTTCCATAATAGGCTTGTTGGTAGCTGCTTCCTTCCCCTTCATTTCAATATACCTGACATTGGGATTAAACAAAGTGCCTCCGGGATCAATCTGAATGTAAACCCTTTTTATTTCAGATTCCTTATTGTTAATGAGGGTATACATTTTATAGGTATTGTCTAGAAGAGATTTTTTAAGCGTAAATTCTTTCTTTTTGTAAGCAACCAGCTGAATAGTAAAGCTTCCATCCCTGTTCTTTCTTGAAATAGTACCATAGGCAAATGCTTTTTGAATAAAATTCAATTCTTTGCGCATCCCCCCTTCCGGATAACGAATCCAGAAAACTTTTACTGGGGTACTCTCATCCAGTTCCCCTTTGTCATTTACATTTAGAGAATAAATAATCGTATTGGTATTGGTAGTTCTTTGTAAATAGAATAGCTGATTTTTAATGCCAACGGGTACAGGAAATGTATCCTGCGGATCCGTATTGTACATCATTTTATCTACACTTTCCCTATTTGCAGCAATGCCACTATTGACCATGCTGAAGATTCCAGTTAAGAGAATTAAAAAAACTAAAAATCGCTTTCTCCCTAAATTCACGCTTTACCTTTTTTTAATTTAAAATTTATATTCTTTATAAGCTTTCTGCCTTTGCAGAAATATTCGACTCAATTATTACAACCCAAGATTCTGTTTGTCCTTCAGATCCAATGCAGCTTTTGCATCCAGTAATCTTTTAAAAGCAGTATAATTGGTAAGCACGGCCATTATAGTCAGCGGTATTGTAAATACCGAAATGGTTTCAAATACCTGAACAGTTGTCCCTGGTAAATACACTTTAAAATCTCCACCGATAAAGTAAGAAGTTATACCACAAGCAATAGCTGTAACTCCAATTGTGATTACTCGTTCTGGTCTTTGCATCAACCCTTCCTTGCATTCTACCCCCAGCCCTTCAGCTCTTGCACGGGTATAACTAACCATTAAAGAACCAATCATGGCAATAAATGCAAAAAGAGAACTATAAAAATAATGGTGTGAAATCAGATAATAACAAATCCCTAGAAACAAAACCAATTCACTATACCGATCCAAAACAGAATCGAACAGTGCACCAAAAGAAGAAGACATTTTCCCCAATCTGGCTACCTGACCATCGAGCATATCAAAAACGCCAGCAAATAAAACCATTGCCCCAGCCCAGCCAATATAACTCAACTCTCCTCTATGTCCTTTTTCTGCACCTTCAATAAAAATTGCAGTTACCAGAATATTTAGCAGAAGACCAATAAAAGTAACTGCATTTGGCGTAAGTCCCAGCTTTATTAAGAATTTAACAAAGGGATTAATCACAACATAAATCATCTGTTGTGCTCTATCTCTGAATTTCGGATTCGACTGGTTCATTTGTAATTGTTTTTTTCAAATTGTAACATTGAAGAATTCAAATTAAAAATCAAATCTGAATCTGGTTCTGATACCGTAAGGAGAAATTCCCGGGTTATCTAAGTAGCTTAAACGCTTAACAAAGTCAACACGTAAAATCTTTAGAATATTTTCTACCCCAACACTAGCTTCCATATATGGCTTTGCCGGATCAAGTGCAAAAGTTGTGGTTGCACCGTTAATTGTTGGATACTTGAATAAATTGGGATTCAGTGTTGGATTGTTTTCATCTCTTACACCTCCGTACAATATTTTGAATGAAGCCACTTCTCTGAATTTAAGCTTTTTTAACAAGGGCACTCTGTTAAAGACAATTCCCATGAAATGATGTACCCAAGTAAATGATGCGTATCTGTCACTCACGAATTCCAGGAAGTTCATCATATTATAGGAATTCAACTGATAGGCAAAAGTCTGGTTGGCTCTGTGTACCGTAAGCAATGGGAATGGCAATTGACCAAAAATATATCCACCTTCTAGCGTTGCATCCGCATATCCCAATCTTCCCAGATAGTTTCTTTTTTCTATTCTCAAATCCAGCTTCTGGTAGTTGTATTGACCACCCAGCAATCCTTTAACACCCGCGGCTGCGCTTAAAGTAAATATGGGGTACTTAGTAAAAATAGGAATACGATATACTTTACCCTGATAAAATTTTTCATTCGGTGCATAACGGATTTGTCCGTTTATTTCAGTTGTTATTACGTTCTGAATATTTTCATTATTGGCCTTGGTATAGGTTAAAATACCTGCAGGTTGTTGATGCCAGTTCTTAAAACCAATATTGAATGATAAACGATTCTTGAATTCTTTTACATATTCAAACTGATAGGTATTATTGTATAACCAGCGTTCGTTGTTGCCTCTTTTAAAAGAAAGCAAAAAGTTATCTTCTTGCACAAACTCTAAATCTTGTCCGGGAATTTTGGTATCACTCTGCGCACTTATTCTAATATAATTGAGTGGGAAGGTATAAATAGACTTATTGTTGAGTGAATAAGTTGCACTTAAAAAGCCCTTCCATTGTTTGTCATTAAATCCATAAGCACCATAGGTTTCAAAATACAGTCGTTTGCTCATGGCTGGAGTAGTTCTACCACCAACACGTAATCTGAATCCTTCTACCGGATTAAAGCTATAGAATGTATTTACCGGTCCAATTTCAACAGGTCCTAAATTTCCATATCCGGCAAATAATAAAGTAAATAAAGCCAGGGTCCTTCTGAAAGAAGGCATTTTCTCCAGACTATCAATATTGCTGTACACTTTTGATTCTGGCACAGACAAGGGATTATGTCTTCGTGAAACCCAGAAACTGTCTGGCATTTTCGATATTACAGCCTCATTTCTAACAATTGCAGGCCCCTCGAAAATGGAGTCTGCCAATGGCTTATTGGTAGTGAACCCCTTGTAAGAAACGGTTCTTTCACCAAAGAAACCACCACTGGTACTGCTCTTGCTCAAACCCATGTCGGCCATCAGATTGCTCTTGACTACATGGTACTTTTTGTCTTCTCCTCTCTCAAATTCCAAATCGGCATGTAATTCCTTAATCCAGTTAATATTGGCATTTCTACTAATGAACATATTTATTTTCTGAACGGCATAGTTGCCATCTAACGTAATAAACATGTTGCCTCTAAATAATAGGTCATTGGTATTTCGCGGCGTAAAATACAATTTCACCAACTTGGTTCCATAATCATCAGTGACAGTATCTCTGATATAGTACATGTAAAAAGTAGGTGCAGCATTTGCGATTGGACTGAGGAACTGATAGGTAAAAATGGGAATATTATTCTCGTAGATATCTACATTTTCATATAATCTGTTCAGCAACGAACTCAATCCATCGTTATCAATATAACTTCCGAAATTAACTTTCTTCTCGCCCAAGATAATGGATTTGGAAGCAGAAGGATCCTTACGAAGATATTGCTTGGACAAGCGTTCTTCCATGTAAATAGGAATCAGGGATTTGCCGCTTAACTTAGAGCTATCTCTGTTCTCGAAGAGAAAACTATATTTTTTTAACATACGAGAATTAGTAACCTTATCATTGGCAGAGCTTAATGCTGCATTTATTTTTTCGTACTGCTCGTACTCAACATAATCATAACTTGCTACTTTATTGTTATCCCTGTTCTCAATTACTTTCCTAATAAGCTCTACAGCCGGATTGTCTTTGTTTCTATACTTTGCCCTTTTATTGGTTGATACAGTTACATTAGTTAATAATGAAGGGTCTGGTCCTAATTCAATATTCAATTCCTGCATCTTAAATCGATTAACCGTAAACTGAACCTGTCGGAATCCAACAGAAGAAACAACCACTTTATTTATGCTCGTATTGGTAATAATCATGTAACGTCCAAGGCTGTCTGTAACTACCCCTCTTCCCTTCAAAAAATAAACACTTACCCCTTGCAAAGGCTTCTTGGTTATTGAATCAACAACAATACCCTTAACCACAGTTTCCTGAGCGCTTAATTGATGAACAAATAAAATGCTCATCAGCATGATGATTAACTTAAACCCGAATCTGTCTTTCATAGACCTTTATTTAAATACAAATTTTCCCTGCAACAGATAGTTATAAAAGATTCCGACCAACAGAGAAATTAAAATTTTTGAAAAAATATAATTAGCATGAACAACCTGAATCATTAGCGTCATTCCTGCAATGTTTAAAATGAAATTGCCTACCCACACCAAAAAATAACGGAAGGCCTGCACAGAAACCGGTTTTGATCCCCCCGTAAATACCCAGTTTCTACCCAAAAGAAAATTAACAACCCCACCGGAAATTGTTCCAATGGCTGCTCCCAGCACTGCATATAACCTGAACCATTCAACCATCATTACTGTCATCAAAAAATCGACCAGCGATGCAATTAATGAAGATGCCTGGGCTTTTATGAATGCAGTTTTTACCATAGTTGTAAAAGAAGAAATAACTGCAGAACAATATTACTATAAATGCCCGCCAGCACATCATCTCCCATCACCCCCCAGCCTCCCGGCCATTTTTCCAACTTGCGAATCATCAAAGGTTTGAGAATATCAAAAAACCTAAAAAGTACTACGGCAAATAAAACATTTACCACCGAAACTGGAATAAATAACAATGCAACCAACATTCCTGCTACTTCATCAAGTACTACTTTACTGCTATCTTTTCCCCAATTTCTTTCTACTTCATTTCCAGCCCAAACACCGTATAATGTTACCACTAAAGTGACTCCTAACACTATCGGGGAATCAGGTTCAGCTACTGCAACAAACCAAATAATTGCTGTTGCAATAGCTGCTACTGTTCCTCCACCTTTTTTTATATATCCTATTCCAAAAAAGCTGGATAATATCTCATGTATTTTTATCATAGTGCTTCCACTACATCCTGGTAGTAATCCAATCCAAGATGTGTAATCAAATCTTCACCCATGATATGTCTCAATGTATTTTGCAACTTGATTAATTGTTTGAAAATATCATGTTCAGGTCTTAATCCAGGCAAAGTCTGTGGAGATTTAAAGTAAAAAGACAACCACTCCTGAATACCACTCATATTAGAACGCTTGGCAAGATCCATAAACAATGCTAGATCTAATACAATGGGAGCTGCCAAAATAGAATCACGGCAAAGGAAGTTGATTTTAATTTGCATAGAATAACCTAGCCAGCCAAAAATGTCGATATTATCCCAGCTCTCCTTGTTATCACCATGAGGAGGATAATAGTTGATTCTAACTTTATGATACAAATCGCCATACAAAGAAGGATTTACTTCTGGTTGAAGAATATCTTCTAATACACTCAACTTGGAAACTTCTTTTGTTTTAAAGTTATCAGGATCATCCAATACCAAACCATCTCTGTTACCCAGAATATTGGTGGAGAACCAACCTCTTACTCCCAACGCTCTTGCATGTAAGCCCGGAGCCAATACCGTTTTCATTAAAGTTTGTCCTGTTTTGAAATCTTTACCGGCAATTGGAGTTTGTGTTTCTTTTGCCAATGCTTCCAATGCAGGAATATCAACGGTTAAGTTAGGCGCTCCATTTGCATAAGGCACTCCCAGTTTTAAAGCTGCATACGCATAAATCATACTTGGAGCAATGGCAGGATCATTGTTTTTTAATCCCGCTTCAAAAGCAGCTAAAGTTTCGTGTACCGCACTGGTTTCAATATATTTTTCTGTAGATCCGCACCATACAATAACAACACGGCTACACCCATTATCCTTTTTAAATTGTTCAATATCATTTATTACCTGCTGAGCCAGATCCCATTTGGAATTACCTTCCTTAATATGAGTTCCATCTAAGTTCTTGATGTATTCTCGATCAAAAACCGCTTTCATGGGCTTAATGGCTTCTAGCTCTGGTTTAACGGCATGTAACAACATAGGTTCAAGAACTTTTGCGTTCATTGCTGCTTCAAATACATTATCTGCATACACATCCCATCCACCAAAAACAATATCAGTCAGATTAGCTAATGGAACAAAATCCTTGATTAATGGATAGCGATTCTCGGTTCTCTTTCCCAAACGAATATTACCCATCTGCGTTAAAGCACCAACGGGCTGTGATAAACCTTTATTGACAGCAATTACACCTGCAATCATAGTGGTGCCAACGGCACCTAAACCTGGAATCAAGATACCGAGTTTCCCTTCTGCAGGGGCGATGTTTTGTTTCATAATTCTTGCGCTTTATATATTAATAACAGTTATTTACTATTTTGCTTAAGTCCATTTACGAACAAATTGGAGATAGCGCCAATTCTATGTTCCAGACCTACTAACTTATCGTTGAAAAAATCCCGTTCTATTCCACGTATACTGCTAACTACTACAGAGGGTAATAAATCCATTTCCTGTTCAATTTCCCGGTTAAACTCCCCTTTTTCAATACCATATGTTAAAATAGACCGGATCAGTTTGGTTTCCAATTGCGAATATTCATTAAATAAAACCCGTCCGCAGGGAATTTGTTCAACGAATTCTCCACATACCAAGCGGTATAGATTCAACATATTGCTAAGAACCTTAATTCTTGTAACAGCAAAAACCTTTAATTTTTCTTCGGCAGAATTTACGCTTTCAACGGCAATTTGGGTTTGCCTGAACACTTCCTGCAATTCGCGCTGTAGCACTTCCTCAAAAATTTGCTCCTTGCTTTGATAGTAGTAATATAATGTGCTTTTGCCCTTACCCAATGCCTTAGCAATTTCTTCCATAGTGGTCTTTTTAAGGCCATATAGCTGGAAAAGCTTTTGGGCTTCCCGTAGGATGTCTTCCTTAAAAATATCTTCTTTTACCATAAACTTTTAGACCAAAATGGTTTGAGAGTCCAAAATTACAATAAATGTTGGTACATTGATTATTTACTTAAGAATTATTTATGAACATGACTGATTCCTGACAAATCCTTACTAAAAAAGCCACCATAACAAGAGTTACAGTGGCTTTTAGTGACCGCGTTAGGATTCAAACCTAAAACCTTCTGATCCGTAGTCAGATGCTCTATTCAGTTGAGCTACGCAGCCATTCCGTTAACGGGCTGCAAATATAAATCAAACATTATAAATAGCAAAATAAGTTCGCTTGTTTTACTCCAAAATAAACTCTTTCCTAATCAGATTTCCATTTTGCTGGACACCTTCAACTACAACCCTATGCATTTTACTTCTGTCATTGTTATAATAACTGATTGTGTATTCAGGCTGTTCCTTACTTAAATACAAGGAGGAAGCCCAATGGAGCAATTTGCGTTTATCAATTACTGATTTCTGTTTTTCAGACTTGTATTGAGGTCCGCTAAACGGCAGATAACTGGTAAACCCTTTAATAGGAATTTGTGTAAGCTTAGACCCTTTGGGAATGTAATTGGCTTCATCCCCGAGTTTGGTATATATGGCAATTGCTCCATTTGGAGCTCCCATAGCTGCCCCTAAAAAAGGGGGCTTGAAAACCTTTATGAAAGCAATTTCATTAATGTTCAGGGTTAAAATGGTTTCAATATCTACATTCACCTGATTCAGAAAAAATTTCAGCATATCCTGTTGTGATCTCCAAAATAAGCGGGGCATACTTTTTTGCCCCATAGAATCGGTGTCAAAAAATATTTGCAGCCCCGGTACTTTGCCCTTTAAAAACTCAAAAATATTGGGAAAAGAAATGGCATTCGGAGTCATCATATTAAAGCCGATTGCATCACCACCCTTAAAAAGCCCAGTTGTGTATTTATCTTCCAGAACCTGCAGCGGACTTTTGCTTGTACTATACACCACTACTTCATTCTCAGCTGGTACATACATAGCAAGTTCACGGGCTTTGGGGGATTGAAACCTTAACTCAGGCAAAGGATAGCCGAAATCATTCACATAGGTTGGTGCATCTGTAAACAAACCCAATTGCTGATATTGCAAAGCCAACTTTTCCCTTTTCTTCTGACGGGTATCCAGCTGAATACCCAGTGTAGCAGAATCATTAATAACCAAACGATCAACCAAAAAGGTTCCGCTATCTGTAACAGGAACCTGATCAATTACCGGAACAGTACCTCTCTTCATCAAAGAAAAAGAAACCATAGCATTCTTTAATGCTGCCGGGTCAGATTTGATTACACCTTTTACCTGAACAAACGCATCAGTATAGGGAGGTGCTTTTTGAACAAAGGTCTGGTTACCTGTCCTGAAGTCTTTTAAAATGTTGTAAATGCCTGGTATAAACGTTTCTTCCTCAACTATTGAAACAGAGAGATTTAAAAAATCACCAGTTTTATTTACCAAAGACCATTCAACCTTACCTTTTGCATCTAACGATTGTTTATTTTTTTTAATTTCCAGCATACCTTCTGTTTGATGGGTCGATGCTGTACTGTTAAATGTATTTATTGCTGAATCGGGTGTAAGATTGCCTGCACCAGATTGATATATAGCTACCACTTGATCGCAATAACGAAATTCGGGTAATTGATTAATGGAAACCAGCGTGTAAGCCCTCATTCTAAGAAATGAAAACTGATACTCTTTAGGAGTAACAAAACCAATATCAGCTCCTCCTTTCTGAGCCAGGTAAATCTGATGCTCAAGTAATAATCCTTCTGGATTATACCAATCTACATACACATTTACAGGCTGCATCAATAGCCTGTTATTTTGGCGAATGTATAACTTACTGTATATCTTCTCACCTACTCCGTAAACAGATTTTGCCTGATGAGCATAGATGGATTGGAAATTAAGTTGCTGGGCAAGCAATGAAAAAACACTCATCCATACAATCATCAGTAAATACAATCGTTTTATCATACTATTATTCTGGAATTATTTTTAATTGCGTTCTATTACCTGAACCGTCGAATCCATATAAAATAACTTGTTCAAGTTTAGGATTGAAGTCACTTCTCCCCTCTTTCATTTTCAAGAACAGCCTGGTCATAATAATTGTTTGATTCTGGATATGGGCTTCAACAAACGCTTTCCCATCCTGTCCAATTTTCATCAAAAGACTTAATCCGCCGTAGGAAACCAGTTTGAGCTTATATAATTTGTCAGCAATTTTACTAGCATGAATGCCATAGGCCAGCTTTCTTTGAATAGCCGTCAGGGGCTTAATAATACCTCCATCTGTGTAAACAACCCGGTAAACCAACACAGGATCTTTTTCATTTAACATTTTGTCAATGGTAAAATTAGCATCGTACACGTATGTATTATGATTCTTGCTGTGCTGAATAATGAATAATCTATTTTCAGTGGGCGCCGGAATCGGATAATTCTCCTGAGCATTGGAAAGCGTATAGAAAAATAGAAAAAAGCATAAAAAGCAAAATCTCATCACCAGGAATTGTGACGGTAATTTACTAAATAACAGACACATCTTTTCATATAAATAAACCTTCAAAAAAAATCCAATATATCATTATTCAGTAATTTAGAGTATGTCTACATTTCAGAATCCAGATATCATTAGAGTACTTGATTTATCGCTCGATTTAATACAAATCATCAATTTAGACGGGAAAATTCTTTTCTGCAGTAAATCTTCAGAATTGATATTGGGATATCCCGCAGATTCTATAACAGGCACTTCTATTTTAGATAATGTAGTTACACAAGACAAGGTTGCAACGAAAGAGGCTTTTTTAGCCGTAAGGGAAAAGGGCAAAATTTACAATTTTGAAAATAGATTCCTAAATAAAGACAATATTGAAATTTATTTATCCTGGAGTCTAATATGGGATGAGCAAACCAAAGACACTTTTGCTATAGGAAGAAATATTTCTGAGCTCAAAAACAATGAAAAACATTATCGTTCACTAATACAAAATATCAATATTGGTATAATCATTCAAAAACAAAATGCCGAAATTACTCTATGTAATCAGCCTGCACTGGAAATGCTTGGCCTTACTGAAGACCAATTATTAGGTAAAACTTCTTTTGATCCAGATTGGAATGTGATACACAGTGATGGCTCCCCCTTCCCAGGCAATGAACATCCCGTTCCCGTATCAATTGCTACACAAAAACCGGTAAGAGATGTGGTGATGGGGGTATATAGGCCTATGACGCACGATAGGGTGTGGCTCTTAGTGAATGCAGAGCCACAATTTGATTTATCTGGAAACTTTGACCATGTCATTTGCACCTTCAGCGATATCACAAAAGAGAGAAAATCCTTGGTTCAGAAACAGGAAGAATTACTAGATATATTAGATAACACACCTGCTTTCTTTGCCACATTTGATTTAAATTTCAAATTCACATATGCCAATAAAGCGCTGTTAAGAAAGATTGGCTTGGATGAATCTACTGATACCAGCCAAATTGATTTAAGAAATTTTAAAATTCTAGATGCTGCTTTTACTTTAGAAGAGTTATTAAATATTTTGCTAAAAGAAGGCAGTTGGATTGGCTCTAATACCTATGTCAATTTAAAAAACAAAGAAGTTACCGTATGGCAGGTCGTTTTATTGCATAGAAACGAACAAAATGTACCCACGCATATTTCTGTAACCGCAATTGACATATCTGCTAACAAAGCGTTGGAAAAGGAAATTGAACTGAATAGAATTAAGTCTGAATTTGTTACTAATGTATCTCATGAATTCAGAACACCATTAACCATATTCAGAACCAGTATGGAAATACTGGATATTTATTTGAAAAAATTAAAAATTGAACTACCTGAAGAACTTACCAAACGATTACAGGTAATGGATAAAGAAATAGACAGGCTTACTTATGTAATTACAGAGTTCCTTACTGTTGGAAGAATGGAATCGGGTAAAATCACTGTCAACAAAAAAGACATTTCTATTATTCCAATCATACAAAATTCTATCAACAGAATAGCATTAATGAATAAAGACGAGCGCCAGATTGATTTAACTGTTACAGGTGAACCCTGTAACATGTTGCTCGACGAAATACTCATGATGCATATTCTTGACAATATTATTGCTAATGCAATTAAATATTCAAAAGATAGAAAGGCACCTGAAATCATGGTTAAGTTTGAAATAGACAGCACTAGCATTATTGTAAAGGACTATGGAATTGGCATCCCTAGTCAGGAAAAAGTGAAACTATTCAGTTCCTATTTTAGAGGATCCAACACTAAAAATATCAAAGGAAACGGGCTGGGATTGGTATTGGTCAAAAACTTTGTAGACATGCAAAACGGGAAAATATCACTTGAAAGTGAAGAAAATGTAGGGACTACAATAACTATAGAGTTTCCGTGCACAAAACATAATTAATGCGTTCCGCTTTCTGTTTTCCAAAGTTTTAATTTCTTCTTGAGTACCAATTCTCTGCTACTTTTTCCAATCATGATGTTAACCCAGCCTGGTTCAAAAACTGTTTTTCCCTCTTTATTAATCAATTGAAAAAATGTACTGTCCATTACAAAATCAATTGTCTTTTTTTCCCCCGGCAAGAGTTGTATTCTTTTGAAATGCTTTAAAGACAAAACTGGCGTCGCAACCGAAGAAAGTATATTGTTAATATACAACTGAACCACTTCTTCTCCAGCCACTTTTCCTGTATTCTGTACATCTACAAACACTTGTATACTCTCTGTTTCATTAAGGCTATCCAAACTAAAACGAAGGTTACTATATGCAAATTCTGTATAGCTTAATCCATAACCAAAAGGAAATAAGGGCTCTCCACTTAGATCATGATAATCATCCCCCCTACCGGTTGGTTTATGATTATAAACCAATGGCACTTGCCCTTCACTTACTGGAAAAGTAATAGGTAATCTTCCTGCAGGATTTTTTTTCCCAAATAAAATATCTGCTACTGCATTTCCTCCTTCTTCGCCCGGATACCAAAGCATCATTACACCCTTTACTTTATCCAGCCATTTTTCCATTGTAATAGCACTTCCACCTGTCAACATTACTACCACAGGTTTTCCGGTGGCAGTAACTGCTTCAATCAATTTTTCCTGATAGTCAGAAAGAGAAAGACGAGATCTGTCCTGAAACTCTCCTTCATGAATACCCGCTACAATAATTGCCATATCCGATTTTTTGGCTACAGCAACTGCATCTGTAATCAATTGTTGACGGTTATCTGTAATCCCTCTATCCCAAAGTAATTTTATGCTGGCATTTCCTTTTGACTCATAAAATTCAATGCGAATGGCATATTGCTTTCCCTTCTCCAGCATTATTGTAACAGGCACTCTTCTATAAGAAACCTTACTCCATTGATTAATCACTAACCGATCATCTATATACATTCTGAACCCATCGTTCCCTTCTAATGCCAACTGGTATTTGGCTGTTTTATCAGGTAAAAGAACACCAGTATAACGAACAGAAAAATGATTCACATCCAGACTACTATCAGGTGATAAAAATGTATATGACTCCTTCAGTTCATGTAACAAAACAGATTTTAAAGGAAGCCCCCCTGGCTCCAGCGTATTGAAATAACTGGCAGTTAGCCCCTTAGTTTTGCCAGATGCATCGGTACGTAAATTTTCTTCCGGGATAATTGAAAAATTATCGGATTGAACAGTAGCCCCTTTGGAATAAAACACTTGTTTGTTACTCCCTGCAGCAGCTTTTATCCCATCAAAAATGGAAACTATACCATTGCCTGGACCGCTGTAACCTCCCAGTCTACCCCTTATGGCATCCTCACCAATTACTGCAATTTTTTTAACTGAAGATTGTATGGGTAAAATCTGGTTCTGATTTTTAAGCAACACAAAAGATTTTTCCGCAGCTGATTTTGCCAATGCTTTGTGAGAAGAATTGTTTATCCATTTAGCTGCTTCCTTTTCATCCACAAAAGGTTGATCAAAAAGCCCCAGTTCAAACTTTATACGCAATACTCTTCTTACCGCATCATTTATTCTTTCTATTGGAATCCTCCCATCTAAAAAAGGAGGCATAAACAATTCATGGTGCTTGTACTGTGTTTGAAAAATCACATCGAGTCCATTATTGATAGCATCAGCAGCAGATGCAGGATAATCAGCAGTTGTATGATGCAAAACCGTAGAACCACCTACCGCTCCGGCATCAGAAATCACAAAACCTCTAAAGACCCAATCCTTTTTTAGTTTCTTATTCAACAGCCACTCATTAGCGGTAGCAGGCACTCCGTTTAGCGAATTATAGGACGTCATGATAGATCTAGCTCCGGCTTGTTCAATAGCATATTTAAACGGAGGCAAATGCAATTCATTTAATAAAAGTTCACTGGCATGAATTGGATAGCTGTCTCTGCCTCCCTCTCCTACATTTGCAATAAAATGTTTGGGATTAGTAACAATGCCATTACCTTCCAAATTACGAATATAGGTTCCTGCCATATAAGATACCAATAAGGGGTCTTCGCCATAGGTTTCTTCTGTTCTGCCCCATCTTACATCCGTTGCAATATTCAGTACGGGTGAAAGTATATCCCTTATCCCCCTTGCTCTAGACTCAATGGCAATGGCACGAGAAATAGCTCCCATTAAACTGGTATCAAAACTGGCTGCCAATGCAATGGACTGAGGAAAAGCTGTTGCCCCATTACGAACCAGCCCATGCAAAGCTTCATCAAATGGAATGATAGGAATACCCAAACGGGTTTGATGAATAAAATAAGATTGAATCTGATTTATTTTTTTCGCCAATGAAAGGGCGTCTTCTTTAGTGTTATAGTTAAGCATTTGATTGCCTGCGGTATTTCCTGCTGTAGCTGCACTTACTTGAAAACCAAAGAGTCCATCCTTGTATAAATCAGGCTGATCGCCTAAATCACCAGGAATCATGAATAACTGCCAAAACTTTTCTACAGGTGTCATTCTTTGAAGAAGATCTTCCACCCTTTCAGCAATAGCATAGCGTGGATTTTTATACAAAGGTGCACTCCCCTGAGACCATGCAGTTGAAACTAACGCTACTATCAGCATTACACAAAATAGCTGTTTACCCATGGAATGAAATTAAGAAAAACAACCTTGCTAAAGCCTGATTATTATTAACTTTAGAAAACAAGATTGCAGCATGAATAAAAGATCATTTATAAAAAGTTTTGCATTATCTGGACTAGCTATACCCGAAATCAGTAAAGCCATGTCTTCAGAAATAATCTTGCCTATAAAAAATAATACAATACCATTGGCAGAGGACGAAAACTTTTGGGCTGGCATTAGACGATTATATAAAATAAAACCTGACTATATCAATCTGGAAAGTGGTTATTATAATTTACTTCCCGAACCTACATTGGATAAATACCTATCAGTCATTAAAGAAGTAAACTATCATGCTTCTTTTTACATGAGAACCAAACAATTTGCTGAGAGAGCCGAGAAAAACAAAGCGATTGCAGCGTTTACCGGTTCTGATCCTGAAGAAATTGTATTAACAAGAAATACAACTGAGTCTCTTGATTTAATTATTAGTGGTTATCCCTGGCAAAAAGAGGATGAAGCCATTTTTGCAGAACAGGACTATGGCGCAATGATTGATATGTTTAAACAAGTTGCAAAACGATATGGCATTAAGAATACCATTCTTTCCATACCGAATCACCCAGCTTCAGATGAGGAAATCGTTTCCTTATATGAGAGAGCCATTACGCCAAAAACCAAGTTGATTATGATCTGTCATATGATCAATATTACGGGTCAAATAATGCCCGTAAAAAAAATCTGCGATATGGCACATAAATATGGGGTTGAAGTAATGGTAGATGGAGCACATGCCATTGCTCATATTCAATTTAAAATTCCAGATTTAAACTGCGACTATTATGGTGCAAGTTTGCATAAATGGCTGGCAGTGCCGTTGGGTGTTGGCTTATTGTATATTAAGAAAAAACACCAAGAAAAAATTTGGCCATTATTGGGGGAGAATGAAACAATAAAAGGAATGAATCGCTTGAATCATTTTGGCACCAATCCGGTTCATACGTATTTAGCACTTCAATTTGCTATAGACTTTCATTTTCAAATAGGTGCCGATAATAAAGAAAAACGTTTGCGTTTTCTCCAACAATATTGGACAAAACAAGTTGCCGATATACCAAATATTATTTTGAATACACCAATAGATAATCAACGCTCCTGCGCAATAGCCAACGTGGGAATCAAAGAAATGAAACCCGCTGATATGGCAACTACCCTGCTGAACAAATATAAAATTTATACCGTAGCCATTGATGGAGCTGGTGTACATGGTTGTCGCATTACACCCAATGTTTTTACAACGCTAAAAGAACTAGATAATTTTGTAACAGCATTGAAAGAAATGGCTGCGTAAGCGAGTAGTATATTTAGAAAATAAATCTAAATCCTCCTTGCAACCATCTGCCTGGCAAAGGTGTTCCTACAAAATCATTGATAGATTGATTCAATAGATTGTCTGCTTGTAAAAACAAAACATGCTTTACTTTATTGAAATACAAATTGACTTTGGAATTCATTACAAAATATTCGCTACTCAATGGTACTAGCAGTGCATTGCCGTTTTGAGTAGCCCTGCTTTTATACAACCCTGTAAAGCTTATATCTAAATTTTTGACTTTGATACCAGTGGAAAAATTGGCAAGAAATTTAGGTGCAGAGGAAAGATAAAAACTCAATGGCCCTTGCTTACTTTCTGTATTCAACCAAATTAATCCTGCTTTTAATCGAATAGCATTTTGTTCGTTCAATTTTTTCTCCAGCATATAATCCAGTTCCAATCCCGAAACGGTAATACGATTCTGATTTTTCGCAAGGAAATAATTTCCATTCACCACTAGGTTTTCTTTTCGCGGCATGTCTGCATAAGCAGTAAGGGACCAGTCAATCAAGTCTCTACTATCTCTACTAAATAAACTGAATGACCACTTACCAAATGAATTCGGCTGCCAATCGATTCCCAATTCGTAATTCATACTTCTTTCTGCAGACAAATTGGGATTCCCAATTGATCCGCTTCTTACCCCGGTTCTATTATAGTTATTATATAGTTCAGTAAAGTCTGCATTACGATATGCATAACCAGCACTGGCTCTGAATTGTAATTGATTCAATTGGTAAGAAAGATTTACTTGTGGCACCAGCATCCAACCTGCATTCTCTGTATGTTCAGTTCGCAAAGATGCATTCGTATTGAAACGGCTTGTAAAAGCATGTTGGACTATACCATAAACAGCGAACTGATTTACAGTATGTCTGCCTCTATCGTTGGAACGAATATTCCTTCCAATGTATTGAGCCCCCAAAGAGAATTTGGTTTGCTCTGTTGCCATTCTGGTATAAACCGAGTTAAATTGAAAGAGATTAGAAAAGCTAGAGTTCGCAGAAGAAACCGAACTAAAACGATAATTGTCTTCTGTATTTTTAAACCCTGCATAAATGGCCAGTTGATCTTTATTCTTCTGATAATTCGCATTGAATTGATTCCAGAAAATTTTTACTTTTTCAACTGCAGTATCCGAAACAAATGAAGTATAAAAATTTTGTGCCGCAAATTCTCTTTCATTGTACGCCGATCTAAAAGAAGTTTGCCAGTTATTTTTCTGCTTACTCAAAGCAAATGAAAACGCATCTTCTTGCATATATCCGTTGATACCTCTTTGCTTTGGTCCATCGGCACGATTCCTCAAAGCAGAAATTTGTAAGTGATGGGTGGGATTAGAAACGCTGTAATATCCAGAACTACTCAATAATCCGAAATCTCCGCCAGCTGCTTGTATAATCCCCCTCTTGCCTTCAACTTTCTGTTTTGCAAAACTTTTAGTTGTGATATAGATTACTCCCCCAACGGCATCAGAACCAAAAATTCCGGAAGATGCCCCTTTTAAAATTTCAATTCTCTCAATCTCATCTAAAACAACCGGTATATATCCACTAAAATGTCCAGTGTTGGGATCGTTTAATCTTAGACCATCTAGAATAACCAATACTTGTTGAAAAGTACCTCCACGCATACTAATATCACTTTGTGCTCCTAGTGCACCTCTAGTTTGTACATCAATCCCTGGTAAAAAGCGCAAAAGCTCGTCGGGAGTTCTTACTGGAAGTTGCGCAATATCTTTTGCAGTAATTACCGTAATATTTCTTCCAGTTTTGGAAGCCCTCGTTTCAATTGACGAACTAGTAACTGTAATGGGATCTAAAGGGGTTGAGGTTTGCTTTGAAGACATTACCGCTTGTTGTGCAGTAGTCTGACTAAAAATTGTAGTCGCTATGGCAAAGAATGTTATTTTTCTCAAGGGGTTTGTTTTGGATGGCAAATCTATGGGCTAAATCCAAATCTGCATAAAAATCACAATTGATGACTAAACTTTGACAAAAGATGCTGATTAAAAGAAAATTAAAAAAGTTATCCACATTTTAAAAGGCGCAGAATCTGGGGTATTTAAGTCAAAGTTTGGCCTTCATTTGTTAAAACGGATTGTCTGATTTTAACACTGTTTTTCATAAAATATTGAATTTTAGTTATTTATATGCTAAAAATTCGCAAAAAGCTACCAAGTCTTTGGTATTTATTATAAAAAAATCTGCTTTGAAAAATTTGTTGCAATAAGAAAACATGATTCCCAATTTTGGAAACCCCTAAAAATTGATATCAAATGCGGAATAGCTTACAATAAAGAGAACATATTAGCTAATTTTACCACAAATGCGCGTATACTTGAGCTATCCGTATCCCCCTAACTGCTTATGATTCAAGCACGGCATTTTAAAATTATTCATTAAAAACTAGGCTCATGAAATCAAAAATTTTACTCAAAATTTTGATGCCCCTTTTTCTCTTGTTGACTGGATTTAATCTGGTGGCGCAGACGATTACTCCTACTGGTAGTATTACTGCGTTTACTGCAACGTATCCTTCAGAATCTGGTGAACAATCGTTTACTTTTACTGCTGCAGGATTGACTGCATCCAGCCCAATTACGATTACAGCCCCAACCAATTTTCAGGTATCCCTAAGTACTGGAACTGGATTTGGAAATTCTGTAGTTGTTACCACAGATGTATCGGGTGATGTAACACCTGCTGTTCAAATCTTTGTAAAAATGGTAGGGGGATTGAACGTTGCAACAATTACAGGTGGAAACATAACTTTAGTTGAAGGTGCCACTAATACAACTGTTGCGATTCCCAATAGTACAGTTAATCCCAAAACATTAACCATTAATGGCTTAACCGGTTCTAACAAGACTTATGATGCAACGAACTCTGCATCATTCACTGGAACTGCAGCTTTAAACGGTGTTGAACTTGGAGATGTTGGAAATGTAACTTTAGCCGGATCCGGTTCTGCAACTTTTGCTAATGCAAATGTTGGTACTGCTAAAGCAATCACTGTTACAGGCTACTCGATTACAGGTTCTGCTGCGGGTAATTACTCTCTCTCTCAACCTACTGGTTTAACAGCTGACATCACTGCAAAAGGTCTTACCATCTCTGGTGTGACTGCTTCTAATAAAGTATACAATGCTAATACAACTGCTACCTTAACAGGTACTGCAACCTTAGTGGGTGTTGAAAGTGGTGATGTAGTAACGGTTTCTGGTGGCTCTGGTACTTTTGCTTCTGCCAATGTTGGAACTGGTATCGCAGTGACTGTAACTGGTTACACCCTTGGTGGTGCACAAGCTGCAAACTATACTGTTTCTCAACCTACTGGTTTAACTGCTGATATTACTGCAAAAGGTCTTACCATCTCTGGTATAACTGCTTCTAATAAAGTATACAACGCAAATACAACAGCTACTTTAACAGGTACTGCAACCTTAGTGGGTGTTGAAAGTGGTGATGTAGTAACGGTTTCTGGTGGCTCTGGAACATTTGCTTCTGCTAATGCTGGAACTGGTATCGCAGTAACTGTAACTGGTTACACCCTTGGTGGTGCACAAGCTGCCAACTATACTGTTTCTCAACCTACTGGCTTAACTGCTGATATCACTGCTAAAGGTTTAACTATCTCTGGTGTAACCGCTTCTAATAAAGTCTATAACGCAAATACAACAGCTACCTTAACAGGTACTGCAACCTTAGTGGGTGTTGAAAGTGGTGATGTAGTAACGGTTTCTGGTGGCTCTGGTACTTTTGCTTCTGCCAATGTTGGAACTGGTATCGCAGTAACTGTAACTGGTTACACCCTTGGTGGTGCACAAGCAGCCAACTACACCGTATCTCAACCTACTGGTTTAACTGCTGACATCACTGCAAAAGGTCTTACCATCTCTGGTGTGACTGCTTCTAATAAAGTATACAATGCTAATACAACTGCTACCTTAACAGGTACTGCAACCTTAGTGGGTGTTGAAAGTGGTGATGTAGTAACGGTTTCTGGTGGCTCTGGTACTTTTGCTTCTGCCAATGTTGGAACTGGTATCGCAGTAACTGTAACTGGTTACACCCTTGGTGGTGCACAAGCTGCAAACTACACCGTATCTCAACCTACTGGTTTAACTGCTGACATCACTGCAAAAGGTCTTACCATCTCTGGTGTATCTGCTTCTAATAAAGTGTATGACGCTAACACAACTGCTACCCTAACAGGCACAGCTACTTTAGTAGGTGTTGAAAGTGGTGATGTGGTAACAGTTTCTGGTGGTACGGGTGCTTTTGCTAATGCAAATGTTGGTACTGCTAAAGCCGTAACCATAACTGGTTATACACTTGGTGGTGCACAAGCTGCAAACTATACAGTAACTCAACCTACTGGCTTAACTGCTGACATCACTGCAGTTGGTCTTACGATCACCGGTGTATCTGCTTCTAATAAAGTATATAACGCAAATACCTCTGCAACCTTAACAGGCACTGCAACACTAGTAGGTGTTTTAGTTGCTGATGCAGGTAATGTAACAGTAGCTGGCGGCACTGGAACTTTTGCTGATGCAAACGTTGGTACTGCAAAAGCGGTAACTGTTACTGGATATACATTGTCTGGTTCTGCTGCTGGTAACTATACAGTATCTCAACCTACTGGTTTAACCGCTGATATCACTGCAAAGGGTTTAACCATTTCTGGTGTAACTGCTTCTAATAAAGTGTATGACGCTAACACAACAGCTACCCTAACAGGTACAGCTACATTAGTAGGTGTTGAAAGTGGCGACGTTGTAACTGTTTCTGGTGGTACAGGTACCTTTGCTAATGCAAACGTTGGTAATGCTAAAGCTGTAACTGTAACTGGTTACGCCCTCGCTGGAGCACAAGCTGCAAACTACACTGTATCTCAACCTACTGGTTTAACCGCTAACATCACTCCTGCTTCATTAACTATTACTGCTGATAACGTGTCAAAAGTATATGGAGTGACTTTGGTAAGTGCATTCGGTATGACTACCTTTACTTCTACAGGTTTAGTTAACAGCGAAACAATCGGTTCTGTAACCATCGTTTATGGTACAGGTGCTACACCTAATAGCCCTGTAGGCGTTAATACTGGAACTGTAGTTCCAAGCGCTGCAACCGGTGGTACTTTCACAGCTTCTAACTATACTATAACTTATGTAAACGGAAACATTACTGTTACTCCTGCTCCATTAACTATTACTGCAAATGGTGTTACCAAGCAACACGGTGATGTAATTCCAACACCAGCCACTGGTGTTACAGCCTTTACTGCAACAGGTTTGGTTAACTGGGAAACCATTGGTTCTGTTACCATGACTTATGGTACAGGGGCTGCAGCTTTAGATCCTATCGCTGTAAATACGAATACGGTTGTTCCAAGTGCAGCAACAGGTGGAACTTTCACCGCTTCTAACTATACTATTACTTATGTACCTGCTAACTTAACAGTAGTAGTAAGTACCAATGCGTTTTTAAGCAACTTGGTTGCTTCTACAGGTGCATTGAATACACCATTCAATAAGTTTGACTTAGATTATGACACTTATGTGTTAACTGCTATTAATAGCTTCACCGTTACTCCTACTGTTGAAAATCAATTTGCAACCATCCAGGCAAGAATTGATACAGGCATGGGACCTGGTGCTTATGTTCCATTAACCAGTGGTGTAGCAAGTGCTCCTTTCCTAATTAGAGAAGGGGACAATATCATAGAAATCCTAGTAACCGCTGAAGACGGTACTACTCAATTAAACTACAGAATCCTTTATCGTCGTGAGTCTTCTTTTGTTAGCGGCGGTGGCGGCGGTGGTTTAGAAAGTAAGAGCCTAGGTGATGCTATCGCTCAGCGTGTATTGAACAATGCCATCAACGATATGAATGGTGCGGTTGATTACAATAAGCTCCCAGTTATTGAGCCAGTACAAGGAACCATTCGTTCTACAAGTACCAATAGCTTATTTAGCTTACAGTTGGCTAGTATCATGCCTGACTTGTCAAGCAGAGGTTACAAAGCTTATAACAGCTCTCCTGTAGACATTGTAAGCTTTACGAATGCAAAAGAAGTATTTGCAGTTGACTATGTAAATACCAATAAAGAAACCAAGGCCGTTGCATTCACAACCAAGACTTTGGGTGAACTATACGATCACACTAAGCCTATCTGTGATAGATTAAAAGGCGCCACTTTATTAGATGTTGAGTCTGTAAAAATTGATGGTTACGACTTTATCAATTACAAAATCAGAAATGATAAAGGAAACCTTGAATATGCAACAGCATTCACAGTTGGTGCAAAAGCAGGTAGAAACAACTTCAACCTTCAGAGTGCGTTCTTGACAACAAGCTATGTTAACGAAGATCAGATGTACAACTTCCAGATCTGGGCTGCTTCTCCAAATATCGTAAACGATATGGTGAAGGAAGTATTGGCTAAATTGAAAGATGTTGCTCCGGTAAATCAAACAATTGTAAACGCAACTCCTGATACTTATATCGAATCAGGCAAGCGTGAAGGTGCTAACTTGAATTTGGTAATCAAGAACGGTACAGCTGCTACTACAGGCTTCTTCAAGTTCGAAGACAGATCTAATGAATCTTCTACAGGTATTGTTACTCGTAATGTACCATTCACAGTAAAAGCAAACGGAACTTCTACTATTGTTGTTCCAGTTGGAGATAAATACGAAAGTTCTATCTCAATGTTCTTAAACGGTGATGTAAAAGACAACCTTTATATGTCTGATGGTACTTGGGCTATCGATTACAATAGAAATACGACCAGCGTTAGTTCATTCAATGTTACAAATGATGCGAAGCGAGTAATTTCTGCAAACGAATACCCAGTATTAAGAAACGTGGAAGTAAAAGCAAACAGTTCTGACTTTGTTTCCTTATTCAAGCTATTAAAAGCTGGCGGTATGGAAGCTGATTTAACTGGATATACAGGTCTTAAGTTTACTGCTGCAGGTGGTTACAACTTAAGAGTTACCATGATCCAGAATGGAATTGCAGAATGGAAAAACCAATACACTACTGATATCAGATTAGGTTCTGGTCAGCAAGAATACTTTATTCCTTTCAGCCAATTCAAGTCTGCTGCTTCTACCAAGAACATTGATCCAAAAGACGTTACTACCCTAGTATTTACTGTAGAAGTAAATGCAGGAAGAAACAGTCCAGTTGCGTCAACTTTCAGCAACATCAGCTTTACTAAAGAGAAACCTGCAATTAATACAACAATACAGGAAGAGAAAACCATTCAGGTATTCCCTAACCCTGTAACCGACAATGTATTTACTGCAAGCTTTGTAAGCCCAGTTGCTGGTGAATTCACCATGAAGATTAATGATGGTACTGGACGCTCAATCTTCACTAAACAAGTGAACGTTGTTAAAGGACCAAATGCGGTTCCAGTAAGATTAAATACTGGTGTGATTGGCACTCATTTCTTAACACTAGAAGGTAAAAACGTTAAGTTCGCTCCTACTACTGTTGTGATTGTGAAGTAATCCAACTGAGAATATATTCAACCAAAGCCCCGTCCAATTGGACGGGGCTTTTTTATTTAGAACGGGTCAAGGCCACAGGTCACTAGACAGGTTAACTGAAATTTGCATGTTAGTGTAAGGATGAGACATTGTATTGTTTATAAGCTAGTGGCATATTTCAAAAACTATTGTCAGGTCTCAAATTCAGAGAAATGAAGAATTAAATAGGAGTATTTGAAGAATTATTAATACTACCAATCAGCTTTAGGGGCAATAATTCAATGCAAGACTACTGAACTTTACAATTGATTTTTACCCTATTGACACTATGATTCTAATCTCTTCATTATTTGTTGGGATAGCCAGCTTTTTGCTTATATTCTTATTAAGTAAGTATAAGGAAACCAAACGGCTATTGATTTTTGTATACACAATCATAAGCCTAGTGCTTTTTGCCAGCCAATACTATTTTAGATATGGTGAACATTCTGGAATAAACAGGTTAGCATTTTTTGTAGCAAACGGATCTCTATTAATTCTAGGTCCTTTGCTTTTTTTATTCGTGAAGAATTTTTTCACGCATAAATCTATCGACATCAAAAAGCAATGGCCTCTTATAATTCCATTTGTAGCCTACGCTTTAACCATTATCGTGTTTTACAGGGAGTTAGCAGAGCCCAACTATTCAATATATACTGCACTGGTATGTCTGGCACATTTGATTTTCCACCTTTTTTATGCCCTATACTTAGTTATAAGAGAAGACGCAGAACATCCTGAAAACTTTGAACACGAAGTAGCTACACTCGCATCACTTGTATATCTGTTTTTATTGTTTCAATGTTACTTTGCCATTTTATATGGTCTATTTCTTTACAAGAATATTAAATACCAAACGGTACTCAACTTATTCTGGAACGACGACACAAAATATCAATTAGACAGTATTAATAATGGAGCCTATTCCTTAGTAATATTAGTTATGATAACAGGTGTTTTATTGGGAATCAGTCGAATCAGAAAAATCAATTTTCGTAATAAACAGCTTCAATAATATTTGTCATTGAAGCTGTTTACAATAGTTTTATTGATTTGATTATTCTAAAATCCTTTCTACTCTTGTCATTTTACCACTTGCATTAAACCCTTCTAAAACAATTTTTAGTTTTGTTGATACATCGTTGTTATAGAATTCTATGGGGTAACGAGGAGATTTTTTGTTGGTTATTATATAAGGATTCCAATACAATGTATTCCTTGTATCAGGTTCAAATGCAACAGTAGTTTTATCATATATTGGATTGTAGAATTCTTTAAAAGTAGAATAACCACTCAATAAAGTACTTTCTAATCCTTTTACATTTTGTGACCCCTTGGAAGTCCCTCCTTTTTTTGTATAAATTACAATAGCTCCACTCCCTCCACCTGCACCAGTACCAAAAAATGGCGGTCTAAATACTTTAAGATAAGCAATATCGGCTATCGGAATATTGGCAACCATTGGAATATCTGATCTCAACTCGTTTAAATAAATATCTGGCATACCTCCTCTCCAAGTTAATGAAGCACTCGGTCCTGTACCAGTAACTTGTAATCCTGCCACTCGTCCTTGAAGAAAAGTAAAAATATCTAATGCTGCAACTGTTCCATCCGTTAAATCAAAACTATATCCATTCATTCCTGAGAAAAGTCCAGAGGAGTAAGTTTCATCTAATATTTCAAGTTTACTTTTAGTTCTGGTCTTTACTACTACTTCGGATAGCGAAGCAGATGCCATTAATTTTCTTAATTTTTCTTGTTCTGTAAGGTAGAAATTCATTCTTGCAATAGCCATTGAATCTATACCCCCCCATACTGGCGGAATGGCACCTAATCCTACTTTAGCTCCATTCTCTTTTCTCAATAATCCGTTTTCAATTTTAACCTGAGTTGCTCCACTCAACTTAGAATTATTATTGAATCCGTAATACACTTTTACCGTATCATAAAAGAAAATGCCAGGCTGTTCAAAATTACCATTTGCATCAATGGCTGCGAATTGAAGGGTTTTACTGCTGTCTTTGGCTGCCAATACAAAATTCAGTTGCTGATCTTTAACCATTACTGGTTTAATACCAAATACAGAGCCTTTCAGGGACATGTATTCCGTTTCTGGCATGTATTTCAATTGTGGTCCAATTCCCTCCTTCAATTTTTCCCAGTTAATTTTCCTCCAGCCATTGGTCATCATAACCAGATCTAACCTGTTCATGATACTATCCGCATCACTTTGAAAATAATAAGAAGGATTATGAACGTATCCTTTGATTTCACTTGCCAGAAGGAAATTAGAAAAAATGGAATGAGGATCATTGGTATTGGCGTTGGCATCAATTACCGCAACTGACATATTGGTCATAGTAGTGTCTGAAACGAAAATGTCAAACTTATTCAATGCACGCTTCCCTAAATTGGTTACGATGGGATTGATTTTGGCATTAAAATCATGGGTATGGTTGTTTATAAAAACAATACGCTCAGCAACAGGAATCCAATCTGCAGTAAATAAGGTAAACTGCACTATTCCTGTAGGCAATTCATCAATGGGAATTTCTGCTCGCTGATAATTCCTTTCCGACATTTTCAATCCCACTTTATACAGTAGAGACTGGTTCATATGAACCAGCAAATTCATTTGCTTAAAGTTAGCTGAAGCAGGCTCTGACCTTTCAAATTGAAGAAATGCTTTTTCATTATTGGTTCTAACGGTCAACACTACCCCTTCTTTCTTTATGTCTTTAATAGGCGTTGTTCCTGTTCTTCCGTATTCATCTGTCCAGTTTAACTGGTATTGCTGACCAGGCAAGGGTTTCAGAACAAACAGGCCCATGCCATCATGTTGTACTTTTAAGCTATCAAGAACTTTTTTCTGTGCATCAATCAAAACTCCTTTAATTTTCACAGGCAACCCAATTTGATTAATCGCTTTAAAAGCCACCCGAGAATTCACTCCCTCCACCAACGAACCGCTTTCGGGAAAAATATCAACTCTAGTTGGAGAAGGCATTCTGCCAAGAACTACATTCCCTCCATTAATTGGTATATTTTTTTGAAATAAATAGGCTGGGTCATCATTGAGCATCCACCTGGTAAATGCTTTTACATGTAAAAATCCACCACTGTATTTTGCAGGAATTTCGAAACTTCCTCTTGCAGTAGATTGAAACAACGGAGCTACTGTTTGTTTTATTAAAGTTCCGGTTGTATCATACCATTCAACATACAAGTTTTTACTGAGCATACTGGGCTCATTAGCTGCTAACAAATAGACTTTATAAAAGAGTGTATCTCCGGTATTATAGACTGGCCTATCAAAATGGATATGTATTTTTTCTTTAGGGAAGCCCTCTGCGTACACACTCATCATAGAATCAATTTGTTGCGCTTTTAGCGAAGTCCCTATCCCCCAAAAAAGTAAACAAACGATGCTGAAAATAAATTTTCTCATTAAAAAGCAATTTGTATGTAATATACTTTGAGTTTAGAAAAGTACAAAAGCCATGCCAATTGGTTTTCCCGGAAATTGTACTTACTTTCAAACTATGAAACTACGCCTGATTTCAGTTGGCAAGGCCAATGAATCTTATGTTAGCGAAGGAATTGATGATTTTACCAAAAGAATCAATAAATATTTCAAAACTGACTGGCATATTATTGCCCCTCCCAAGAATGCAGCCAGTTTGCCCGAAAACGAATTAAAAAAAGCAGAAGCCGCACTCATTTTAAACCTCATAGACAAAGACGATTACCTTGTTTTATTAGATGAAAGAGGTAAAAGCTTCAGTTCTCCGCAACTGGCCAAGTTTATTGAACAAAGAACAAATGAAAGTTGTAAACAAATTGTGTTTTTGATTGGTGGGGCTTTCGGGGTTGAGCATTCCGTTACACAGCGCGCTCAGACAGTATGGAGTTTATCTGCGTTGGTATTCCCCCATATGCTGGTTAGGCTGATTCTTGCGGAACAATTGTATAGAGCTTGTACAATAATAAAAAACGAAAAATACCATCATATTTAATTTACCGGTTACCATGTTAACTATAACACTCAGCATCATCTTATTAACCAGTGTCATTTCTTTCACTGGGTTTTCCAACCAAAAAGTATTGGATGATTTAATCTTTTATCCTCCAGCCATCACCAACAGAAATCAATGGTATCGATTTATAACAAGTGGATTGATACATGCAGACATCATGCACTTACTGTTCAATATGTATTCCTTTTATCTATTTGGAGATTTGGTAGAAAAAACCTTCGTTCAAATCTTTGATGAGTCTGGAAAAATCATTTACCTAATGCTTTATATCGTTTCACTAATTGTCTGTTTACTTCCTACTTACTTTAATAACCAGAATAATTATCATTACAGAAGTTTAGGTGCATCAGGTGCAGTTTCGGCAGTGATTTTTGCAGGCATATTCTTATATCCTACTATGGGCATGGGTATCTTCCCGATTCCATTTCATATTCCCGGATTTATATTCGGACCCTTGTACCTGATTTTATCTGCTTATCTGGCAAAGAAGGGGCATGGAAATATTAATCACTCAGCACATATTTGGGGTGCTGTTTTCGGTATTGTATTTCTACTAATCACCACCACTTTTTTAAGTAAATTCAACGCTTTTGAGAATTTTGCAAATTCCATTAAAAGCTACTTGAGCGTCTATTAATCTTTATTTAAGGTCTATTGAATTTACCTAAAGGTCTTTTTATTTTTTTTGGTCGGGGGATTTTAACCGGCGGTAAATGTAATCGCTAATTGCTTAGAGGTAGTGGCCAAACATCTAAAGCGATGATCAATTCTTTTCCCCAGCACGGCAATAATTTTATTGTCTGACTCCAGAATCCAAACCTTTTCCTTTTCTGTTTTACTCAATTTAAGATCGATCAGGAACTTAGCTATTTTCTTTTTCTTTGTCATCCCCAATGGATAAAAGTAATCGCCTGCTTTCCACTTGCGAAGCAACAATGGAAACTTTACAGCTTGTGCATCCAGATACTCAATAATTGTAGCGTCATTAGGGGGAGAATGACCATCTTGCAAGGAAGACGAATGTTCCTGACCTAAAGAAAGTTCAAGTTTTCCGTCAGAAAAATGAATAACTCCGGGCTGGTCTATCAAAATATTGACCGCCGCCTCATTTGCAAGCGGTGCAATAATCATCCAATTCCGGTTTTTAATAATCCGATGCGAATCAGATTGAATATAACTACTATTCTCTGAAGAAAGCAATTTGACTACTTCTGGAATCTGATCAGCTGAAAAGTGAAAAGGCGCAATAATTTCCCAGGTAATGGTATGAAGGGGATTCAACTTTTGCCAGCGCAATACCGGTATATGACACTCATTGCCTTTCCAATGCAATAGCTTTTTCAATTGCCCTTCTACTGCCTGATTATACAAAATTGCTGCTTCAGAAAACCGACTAAGATTGGCGTGAAGGTTCTGTTCTACCCTTGGAAAAACTTTTTTAACTGAAGGAAGAAGCTGGTTTCTGAAAAAATTTCTTGTGTAATCATCAGTATCGTTGGAAGAGTCTTTTACAAATTCAATGGAATTGTGAAAGGCAAATTCTTCTATCTCTTCTCTAAAATAAGGCAACAAAGGTCTGATGATTTTTTTTTCGCTGTGAATAGGCACAATACCTTTTAATCCTTCAAGTCCGGTTCCTCTGAAAAACTGCATCGCACTGGTTTCAATGGCATCATTGGCATGATGCGCAGTGATTACCCAGCTTTCAGCTAATTCATCGTTATCCTTTCTTAACTGATCAAACCAATCATAACGTATATTTCTTGCAGCTACTTGTGTAGACAAACCAGAAGCTTCCTTATACTGTTGGGTATCTATTCGTTTAATCCAGCATTTGATAGAATGCTTTTTACAAAAGGTTGCAACAAATGCTTCATCTCTGTTACTCTCTTCCCCTCTTAGTTGATAGTTAACATGTGCTACGCAAAAATCAATACCCGTATATTGCAAGAGTACAGCCAGCACAGTGCTGTCTGCTCCCCCACTCATGGCAAGTAAAAAAGGGCGACCAGGTTTTTGTAACCAGGCAAAATGCGAATGCCAATGATGCTGAAATCGTGCTAACAAGATTAAGATGATTTCTTTAAATAGGCTCCTGTTAAAGCAGCAAAGCCGCTGATCAAGCCTCCAATAATTCCGGTAATTAAAATCAGCATAATATAAGAGCCCCCCAATGGTAATATCTGCGATACTTTGGTAGAGAGGATATGCTCATTGGCAGCATCTTTTATGATAGCCATAATCACCCACAATAAAAATAAACCTAGGAATCCACTCAAAAAGGATTTACCCGGCGATTGCGGAATAACAGCGGCTACAACAAAAGAACTGATAGCAAATATCCACCAGGGAAACTGAGTAAATAATCCAGCCACAAATGCCAGTAAAGCCGTTAGTAATATGGATACTATGAATTTCATACAATTAAATTTTATGCTTTGGTAAATGTCATTAACCACTTGATACGCTTATGGGTTGGTGCGTCTTTTAAGTGTAGAAACAGAATAGGGTAATATTTTCCGGTTGCCCAATAATCAATAAATGTATCATAATACTTACTACCGGGATTACCATTTTGCCCACCAGGATAAACACCATACGCTTCTATTTCATCAGTCATATGCACAATCATTCTCCAACTTGGACCATGGGTTTCCGTAGTGGCATTGATGATATGTCTTCCTCCGCCAATAGGTAAATGCAGTGCACTTAAAGGTTTTATTTTAAGCAAATGACTCACCCGCGTATCCTTAAATGCTGCCCAGCCTAACTTCCCTTCTTTGTCTGCTTTTTGTAAAACGACTGTTGCTTTTTTAATCGCTTCCATTACGGCATCCGAAATTGTTTCTACTTTGTTCTTTGTTTTTATATTATCAGCAAAAGAGTATAAGCTATCTCGCTGTAAACTTTCCAGTAGTGTTATTTCATCAGGCCATCCTATATTGGTAGTGGCACCAGCAAATTCATCGCCCCAGATACTGGTTTCCAAACTATCCCAGAGTACATTAAATACAGTAGCTCCTTTTTCGTTTACATCGCTTACCAGGTTCCAGCTGTTCATGATATCCAGGTATTTCTTTTCATCTGAAGTGAGCGCTGGTTGATTGACATATTTCATGATTACCGGTCTGGCCATTTCAGCAAATACATTGTAATTATCCATTTGCAGTTTCTGAATATCCTGCGCAGTAGCATTGGAGAGCGCCGTTAGTTTGCGATTAATGATTACTCCTCTGTAAACAGGGAAATTGGAAGCTGCACCTAAATAATAAGGATAGGTTTTATCTGTTGATTTTTGATTGGCACTGCTTACAAATCCCCTTTCCGGATTTTTAATCATGGGATTTTCATTGGTAGGAATATATCCCTGCCATGCATAAGTACTGTCCTGACCAGGTAAAATAAAATCACCCTGTCTATACCATCTGGCAACAAAATTAGCCTGTTGCTTTAAGGCAATATCCCCAGTCTTGGAAGCAAAAGCAAAGTTTTGCCCTGTTGTATTCCAATGGGATATGGCTTCTAAATAATCTTCATAATTCTTGGCATGATTTAATTTATAAAATGCGAGCAATCCACTGCCCCCATCATGTGCTGTCCATCTCAGTGCCAAATTTTTTCCACCTGTACCGGTATTTTTATAATGATGGTCATACATGGTTGGACCAAAAACAGTCATAGCAATATTTTCAATCACATTCGCACTATCTTTCACTTTGATAGTCTCCGTTCTTTTCTCTGCTTTTACCCATTGACCATTGTACCAGTATTCATTTAAAGTTGAGTCTTTAAATTTCATTTCATAATAATCTAATACATCTCTTCCGGCATTGGTTACCCCCCAAGCAATACTGTCATTAAAACCAATAATAACTGCAGGAGAGCCTGGAAAACTTGCACCATAGGTTCTATGTGTTGGAGTAGAAATTTGCACTTCAAACCATAAAGAAGGCAGGTTTAAGCCCAGGTGTGGATCGTTCGCCAAAATGGGTCTTCCCGATTTTGTTTTACTTCCGCCTACAACCCAGTTATTGCTACCGTTGCTTTTATTGGGAACAAAAGGAGCCATAGCGGTTGAACTTCCAGTGGTATCGCCTAAATAGGCAGTTTGAACGTCTGTTGGTGGCACCACTTTTATAGCTGGTTTTGCATAAACTGTACCTTTAGGAATAATGGGATCCAGCGAATCCTGTACATCAGTAAACAAGCGATCAAAATCTTTATAGCCAAAATAGTTTCTGGCATTGCTCATCTGTAAATCGGTTACAGCTCCTCTTCCTGTTAAATCATAGGACATAAACATTTGGAACAAATAGGTTTTCAAAGATGTCCAAGCTTCGGGTTTATAATCTAATAACTTATATTCAAAGGGTATTTCCTCGGGCTTTAACTGGGCAATATAAGCGTTAACTCCTTTCGCATATGAGTCAATTGCCGATTGCATTTCAGGGTTATTTTTTTCCACGAATGCTTTCGTTTTCTCAGCACCATATACCATTCCTAATCTTCTGAAAAATTGGTCTGTAGGTATTCTTTCCTTGCCCACGATTTCACTTAATCTACCAGCTGCTACATGGGTTTGAAATTCCATTTGCCAAAGTCTAAACTTGGCATGCAGGTAACCCTGCACATAATAGGCATCATTGTCTTCATCCGCATAAATATGAGGAACCAAACGATCATCAATATATACTTCTACTTTACCCTGAAGATCTTTTATTACAACATTTTCATTGTAGTTGGTTTCAGTAGATTCGGCATTTTGCCAGAAACCATGTTGGGGCGATAAGAAATATCCCAATCTAGGTGTTTTACTTCCACCCACAGAAAGCTGGGTATTGAATAAATGAATAGCACCCCAGGTTAAGAGTGCTGAAACAAGCAATGGAACTATTCTCATAGTAAATATTTAAAGTCTCAAATTAAGCAATTCTCATCAGAAGGTTTATTCTTATCTGGCTTCCATAATCAGGAATTTCTTCCCTTTCAGTTTTTCGTCACGAACCAATTTCAATAAGGAAGGGATTGCTTTTTTTCTGATAGCAATAAATGAGTTATGATCTTTCACTATTATCAATCCTATATCGTCCTTTTCTAATTTTCCTTTTTGCAAAAAGAATCCCACTATATCCACTTTATTTATTTTCTCCTTTTTACCTGCGTTAATGTAAACCGTCCCCCAGGCGGAAGGTTTGGGAACTTTGTATTTTTCTGTTAGTGCAAATGAAGGCGGAGCTTCCCCTACATAATTTGGGATTGACTCCGATTCATGCAGAATGAGATAAATGGTTCCTGTTTTATTCATTCTGGCAGTTCTGCCATTGCGATGGGTAAACTCTGCAAAAGTGGAGGGAAGATGATAATGAACAATATGATCTATATCTGGAATGTCGAGCCCTCTGGCTGCCAGATCGGTAGTTACTAAAAACTGCGTAGTTCCGTTTCGGAATTTAATGAGCGCCTGTTCACGCTGCATCTGCTCCATTCCTCCATGAAAAATTCCTGCTTCTATACCCATTTCTTTCAGCAAACTACTGGTTCTTTCTACCGATTCTCTGTGGTTACAGAATATTAATACTTGTTCCGTACCTATGGTACAGAGCAATTCAAAAAGGGTTTTCACCTTGTCTTTATCATCGGACCAAACAGTAAGCATTTCAACAGCAGGCACTGCTGCTTCCTGCTTAAGAAAATTGAGTACTGTCAGGTTTTTAGGAGTAGCAAATTCCGGGATAACAATGGAAGCAGTAGCGGATACAAATACCCTGAGTGCAGCTGGTCTGACCTGTTTAGTAATGTATTCCATGTCTTCCTCAAACCCTAGCGCAAGCGATTTATCAAACTCATCAAAAACAAAATAACGGATGGCACTGGCATCAAATGACTTTCGTTTCAAGTGATCAGCAATTCGTCCAGGCGTGCCAACCAATAGTGCAGGGGCTTCCTTAAGACTATTGATTTCACTTGGCATATCATGCCCACCATAGGCACAAATGACTTTAAAACCAGTTTGCATTTTTTTCCAAACCTGCTCAATCTGAATAGCCAGTTCCCGGGAAGGAGTTAAAACCAGTGCCTGTACTTTACTGCCTTTAGGATTCAATTGCTGCAAAATGGGAAACAAAAAAGCCAGGGTTTTTCCTGAACCAGTGGGCGAAAGCAATAATATCCCCTCAGCCGTTTCAAAAGCTGAACTGGTTGCATGTTGCATTTCATTGAAATTGTCAATTCCCAGTTTATGTAAAACAGTTTGCTTTGTAACCGAAGCCTTCATGATTAATATTTTAGCACCGTATATCCCTGAGGTGCATAGGTTGTAATAGTAGTTACAGCTGATTGCACAATATCAAATTCTGGTGCTAATGTTGCAGGATCTACTTTTCTTTTAAACAAAGTTTGCCCGCAAACATACAAGGGAATTCCTGCCGCTTTTAAAGCAGTAAACACCGGCTGATTCGGATTATCCACACCATACTTCTGTTTATAGGTTTCGTTGTTCAATATAAATGAAACAGCAGCTCCGTGAACTACGGCAACAATCGACAAATTCTCCGGCTTAACTCCCGCTGCTACATGCAGGTTGGCAATTCTAGCTATGTTCTCGAAATGTTCACTTATTTCTTTTGCGCTGGCGGCAGGACTGATGATATCTACAAGTATTTTATACTTTCCTTTTTTATTAACGACCTCTTTGGTTGCGGCCACTTCAAATACATCACCATAGTTGGTGATAAATGGTCTGACCGTTTTTTGCGCTGAAGCTTCTGCAAAAAAACTGCACGCAACAATTGCGAATATCAAGTATTTCATTCCTGTAAGATTTCTTCTAAGTTACGTTATTTGCCAAACTTCTTTTTTAAAGCTTGTAAAGCATCGGTAACATTCATATTGCTCAGGTCTTCCTCCTTCTTAATTGGTTGATTAGAACGCTTGTGCTGTGCAAGATCTTTACGTCCTCCCACACCCGCTGCAGGAGCAGCTTCTGTCTGTTTGATGGATAGCGCAATACGTTTGCGTGCAATATCTACTTCAAGCACTTTTACAGTAACTTTTTGACCCAACTTTAATGCTTCGCTAGGATCAGTAATATAGCGGTGAGCAATTTCACTTACGTGTACCAATCCATCCTGCTTAACTCCTATATCTATAAACGCCCCGAAACGGGTTAGATTCGTTACTACACCCGGCAATACCAATCCCACAGTAACTTCTTCAATAGAATATATATTAGCGAATTCAAATTGTTCCAGTTCTGATCTTGGATCCAGACCTGGTTTTTGTAATTCTTTGACTATATCATTTAACGCGAGCTGTCCAATCTGTTCTGTTACGTATTTCTTTGGATCAATATTTTTCAATAGTGTTTCATTGCCAATCAGTGCGGATACATTGGTGCCCAGGTCAGCTGCCATTTTCTCTACTATCGGATATGCTTCCGGATGCACCGCACTTGCATCCAATGGATGTTTGGCTTTAGGGATTCTCAAAAACCCGGCACATTGTTCAAAAGCCTTGGCGCCCAATCTCGGCACTTTCAGCAATTCTTCTCTTGAATTAAATGCACCAATCAATTTTCGGTGTTTTATTATGTTATCTGCCACCGATTCATTGATACCACTCACATAGCTCAGTAGCTGTTTACTGGCTGTATTCAGATTTACTCCTACTGTATTTACACAACTTACAACTGTCTGATCTAATTTTTCTTTCAGTCTGAATTGGTTTACATCATGCTGGTACTGTCCTACTCCAATACTTTTAGGATCAATTTTAACCAGCTCTGCCAAAGGATCCATCAACCTTCTGCCAATGCTGACTGATCCTCTCACGGTAATATCGTAATCAGGGAATTCTTCTCTAGCAATTTCAGATGCAGAGTAAACAGATGCCCCATCTTCATTCACTAAAAATACTGGCAACCCTAAGTTCATTTTTTTAATAAACTGTTCTGTTTCTCTACCCGCTGTTCCATCCCCAATTGCAAATACCTGTATGTCAAATTGCTTAACCAGTTGTTTAATTTTGTATTCGCTGTCATAGAGCTTTCCTGCCTCATGAACATATATCAGGTCGGTTGTTAGCAATTCACCTGACTCATCCAAACAAACTACTTTACAACCGGTTCTGTAACCAGGGTCAATGGCCAAGACTCTTTTACTTCCAAGTGGTGCACTCAATAGCAGCTGACGAAGATTTTCTGCAAATACATTGATGGCTTCTTCATCGGCCTTCTGCTTTAACGCAGAACGGTATTCGCTTTCCAGACTGGGCTGCAATAATCTTCTATAAGCATCCTTAATTGCTTTTTTAATATGCACAGCCGCAGGGCTCTGTCCTTTCAAATAAAAATCTTCAATAAGTTCAATCGCTTCTTCTTCTGAAGGAGCGATACTGATTCTTAGGAAGCCCTCTAAGAAGCCACGGAGAATCGCTAAAATTCGATGCGAAGGAACTTTATGAATGGGTTCGGAAAAATCGAAATAATCCTTGTATTTGATGGCTTCCGTTTCTTTGTCTGCCAATACCTTACTCTGTAACAATGCAGTATCTTCAAACAGTTTTCTCAACTTTGCCCTAACATCTGCCTGCTCGTTTACATTCTCTGCAATGATATCTCTGGCACCTTGTAATGCTTCTTCTACAGTGGTGATTTTTTCATTGAAAAATTTAGCCGCTTCGGTTTCAGGGTCTTCATTTCCCTGAGCAAGTAACAATAAAGCCAGTGGCTCTAACCCATTTTCCCTTGCTACCACCGCTTTGGTTTTGCGCTTCACTTTAAACGGCAGATAAATGTCTTCGAGTTCCACAATAGTTGTTGCGGCATTCATCTTAGCCTGAATGGCTTCTGTCATTTTGCCTTGCTCTGTAATAGTTTTTTCAATGAATTCCTTACGCTCTGTAAATGCCTGTAAGCTTTTTTGTTCATCCTGAATTTGCTGAATCTGAACTTCATCCAGATTACCTGTACTATCTTTTCTGTATCGTGCAATAAATGGGATGGTAGCACTCTCTGCTAAAAGTTCCAGCACCGTTTCAACCTGAGCAACACGCAAATTCAATTTTGCGGCAATAATGGGAGCAAAAGACATAATCAGTTTTCAATTTTAGGGAGGCGAATGTAGATTATTCCACTATACGTACCACACGATGAGGATATCTTTCCAGATATTTCCTTAGCATCGATTTGATAACTTCATTTTCTGCATAGGGAGTAACTGCTTCTTTAATGGCAGCAGCATAAGTTGGTTCCAGTGGTTCGGAAACTTCAATATGATCAATGGTTCCCATCCCCACAAACTTTCCTTTCTCAACCAAAATGGCAGTATTTTTTTCTTGAATGATATAAGATGCTTTTTCTTCTGCAATCCAGGCAATTACTTTTTCCACTTGCTGATTGTGCAATTGCACATCCGGCCATTCGTTGGGAATGGTTTTATCCAGAAAACAAAGAGCAGGATGTAATTCAAATTCCCTGACCCATCTCCATAATTCCCGATGTGCATCAGCCAAAAGAGAAAATGCCTGAAGGGGTTGTGTATTTTTATGCTTTTTATCGATAGCTAACCGCTTATATCCCCTGTTGTCTTCAAAAAGATAAATGCCCCATAACTGTTCAAATCTTTTCTGACTTTTATTATATGCGGGCCATAGCCTTTTGATTTCAATACTTTCCAGCAAACTGGCGATAAATTCTGTTGGGCAAATTGCATAGCGTATACTGTAAATTTCCCTTAAGAAGTCCTGTCTTTTTTTGCTGAGATCGAGCCCTGTAAAATGGCTCAATACTCTTTTCTTGACGTTTTTGGCCTTGCCAACATATACTACTTTGTCCTGCTTGTTTTGAAAATAATACACCCCTGGCTCCTGAGGCAAATCGTGCAAATAGTGTGCGGGCAGGTTGGGTGGCATCAACTGCTCCCTGTTTTCTTTTTGCAGCATTTCCTTTACAAGTCGTTCCCCGCTGTTTTGTAGCACCATGTCCAGAATTTTGGCAGTGGCTTTGGCATCACCTCCTGCCCTATGGCGGTTTTCAATTTCAATATTCAATTGCCGGCACAAATGCCCCAATCCATATTTGGGAAAGCCAGGAAATACCTTGCGGCTCAATCGGATAGTACAAAGCTTTGGGGTATGCAAATCAAACCCCGCTTCCTGCAAATGATGCTTTACAAAGCTGAAATCAAAATTTACATTATGCGCTACAAATACTCTGTTTTTCAACAGATTATAAATTTGGGGCGCCACTTCACTAAATGAGGGTGCTGCTTCCACCATGGCATTGGTTATACCAGTCATGCCAATTACAAAGGGAGGAATGGGCTGATGAGGATTAACCAAGGTTTCATACACACCTTCTATTTCAGTACCGTTGTGTAATACAATCGCTATTTCTGTAATTCCATGCTGACTGGGAAATCCACCTGTCGTTTCAATATCTACTACCGCAAATCGCATGGCTGCAAGATAAGATTTGTAATATTCTGATAAAAATTACAACTAATGATAAAAAATCGGCTCTTAATTGTAACAAATCAATAGTCAACCCGTTTAATAGGTTATATGAAAACAAAAGCTGCTTTACTACCTATTTCCAAACCATTGCTGATAGGCTGTGCAGGAATTATATTGGGATTCAGCGCCTGTAACTCCCCGGAACAGACTGTAAAAATTATTGGCAAAAAAGCCAGACAAAAAGTAGGTAGACTTTGTACCAGTACAAAAATTAATGCGCAGGATTGTTTGCCTGAAATGGATGATGTTTTTACTGTCCCCTCACTATCAGACCAGTTTTCTGACAAAACCGAGATCATTTCTACCTGGTAAACACCCTGCATAGAGAATTCCTTTTAGCTCCTTCAGTTTCCTTAAATTTGCAGCCAATTGATTTTATGGAGCTGAGCAAGAATTATATCCCTACAGAAATTGAGGCAAAATGGTACCAACATTGGATTGAGCGTCAATATTTTTCTAGTAAACCCGACGACAGAGAGGCATATACAGTTGTAATTCCCCCACCCAATGTAACTGGGGTTTTACATATGGGCCATTGTCTCAATAATACCATTCAGGATATTTTAGTGAGAAGGGCCCGTATGCAGGGTAAAAATGCCTGCTGGGTTCCTGGAACTGACCATGCTTCCATTGCAACAGAAGCCAAAGTGGTGGGAATGCTCAGAGAAAAAGGAATTGCGAAATCTTCTTTAAGCAGGTCCGAATTTCTGGATTATGCCTGGGAATGGAAAGAAAAATATGGTGGCATTATCCTACAACAGTTGCGCAAAATGGGTTGCAGTCTTGACTGGGACAGAACCAGCTTTACCATGGACCCTGACTATTATGCATCTGTCATTCAGGTATTCGTAGACCTTTATCAGAAAGGATATATCTACAGGGGCAAGCGCATGATCAATTGGGATGTAAAAGCAAAAACAGCGCTTAGTGACGAAGAAGTAATTTACAAAGAGGTGCAAAGTAAATTGTACCATGTTAAATACAAACTAGAAAACGGCGGATTTATAACTATTGCTACCGTAAGACCAGAAACCATTCTGGGAGACGCTGCTATTTGTGTGAACCCTGCTGACGAAAGGTATAAAGCATTGCATGGACAGTATGCATTTGTTCCATTGATCAATAGAAAAATCAAAATTATTCCAGACGAATATGTTGCACTGGATTTTGGAACAGGTGCTTTAAAAGTTACGCCTGCACATGATATGAATGATTACCAATTGGGGCAGAAATACCAACTGGAAATAATTGATACCATGAACGACGATGGCACCATGAGTGAAGCAGCTCAGCTTTATATTGGCATGGATCGTTTTGCTGTTCGTAAAAAAATTGTGGAAGACCTGCAAGCAGCCGATCATATAGAAAAGATTGAAGAATATACCAATCAGGTGGGCTTCAGTGAAAGAACAGATGTAGTAGTGGAACCAAGATTAAGCTTACAGTGGTGGGTAAGCATGAAGGAATTAGCTGCACCTGCATTGAGTGCGGTTATGGATGACGAAATTCATTTCCATCCTGCCAAATTCAAAAACCTTTACAGACACTGGATGGAAAATGTAAAGGACTGGTGTATCAGCAGACAGCTTTGGTGGGGACATAGAATTCCTGCTTGGTATACAAATGATGGATCTTTTGCTGTAGCTAAAACTGCTGAAGAAGCGTTGGAACAGCTGAAGCAAAGTACGGGCAACAATGCTTTAACTATTTCTGATATTCATCAGGATGATGATTGTTTAGACACCTGGTTCAGTAGTTGGTTATGGCCATTTGAAGTATTCAAAGGATTAAGTGATCCTGACAACATAGAAGTCAACTATTACTATCCAACCAGCACATTGGTAACAGCCCCTGAAATTATCTTTTTCTGGGTAGCTCGTATGATTATAGCTGGCTATGAATACAAGGGCCTCAAACCTTTCAAAGACGTATACTTTACAGGAATTGTAAGAGATAAGCTGGGCAGAAAAATGAGTAAGAGTCTGGGTAACTCTCCTGACTTATTGGGGTTGATTGATCAGTATGGTGCCGATGCTGTTAGATTCGGCATTTTAATCGCCTCCCCTGCAGGCAACGATATTTTATTTGATGAGAGTTCACTGGAGCAAGGCCGAAATTTCAATAACAAGTTGTGGAATGCCTTGAAGCTCGTTAAAATGTGGGAAGGCAGATTGGATACTGTCTCAACAAATGATACTGCCGATGCTGATTTTGCCATAAACTGGTTTGAAAACAGACTGAATCAGGTTAGTACAGAAGTAGAAGAATTGATGACTCAGTTTAAATTGAGTGAAGCACTCAAAACCATTTACTCCTTAATCTGGGACGATTTCTGCAGCTGGTATCTGGAATGGGCTAAACCAGGTTTTGAACAACCTGTTTCTCCAAAGGTGTACAATAAAACCATTTCTTTCTTTGAAAGACTAATGGAATTGTTACACCCATTCATGCCATTTATTACAGAGGAAATTTTCCACCTCTTAAAACCCCAAACAGAAGACCTTACTGTTAAGTTGCAACAAAAAGCAGCAAAAGCAGATGAAAACATTTTGTCTTCAGGTGCTTTATTAAAAGAGGTAATTACAAAGCTCAGAGATGCCAGAAACAAAAATCAGTTAAAGCCTAAAGACCCTGTATCATTGCATATTATGGCCGAGGATAACAAAGGTTATCAGGCGATAGAGCAAATTTTAATGAAGCAGGTCAATGCCAATAAAGTTAGTTATACGGCAGACGCCATCCCCAATACCATTGTTGTTAACATTGAGAAGGATAAATTTTTCATTGAAGCAGCGCAGCAACTGGATAGGGATGCAATAAAAGAGCGATTACTGAAGGATCTTGAATATGAACAAAATTTCCTTGCCTCTGTAATGAAAAAACTAAGCAACGAGAAATTTGTTCAGAATGCCAAGCCTGAAATTATTGCATTGGAAAGAAAAAAACAGGCAGACGCAGAAGCTAGAATAAAAACCATTGAGGAAAGTCTCAAATCATTGGCATGATTAGAATAGCCACATTAGATGATATTCCTGTTATTCAGGAAATAGCTTATAATACCTGGCCCACCACTTATGGCGGCATCATATCAGAAGAACAAATCCGCTACATGCTTGATTTGATGTATAGTACAGAATCCTTGGTACAACAAATGAGTAAGGGGCATACATTTTTCTTGATGGAGTCTGATGATACTATTAATAGAGACCACAGCATACATACAAATGCAATTGCTGAACAAAAAGTGCTGGGTTTTGCCTCGGTTTCCGACGAAGGCAATAGCATTTTTAAATTGAATAAATTGTATGTACTACCAGCTGCACACAAAACGGGTACTGGGAAAGCCTTATTAAATACGGTTAAAACATATGCTGTACAAAATGGCGGAAAGGAATTAATACTTCAGGTAAACAAACAAAACCCCGCCATTGCTTTTTATAAAAGCCAGGGCTTAAGTATTAAGAGCGAAAATATTTTTGAATTGGATCATGGTTTTATCATGGACGATTATACCATGGGCATTTCGCTTTCTTAGTTGCATTAAGTACCACAATAAGTGGCATAAAAACCATCGCCATTTACTGGAGGTTCCTGGTAATTTGTGTAATCTCCCAAAACTGCATAGGGATGTTGAACAACTTGCAAAAGCTGGTTAAACTTTCCCAGATCGTTATTGATAACCACGGCATCTAGGGCTTCTTCTACCAGATGGTTTCTGGGGATAACAACCGGGTTGCGGTGAAACATAATTGCCTTTGATTTTACAGTATCTATTCCTGCAGCCAATAACAGCGAACTTCGTTTTTCCATCCAGGATCCAAAGAGCGGACTTGCATATATTCCGCTTTTTGCAATTGATCCTTCAATGGTAAGAAAGGTATTGGAATAATCTGCCTGTTCTGCCTGCATCCATTTCATCAGATCTTTCAGTAGTTCAACCACTTCATCTGATATATTGTTTTGATCAAACCCAATTTTAGCAGCCATGGTAGCCGTGTATAACTGCGTATAAATGGATGGAAACTGGTTCAATACTTCTGTTGCTTTTTTTACTGCGGTATCTGTATCCTCATCAATAATAGGCAGTAAAGCATTGGCCAAACAACTCAGATTCCAATGAGCAATATTAGGCTGATTGCCAAATGCATACCGTCCATTGGTATCTATAGAACTGAAAGCTTTGGTGGGATCATAACTGTTGATAAAGGCGCAGGGGCCGTAATCAAATGTCTCCCCTGAAATGGACATATTATCGGTATTCATGACTCCATGTATAAAACCAACACACATCCAATTGGCCATTAAACTTGCTTGTTGCTGTAACACTTGTTCTAACAATGTTAGCGCTGCATTTTCTTTTATGGATACTTCTGGATAATGTCTCTCCAACGAGTAACGGGTTAGGTTTTCGAGGTCTTTCGTTGATAAAAACTGTCTGGCGTACTCAAAAGTTCCCACTCGTATATGACTCTTCATTACACGGGTTAAAACCGCACCTGCATGTACTTCTTCCCTGAATACTTTCTCCCCTGTGGTTACTACAGCGAGGCTCCTCGAACTCGGAATCCCTAATCCATGCATTGCTTCACTAATCAAATACTCTCTCAACATGGCCCGCAAAGTGGCTCTTCCATCTCCCCTTCTGGAATACGGTGTTGGACCTGCTCCTTTCAATTGTATGTCCCATCTTTGTCCGTCAGGACCTATATGCTCCCCCAACAAAATAGCCCTTCCATCTCCCAGCATAGTAAAATAACCGAACTGGTGACCCGCATAGGCTTGTGCAATAGGGATTGAGCCTTCTGCTAATTGATTGCCGCTTAAAATTCCAGCGAGTACAGAAGGGTCTACTCCCTCTTTAATGCCAAGCTGTTTGGCCAGAGCATGATTATACAACAGCAAAGAAGGAGCTACCACAGGTGTGGGCAACACTTTTTCAAAAAATGAATTCCCAAGCGACTGATAACTATGATTGAATTGGAACAACGGATTCAAATAAAATTATTTTGGCAAAAATAACCAATCAATGCACCAAAACATGGGTTTGTTTAATCACTCCCATTACAAAAACAGATTGCACATGTCCTATATTCTCTGCTTGAGATAGCTTATTCACGTGGAAATGGTAATAGTCGTCCATACTTTCAGCCACTACTTTCAACATAAAATCAAACTCACCCGATATATTGTAACATTCAATTACTTCATGCATTTCCTGGATGCGTTTGATAAATTTTCCTCCTGCTATTTTATCGTGTTGCTTAAGAGACACATAGCAAATAACCATAAGGCCTTTTTTTACTTTGGTATGGTCTACCAAAGTTGCATACTGTTTAATGACCCCTGCTTCTTCCATTCGTTTAATTCGCTCGTGTACAGGTGTTGTACTCAAATGTACCTGGTCCGCAATTTCTTTAACTGTTGCCCTTGCATTTTGCTGCAGCAACTTAAGAATGGACAGGTCTTTGGCGTCCAATGAATAAGAAACAGTGGATTCGGCTTTTTTAACGACTTTAGGCATGATATTCTGCTATTATATACTGCAATTTACTCTATAAATAGATATTTATTCTATTCTTTTAAATAATTATGCATTTTTATTCTTTAAAATTAGCTTTGCAGTCAATAAAATTCTATTATGTCTACATTAACATCTACCATTGACTTCAGTCTACCGTATAAAGTAGCTGATATCAGCCTAGCTGATTGGGGTCGCAAGGAAATCCGTTTAGCAGAAGCTGAAATGCCAGGACTTATGTCGTTACGAGCAGAGTACGGAGCTTCTCAACCTTTAAAAGGGGCAAGAATTGCAGGATGCCTTCACATGACTATCCAAACTGCTGTACTAATTGAAACTTTAGTGGCATTGGGTGCTGAAGTAAAATGGAGCTCTTGTAATATTTTCTCTACACAGGATCAGGCTGCTGCTGCTATTGCTGCTGCAGGCGTTGGCGTGTTTGCTTGGAAAGGTCAAACACAAGAAGAAGCAGATTGGTGTATTGAGCAAACTTTGTTCTTCGGCGGTGCAGATCGTCCTTTGAATATGATTTTGGATGATGGCGGTGATTTAACCAATATGGTTTTTGACAAATACCCCGAATTGATTGCCAATATCAAGGGTCTTTCTGAAGAAACTACTACAGGTGTTCACCGTTTATACGAGCGTATGGCGAAAGGTACTTTGCCTATTCCTGCTATTAACGTAAACGATTCTGTAACTAAGTCTAAGTTCGATAACAAATATGGTTGTCAGGAATCATTAGTTGACGCGATTCGTCGTGCTACCGATGTTATGATGGCAGGTAAAGTTGCTGTTGTAGGTGGATACGGTGATGTTGGTAAAGGTTCTGCACTTTCTTTGCGTGGTGCGGGTTGCCGTGTAATTGTAACTGAAATTGATCCAATTTGTGCTTTACAAGCTGCGATGGATGGATTTGAAGTAAAGCCAATGGCGGTTGCTGTTACCGAAGCAGATATCATTGTAACTGCATCTGGTTGTAGAGACCTGATTACTGAAAAGCATTTCCGTCTAATGAAAGACAAAGCGATTGTATGTAATATTGGTCACTTTGATATTGAAATTGACATGGCTTGGTTAAATGCGAACTATGGTCATACAAAAGACACCATCAAGCCTCAGGTTGATTTATATAATATTGAAGGTAAAGACGTAATTGTATTGGCAGAAGGTCGTTTGGTTAACCTTGGCTGTGCAACTGGTCACCCTTCATTTGTGATGAGTAACTCATTCTCTAACCAAACTTTGGCTCAGATTGAATTATGGCAGAACCACAAGAACTATGAAAACAAAGTGTATGTTCTTCCTAAGCACCTGGATGAGAAAGTTGCTCGTTTACACCTTGCCAAAGTGGGTGCTCAATTAGATGAGTTAACCGACGAGCAAGCCGCCTACTTAGGTATTAGCAAAAATGGTCCATTTAAGTCTGATATGTACCGTTACTAATCCCTGGAGCTCATCCATTGAAGTTTTCAAGTAAAACTTTGAATCAGAATGGTAACAGGCCCAATCATAAGTTTGATATAAAATAGAAAAGAGCCCTCTGGGGCTCTTTTTCATTTCTACCCTTTTAATCATAATCGTATTTGCAATTACATGACATTTATCAGTTATTTAGCAATAAAAACATGAATTAATTTTTTTAATATTGTGTACCCCCCAACCAAAATGAAAACAGTCAACAATGAAAACGAGTTCCTTCATTATTACGGTATTGGTTTTGGCTTTAATTGGGGGATGTAAGCAACCTAGCAATCATAAAGATTGGAACAATAAAGGAAGCTTTATTGATTCCAATATCAGTTTAATCAGTAAGCAACAGGTATCGGATAAAAGGGAAGAAAGTCTTTTTATTGACTCTTTGGTTCGTGGCATGAAGTTATCAGATGAACAAAAGGCAAATTACTACCGATACAAATCATCCTATTACTGCTATTATCTTCAAAATGGAGATTCAGCCGTTCTATATGCCGATTCAACCTTGTTGTTATTGAATCAACTTTCTCCAGAAAAGTATCCCAACGCATTTGCGATGGCCTATTATACCAAGGGGGATGCGCTTTATGCAAGTAACTTATTTAATGAAGCTTATACATTTTATTACAAAGCCAGACAGTTTAAATCTACTATAACTGATTATTGTTCTCAAAAGGAATATAACTATAGGTTAGCCATGATTCTTTACAAACAAAAGAAATTTAAAGAAGCAGCCAATAGTTTCAAAAGTAGTTTATCAGATGCCATTCAATGTGATGAAGGCGATATGTATGCCAGCTACTATCGGAAACAAGAATTGATGAATAATATTGCCCTCAGCTTCTATATGTTGGGCAACTATGATAGCGCTACTTCTTATTATAACAAAGCACTTGATTTTATAAATAGCCATCAAAAGAAAGATACTTCCACCCAGTTTTACGACGAAATGGCAAAAGGTGTGGTTTATGGGAATTTAGGGGATGTTTATCGTAAAAAAGGAGATGTAAAAGAGGCAGAAAAACTTTATCAGAAAAGCATCCAAATTAATTTTAAAAAAGGGGGAGAAACGATAGATGCGCAGTACAGTTATTTAAAACTGGCAGAGCTATACCAAGAAACAGAAAGAATTGCTGATTTAGAAAATGCTTTGATAGAAATTAGAGTATCCTTGAACAAAACGCCAAACCCAAAAGGTGAAATAAAATGGCATAAACTTTCCTGGAAGTATTATGAAATGATAGATAATCCTACAAAAGCTTATTATCACTTAGCAAAATATCAGGATTTATTTGAAGCTGACGAAAAAATAAATAAGAAAATTTATGAAGTAGATATTAATAAACAGTTGGAATTACTGGAACAAGAAAATCAATTACAGATTGCAAGACAAGAAAACGAAATTTCCAGGGCCTATTTATTAATGTCACTTGCTGTTATGGCTTTTGTAATCTTACTCAGTATTGTGTTGGCCAGAAACTGGCTTTTATCTAAAAAGCATATCAACAAATTAAAAGAATTAAATGAAACCGTTCATTCTCAAAATGAACAGCTGGAAATTGCCATGGGGGCATTACAAAAAACTTTAGGGGAAAAAGACAGCATCCTCAAATTGGTAGCACATGACCTAAGAACGCCTGTAGCTTCTATTCCTACCATGGTCGAAATTATTATGACCGAAGAAAACGAGGAACAAAAAAAAGAGTATTTGGAAATGATAAAATCTGCCTGCAATAGCTCATTGACACTTATTGCAGAAATAATGGCCACAGCAGATATTTCGAGTAGCAATATAGAAAAGGAACCTACTTTACTCAATGAGTTTATCAATGATTGTGTCGCTATTCTGGACATAAAAGTGAAAGAAAAGAATCAACTGTTAACGGTTCAGTATTTAGAGAATGATATTAGTGTTCCCATGAATCCTGAAAAAATGAAAAGAGTGGTATTTAACCTGGTAACCAATTCAGTTAAATTCAGTAAAAGGGATACTTCCATCACAGTTAGGTTGGATGTAAAAGACAACTACGCCATCATTAAGATTACTGATCAAGGAATTGGAATACCAGATAAAATACTTCCAGAAATATTCAATATTTCAAAATCAGGTAAACGAAAAGGGACCGAAGGCGAAAAATCTTACGGTCTTGGGTTAAATATTTGCAAGAAAATTGTAGAAGCCCACTCCGGTGAAATCAGTGTGATAAGCGAAGAAGGAAAAGGTAGCACTTTTACAGTTGCACTACCTTTATCCTGAATCTTATTGGGTTAACAGAGCATACAATTCATCTTTTAATTGCAATCTTTGTTTTCTCAAATGAGTTAACGTTTCATCTGATGCATTTTCAGCTCCAGATTCAATTCTGTAAACAGAATGATTAACTTCATCATATTCATCTGCCAGTTTTTTAAAATGTGCGTTCTCAACTTTTAATGCTGAAATACGGGCATCCATACCAGGGAATTCATGATGCAAATCGTGTTTTTCCATAATGTTGTATTTTTATTTGTTGAAGTTAGTTTACGTTACCTTCTTGAAAAATGATTAAAATCAGGAATTTACCCAAATACATTATATTACTTTTAATCGTGTCTTTATTGGCGGGTTTTGCATCCGCTTTTTTTTTATTCACGCTGGATACTGTTGGTAATATTAGAAATGAGAATCAGTGGTTAATCTGTCTATTGCCCTTTGGAGGTTTTATCAGCGTACTCCTTTATAAACATATTTGTCCTGATGCGGAAAAGGGTAACAAATGGGTATTGGCCAGATTAAAAAAGAACACCGGTAAAGCTATATCCCTGTTAATGGCTCCGCTGGTATTAACGGGGACTTTAATTACGCACTTGTTGGGAGGCTCTGCGGGTAGAGAAGGCACAGCACTGCAGTTATCCGCCTCCCTCTCCTCTCCTTTCTTTCAGTTGTTTAAACTATCCGATAAAGAAGAATCCATTTTCTTGAGAGCGGCAGTTGCCGCCGGATTTGGATCCGTTTTTGGAACTCCGGTGGCGGGCATTGTCTTTGCCTTTGAATGGGAGTCTTTTAGACCAAGAAAAATATTTGAAATCATACCGGTAATCATTTGCTCTTTTCTGGCAGATTGGACAACTCAAATAATTGGGATAGAACATACTGTTTATTCAATTCCATTGAGCTTCAGATCGCCTTCTAACCCTTTACTCTGGAACATCATTGCCGCAATCATATTCGGGATAGCAGCCTGGTTATTTAAATACCTGATGAATATATTAGCATCATTCAATAATAAATGGCTGCCCAATCATTACATCCGAATAATTATTGGAGGTACTTTGGTTGCCACTTTTCTGCTTTTTAGCCCATTTATTGAAATAGCTGGGCTGGGAATTCCAACTATAACAAAAAGTTTCAGCCATGCTGCGCCTGCACATGAATTCTTACTTAAAATATTACTAACAGTAATCACCTTACAATCTGGTTTCAAAGGTGGTGAAGTAACCCCTCTATTCTTTATTGGAGCAACACTGGGAAGTGCATTAAGTGTTTTTATTCCACTTTCACCTGGATACCTTGCGGGTATGGGGATGGTTGCAGTATTTGGAGCAGCAGCAAAATCGCCCATCACTGCTACAATTTTGGCTGCAGAATTATTTGGTATTTCTTTTTTCCCGTTTGCGTTATTAATATCCATAATTTCAAACAAAACAGCAGGAAAACACTCCATATATCAATTGAATAGAAATGAATTGGCAACCCACTGATTTAAAGAATGAAATTGTCTGTCTGGTTCCGTTAAAGGAAACTGATTTTGAAGAGTTGTATGCTGTGGCATCCGACCCCTTAATATGGGAACAGCATCCAAACAAAAACAGGTACCAGCGAACCGTATTTCTTAATTTTTTTAAGGGCGCAATTGAATCCAAGGGAGCTTTTATTATTAGAGATACAAAAACAAAAGAGGCTATTGGAAGCAGTCGCTTTTGCAACTACAAAGAATTAGCAAACCAGATTGAAATTGGTTATACTTTTTTTGCCAGAAAATGCTGGGGAAAATTATATAACAAAGCAGTAAAGGAATTAATGATTAATTATGCGCTCCGGTTTACAAATAGTGTTCATTTTTTTGTAGGTGCCGAAAATTATCGCTCTCAGAAAGCAATGGAAAAACTGGGTGCTTTAAAAATAAAAGAAGTGATAATGCCCTATTATGGGGAACCTGACCGTTTAAATTTTGAATATGAAATTAAAAAGACAAGCACAGGCTAAAACACTACGGGACTTCAGAAAAATTCATCGTATTACTGGTGTTTTGCTGTTTGCATTTTTCTTTGTAGTAGGTCTTAGCGGCATTCTATTGGGATGGAAAAAGAATAGCGGGGGGTTAATCATGGCAGAATCGTACAAGGGACAATCGGTAAATTTAGCAGAATGGATTAGTCTTGATAGTTTACACAAAAATGCCTGCAAGTATTTAAAGGATTCTGTATCGCCCACACTCTCAACTGAAGTTGACAGAATTGATATAAGAAAGGATAAGGGGATGGTAAAATTTACTTTCAAAGATCATTTTACCGGACTTCAACTGGATGGGAAATCCGGCGATCTGCTTTTCATCGAAAAAAGGAGGGCCGATTTTATTGAAAAAATTCACGACGGTTCCATCATTGACTATTATTTAGGATGGGACGGTTATTTCAAATTATTCTACACCTTAATTATGGGGCTTGCACTAATTGTTTTTACCGTTACTGGTTTCTGGCTTTGGTATGGTCCTAAATTAATGCGCAATAAATAATTAAAATGAGTAGCTCTGAATTTTGGATGCTGGTAGCGGGTCTTGGCCTTTTTCTCTATGGGATGTCACATTTAGAAGAAGCGTTAAAACAGATGGAGGGCCGTTCGTTCAAGTTATTCCTACAAAAAAATACCAAAAAGAAATTGAGGGCTATTTTTAGCGGGACAGTTGTGACGGCATTATTGCAAAGCAGTTCCATTGTAAACCTGATGGTTCTCTCTTTGGTAGGCGCAGGAATTTTAACCATGAGAAATGCTATGGCTGTTGTATTGGGGGCCAATATAGGAGGCACTTTCAATAGCTGGCTGGTTGCTTTGCTGGGATTTAAGGTTGAATTAAATAGCATTACACTTCCCCTGATTGGCCTTTCCGGTATCAGTCTCATTATTTTCAACAAGAAAAAAAATCTGAACAGAATTGCCCTCTTTTTCATGGGGATTGGCATGCTCTTCCTTGGCTTACAATTCATGAAGGAGAGTATGGATTCCCTAATGAAAGCATTTGATTTTACCCCATACCTTTCTTACCCAAGTATTGTTTTTTTGTTGATTGGATTTGCCATTACTGCTGTGGTTCAAACTAGCTCTGCAACAATTGTTGTAGTGCTAACTGCACTGTATTCACGTATTATTCCCATAGAAACTGCTATTGCGGTTGTATTAGGAGCAGAATTGGGAACTACAGTAAAGTTAATTCTGGGAGCCATTGGCGGAAATGCAGCTAAAAAAAGAGTAGCATTGGGGAATAGTTTATTTAATGTATTTACTTCGGCCGGTGGATTTATTTTTATTCAGCCCATAATTACCTTAATTGCTGAATTGGGAATCAAAGACCCGATTTTGATTCTTGTTGCCTTTCAAACATTCATCAATATTGCAGGTGTATTTATTATTTATTTTTTCCTTAATCCATACGGAGACTTTTTGGACAAACAATTTAAAGAAATCAAAAAGACATATACCACTTATCTTCAAAATGCTAGTATTGAAATTCCTTCTACCATAACAGATATGATTAAAAAAGAGGTAGAAACATATTTATATAAAGCAATTGCGTTTAATTTGGGAAGCTTTCATTTAAAACCGGTATGGATCCAAGCTTATCACAATGAATTACCGCTAATGGAATCATATCAACTACTAAAAGAAACAGAAGGCGAAATACTGGCATTTTATGCCAAAACCATTCCTCAATTAAGAGAAACTGAGGAAATAAAATCTATCAATCAACTCATGGAATCATTAAGGAATGCCATGTATTCCTGCAAATCCATGAAAGATATCTATGCAGACAAAACAGAATTCAGCAACTCAACCAATGAAGTTAAATATGAGTTATTTCACGAACTGCAGTCTTCATTAAATATTTTTTATACAGAACTTCAGCACTCTTTAACGAGTGAATCCACTAATAACACCGTACTAAAACTAGATGAGTTAACAGAGCAAATGAGGAAGGGATTCAATGACAGAATAGAACATTATTATTTTCATGCGGGGCAAAACAGTTTGAAAGAAAAAGACATATCAACTTTGTTCAATCTGAACAGAGAAATTTATTCATCCTGCAAAGCTATTAGGCTTGCTGTTGAGCAATACAAAGCTGTTTAAAAATAAAAGAAGAGGGCACTACCTGCTCCTCTTCTCATTCATATTCTTTTTGTCACTGCTTTTTAAATAATCAGCAGATATATAGCTGAACTTACAGATTTCCCCGCAAATCCTGTTCTCTTTCTAGCGCCTCAAACAACGCTTTGAAATTGCCTTTACCAAAACTTTTTGCTCCTTTTCGCTGAATAATTTCAAAGAACAAAGTAGGTCTGTCTTCCACAGGTTTACTGAAAATTTGTAAAAGATAACCTTCATCATCTCTATCCACCAATATGCCTAGCTCTTTCAACGGTTCAATATCTTCATCAATCTTACCAACTCTGTCTTGTAACTCATCGTAATAAGTAGTAGGTACTTTTAAAAACTCAATTCCACGTTTTTGTAATTCAGAGACAGTTGCTACAATATCATTGGTTGCTAATGCAACGTGCTGGCATCCTTCCCCATCATAAAAATCAAGATATTCTTCCACCTGAGATTTTTTCTTTCCTTCTGCAGGTTCATTAATTGGGAACTTTACAAACCCATTACCATTACTCATTACCTTGCTCATTAAGGCAGAGTATTCAGTAGAAATATCATTGTCGTCGAAGCTCAGAATATTTTTAAACCCTAATACGTTCTCATAAAAAGCCACCCACTTATTCATTTGATTCCAACCCACATTACCAACACAATGATCTACATATAAAAGACCTGTACTAGAAGGATTATAGTGGGAATTCCAGGCTACATAGCCAGGCAGAAAAACTCCCTTATAGTTCTTTCTTTCAATGAATAAATGTACGGTATCTCCATAGGTATGGATACCACTCACAACTGCTTCACCATTGTCATCCGTATATTTTAAGGGTTCCATGGCCGAAACAGCTCCCCTGCTGGTTGTTTGAAACCATGCATCAGCAGCATCTTCCACCATTAAAGCTAAGTGCTTAACACCATCCCCATGCTTGTAAATATGATCCGCTATTGGGTTGTTTGCACGAAGTGGGGTGGTAAATACAAATGTTAATTTGTTTTGCCTTACTACATAACTGGCTTTGTCTTTAATACCTGTTTCAGGGCCGGCATAAGCCAGGCTTTGAAATCCAAAAGCTGTTTTATAAAAATGTGCAGCCTGCTTAGCATTTCCTACATAAAACTCAACATAATCGGTACCTTGTAAGGGCACGAAATCCCCGTCTTTCATTACAGGGTTTATCGGCATAGCAGATATTGTATTCATAGAATTGAAATTATAATTAATAAATTAAAAAGAGGGTTACCGTAAAAAGAGTGGCTGACATTAATTTAACTACTAAATGGTTAAATATAGCCCTGATATTACCATTGCATCAATGACTAATCGTCAAAGCCTCTATCAGCAGGTTATAAGCAACTCGCAAATCGCTGAATCGCTTATGTGGATAATCGGGTAACATACCTGCAAATTTAACTATCTTTATCCTTATGAAAGTCGGAATTCTGGGAGGTGGCCAGTTAGGTCGCATGTTATTGCAGGCAGCTGCCAATTATACTGTTGAAACCCATGTGCTGGAAAACGATGAAAATTGTCCATCTGCACATCTTTGTCATCACTTTACAAAAGGGGATATTACAGATTTTGATACGGTTTATCAATTTGGCAAAGGTCTTGATGCCATTACGATTGAAATTGAAGCCGTTAACGTTGACGCTCTAGAAAAACTACAGTCAGAAGGAGTAAAAGTGTATCCTCATCCCTCTGCTATCAGAACTATCAAAAATAAAATTGTCCAAAAGGAATTCTACAGATCCAATGGTATTCCTAGTTCTGATTTTATAATTACGCAGACAAAGTCCGATGTTTTAAACCACCTGGATTTTCTACCTGCTGTTCATAAAATTGGGGAAGGAGGTTATGATGGAAAAGGAGTTCAAATTATCAATGACGTATATGACGCTGACAAGGCATTTGATGCCCCCAGCGTCCTGGAGAAAAAAGTGCGGATCAAAAAAGAAATTGCAATGATTATTGCAATGAACGATAAGGGCGAAACCAGTTTATTCCCGGCATCAGAAATGATGGTTAATCCTGTATTAAATTTACTTGACTATCAAGTAAGTCCTGCGCTGATTCCGGAAAAAGTACTTTGGGTAGTAGAAGCAATTGCCATTAAACTAGTAAAAGCTTTGAATAGTCCTGGATTATTTGCTGTTGAAATGTTCATAGACGACAAAGATGAAGTTTGGGTAAATGAAACTGCTCCAAGAGTACATAATAGCGGACACCATACCATTGAAGCCAATTACAGCAGTCAATACGATATGTTATGGAGAATCATGCTTCAGTATCCTTTAGGTAATACAGATCCGATTTTACCAGCGGCTATTATCAATATCATTGGCGACGAAGGTCATAGTGGGAAAGCCGTATATGAAGGTTTAGAAGAAGTGTTGAAAATTGAAAATGCATTCGTGCATTTATATGGTAAGTCTACTACTAAACCCGGCAGAAAAATGGGACATGTAACCGTTATGCATAAAGACTATCAGGATTTAACCCATAAAGCCAATAAAATAAAAAATCTACTTCGAGTTATCACCCGATAACAGCTTTTAGTAATACTGCCGTATAGGAAAATCTGGCTTAGCTTTTTTTTGTATTGATTGGCTTTAAAAAGCCAATCCCAATCAGACTTTTGGTCTGTAATCCTGGAGATTTTTTGGTGGGGCCAAACAATCTTACATCATCGTCATAAATTAAGTCGAGACTGTAAGTAGCCGAAAAGAATTTATTGATTTTGAACGAGAATAAATTCGTCATAAAAAGGTCCACATTCTGCGGACTGTTCTGGTAATTGGAAAAGAGATCCATCTTACCCTTATAAGTGATGTTCTTGGCAATTTCATTGCTGTAATTCAGCGTGACAAAAGCACCTATCTGATTAAAAGATCCTGCACCCGGTGGCACACCATATCCCCCGCGGTCAGATAATGCTTTGTTTGCAAGCACAATCCATCTTGATGTAAGTGGGGAAATAAAAACCGATAAATAAGGATCGGGTTTATAATCAAAACCAGCTGACAAAATAATATATGCGGGTGAAAGGAGCGAAGAAGTAAAGGTTGGAATATTGTTATTGAAGGTATACCCATCAAAAAACTGTGATCTGAAATTAATCAGCGTAGAAACATACCATTTTCCGGACGAGTCCATTTTATATCCGTATTTGCTTAAATAGTCAATACGGTCATCATTTTTACGACTCCCCAAACTAGTGCTTTGGATATATCCCAGATTAATATCGACTGAATTATCCCAGAAATGACGCTTCTGCTTGTATAGAATAAAATAATTCATGTAGCCATTGGCAGACAGGGAAAAATTATCACCCCCTGCAGCCCAGTTGCTCAATGAGCCTTGAGCAAGATTGAAACTGAATAGCCCCCCTCTTTTCCATTTCCAGCCTGTTGTGTCATTGTCCTTTTTTATTGTTCGATTGATCTCTCTTTTTAATGCCTGAACCACATTGTCCTGCCCTCTCACAATAAATCCGGTTGTTAACAAAAGGGTTAACCACAGGAAAAATATTCTCATGTGCGCTTATTTCTGTTCCAAATATAATAAACCCCTGCTATTTTAGAGGATTTAACGCTGACAAACTGACATAAACAAGGGAATAATTGTACATTTGTATCTTAATTAACAAGAATGGAACTGGCGGAATTAATGAATAAAACACACGATGAATCCAGACAGGGTGAAGCGTTTCAGGCGGCTGAATCTCCTGCTGATTTTCAAAAAAAGTTTTACATAGAAAGTTATGGTTGTGCTATGAACTTTTCGGATAGTGAAGTAGTGGCTGCCATACTACAGGAAAACCAGTTCAGCGCTACCCCTCAATTTGAGATGGCAGACCTGGTTTTAATTAATACCTGCTCTATCAGAGAAAAAGCAGAACAAACCATCAGAAAAAGACTTACTGAATTCAGAAAGGTAAAAAAGACCCGTCCGGGCATGTTGATTGGGGTGTTGGGATGCATGGCAGAAAGACTGAAAGCTCAATTACTTGAACAGGAAAAACTGGTAGATCTGGTAATTGGACCCGATGCTTACCGATCATTGCCCGCTTTAATTGAAGAAGCGTCTTCAGGACAAAAGGGGGTAAATGTATTGCTGAGCAGGGAAGAAACCTATGGAGATATTTCTCCGGTTCGTTTAAACAGCAATGGCATCACCGCATTTGTATCTATCACCAGAGGATGTAACAATATGTGTAGTTTCTGTGTGGTTCCTTTTACCCGTGGAAGAGAAAGAAGCAGATCAGCAGACTCCATTATTCAGGAGATTCAGCAGCTGGTAGATACAGGATATAAAGAAGTTACGCTTTTGGGTCAGAACGTAGATAGCTACTATTGGGAAGATGAAGAAAAAAAGCAGATGGTAACTTTTGCCAATTTGCTTGAAATGGCTGCCCTGGTAAGCCCTGAACTGAGAATTCGTTTCAGTACTTCTCACCCCAAAGACATCACAGACGATGTGCTGATAACCATGGCAAAATATGAAAATATTTGCAAGTGCATTCACTTACCTGTTCAGAGCGGAAGTACTCGACTGCTACAGTTAATGAACAGAACTTATTCCAGAGAATGGTACCTGGCTAAAGTAGACAGAATTAGAGAACTTTTACCCGACTGTGGAATTACTTCGGACATGATTGCCGGATTTTGTACTGAAACAGAAGAAGACCACAAGGATACATTGAGCCTGATGGACTACTGTGGTTTTGATATGAGCTATATGTACTTCTACAGTGAAAGACCCGGAACACTGGCTGCCAGAAGATTTAAAGACGATATTTCGCTGGAAGTAAAAAAAAGAAGGCTACAGGAAATTGTTGACAAACAAGGTGAGTTATCTACCAGAAACAATCAACGAGATATTGGTAAGACATTTAAGATATTGATTGAAGCTGACTCGAAAAGAGACTCCGGTGACTGGACAGGAAGAACCAGTCAAAATAAAATAACCGTTTTCCCAAAATCGAGCAGTCTGCAAAAACCGGGCGATTATGTTTGGGTTAACATAACAGACTGCACAAGGGCTACCCTATTGGGAAAAATAGTTGATCATCCATAAACTGATATAAATGGATTTACAAAGTATAAAAAATCGTTTTGGCATTATTGGTAATTCTACCGCACTGAATCATGCATTAAATACCGCTGTGCAGGTGGCTGCCACCGATTTAACGGTATTAATTGTAGGGGAAAGCGGTGTTGGTAAAGAAGTTTTTTCACAAATCATTCATTCACTTTCTTCTAGAAAGCACAATCCATTTATTGCCGTTAACTGCGGAGCTATTCCGGAAGGCACCATTGATTCCGAATTATTCGGCCACGAAAAAGGTGCATTTACAGGTGCAGTGGATAGCAGAAAAGGCTATTTTGAAACGGTGAATGGCGGTACTCTGTTCATGGATGAAATTGGCGAAATGCCATTGGGCACACAGGCTAGACTACTTCGTGTGCTGGAAACAGGCGAGTTCATTAGAGTAGGTAGCTCCAAAGTTCAGAAAACAGATGTAAGGGTAATTGCAGCAACCAACAGAGAGCTTCTGGATTTTACACAAAAAGGAAAATTCAGAGAAGACCTTTATTATAGATTAAGTACGGTACCTATCCGCGTTTCTTCATTGAGAGACCGCAAGGAAGATATTTTATTGCTATTCAGAAAATTTGCTGTTGATTTTGCGGAAAGATATAAAACCACACCGGTGCAGCTGGATGAAGATGCCAGGCAAATGCTTATCAATTATCCATGGCCTGGTAACATCAGAGAACTTAAAAATATAGCAGAACAGATATCCGTATTGAGTCAGTCGAATATGGTGAATGGAAGAGAAATGAGCCTGTTTCTTCCGGATAAAAAAGAAAACAGAATGCCCATGATTGCAGGTGCACCTGCTACCGGAGAATTTGCCAACGAAAGGGAGATTTTATACAAACTATTTTTCGATATGAAAAAAGACGTAACGGAATTGAAAAAGATGTTTGTTGAAATATTACAGAACCCTTCCCTGGCAGGCGCAGCAGCCAATTTTACAAAAGAATCCATTTTAAACGATTATTCACCTGCTGTAAATGAAGTGCCGATTATCAATACAGTAAATGCTGGCAATTCACCCGTTAATTCAGGTAGTAATCTATTGCCTTCACAACATACAGTCACTTCTGCTCCGGTGATTCTTCACGAAGATGCTATTCAAATGCATGAAGAAATAGAAGAATCCCTCAATATAATGGACAAGGAAAAAGAGTTGATTGTAAAAGCCTTGAAAAAGCACAGAGGAAAACGAAAAGATGCATCTATAGATTTGGGAATCAGCGAAAGAACCTTATACAGAAAATTGAAAGAATATGATATTGACGAATAAAATAAAGTATTGCTTCTTTACTGCAACCATCATCCTCGTAGTTTTACTGCAAGGATGCTTTGTTTATAAATTCAATGATGCTGTTATACCTACAAATGTAAAAACAGTAAAGATTGGTTTTATTGACAACAAAGCCAGGTATGTAAATCCGCAACTGAGTCCCAAACTAACAGACAAATTGCAAGCTAAGATTACCAGTCAAACTAAACTTACTAGAACCAACAATGACGATGCCGATTATGTAATTAATGGCAGCATCACCAATTACGATCCCAGTCAGACTGTGGGTGTATCTGCTCAGCAGGCTAGCACCAACCGATTAACTGTTACGGTTCACATTGTACTTAGAAAGACCCTTGAGAATAAAGTAGAAGAATTTGATGTTACCAGAAGTTTTGACTTCTCAGCCAATTTAACGTTACAGCAGGCCGAGGGACAACTACTAGACGAAGTAATTCGGAATATCACAGATGAAATCTTCAACCGAATATTTAATAACTGGTAATAGATAGATTTGTATCTTTATTGTTTATGAAATTTACGCAGGAAAAAGCACTGATGCACTTGACGGGAAATGCCGATTTGTCTTCCACTAAAATGGAAGTAATTGAAAAATTGGTTCACGAATACCCTTTCTTCTCTCCCGGTCAATACCTGTTTGCAGCCAAATTAAAGAAAGATGATCACCCTTTGGTGGGCTCACAGGCCATGAGGACTGCCCTATATTTTACCAACCCTCACTGGCTTCAATTTCAATTAGAAGCATTGAAGGATCCCGGGATTGATCAGGCACCTAAGCAAGAATTGGACACCGCTTTGTTACGATCCATCAGACAAAAAGATCTGGAGTGGGATGAAATGATTAACCTGCCTAAGATTGAAGATACTTTGGAAGATGCCGAAAAATCTTTCGTAGCGCCAGAACTCCCTAATCCAGATATTTCTATTCCAACTATTGAATCGGTTAGAGAATTAATGAAAGGTATTGAACCATTAGATAAGCCTGGAACTATCATTCCAGTTATTCGTGAAAATACCCCTTCTGAACCGGTTGATTATACATTACCGGAAGTACCTTCTTCCGAAAAATTTGATCCTGTTTTCAGCGCGCTAAATCAGACAGAGCAGCCTGCCCCATTGTTACCTGAACAGGAATACAGTGAGGAGGAATACGGAAGCAGAACACAGCACCCCGATCAGGACAAGAGCGACGCCAAAATAGCCAGTATATTGTCGAGCCAACTGGCCGAATTTAAAAAGCCTATAGAAAAGGAAACAGAATTAAACATTGAACCTGTTCAGGATAAGCTGCATACCATCGATTACTTTGCTTCACAGGGTATTCAGATTGATTTGAGCAAGATTCCTCAGGATAAACTGACCACTAAACTGAGACGTTTTACCGATTGGCTTAAGGATATGAAAAACCATCATCCGAATCCGGACGATCTGGGCACTTCACCAGAACAGGAGAAAAAAGTAGCAGAAACCGCACTGGTTTCCAATGAATCAAAGGAAATTCTTACGGAAACAATGGCTGAAGTATTGGCTAAACAGGGTCAGATTGACAAGGCAATTCAGCTATATATTAAATTAAGTTTCTCAAATCCTGAAAAAACCGCTTATTTTGCAGACAAAATTCAACAATTAAAAGGTATTTAAAATGATTTATCTGTTTTTGGTTCTGATTGTGATTGCTGCGGTTGGTCTTGGTTTTATGGTTCTAATCCAAAATCCTAAAGGCGGTGGCCTTGCTGGAAATGTAGGCGGTATCAGCAATCAATTAATGGGAGTTAAACAAACTACCGACGTTTTGGAAAAAGGTACCTGGATTTTCGCTGGTATTATTGCCGTATTAGCATTGTTCTCTACGCTATTTTTAAAGGGTGGTGGTAACGATGTAAATACTGAAGTATTGCAGAAAATCAATACAACTACAACAGCTCCTGCACCTGCAACTAATCAGGCAGCACCTGCAGCAACTGTGCCAGCTACAACAGATAGCAGCAAGAAATAGTTCCAGTTTCTATATAATTTAAACCCTGTCCTTTTCAATGACAGGGTTTTTTATTTAATTTACCTTATGGCAAGAAAAAAAACTGCTTCGAAAAAAAATGCCCCTTCTAAAAAAGGGTTGATTATAGTAATTAGTCTGTTTGCAATAGCTTGTATCGGGTTTGCTGCTCTTTTCTTTCTGCCTGCAACCCGTTTTGAGGAAAAAAGCAGAATGGTAACCATATACAAGGATCAGACACAGAAATCTGCTGTGCTGGCTGCTTTTGAAGAAGCTGGAATACTTAGATTTACTTCTTTGTTAGGCATTGCCGGCGCACCTTTTAATATCTGGGATAAGATGAAACCTGGCAGATATGAAATTAAAAAAGGGCAAAGTATCATTGATATTGTAAGAATGCTAAAGAATGGAAGACTGGCCGAAGTAAAACTGATCATCAACAGAGTTAGAACCAAGCAGGAATTCGCCAAGTTAATTAGTAAACAGTTTTTTACAGATTCATCGGAAGTGCTTCATTTTTTGCAATCAGCTGATTCATTGGCTTCACTGGATCTGGACACCACTTTGCTTTTTACTAAAATCATTCCAGATACATACAATTTTTATGCTGATGCAACCATGCCTGTCATTCTGGAGAAATTAAAGGCCGCATCAACCAGATTCTGGCTAAAAAACAACAGACTGCAAAAAGCTGAATCTTTGGGATTAAGTCCTGAACAGGTGTATATATTGGCCTCTATTGTAGATGAGGAAACAAATTTTTCTGAAGACAAATATAAAATTGCCAGTGTCTATTTAAACCGGCTGGCTAAACAAATGCCATTACAGGCTTGCCCTACCATTAAATACGCAATGAACGATTTTACCATTACCCGTATTTACGAAAAGTACCTCAGCAATCCTTCGCCCTACAATACATATAGAGTAAAAGGACTTCCACCAGGTCCTATTGGCACCCCATCTCCTAAAACCATTGATATAGTTTTAGACGCTCCCAAAACCAGTTATATTTATTTTGTAGCTAAAAGCGATTTCAGTGGTTATCACCACTTCAGTGACAACTATGAAGAACACAATCGTTATGCAAAAGAATACCAGAAAAAACTTGATGAATACTTGGAGAAAAAAAGAATAGGCAAGTAATGACGAAGCTGGAAAGAATCATAGTAAGTTGGCCTCCGATTGCCTTTCTGATCAGAAAGAGTAAAACCTTTATCATTCCTGGGTTTCAGGGCATACCACTTTATGATGTCATTGTCTTTTTTATTAAGCAGGTAAATAAAATTGGGCTGAATGAAAGAGCTGCGGCCATTTCATTCAATCTGATTATGGCATTACCTGCAACAATTTTATTTCTTTTTTCTATACTCCCCTATTTCCCGGATTTTCTGAATATTAAGCCACAAATCCTTACTTTATTCAAAGACATTAGCCCTAACTCCAATACTTATCGTTTTATTGAAAATATTATAGACGATCTGATGCAAAGAAGCATTGGGGTTTTCTCTTTTGGTTTTTTATTGGTAGTCTATTATGCTTCCAATGCAATGATGTCTTTAATCCTGACATTTGACCGTTCTATTATGGAACATAAACGTTTTTTTCTTCATCAACGTTGGAAAGCCATTCAATTAACCACATTGATTATTATTTTACTGATTGCTTCTACGCTGATTTTACTGGGTCAAGCTCAACTCACTTATTTAATTGGCAAACTTTTCGGGCTTAAAAAGTCCGCTATGCCTTGGCTAAACAGCATTCGATGGCTAGTGATAATGGCTTTGTTTTTTTACAGCATTGCTTTCATATACAAATATGCACCTTCTGTAAAAATCAGATGGAAACTGATTTCACCAGGATCCTTACTGGCAACTACTTTAATTGTAGGTACTACGCTTATTTTTTCTTACTGGGTAAATAATTTCGGCAGCTACAATAAAGTGTACGGATCCATTGGTACCGTCATGATCCTGATGATTCTTGCCTACTTCAATTCATTGATTTTGTTAATCGGATTTGAATTAAATGTGAGTATCACTTACTTAACGCAAAAAGCTGCGCAGCGAAAACTCGAAGAAAATCAATCCGCCGAATAACTAGACCAAAGTGCACGAATACTGTCCGCATTTGGATGGAGAGAGACCTCCTGATTGTAGAGCCCGGCTTCTTTCCTTTGTCTGTAGGCTTCATAAATAGAAACAGCACAGGCCACAGATATATTTAAACTGGGAATCATTCCTACCTGAGGAATCACAAAATTACCATCTGCAAGATTGCGGGCCGCTTCAGATACCCCATTGTGTTCATTCCCAAATACCAATGCCACTTTTTTGGTAAAATCAAGCTCGTATAAGGAAGCACTAGCTTCCCCCAAAAAAGTAGTATAAATACAATCATACTCTTTTCTTAGCGCCTCAAAACATAGCGCCACATCGTCAAACTGATGTACAGTTAGCCACTTATTGGCACTGCTACTGCTTTTGATGCCAAAATACCCTGATCGGGGCAATTCCGTATTCAAAACATAAATATCCTGAATACCAACAGCATCACAGGTGCGCATGGCTGCGTAAATATTATGTGGATCATGCACATTTTCCATTACAATCGTAAGCCCGGATTGTCTCATTTTCAGTACGGATTCTATCTTTTGTGCTCTTTTTGGGGTCATAATCGTACAAAGGTGTTGGTATTTTAAACCATTTTAGCTCATTATAAAGCAAAATTGCAATTAAGTCTTGATTTATTGATATATTTTTGTCCTGTACCCGTAGTCAAACCCTATGACAACACGTCTAATCCGTGCAGAGAATTTGCTCTGGGCGGTGCCTATCTTATTTGGCCTAATCGCTAACTATGCCGCATACAGCGACGTGGCCATTCTGTTCTTGGATGAAAATTACTACATCCTGAACTTTCCTACTATGATAGGTGTGCTTTTACTTAGTGTGCTTGTTCCTTTTATGATGCACTCCGTTTTAAGAGATCTTGGACAAAGAAGCTTTTTTGCATCCTGGGCACATGTGTTCTTTACCTGTTTGTTGATTTCTACAATATTCCTGATTTATACCTATGCACTGCCCATTAGTCTGAAATGGAAATACTATATGGGAGAACTTCCTGCTTATAAAAAATGGAACTATTACAATAGTCTTGCTATTGGTATTTACGAGTTACTCATTTACATACAGGTTGCCTATGTTATTTATGGAATCAGTGTTCTGGTTCGTCACAGATATGAGCAAAAGAAACAAGAAAAAGCCCACTACGACTATATCATTGAGCATCTTGATCAGAGCAGAACGAATGCTATTGCATAGAAGATGCTATTCATTTGATATACCCATCGCTTCCTTTTTCATTTTCTGTGCCTGTTCTTTACCCAGATAACTTTCAATTTTCTTTTCCAGAAAATAAATAAGTGGGGTTAACAAAATAGCCATCGTAAATTTATAGAGATAATTCACTACTGCAATTGCAAGAACCAGTTGCCAGCTCCAGCCATTCCCAATTTTAAATGCAATAAACAAAACCACAAAACTATCTACCATTTGAGATACCATGGTGGAGCCCGTTGCCCTCAACCAAACCCACTTTTCACCGGTTCTTTTTTTAATTTTATGAAAGACAGTTACATCTACAATCTGACTAACCAAGAAAGCAGTCAGACTCCCCACAATAATCCACATCCCCTGCCCGAAAATGCTTCCGAAAGCAGATTGCATATTTGTTACCCCTTTATCTACGCCGGATAAAATCCAGAAATCTGCCGGCGGTATTTCCATAGCAGCATAAAACATAATAAAGGCATAGAGAATAAGCACCACAGCTGTATAACTAATTCGCTTAACCGACTTAGGGCCGTAATATTCATTCACAATATCTGTGATTACAAATTCGAGCGGCCAGAGCAAAACGCCACAAGTCAGGTTGAATGCGAGTCCTGATTGACCCAGTATGGTGAAATTGAATGGGGAAATACCCAATAATTTCTCTAGTGAAAATATCTTTCCACCAATACACTCGGCAATCAGGGCATTGGCAACAAAAAATGCGGTAATGCCAAGAAATAGCTTGGTTGGCTTGTCGTTTAAAATTTTACTGATCACGATGGCAGAATAAAGTAAACAAAAAACTGAATCAACAGGATGACTACATTAAAAATAGCAATCCAGTTGGGTATTCGAATAGCGGACTTGCTTAGTAACACCAATCCGTACCAGAAGTTCGCTACCATATTTTGAATGGGCGCTACCATCCATCCCAACAAAAGTACCAATCCACTGATTTCCTTATTGGGGAGGAAATCATATGTGCGCTGAATTACCAGACATAACAAAAACAAAATATTGCAGATAAAAGCCATTCTGGAGGCAAATAAAAGTGGTCTCATGGCATAAAGTTATTAGGTTTGTTGCATATTTTTAGAGCTATGAACAGGATCAATTGGAAAGCGATTATGCCGCATGCGCTGGCGGTGGTGATTTTTTTTGTAGTGGCGCTTATTTATTGCAAACCTGCCCTGGAAGGAAAGGTTCTGCAACAGCACGATGTTACCCAATGGAAGGGGATGGCACAGAATTCCTTTCAGTCAAAGGAAAAAACAGGTCATTTTCCCCTTTGGAGTAATGGAATGTTCAGTGGGATGCCTGCCTATCAAATTACCGGCATCAGTGAGAACCCTATTTCAGTTGGCTATTTGGGAGATATATTTTTAGTGGGTCTTCCAAAACCAGTGGGTGTATTCTTTCTGGCCTGCCTTTGCTTTTATTTCCTTACGCAGGTTTTAAGCATCAATGCCTATATCGGAATCATCAGTGCATTGGGATATACCTATGCTACTTATAATCCAATTATTCTGGCTGCAGGGCACGATACCAAGATGAATGCCATTGCCTATTTACCTGCCATCATTGCCTCATTAATTTTAATCTACGATAAAAAATACATTGCAGGTACCGCATTAACAGCCCTGTTCACGGCATTGCTGCTGGGTGCCAATCACCTGCAGATTACCTATTATGGTTTTATCATCATTCTGTTCATGAGTGTTGCTTTTGCAGTTAAATGCATAAAAGAAAAGGAAAGCTCTCATTTATTAAAATCAGCGGGCCTAGCCATTATGGCGGCCGCACTCGGAATCATGGTGAATGCCGTAACCCTGATTACCACTTATGAATATGCCAAAAAATCCATTCGTGGCGGTAGTGTATTGGCCGACAGTACCACCAATGTAACCAAGACTGGTCTAAGCAAAGACTATGCAATGAGCTATAGTATGTATAAAACTGAGCCCCTGGTAATGATGTTTCCAAGGTTCTATGGGGGAAGCAGCAATCAGCTGGAACTGGCTCAGGAAAAATCCGCTGCCATTGCAGCCCTTCAAAATATGCCTGCGGAACTGGGGCAACAATTGCAAGGCTATTTACATTTCTATTGGGGAGGGATTGAAGGTACTGATGGGCCTCCTTATGCAGGTGCCATCATCTGCTTTTTAGCCTTATTGGGACTGGTAATGGTAGACAGGAAATATACTTACTGGATGGCTGCAGCCATGGTCTTTACCTTGTTGCTTAGTTGGGGTAAATACCTGGAAGGTTTCAATATTGCCATGCTCAAGTATCTGCCCATGTACGATAAATTTAGGGCACCTAGTATGATTCTGGTTGTCCCCACTTTTTTAATGTGTATGCTGGCAGCACTTAGTTTAGATACTATTACAAAAGAAGCTAGCCCTTCTATACTTTGGGAAAAATATAAAAAAGGCCTCTGGGTAGTTGGTAGTGTATTTGCGATTGCAGCCATTGTATATCTGACTGCTGATTTCAGTAATGCTTCAGATAAGATGTTACTTGAGCAAATTGCCAAAATTCCGGATGCATCACAAAGAGCTCAATTGGAAGCGCCGGTAAAAAGTTTTGTAGAAGGCTTACGGTCAGACAGACAAACACTGGCAATGAACGATATGCTCAGGACGCTTTTGTTCAGCCTGGTTGCGGCATTGGCAGTTTTTGCCGTCATCAAACAAAAAATTAAGCCGCTGTATGCAATTATTGCAATTGGCATTTTTGCCTTGATTGATGTATTTGGCATTAATACAAAATACCTGAATGAAAATAATTACCAGGATGCTGTAGAGTATGAAAATAATTTTACACCTTCCCTTGCAGACCTGCAAATATTAAAAGATACAGGATATTATAGGGTATTGAATGTAACCCAGGGGATTTCAAGTGCTTTTAACGGAGGCGCACTCAGCTCTTATTTTCACAAATCCATTGGTGGGTACCATCCTGCCAAACTCAGTATTTATCAGGATTTAATTGAACGTCAGTTGTATAAATTTCCGAATTGTATACCCGTTTTAAATATGCTGAATACGAAGTATATCATAGTACCAGATCAACAAAGCGGTCAACCTTCGGTACAGCAGAACCCGCAAGCACTGGGTGCTGCTTGGCTGGTGAAGTCTTTACAATTTAAAGAATCACCTGTCGCAATTATGGATGAACTAAGCAATTTTAATCCCTCAGAAACAGCTGTACTTTATCAAAAAGACAAAACTGCCATCGGCGCTATTCAATATGATAGCACTGCCAGCATACAACTGGTAAAAGCAGAAAATGATCAGATGAGTTATGCTTTCAATGCTGCTACTAATCAGTTTGCAGTTTTCAGTGAAGTATTCTATGATGCAGGGTGGAAAGCCTATGTTGATGACAAGGAGACTCCTATCTTTCAAACCAACTATGTTTTAAGAGGCATTCAGATTCCTGCTGGGAAACACAATATTGAATTCCGTTTTGAACCTGCTTCTTATTCAGTTGGATCAAAAGCAGCCATTGGGTCCTCTGTTATCATCTGGCTGCTGTTAATAGGTGCCTTAGCTGGAGCTTTCAGAAAACCTAAGAACGCCTAATGAGAGCACCCAATGTTTTGGGCATCGTTTCATTTAAAGTTTTTCCCGCCCATATGGGTGGACAACAATACATTGTTCATTATTACCAATCCCTTGCAAGGTACAGCAAGGTAATAATGGCCATTTCCAGCGACAATATCGGGAAGGACAACAGTATTGCAGGAACGGATATAATGAACAATGATAACTTGCTCCTGTATCCTAACTTGTTTAACCACTGGCATGGTTGGAAGAATCTGTTTAAAATTCCATCCCTGATTACACTAATCAGGAAAGAAGAAATTGAATGGATTTTTATTGATCATAGTTATTTTGGTTGGCTTGGTATTTTGTTGCGTTTTTTTTCGGGCAAAAAGTTTCTTATCAAATCTGCGAATATAGAAGCCATCAGATTCAAAGAGATGGGAAGAAAAGGCTGGCAACTTTATCAGTGGTATGAAAAAAAAGTGCATCAACAGGCCAATTTCAGTTTCTTCATTTCCGAGACGGATAGAGCTTATGCCATTCAACATTGGAAATTGCATCAGAACAAGACAGGTCTGATTCCTTTTGGAACCTATCGCAAAGAACCTTTCACCCCTATCCAGAGAGCAGAATCAAAAAAGGAATTGCTGAAAAAACATCAATTGAAAGATACCACAATTTTATTTTTCTTTAATGGCACGTTGGATTATATACCGAATAAGAAAGCTATTTATGATATTATTCAAAAGCTGATCCCGACGTTGAATACTACGTCATTAACTTATAAAATCATCATTAGTGGGGTTCAGATTGAGCAAGACTTATTAACCCATATTGGAACGATTCCTGAAATTATTTATGAAGGATTTGTAGAAGATATTCAGGCTTATTATGCCGGCACTGATTGCTTTATTTGTCCGGTAAGCTTGGGGGCGGGGGTTAAAACCAAACTCATTGATTCGCTCTCCTCGGGTCTTCCGGTAATAGCATTTAGTAAAAGCGCTGAGGGAATTGAAACTGTGCATGTAAACGGTCAGTTAACGCGTATAAACAATTTTAATTGGCAGGAATTTGCTCAAGCTATGATTGCATTTTCTATGTCAAATAGTAAGCAACAAACTGTTTCAGAGGAATTCTATAAAGAATATCATTGGGATCATATAGTTCAGGAATCCATTTTATCTTTACCGAAATGAATTACCAGCAGCCTGTAATATCAGTAGTCATCTGCACATACAACCGGGCAGTTTATATACCGGAAGCATTGAGCAGTTTGTACAACCAAACGATTGGCAGGAATCAATTTGAAGTAATTGTTGTAAACAACAATTCAACGGATAATACAGCGCAAGTCTGCAAAGATTTCATTGCAACCCATACTGACGGTCAGTTTTATTATACCAATGAACCTCAACAGGGAGCTTCTTTTGCCCGCAACACAGGGGCTGCGCTGGCCAAAGGAGATTTGCTTTGTTTTATGGACGATGATGCCATTGCAAAGCCCGATTATCTGGCCCTTATTCTGGCATTTTATCAGCAGCATCCTGATGCAGGTGGATTAGGCGGAAGGATTGTACCACGCTATATACCGGAAGAACCCAAATGGATGAGTCATTTTGTTTCCTCTCTTGTAGGCAATTTTGATTATAGCAAAGAGGTTTGTGTTTTTAGTCCGAATAAATATCCGCTGGAATCGAATATGATAATTAAGAAATCTGATTTTGAGCAGGTAAAGGGATTTAATACAGCACTACCTGGTGTAAAGGGGACGCTCAGAATTGGAGGCGAAGGAAAAGAATTCTTTCTCAAATTAAAAGCAATAGGTAAAACTATTTATTACCATCCGGACGTAATGGTAGAACATATAGTAGAAACGAAAAAACTAACGCCAGAATACATGTACAGAGTAGCCAGTGGTATTGGCAGAGGAGAAAGAGTCAGGACACTCGAAATCAGCAAATCCACTTATTGGATGAAAATTGTTGAATACCTGTTTAAATTAGGGGCTTCATTTGTATTGGCATTAGGCTATTTACTACAGGGGCATCCTGCCAAAATGAAGCCTGTAGTACAATTCAGAATTGATGCCCTAAAGGGTTTACTGGGTTACTAAAATTATCCGTAATGCTACACCAGCAATCATCTTGATGATGAAACAGCTTGACTTTTACTAATAACTTAATTTTTAACAAGCATTCTTTTAAAATGCTTACTGAAAAAGAGCATCTGGTAGTCGATTGCATTTTCCCAGTATTTCCAATCGTGATTACCTGGCCTTTCAGTGTACTCATGAGCAATATTTAGTTTCAACATTTTTTCATGAACGGCTCTGTTCATAGGCAAGACCCTGTCTTCATTACCGCAATCAATCAATATAGCCAAAGAATCAGCAGGTTTCTGTTCTATTGCATTCAGTACACTCCAGTCGTTCCAGTATTTTTTATTGACAAGCGTATCACCCAATATCTTCTCAACACCATAACCCTGGCGAATAACAGTTACATGTAACGCTCCGCTCATACTTCCTGCACCACTAAAATCTTCCGCATGTCTGAACCCTAAGAACAAAGATCCATGACCACCCATGCTGAGACCAGTTAAAACCCTGCCCTTTCGATTGGGTATGGTTTTGTAATGCTGATCAATATAGGCCGGCAGTTCTTTGGCCACAAAGCTTTCATATCTGAAATTACTATCAACCGGACTATCAAAATACCAGCTGGTTACTGCTCCATCAGGACATACAATCACCATCTGGTATTGATCAGCCAATGCCTTTATATGTGGAACACGCGTTATCCAATTTCTATAACTTCCCCCTGCCCCATGCAACAAATACACAACCGGAAATTGTTGTTTTGCCTGCTGATAGCCGGATGGCAGTACAATAACTGCAGGAATATTTTTTTTCATAGATTTACTGGGTACCATCAAAGTATCTACTTCAGCTGTAAAGCCATTGAATCCCATTAAAATAAAAGAGAGGATTATCCCAAGTTTTTTCATTGCGTGTTTTTTAAGCAATAACGCAACTTATTAATGGAAACAAGTTGCGTTATTATTATCTATATTCAATCGTTTAATTAATTCCTTTGCTGTGCATGTTGCATAGGATTCATTCCGGAAGATTGACCTCTTCCTCTTCCTGCACCACCTTTGAACAGTGAAAATTTGGATGGCTCTTCTACTACTCCATTCGGCCATCTGTTATTAGATTCATCAATATCAGCAGTTTCTTTTAAAGGATCTAACTGAATAGAAACTGCTTTCTTTTGTGTCATAAACAGTTTGGTGACTTTCTGTTCATTCTTTCTCCAAATTTGTGCAGGGATTTTTTCGGTTTCCTTTGTACCATCTTCAAATGTAAATTCAACTATGATTGGCATTACAAGACCTCCTTTATTTGCAAAACTGATTTCATATAAATGAACATTATCATAAGCCGCCAATGCATCCCCTGATAAAGCTTCCGGTGTATTCATTACCGGCACCGGATATTTAAAACTGGAATCATAGGGTTCCAGACCGCGGGTATATCTCCAATAAAAATCTCTTAAACTGGTATCAGCATCTGTATAGAAAATAATATTCTTATCATTTCTGTTCCGCTGCTTAGAAATATCATCAAAAGCTGCAGCACCACTGAATAATGGTTTATCAAGACTACGCATTGCAGGTGCTCCTGTTCTTGGCGCCACAGCTGCAGGCTGTTTGTTCACCACTGCATGCTTTACGCCCTCTATGGCAATATCACATGGCTCAATGCTATAGAACCAACCTCTCCAGAACCAATCCAAATCTTCTGCGCTGGCATCTTCCATGGTACGAAATAAATCGGCAGGAGTTGGATGTTTAAATGCCCATCTTCTGGCATACTCTTTAAATGCATAATCAAATAATTCCCTGCCCATGATGGTCTCTCTTAAAATATTAAGACCTGTTGCAGGCTTCGCATAGGCATTTGGACCAAACTGAATAATATTGTCGCTGTTGGTCATAATAGGTTCCAGTTGATCTTTAGGCAAGCGCATATAGTCGGTGATCAGACGGGCAGGACCACGGCGACTAGGATATTTATTATCCCACTCTTCTTCTGTAAGAAACTGAACGAATGTGTTCAAGCCTTCATCCATCCAGCTCCACTGACGTTCGTCGCTATTTACAATCATTGGGAAGAAATTATGCCCTACTTCATGTATGATTACACCAATCATTCCATATTTAGTAGCTTCTGCATAAGAGCCGTCTTTATTGGTTCTTCCATTATTGAAACAAATCATCGGATATTCCATTCCATTGGAAGCTTCAATACTTTGCGCTACAGGATATGGATATGGGATAGAAAATTTAGAATAGGTTTTAATGGTATGTGCAACCGCTTTGGTAGAAAACTTACGATACAAACCATACGCTTCTTTTGGATAGCCACTCATACACATAACTTTCTTTCCTTCAATATAAACAGGCATGGCATCCCAGATATATCTGCGACTGGAGGTCCAGGCAAAATCTCTTACGTTCTCTGCCTTGTATACCCAGGTCTTGTTTTTTGCAGATTTTCCGGTTGATCGTTGATTGGCTTCTTCTAGGGTAGCTATTTCAACTGGCTCCTTGCTGGTTTGCGCTTGATTCCATCGACTTAACTGTGCCGGAGTTAATAACTGTGCATAGTTTTGACAAACACCTGTACTCAGCACAATATGATCAGATGGCACGGTTAGTGTAACATCGTAATTGCCAAAAGTCAAAGCAAATTCTCCTCTACCTGAGAACTGTTGGTTCTGCCAACCCTGAAAATCGCTGTACACACATAAACGGGGAAACCACTGTGCCATGGTAAATAAATGATTACCGTCTTCCAGCATTTCATATCCGCCTCTGCCCGCAAAAGTCATCCTGTCTGAAATCTTGTAACTCCAGTCTACACTAAAAACAAATTTCTGACCAGGTTTTAGCGGAGAAGGTAATTCTATCCGCATCATGGTTTTATTAATAAGGTACTTCAAGGGCTTACCTAATACATCCGTTAACTTGGAAATTTTATGACCATAGCCATTGTCTGATTTAGCAGCGGCAAGCTTATCCAGTTGATTGGTATTAACGGCATTTTCCAAATTAGATGCATCCTGATAGTTGGCATTATTGACCGAACTGTGCTGGTTTTCGTCTAATTGCAACCATAGATAGGTTAATACATCAGGCGAATTGTTAAAGTAGGTGATGGTTTCTGTTCCTGATAAGCTCAGTTTAGGTTCATCCAATATTGCTTTAATAATATAGTCAGCCCGTTGTTGCCAATACTTTGGACCAGGAGCCCCACTGGCTGTCCGGTATTCATTAGGCGTAGGTAATATGGTACCCAACTGTTCAAACTTATTCCCATGATTGGAACTGGGATTGTTCATGATGTTTTGCGCATATGTTTGAAACACAGAAAAAATGGCAAAAGCAACCGTCAAAATTTTCTTCATACAATGTTTTTTATGAATAGCTATAGCGTTGGCTAAAATACAAAATGCCACCCGAATTTAAGCAGGTGGCATTGTATATAGTTTTAACTTATGTATTAGTTGGATTTCTGCATCGCGTTCTGCATTGGATTGGCTCCACTGGATTGACCGCGGCTTCTTCCGGCTGCGCTTTTGAACAAGCTGAACTTGCTTGGCTCAGGAGCAACTCCATTTTTAGGCCATACATTATTCCCTTCATTAATGTCCGCTGTTTCTTTCATTGGATCTAACTTAATATGCTTGGCTTTTTTGGTAGTCATGAACAGCTTGGTAACTTTCTGCTCATTCTTTCTCCAGATTTGAGCAGGAATTTTTTCTGTTTCAGTAGTGCCGTCTTCGAAAGTGAATTCTACAATAATGGGCATTACTAATCCGCCTTTATTAGAGAAGGTAACTTCGTACAAATTCACATTCTGGTATTTGGCCTTTTCTTCTGCTGTTAATTCTGTTGGTGCAGGGAAACTAGGAACAGGAACACGGGTTACAGAATCATAGGGTTCCATTCCACGTGTATATCTCCAATAGAAATCTCTAAGGCTGGTATCAGCATCTGTTAAGAAAATAATGCTTTTATCATTTCTGTTACGCTGCTTAGAAATATCATCAAAGGCCGCAGCACCACTGAATAAAGGCTTTGCCAGCGGCATGGTTTGTGTAGAAGCCTGAGGTGCATTTGGTTTTGCATCAGGATTCATTACCGCATGTTTAACTGTATCAATGGCTATATCCACAGGATCAATTCCGTAGAACCAACCTCTCCAGAACCAGTCCAAATCTTCGGCACTGGCATCTTCCATAGTACGGAAGAAATCAGCTGGTGTAGGGTGTTTAAAAGCCCATCTACGTGCATATTCTTTAAATGCATAATCAAATAACTCTCTTCCCATAATGGTTTCACGAAGAATGTTCAAACCAGTAGCAGGTTTAGTGTAAGCATTAGGTCCAAAAAGAACAATATTTTCACTATTGGTCATAATAGGTTCCAGTTGCTCTTTAGGTAATCGCATATAACCTGCGATGCCCCATGCCGGACCACCTCTGGAAGGATATTTGTTATCAAATAATTCTTCAGTCAGGTATTGAACAAAGCTGTTAATACCTTCATCCATCCAGCTCCATTGACGTTCATCACTATTTACAATCATTGGGAAGAAATTATGTCCCACTTCATGCACTATCACCCCAATCATCCCAACCTTGGTTTGCTCACTGTAAGAACCATCTTTATTGGTTCTTCCATTATTAAAACAGATCATTGGATATTCCATCCCATTGGAAGCTTCAATACTCTGAGCTACAGGGTAAGGATAAGGAATAGAGAACTTAGAATAAGACTTGATAGTATGTGCAACCACTTTGGTTGAAAACTTTCTGTACAAACCATATGCTTCTTTCGGATATCCGCTCATGCACATGATTTTTTTACCCTCAACGTAAACAGGCATGGCATCCCAGATATATCTGCGGCTTGTAGTCCAAGCAAAATCTCTAACATTTTCTGCCTTGTATACCCAGGTTTTCTTTTGAGTGCTTTTTGATGCTTCCTTGGCTTTAGCTTCTTCCAATGTAGCAATTTCCACCGGCTCTTTGGCAGTCTGAGCTTGGTTCCATCTAGCCATTTGTGCAGGTGATAAAACCTGTGCATAGTTCTGACAAACACCAGTACTCAATACAATATGATCAGCAGGTACTGTTAAAGTAACATCATAGTTTCCAAAAGCTAAAGCAAACTCCCCTCTTCCGGTAAATTGCTGGTTCTGCCATCCCTGAAAGTCGCTGTAAACACACAAACGGGGAAACCACTGTGCCATGGTAAATAAATTATTACCATCTTCCAGGGTTTCGTAACCACCTCTACCCCCTTCTACCATTCTGTTGGTGATTTTATAACTCCAGGCAACATTGAATACAAATTTCTGTCCAGGCTTTAGTGGTGCTGGCAAGTCAACACGCATCATGGTTCTATTGATGGTGTATTTTAAAGGCTTTCCGGCAATATCTGTTAATGAAGAAATGATATGTCCATTGCCATTATCTTTCTTTGCATTTGCCATATTGTCCAACTGACTGGTAGTTACCTGACGAGGCATGGCAGTTGCGTCCTGGTAATTGGCATTGTTCTTAGAACTATGCTCATTTTCATCTAGCTGTAACCACAAATAAGTCAATACATCTGGAGAGTTATTGAAGTAGGTTACCGTTTCAGTACCCTTTAATTTTAGATTGGCCTCATCCAATTCTGCCTTAATAATATAATCGGCTCTTTGTTGCCAATACTTAGGGCCTGGTGCCCCACTGGCAGTACGATACTCGTTAGGTGTGGGCAAAATAGTGCCTAACTGTTCAAATTTGTTCCCATGATTTGATGTGGGATTGTTCATGATATTCTGAGCCTGAGTGCCGGAGGCAAACAAGGCAACTACCATGAACAGCGCAACTTTTTTCATAATTGAGTTGGTTTATTAAAAAGGTAATCTTTCTATTGCCATTTGTAAAGCAATGGCAAATATGCCGCCGGAAATGTATAATAAATATTCCCTTCGGTTTATTTTAAAAAGCTGAACGAATATAAGTGAAATAAATAGAATGCTAAGTACGATAGCCAGCTGTCCTGCTTCAAGTCCTAGATTGAATGCCAATAACTCTGGAACAATATTCCCCTCCTTGCTTAATAAACTTTTCAGGTAATTACTGAATCCCAATCCATGAATTAAACCAAAGAAGGCTGCAAAGAAATAAATCAGCGGGAATTTTGCTTTGTATACAAATTTCTTGACGAAAACATTGCTAACAGCAGTAATAACGATGGTTACCGGAATAAGGAATTCAATCCAATTAACCGAATAATTGAGAATATTAAAAACACTCAAAGCTAGCGTAATGGAATGACCAAGGGTAAAAGCGGTTACCAGCCAAAGTAGCTTCTTCCAATCAGCAAACTGATAGCGGATACAAAGTGCAGTAACAAAAAGGATATGGTCTATCCCTTTTAAATCAGCAATATGCTCATAACCCATTTGGAAAAAAAGTCCAAAATCAATCATAGCAGCAATATAAATTAAAACCGACATTTGCCATAAATAAACTGGTTCAATGGCTACAATTTTTGTTCAATGGCTCCTATCGGCAGGCCTTGCATTTTTACACCCTTTTTATGTATCGGTGATCGAAATCAACCACAATGAAAAAGAAGCTACCGCTGAAATAAGCATTCGCATATTTACGGACGATCTGGAAAAAACACTGCAAAAACAGACTACCGCTAAAATTGATATCATCAAACCTGCCAACAAAGCATATATAGACCAGCAAATCAACCAATATATCGGAAAAAATTTACAGCTCAAGATCAACGGGAAGCCTGTAAAATTCAATTATATCGGTTATGAAATTATCCGGGAAAGTGTATGGTCTTATTTTGAAGTAGAACAGGTAAAAGAAATGAACAATGTAGACATCAATTGCTCTATACTGCACGACTATGAAACGAGCCAGATCAATCTGTTTCATGTAAAAAGCAAAGGGAACCAAAAAAGCTATAAACTGGACTATCCGCAAAAAACCACCCAGTTTAGTTTCTAATCATTGGGGAGCAACGGTTCTGTTGAGGTAACCAAGACTTTATCTATGCGATGATTGTCCATGTCTACAATTTCGAAGGTAAATGATTCCCATTCCAATGTATCACCTGTTTTAGGAATACGCTCAAGATGATGTATGATAAATCCTGCAAGGGTATTGAAATCCTGCTCCCATTTCTCCATCCATTCAGTTTTATCAAACTTACTCAAGAAGTCATAGAATGGAATCTGGGCATCAATCAGGTAAGAGCCATCCGCTCTTTCAACTATTTCATAGGCTTCATCCTCTTCCTGCGGGATGTCTCCTACAATGGCTTCCAGAATATCGTTTAGTGTCATTAATCCCTGAACACTACCATATTCGTCTACGATAAAACATTGATGAATTTTTGTCTGCTTGAATTTTTCTAACACCTGATACGCCGAATTATTCTCCGGAACATACATGGCGGGCTTCATTATGGAGAATATAGTTGACTCAGCATCTGCAGCAAATAAATCCTTAATGGATACAACTCCTTTGATATGGTCAATATCATCTTCGCAAACTGGATACACTGAGTGTATCATGTCCTGCAGAAGAATCCTTACTTCCCCTACTTTCTTATCTCCCTCTATCCATTCAATATCACTTCTATGCGTCATCAGAGATGTAATATTTCTGTCACTTAAATGAAATACTCGCTCTATAATTTCTTGTTCAGCCTCTTCAATGGTTCCCTGCTCGGTACCCTCACTAATGATTGCTTTGATTTCTTCTTCTGTCACTTGATTTTCATTGGCCTTTATACGCATCAGCTTAACAATGACATTAGAGGACTTGGATAATAGCCAGATAAAAGGGAAAGTCAGCCAACCTGCAAAACGCATAGGCCCTGCAACAGATTTAGCAATTCCTTCCGGATTGCTTAATCCAATTCTTTTGGGAACCAGTTCTCCCAAAACCAAAGACAAATAAGTTACAATAATCACAATGATAGTTGTGGCAATGGTACTACTATAGGTAGCCAATGAAGAAAACCCTGCCAGCCAATTAGCCAGTGGTTCTTTAAACTTATCCCCGGAAAATATACCTGTCAAAACACCTATTAAGGTAATACCAATCTGTACGGTGGATAGAAATGTATCTGGATGATTCGCCAGTTTCAGCGCTTTGGCTGCATCTTCATCTCCTTTGGATGCCTGAGCTTCCAATCGGGCTTTGCGGGCAGACACCAGGGCAATTTCTGCCATGGAGAACAAGCCATTCAGAATAATTAAAAAAAGAATTATAAAAAACTCAGTCATTTTGGTAAAAATAAGCAAAATTCAGATGTCTAAGGTTTCCCGTCCAAATCGATGATAATGTATCTAGGTGTTTCCTTTTCTCTTGTAGCAGGATTTAGAAAAGGCAGCGTTAATAAGGAAACAGCAAAACTATTTCCTTCATGTACTACTTTAGCTTCAGGAAAGACATGAGTAAAAACAACTAAACTATCCTTACTTGTCAGTACTTTTTCAGTAGACAGGAAGTCATTTTTGGATACTTTAAAAGGAAAAATATGATTAGCATAAAAATGCAGCGCATTGCTATTGTGAATCCCGTACAACTTCAGTTCAGATTTGTCAATTTGTTTTTGCTTAATAAAAGTAGCTGCATTATTTCCCATTTGAAACTGCAATAATGTAGGATAGAATGCAGTAGACAACAATAGATTAACTCCAATACCTGTGATAAAAAAAGGGAGAAGGAATTGGGTTCTTATTACTGCAATTCTTTTATATGACATTACAAACAACGTAACCCCATTCACCAGTAAAAGCGTAAAGACAAAAGATTGTCCCGGAAAAACAAAAAGCACTATAATTCCGGCAGCAATCCACAAAACAGAAAAGATAAATCCATGCCAAAACAACATGGGTTTAAACCATTTAGGGTATTGATTCAGCATTAAAAAATCATAGATAAATCTGGCCGTTAGAATGGCAGCCAGCGGATACACTACAAATATATAATGTGGTAATTGAGCCTGACTTCTGGCTAAAACAAGATAAGTCAAAATAAATCCTCCCAAAGTAATCAGCTCTTCTTGATTGCTAATGCTAAATTTTTGCAGGACAATTCTCCAAATGGCTGTTAAAAGAGCTAATAAAAAAATAAATATCCAGGGAAGAAAACTCCAAAACATATTTTCAAGAAGAAAAGTAAAATGCCCCATTTCCTTATAGAAATTCTCTCCAGTATATCTGCCAAAACTTTGTGTCCAGAAATAAAACTTCAAGCCTGAATCAATGGGTCTTCCATTAATCAATTTACCTGGTTGTAGGTCATATTGTTGATACAACCCTAAGCACATGGGCAGTAGTAAAATGCCAAGAATGACAACCCCTATTAAATATTCCCATCGATAAAATTGTTTCCAATTGCGCTGTGCCATAAAATGGGATGCAAAAGCAAATCCAGGAACCATCAATGCAACGGGACCTTTTGTCATCATTCCAAAGGCAATAAAAATAAATGCCAAAATAAAGTTTTTCCATTTTTGAAAAAGGAACCACTCCGCCAATTGCCAGATAGATAATATTACCCAACCCATCAACATAGTATCTGTTCTAATATCATGGCTGATTAAAAAAACAGCCTGTGAACTGGCAAGTATCATGACACTTAAACGTGCAATATCTTTTGAATAGTAAAGACTTGCTAGTTTACCCGTAGCATATAACCCAGCCAATAAAACAAGTAAGGAAGGAATTCGATAAGCCCAATCATATATGCCAAATATTTTCATAGCCCATGCAGAGAGCCAGAATAACAAAGGAGGCTTATCCAGATAATCTTGACCCTGATCAAATATTTGCAAGAAGCTATTCCGCTCCAGCATCTCCCTGCTAATAGAAGCATACTGCGAAGCATCTATATCCATCAGGGGGATCATAACCGCTCCAAGACAATACACCACTAAGCAGGCGGCAAGAACCAAGTAATAAAAACGATTACTGATCATCTAGATTGTTTTATTCATTTCTGCCAGATCAATTTTACCGGCACTTCGATTGAACCAATACCCGGTAACCCATCCAATCAAGGCTCCGAGTATAGCACCGCAGATAATATCTAGCGGATAATGCACCCCAACATATACCTGACCATATGCTATGGTTCCAGCCCAGAACAACAGTAGATATTTCCATCTTCCTATTAGACTCCCTATTGTTACAAACAGATATACAGCAAAGCCAAAATGATTGGTTGCATGAGAAGAGGTAAAACTGAATCCACCGGAACAGCCATTTAACAACATTCTGATTTGATTCATCAGAAAAGGATCCCTGCAAGGTCTTGGTCTTTCAAAAAATGGTTTTATCAGGCTGCTACTAATTTGGTCAGTCAGAACGATGGTAACAACAGCGAACAGAATGAAAGGGAATGCCTTTCGCTTAAAATTCAGAATAGCAAATACGACTAAAAAAAGATATAAAGGCATCCAGGTATTACCCTCTCTGTACCAGGGAAATACGGAGTCAAAAAAAGAATTCGTTAACCCTGTATTCAGAAGCAGAAAAAGTTCCTGATCGGCTTTAATGATTTTCTGCACCCAGTCTGCTGTAATGGCTATCAACGGAATCATGCCGCAAAATAAGAAGAATATGCAGTTATACTATTTAAAAGGATATGACTACAGTCATAAAAGATCGGATTTGCTATAAATAGTTTTACATAAAATTTAGCATTATGAATATCAAACCAATTGCTTTTCTATTAATAACTGCTAGCTCTATAGTAGTTATTGCTTGTGGAGGCGGGGGCCAGAAAGCTGATTCGTCAGCCAATTCAGCCCAGGAATCACCTGCATCCACCACTTCATCTACTTCAGATTATGATCCTAAAAGAGGGGAAGGAAAATTCGACGCTTCTAATGTTACGGTTGGCCCATTAGATCAGGCCTTGGCCGCAAAGGGAGAATCTATTTCTGCAACCAAATGTAATTCATGCCATAAAATGACAGAAGAAAGATTGGTTGGACCAGGCTGGAAAGGGGTAACATCCCGACATACACCTTATTGGATCATGAACTTTATTACCAACCCTGATCCAATGATAGAAAAAGACCCAAAGGTTCAGGCACAATTAGAGCTTTGTCTGGTGAGAATGCCCAATCAAAGTTTAACTGACACAGATGCCAGAGAAATATTAGAATTCATGCGCAAAAATGATGGCGCTAAATAAAATAAACAACTATGAAACTAATTCAATCCACCACAATTGCCGCTGTTATTGCTGCTACAGCGTTATTTTCATGCAAGCCTAAAAACTCGGGAAGTGCCGTTAGCGGAGACGCTGCAGCCAAAGCATATGTTGCACCTGGTAAATATGACGAATTCTACAATTTTGTATCAGGTGGTTTCAGCGGCCAAATGAGCGTTTACGGTTTGCCTAGTGGCAGACTTTTAAGAGTGATTCCTGTATTTTCTGTAGATCCTGAAAAGGGATGGGGATACAGTGAAGAAACCAAACCCATGTTAAATACTTCCAACGGATTTGTTCCCTGGGACGATTTGCACCATACTGAAATGAGCCAGACTAATGGTGAAATTGATGGCAAATGGGTTTTTGCCAATGGCAATAATACTCCCCGTTTGGCTAGAATAGATTTGAAAACATTTAAAACTGCAGAAATCATTGAATTGCCTAATTCTGCCGGCAACCACAGCTCTCCTTTCGGAACAGAAAACTCTGAATACATTGTTGCAGGTACCCGTTTTAGTGTGCCGTCTGATGAAGACAACGGAGATGTGCCCATTAATTCTTATAAGAAGAATTTTAAAGGACATATATCTTTTGTGAGTGTTGCCAAGGAAAGCGGTGAAATGAAACTGGCTTTCCAGTTAAAAACCCCGGGAGTAAACTTTGACCTTGCCAGAGCAGGTAAAGGTAAATCACACGGATGGTTCTTCTTCAGCTGCTACAACACAGAACAGGCAAGTACTTTACTGGAAGTGAATGCTTCTCAGAAAGATAAAGACTTTATTATGGCTGTAAACTGGAAAAAAGCAGAAGAATATATCAAAGCCGGAAAAGGTAAAAAAGTAAAAGCTAAATATGCGCACAACAAATGGAACGAAGCTACCCATTCAGCTACTTCAAAAATGGAAGAAGAAGTTTTGGTGTTAGATGTAAAGGAACTGAAAGATATAGTTTACTTTATCCCATGTCCTAAATCTCCCCATGGTTGCGATGTTGATCCAACTGGTGAATACATAGTTGGCTCTGGTAAATTAGCTGCATTGATTCCAGTATTTAGCTTTGACAAAATTCAGAAAGCGATTGCTGATAAATCTTATGATGGTGACTACGAAGGTATTCCTGTTATTAAGTATGATGCTGCATTATATGGCGAAGTGAAGAAGCCAGGTCTAGGACCTTTGCATACAGAGTTTGATGGAAAAGGTAATGCTTATACTTCTTTCTTTGTTTCTTCTGAAGTTGTTAAATGGAATATTAAAGACTTAACGGTTGTAGATCGTGTACCAACTTATTATTCTGTTGGTCACCTTAGCATCCCCGGTGGAAATACCAAGAAGCCATCTCCTAAATACTTAGTTGCCTATAATAAAATTACCAAGGACAGATATTTACCAACTGGTCCTGAATTGGCTCAAAGTGCTCAGATATATGATATTAGTGGAGACAAAATGCAATTGATCCTTGACTTCCCAACTATTGGTGAGCCACACTATGCACAATCTGCTCCAGCTGATGTTATCAGAAACAACGGACAATTGAAAATTTATAAAATTGGAGAAAACAAACATCCTTATGTTACCGCAGGGGAAGCCAATGCAAAAGTGGTTAGAGAAGGTAACAAAGTGCATGTTTACATGACTTCTATACGTTCACACTTTGCTCCGGATAATATTGAAGGTGTTAGAGTTGGTGATGAAGTTTACTTCCACGTAACCAATTTAGAGCAAGACTGGGATGTGCCGCATGGTTTTGCCATCAAAGGTGCAGATAATGCTGAACTATTAATCATGCCTGGCGAAACCACCACACTAAAATGGGTGCCTAAAAAAGCAGGTATGTTCCCGATGTATTGTACAGACTTCTGTAGTGCATTGCACCAAGAAATGCAGGGTTATGTTAGGGTTTCCCCTGCAGGAAGCAATGTTCCGCTTAGCTTTAGTTTAGGCAAACCAGTTCCTGAAACTAAGTAAGCTGGATTCCATAAAAGGAGCAGGAAGTGAAAACCTACTGCTCCTTTTTCATTTAAAATTTTTGAAGATGAAGCAAGAAATAAGAAAACAATCAAAAATGCTTTTGATTGTAAGTGCAATATGTTTAGGTATATCCATCTTTGTCCCAATCTGGAGAATTGAACTGGATGCACCACAATATCCTGAAGGATTAGGTCTGCAGATTTTCTCTTATAAACTCGGAGGCGATGTTGACATTATCAATGGTCTGAACCATTATATTGGCATGCAAACCTTACATGCTGACAACTTTATTGAATTTACACTTCTACCCTATATCATTTCATTTTATGCGCTTTTAATGCTAATAACAGGGATAAAAGGCGGAAAGAAAATGCTACTAACTACTTTTATTGCATTTGTGGCATTCGGAATAGTAGCCATGATTGATTTTTGGAGATGGGAATACAATTATGGTCATAACCTAGATCCCAATGCGGCAATTATAGTTCCCGGCATGGCTTATCAGCCTCCATTAATTGGGTTTAAACAATTATTGAACTTTGGAGCATTCTCTATACCCGATATTGGGGGATGGTTATTTATTGGCGCAGGTTTGTTGGCCTTAATAGCGGTTGCTGTTGAGTATGGCTGGCTAAAAAAATGGATAAAGACAAAGCCTGCTATGTTTCTTTTTACAATAGTGCTACTCTCCTCTTCCTGTGGTTCAAAAAATCCGGAACCATTGGTATTAAATAAAGACCTTTGTGAATCGTGTAAAATGACCTATGCTGATAGTAGATTTGGAGCCGAATATATCACCAGCAAAGGGAAAGTATTTAAGTTTGATGACCTAAGCTGCATGTTGGCATTTAGCAGTAATAATAAAAATACGGTAATTGACAAATGGTATATTAACGATTACAATGCAAATAATGTTCTGATTGATGCAACCAAAGCATGGTACGTTTTGCATGAAACCATTAAAAGTCCAATGAATGGCAATACTGCAGCTTTTGCACAGCAACACGAAGCTGAAAAATTTGCCGCTAGTTTTGCTGGAAAAGTTTCAACCTGGGAAGAAATCAACTAATAAGCATGAAGTATGTATTTATTTTTCTGCTACTCTTGCTCTCGGGCATTACAGGGAATGCGACTAAACTACACGTAGGCCAAGATAAGAAATACAAAAAAATTAAGCAAGCTATCGCTGATGCAAAAAAAAGCGACACTATTATTGTATTTAAAGGCCTTTATAAGGAAGGAAATATTCTAATTGATAAATCTATTACTTTAATCGGAATCAATCTTCCCATCATTGATGGTGATAGAAAATTTGAAGTCTTGTCCGTTAAAGCCAGCAATGTAACTATCAGTGGATTCAGGATTCAACATTCAGGTTATGCCACATTGGATGACCCCGGCGGTATTAAAGTGTATGAATCCGAGAATGTAAAGATTATCAATAATAATTTGTATGATAATTTTTTCGGCATTTATATTCAGTTCAGTAAAAAATGTGTGATTAAAAACAATCGGATTATTTCTTTTGGGAAAGAAGAACAGACAATTGGGAATGGCATACACTGTTGGAAAAGCGATAGTCTCCAGATAATCGGCAATAGCATTAGTGGATGCCGAGATGGCATATACTTTGAATTTGTAAATAATTCTACCATCTGGAAAAACAAAGCATACAACAATATCCGTTATGGTCTGCATTTTATGAATTCCAACGATGACGCTTACTATTCAAACAATTTCAGTAAAAATGGAGCAGGGGTTGCAGTTATGTTCTCAAAGAAAATAACCATGCGGAACAATCATTTCGCAGACAACTGGGGAGACGCTGCTTTTGGAATATTATTTAAAGAAATTTCGGATTGTATTTTAACAGGCAATACATTCGATAGAAATACGGCTGCTGTTTTTATGGATGGCAGTAATAGAACTTTGGTTGAAAATAATCAATTTACGAATAATGGTTGGGGGCTTAAAATTCAGGCAAATTGCATGGATAATATCATACAAAAAAACAACTTTATCAAAAACACATTCGATGTAAGTACCAATGGAACCTTGCTTTTAAACCAATTCAAATACAATTACTGGGACAAGTATACCGGATACGATATAAACAAAGATAAAATTGGAGACGTGCCATACAGACCGCTAAGCCTTTATGCTGTTATTGTTGAGTCAAATCCAACCAGCATGCTACTATATAGGAGCTTTATTGTTTCACTCCTAGACCAGTCTGAAAAGAAAATACCCAGCTTAACACCTGAAAATTTTATTGATGAAAGTCCTTTGATGAAAGCGTTTAAATTATGATAGAAATAAAAGACATATCAAAATCATTTGGCAAACTGTCGGTATTAAGAGGTATTGATCTTAATTTAAACAGAGGCCAGTGTATTGCGCTGATTGGCCCAAATGGTTGTGGGAAAACCACATTGATTAAAATTATCCTTAGTATGGTAATGGCCGACAAAGGGGAAGTAAACATAAATGGTCAACTAATTACAAAGGGAATTACCTATAAAAAGATGATTGGATATATGCCTCAAATTGGTCGCTATCCTCAAAATATGACAATTGGCCAGATTATTGAAATGGTGCAATCCATCAGAAATACCAATGAAAATCTTGACTTATCCCTATATCAGTCATTTGGAATGGAGGAACTTTTAGATAAAAAAATGGGAACCCTGAGCGGTGGTACAATGCAAAAAGTAAGTGCTGTATTGGCTTTTATGTTCAATCCTCCCATACTGATACTAGATGAACCTACTGCAGGTCTAGATCCCATTTCCGCTGAAATACTGAAAGAAAAAATTATTGCCGAAAGGAAGAATGGGAAATTGATCATCATCACTTCTCACCTGCTTAGTGAACTAGACAATATGGTCTCAGAAATCATTTTCATGCAAGAGGGAAAAGTAGCATTCCATCAGTCTGTTGATGAGTTGAAGTCATCTACTGGAAGTACAAATATATCAGAAGCCATACTAAGCATTTTAAAAAGCAAAATCAATGAATAGAATTCTGAAATATATCTTACTGGATATTCTCAAAAACAAATTTGTTATTGCTTATACCATCATGCTGGCAGTAATTGGTTGGTCTTCATTTACACTGGAGGATAATAGTGCTAAAGGTATTTTAACCTTACTCAATCTGATTTTATTGACTGTGCCGTTGGTATCTATATTATTTGCAGCCATCTATATATACAATAGCGCCGAATTTATTGAACTACTGATCAGTCATCCAATCAAAAGAAAAGAGATCTGGTTAAGTTTATTCGGAGGACTGTCAGGGAGTATGGTACTTGCTTTTATTCTAGGTGCCGGCGTCCCCCTTTTACTATACAGCGATTTTAGCCAGTCAATACTAATGTTGGCCATTGGAATTATCATCACTGTCATTTTCGTTGCGCTAGCAATGCTATGTACCATCATATATAAGGATAAGGCAAAAGGTATAGGGCTTACCATCATACTTTGGATTTATTTTGCTTTACTATTTGATGGCATTCTATTGTTTCTAATGTTTCAATTATCAGACTATCCAATTGAAAAACCAATGGTAGCCCTAACAGCCTTAAGCCCCATTGACCTATCCAGAATTTTAATGTTGCTGCAATTGGATTCTGCAGCATTATTAGGATATACTGGTGCTATATTCAATGAGTTTTTTGGCAACACAAATGGCATGATGATTTCATTTATGCTTTTGATGGGATGGATTGTATTGCCATTGATTATATCATTGAAAAAATTTAATCGAAAAGACCTCTAAAATTTATCGCTATGAAAAAAGACATTACCAATAGAGGGGATATTGAAATATTAGTGAAAAGCTTTTATGAAAAGGTTTTAAAAGAACCCTCTATTTCATTTTTCTTCACAGAAATTGTACCCGTAAACTGGGAAAAACATTTACCAGTCATGTATGATTTCTGGGAAAACATACTCTTCTATACAGGAAGCTACGACGGGAACCCTATGGCCAAGCACAAGGATATTCAAAAAAAATGCCCCATGAAGATGGAGCATTTTCAAAAATGGATAATATTGTTTACAGAAACAGTAGACCAGCTATTTGAGGGAGAGAAAGCGGAACTGGCTAAACAAAGAGCAACCAGCATTGCTACTGTAATGCAAATAAAAATGTTCAGTTAATTATTTAGGTAATAATACATCGTTAATTACGTGTATAATTCCATTGGAAGTAATAATTGAGGCAACAATTTCGGAGCCATTTACCAATACCTTATCCCCTTTTTTGGTAATTTTTACCTTGCCTCCATTTACTTGCTCAAATTCCTGACCATCCTGCATGTATTCTGTTTTTAAAACGCCTACATAAGTATGATACTCCAGGATGTTCTTTAAATCAGACTTTTTTTCCGGCTTCAATAGACCTTCAACCGTACCTGCAGGTAATTTTTCAAATGCAGCATTGGTTGGAGCAAAAACAGTGAACGGTCCTGCATTACTTAAGGCATCCACCAGACTGGCCGCTTTTACAGCAGCAACAAGCGTACTGTGATCTTTACTACCTACTGCTACTTGAACAATATTAGGACTGGATGTTTCATCCTTAACACCAGACTGCCCTACAGGTGTTTGTTCTGAACTTGCAGCTTCAGCAGGAGCTTCTGCGTTTTCACTTGCGCAACTTGCTCCTAATAAAATAAATAAGCAAGAATAGAGAATCGATTTTGTTTTCATGACCGTTAAGATTTATTTGCTTAAAGGTCAGCTTTGATATATAATTTTTTTATGATTACAATCACAAAGAGACAGTGTTTCTGGTATACGAAAAACGTATGAAAGCAAGGGCTGATAAAAAAAGAAGCAATGCAACCCCAAAAAGCATTTCATTAATATAAGGAACTACGGTATAACTCAAAGAAGCAATCCCCTGAATACCTAGGAAAAACTCATTCATAAAAACCATCACCGCAAAGAATTTTAGCGCAATAACGGTTTTTCGGTTCAATAAAAAATAGGGTTGATCAATCAGATAAGCCAGTAAGAATAGTAAGGTAAAAGCTAGCAAAACAAGGTGTAAATAAGCAATCACAATTGGTCTGAATCCAAAAGCCAGTTTACTAATACTGGGAATGGTAGAGCCGGCTTGTAATGCAATTTTCACTACCAATGCCAATATGGACAAGGATCCCACAAAAAATAACAACGGTTTCTGTATTAGTACTTTCTTAAGACTGGCAGAAAAAAATTGTCTGACTAAATAAATAAGCCCTATGCATTGAATAAGGGCAGACAGTACAATCAGCACATACAACCAAACTGGAAGATGTAACCATAAAACCGACAATCCATAAGCAGGAATAACACTAAAAGCAAAAGCTTTGAAAACAAGACCATGATTATGAAATGAAAGATCCTGCTTGTGCATCCAGCTCATCAGTAACCCCATACATACAAAGAAAAACCATCCATTATATTGAAAATGCAAAAACCAATAAGTAGCTGCCAGATAAGTAAACTGCGTTTTATTACCCGTAATCCACATTTCAATCAGCCATAAATGAGCAAGCATAGAAAGAAGAAATAAAAATCCGCCCATTTTAAACCATTGCATCGCAGGTCCTTCTTTTTTAGCCCATGTAAATATTCCTAAAACCACAAAAACCAGAACGGCTAAAAAGCTAATCATCTGTGCAGTTACTGCAAAAAAGCTAAATCCTTGCCAAATAAATCCTAGGCAGGCTAAATAAGAAAAAAACAAGTTGACGTAAATTGTACGAATCAACCATTTAACTTGAGTAACTTGTAGTGAATCATAAATTTTAATCAAAATAAAAGTCAAGATAAAATGGGTAATCAATCCGGAAAAAGCGAACCCGGAATGGGCAAGTTGTAAATGTTTCTGATTGACTATCGGAAGTGAGAATCCTATTTTATATCGCATGATTACACCAAGTAATGCCACTACAACTAAACTGAGCAAACCTAGTGTTAACAAGCGTTTGGGATTCATCGGAAATACAATTTATGATCAATAATTTTAACTTTATTACTCTCAGAGAGTTTTACCAAAGTACGGATAACTGTTTCTACCCTTAAGCCTGTAAAATCTGCCAACTGTTGTCTAGTAAAAGGAACCAGACCATTTTCAATTAATTTATTTTCATTCTTTATTTTAAGTAAAAAAGCAACTAATTTCTCTTCCGGGGAATTGTTGACAAGAATATTGGCCGTAAGTGTTTTACAGTATAACCTTTCTGCAAAGATCGCAAATAAACGCTTAAAAAGTGGAGGATGGTCGTCTAATAAGTGTAAAAACTTTTCTCTTGTTAATCTGTAAATCAATGAATCCGTTATGGCATAGGCACTTGCAGGATAAGGCTTTTGCAACCACAAAGCCGGCTCACCAAAACTGTGACCTTCATGAAAAACGCCCTGAATAAATTCTTTTCCGTCATTCGTTAAACTTGTCATTTTAACAGAACCCACATCAATCTGATGAAAATACCTCGCTTCATTTTCCTGGGCAAAAATCTGTTCTCCTTTATACCATTTTTTAGGAGTGGCACCATAAGCTAATAAAGTATCTGTATCAATAAGCATAACTCATTATTTCCCTTTACTAAATTCAAAAAATGCATCCACATCCTTTTTAAATTGAACCAGAGATGGTTTATGTATATAATACATATGACCGGATTCATAAAAATAAAACTGAATGTTTTTTCTTTGCTCTGGTCTCAAAAACATATGTTCAATATCATACCTTGCTGTAAAATACGGAGTAGCAAAATCATAGTATCCTGCGCCCATATATACTTTCAAATCAGGGTTCTTACTCATAGCATCCCGAAGACTCTCCGCTACATTTAAAAACTGATTCTGCACATTGTTATAATTCCATGGATATACATCCCCAAAAATATTATAGCCGTTCTCCTCCTTAAAATTCAGTTCACGCTGAAAGTAATCATTTATTGTTGCGGTAAAGGGTCCGTCAATATTAGCAAAAGAAGGATCAAAACTGTTCACTTCACCGGCGTCATCCAAATCACGGCCGGTAAACCTTGCATCCAGTCTACCAATTGCTAGTCCGTCTTTTCTTCTGAGTTCTTTATAGAATCTGCTCTCTTCTACTCGTAGATTGGACTGGAGACAATATTCCTTGGAAAGTCCCGTATAGTAACTCATTTTTTCAGCTATGGCGTCTTTCTCAGCTTCACTTAGCCATCCTCCCTTTATCAGTGCAGATGCATATGGCCCTATGGCAAATGCTTCTGCTTCCTTCAATGCATTCTGCAAATTGGCTTGCAATGCAGGTGCTAGTTTTTTGTGGTACCATGCTGCAGCAGTATAGGAAGGAATGTACAAAGCTCTGGGTAAATCATTCCCAACATAATAATCATTGGTACCAAAATTCAGCACAGCAGAAATCATAAATATACCATTCAGATAAATCCGGTGTCTGTCCTGCAAAAATTTAGAAAGCCCAGCTGCACGCGTTGTACCGTAGCTTTCCCCTGCAAGGTATTTGGGAGATCCCCATCTTTCATATCTTGATAAAAAATGACGGATAAAAGATCCCATGGCATTGACATCTTCATTAAATCCGTGAAACTGTTTAGGATTCTCCCCTGGTGCTGGTCTGCTGTAACCTGTTGATACCGGATCAATAAAAACAAGATCCGTTTTATCGAGCCAGCAGTACTCGTTGTTTATAAATGTATAGGGTGGTCCCTGAGAAAAGCCATCATCATTAAATTGCACCCTTTTGGGTCCTAAACCTCCCATATGCAACCACACGGAAGAAGATCCCGGGCCTCCGTTAAAAGCAAAAGTAACGGGTCGCTTTGCAATATCATCCCCTTGTTTTTGATAATAAGTGAAAAATACTTTAGCAATCAGCTTGCCTGTATCATTTTTCAAATGCAGGTATCCAGTATGTGCTGCATAGTCAATTTTCTTGCCAGCAATCATCATTGAATGACGGGTTGTTACTACGGTAACTCCAGCAGGTGTGGACTGCATATTGGTAGTAGCCGTTTCTACTGGTGCAATGGAGCGTTGAGCATTCAGTGCATTGAACTGAGCCAGCATACAAAATCCTACGAATAGTTTTTTCATAAGTAAAGAATATTGGATAGTTTGAATTGTTAAGTTAAACAAATTATCGTGCTTCCAGCACTTCTATGTCAAAAACAAGTACACTGTTTACTGGAATATCCTTGCTTCTAGTTCTAATTCCATACGCTTGTCCCGAAGGTATATAGATGGTAATTTTTCCTCCTACATTAATTTTGGGAACTGCCAACTGCCAGCCTTTTATCAAGCGATTTAAGGGGAAAGTCGCAGGCTTTTCTTTCGTTTGATCAAAAATATTGCCATTGGAAAGTAAGCTCCCTTTATAGTAGACTGTTACCGTATCCGTGACTTTAATATTTTTACCTGTACCCTGCTGCACAATATGGTAATAGATATCCGAAACACTGCCAGTTGTATCAATCTGTTTATTTTTTACCGCCATTTTTATAATACCATCATCCAATAATGCCTGCGCCAATGAATCATGATTTTTATTTAGATCCACTTGTGGCCTTATTCCGGAAGCCTGTCTGAAAATAGTATTGCCATAAGAAATATTCGATGGTTTAAATCCGCCATGCGATAGATAAAATTGCTTGCCTTCTACTCCTGCCCCATAATCAATCCGATGGCCTGACCTTCCAGTTGCATCATAAGAAAATTTACCCGTCAGTATTTCTTCCCATCTGCCATTGGCTTTCTGGATCCATTGATTTCCTATATATACTTTTCTTTCCAGCTGGCCATTTACCCCCCAGAAATTTTCACTAAAGGAATACAAATTCTGAAGATAATTTCCATCCTTAGGAGCACTAAAACTGGCTATCAATTTCCAACGCCCTGTCTCAGGCATAAAAAAATACCCACTGTAAATGGTACTCGATTTAGCTGAGTCTGTTAAAGCCGTAACCAAAAATTGGTATTTTTCTCCTGCTTTCCATGGATACACAAAATGACTGTGACCACCAGTCCCCTCATTTCCAAATTCGTTAGTGATTACTCCATCACCTTTACCCAATAACTTTACTTTATTGGAATCAGGAACTTTCTTTGGGTCAATGGCTTCATTGCCTGCATCCCAAACAGAAAAAATAATTCTTCTTTCCGTTAAACTATTTACTTGCATTCCAAAGTATCCTCTTTTAAATCCGCAGGCCATATAGTAACTATACAGTGGATCATTACCTTCCGGTACCATTAATTCATTATAAAATCCAATTATTTTGGCTGTATCTTCTGTTGGATATTTCAAGTGCACAGATGCGGCATTTCTTCTGGCAACAGGATTGAAATGCATACCTTCTGTAGGCTTTCCTTCCAGCTCAATTGACTGTATATTGGCAATTAGCTTCCCGATTTTTTTCTGGCAACTAAGGGTAATCTGATAAAAGCCGGTATCGGTAATGGCAACTTTCCCGATTTTTATTTTTTTGAATGCCGCACTACTCACTAATTTCAGCGGAAACTTCTTTCCGGCAACAGCAACAATTATATCTGAACCCGTATTGATTGCCTTTGTATGGAAACTCAACTCAAGCTCTCCTGTTTGCTGCACTTTAAAAAACCAATGAATGGTTTGACGACTATCCGTCCAGTTCGAGAGTCCTTTTTTCTCTGAAAACAAATACTGTTCATCGGTTTCTGCAGGTACCGCATAACCAGTAAATGCTGGTATCTTAACTGACTGAGCCTGCAGCAAGGACGTAACAAAAAGCACTAGCGTAAGTAAAGGAATCTTCTTCATAATGGTTGAATGATTCCTCAACTTAACAAAAACAAAGGAGAAATTATAATAGTAAGCCTTGTAAAAACAAATAAGCAAAACTAAAGTAGATAATGAGTCCTGTAACATCTACCAGCGTTGCCACAAATGGTGCTGAGGAAACAGCCGGATCAGCTCCCAGTCTCTTTAAAAGAATAGGCAGCATTGATCCTGTTAATGTGCCCCAAAGCACAACACCAATTAACGAAAACCCAACGGTAGCACCAATCATTGCCCAATGTGGACCATAGATTTCCGGCATAATTGAATGCCAGATTCCTACTCTTAAAAATCCGAGAATGCCTAGTACCGTTCCTAATAATAGCCCACTCATAATTTCTCTCTTCAACACTCTCCACCAATCAGACAAATGAATTTCCCCAACAGCCATCGCTTGTATTATCAGCGTTGACGCTTGTGAACCACTATTACCACCACTGGAAATAATCAAGGGAACAAATAGTGCCAGCACCAGTGCTTTAGCAATTTCATCTTCAAAATGCCCCATGGCAGTTGCTGTTAATAATTCTCCTATAAATAAAACAATTAACCAGCCCACTCTTTTTCTGAATAGTTTAAACAATGGAATATCCAGATACGGTTCATTCAATGCTTCGGTACCACCCATCTTCTGCATGTCTTCACTGAATTCTTCATTGGCTACCCAAAGCATATCATCGATGGTAACAATACCCAGCAAAATATTGTTTTCATCAACAACAGGCAATGCCACCCGGTTATTCATTTTAAAGACCTGACTGGCATTTTCCTGATCATCGTTTACTTTCAATGAGACAACTCTACCGTCAATTACATCTTCAATTTTCTTATCAGGAGCAGCCAAAATAATGTCTCGGATTCTTACGTCATCAATCAACTGCCCATGTTCATTGATTACATAAATGACATCAATTGTTTCGCTGTTTCTAGCGTATTTACGTATAGTAGCAAAAACCTCATCCATGGTATTTTGCTGGTATACGTATACATAATCCGGAGTCATTAATCTACCCACACTATCTTCGGGGTATCCTAAAAGAGACAGCGTAATTCTTCGTTCTTCGGGATCTAATAATTTAATGAGATCTCTGATGGCTGCTTTTGGAAGTTCTTCCAGAAAGTCGGTACGGTCATCGGCTGGTAACTCATTCAGTAATTCTGCGGTCTTTGCAGAAGGCAATTCTTTCACAATATCCTTCTGTTGTGCAATATCCAGAATTTTAAAAACACTGGCTGCTCTATGTACCGCCATATTCGCAATGATTCTGGCCTCGTATTGCGGATATTCATTGATTAAATCAGCAACATCACTGATGTTCTGGTCATTCAAAAACTCTCTGATCTCAAGCGGATCATCCACTTGAATTAATCTTTCAAATTGTTCAAACAAATCAGGATGTTCCAGTTCAAGTGCCATTGTAAAAATTAACTGTTTTCTTGTTGCATCATTAAATAGGCTTTAATGAATCCATCTATTTCCCCATCCATTACAGGACCTATATTTCCTACTTCATAATCGGTTCGATGATCTTTAATCATTTTGTATGGATGAAAAACATAGGATCGTATCTGACTACCCCATTCTATTTTTTTCTTGCCAGCATTGGTTGCATCAATAGCTTCCTGTCTCTTTCTCAGCTCCTCTTCATACAATCGACTCTTCAACATTTTCAATGCCAGCTCACGGTTCTCTCCCTGTGTTCTTGCCTGTTGACACTCCACAATGATTCCACTTGGAATATGTTTTAATCTTACCGCCGTTTCAACTTTATTTACGTTCTGTCCTCCACTTCCCCCACTTCTGTAGAAAGCCCATTCCAAATCACCTGCATTTACATTGATTTCAATGCTATCATCAATCAAGGGATAAACAAAGACCGAAGCAAAAGATGTATGCCTTCTGGCATTGCTATCAAAGGGAGAAATTCTTACCAGCCTATGAACACCGCTTTCTGCCTTTAAAAAACCATAAGCAAAATCACCATCAAACTGTAAAGTAGCACTTTTAATACCTGCTCCATCTCCTTCCTGAAAATCAAGTTCTGTAACTTTCCATCCTTGCTTTTCACCGTACATTCGATACATACGCAACAACATTTCTGCCCAATCTTGACTTTCGGTTCCACCTGCACCGGGATTGATTTGTAACACTGCCGGTAATTCATCCTCAGGCTTATTGAGCGTACTTTTGAATTCTGCTTCTTCAATTTTGGAAATGGCTTCCTGATAAGCGATTTTAGTTTCCTCTTCTGTTGCATCACCTGCTTTCCAGAAATCAAATAACAAGGCAAAATCTTCCACCGCGTTTTCCAGCTGTTTGAACAATTTTAACCAGTACTCATTTACTTTAATTTCCTTCATTACCGAGGTAGCCCGGGCATTGTCATCCCAAAAGCCCGGAGATAAGGAAAGCTGGCGATCTGTTTCTACTTTATATAGTCTATTATCGACGTCAAAGAAACCTCCTCAGGACCTGAACGCGGTCCCTCATAAATTTAACTTGCTCTTGTGTCATGCATCAAAAGTACAAAAGAACAGGGAGGACTAGAGTTTTACAAAACGTTTTCTTGCAATGATTCTGCCAGCACCTGTTACCAGCTCTAAATTGTAGATTCCTTTAGGTAACTGAGATAGTTCCAAATCGTAGATAAAATTACCCGTAGACCCACCAGTGTTGATTCGTCGGTTAATCATGATAACACCTCCATTGGAAATTACTTTCAGGAACGTGCTATTATTTACAAAGGGTGTAAATATAATCTTGGCCGTATTCTGCACCGGATTCGGGAAGAAATACAGTTGCTGTTCAGTAGTTAAATCTGCCCTTACATCAATGGAATCAGAAACAGAAGTACAAAGATTGGTATCGGTTATAGCAACATTATACCTGCCAATAGTAGCATAAAATACATATAACTTATCCGTTGTGTCAGGAATGGAATTCAGGAGATTTCCGTTTCTGTACCAAAGAATTTTACTAACTACTTTGCCAGAATCCGCGGCAGCAACTAATCTGGTTGTATCTCCGGGCAAAATATTCTGTTTACCCAATATAGTAATTCTTGCCCCTGGCAAAGGTTTAATAGAGACAGTCACTTTCTGACGGGCACTCTGACAGCCTGTTGAAACATTGGCCCTAGATACCCAGTAATTGGTGGTCCTAATGGCATTGGTTACCGGAACAGGTGCTGATACAGAACCAATCCCCCCATTTGCTGTATTGAACCAAAGTAAACTATCCCCTAAAGCTCCCAAAGGCCTGGGAGTTTCATTGAGACAATACTGAATATCAAAAACAGTAGGTTTAAGGGGAACATAACCGCTGTCTAATCCAAATGCACCGGTCTGTGTAGTACACCCAAAATAACTCGTAGCTACTGCTCTGTATTGGCCTCTGGTTCGTGGCGAAAATGCAAAGCTGGTATCCAACGATGCATATTTTTGTACCCGGAAATTATTCATGTCGGATATGTAGAAATTTCCATCCACATCAATGAAAGCATTTCCAGGTGCATCCAATTGTTCCGGACTATTCCCTTTATTGTTTACGCCACCGGCAATGACAATACCAGTATCAGCACCAATCTGCCATCCTCTAATTCTATTGGCTGTACCGCCTTCCGCTATAATCATTCTATTGGTGGCATCTACAAAAACATTGAGAGGAGTTACCAACTGATTGGCCCCATTGCCCTTACCTCTTCCACCCGCTACAACTGTACCTCGAATATCCCCTGCTCTCCATCGAACAATTCTGTCGTTTTGAGAATCGGCTATATAAATATTCTGGCGCTGATCTACAAACACTCCAAGAGGAACACTAAGTTGATTGGTTGCTGAACCCGCAAAATTACCCCCGGCAACTGTTTTACCGGCAATGCTACCCTTCACCCATAATTGTACACGGGCATTCAACGCATCTGCAACATATACGGAAGCGTATGCATCTACAAAAACACCCGTTGGATACGAAAGCTGATTGGCTTTTAAACCTCTGCCATTCCCTCCGGCCACCACTCTACCCGTGGTATCACCTTCTTTCCAAACCACTACACGATCATTATCGGTATCTGCCACATATATCAGTCCATCCGCAGCAACAAAAATACCTGCTGGGTTATTTAATTGACTCAATCGGTTTCCGGCGCCTCTTCCTCCCGCAACAGTAATAGCAACCTTGGCACCCGGAGCCCATTTCTGAACGCGGTGATTCCATTGATCACAAACAAAAATATTTTTCTGCTCATCCACAAAAACAAAACTTGGTCTGCCTAATTGAGTTGAATCTGTTCCTCCAGTAAGTTTACCTGCAACTGTCTCAGCTATCTTGGCATAGGTAGTTGTTATTCTGGTTAAGCTATCGTTATTTAAAGTCCATAATACAGTTCTTGCAAAAGGCTTTGATTCAAGCCTCATTGGCTCATTATTTAAACAGGTTGAACTGATAATATTAATTTCAGGTTTCTTCCTAACCGTTACGGTTACTTCTGCCGTTGAATTACAACCATTGCCAATGGAAGACACAACTGTGTATTTGGTTGTAACTGATGGTCGGGCAATGACTGTATCTCTTGTAGTAGTGCTTAATCCTGCTGCAGGTGACCAGCGGTAATTGGTGGCACCTGAAACAATCAGATTGGCCTGCCCCCCTTCACAAATAGTTGTTGTATCGTTTTTGATGGTTAAATCCGGAGAAACCACCACATTGGCGATTCCCGAACCAGTAACACATCCAGAAAAAGAAGCTGACAAAACAGAATAAGCACCCGAAAGCCTTGTTTGCAAAACAGTATCTGCCTGTGCAGTAATGCCGTATTTCTGAATACGATAATTCCTGCTATCTGCTACGTACATATTACCAGATAAATCAAACCCGACCGCATTGGGCAATTGCAATTGATCGAGTGCCGAACCTGAACTGCCATTTGACAAACCAGCAACGGTTGTTCCGATCGTATCATATAAAGCCCAGCGATGAATTCGGTTGTTGCCTCTATCTGCAATAAACATATTGCTGTTCCCGTCCACAAATATGCCGGAAGGAAAATTTAGCTGGTAAGGCAATGTACCTGCCCCCCTGTTTCCTGCAGCAACAGCTCCTGCTAATTTGGTCTGATCATAAAACATGATTCGATGATTCTCTGCATCGGCAACAAATAAATTATTTCGCTGATCCACAAAAACAGCCTGAGGATTATTCAAACGGATACTGTCATTGCCAGGCACTCCATTACCAGCAACTGTTTTTACAATTGAACCACCGTTTGACCATTTTTGTACCCGATGATTTCCGGCATCTGCTATATATAAATTGCCATAATTGTCTACAAAAACACTCGCAGGAAAATTCAACTGATATGTGCTGTTACCCAATCCCAGACCACCTGCAACGGTTGTTCCGGTTTTGGATCCTTTTGGAAAATATTGAATCCGGTGATTGTTCTGATCGGCCACATAAATATTACCAGCTGCATCAACATAAACACCAGTAGGATAATTCAATTGATCATTCGCACTTCCTTCCCCGTTACCCCCAACAATTGTTGTACCAACCAGATCACCTGGTTTCCATATTTGAATACGATGATTAACCGCATCAGCAACATATACATTCCCTTTTTGATCTACGAATGCACCCAAAGGCAAACCCAATTGTCCCGCAGCATTACCAATTCCATTTCCGCCGGCAAACACAGTTCCTACCTTACTCCATTCTGGGAAAAAGCTCCCAGCTTTTATTCCATTGCCTCTGAAATAATTTAAGCTTGCTGGTCTTTCCCCTAAAATGGTAGTAGTCACTTTAGTAGCATCTGGAGACAAACAAATGGTTGGCGTAACCACAGGTAATGATCTAAGACCTACATTAATTGTTAGGGCTCTGTACGAAACACAGCCACTATCCGAAACTGAATTGATTCCATAAAATGTAGTAGAATCTGGTTTTATTAAAAAAGTGCTATCGGTTATTTTATTTACTCCCGTAGTGGGGAACCAAGTATAATTAGTATTGCCGGTGAGTTTAATTTCTGCTACATCTCCTGAACAAATCGCTGTTCTACCTATAACATTAATGGGCGGTCGGGCATTCACATTAATCAGGTTCGATTGTTGTACACACCCGTTAAAAGAAGTTACACGCGCATAATACAACCCTCCTTCATAAGGTCTGAATTCAGGGCTTACCGGAGTAGCCGTGTATTGCTGCACTCGACCGTTCTGCTGATCCAAAACAAATAAATTTCCCGAAGCATCAAATGCGATACCGGTTGGAAAACTGAATTGATTGTCTCCAGAACCGCCGAGGCCATTATCATTCCCGGCAATTGTAATCATCCCGACTCCGTTGTTGTATAATTTGTGAACGCGATTGTTTCCTGCTTCCAACACATATACTTCCTCAAATGCATCCACCAATATATCTACCGGCTGAAATAAATATCCATAACCCGTCCCTTTTCCCAGCTGGCCCATCACCGTTTTTCCTTTGTATTCTCCCAGCTTGAATTTTTGCACCCTGTGATTGGCCGAATCAGCTACATAAATATTGAAGTTTTTATCAACTGCAACTCCCTGCGGACTGTTTAGTCTCATAGAGTCTGAACCAGGACCCAATCCTCCAGCAACAGTTATACCCGTTGATCCTCCCTGTGCCCATCGCTGTATTCTATGATTGCCTGCATCTGCTATGTATACAAATCCCAACGCATCAACAAAAACATCACGGGGATCACTTAACTGATTTTGTCCGGAGCCTTTTCCATTTCCCCCTGCAACCAGAAAACCATTACTCGATCCTGGAGCAAAACGAAGAACACGGTTGTTGTATTGGTCTGTTACAAACAAATTACCAAATCCGTCAATGAACAACCCAGCAGGCTTATTAATTTGATTGGGCATATTGCCTCCTCCGTTTCCGCCTGCAATGGTAACTCCATCCGGAGTTGTTCTACTATAGGCTACTATACGGTTGTTAACCGTATCGGATAAATAAATATTTCCATTATTGTCGATGGCAATTCCATGCGTACCCGAGACTCTTGCCCTGTTTCCAACTGAACCTGATACCACAGTAGTTGACCCGCCACTTAATGTTGCTTTGGTTTTTTGTACAACAGAATCATTCAATATCCATTCTACCTGATAAGGGCTTCGGCTAAAGTTACCCAGTATGGTTCCTTCGCCGGCGCACTTTGGTCCATTGATGCTTACAAAAACACATTGTGCGGTTAACCAGTTTGTTGCGAATAGCAACAACAAACTGAAAAACCCTTTTACACAATTGTTACATGTCTTACTCATCAACATCATATCTTGTTATGGACAGAAAAATTGTTCCATTACTACATGAGTAATGTCAGGGTGCGGATAAAAAATACCATAAACCTCATAAGCCGGATTCTGTTTCAACTCCATCATTTATCTGGCCGCAACATTACTGTTACGATCTTGCTGCCTACCCTGGATTGCGTTTCAATGAAGAAATCGAGAACGAGCAGCTCTCAAACAATCCTATACATGGCATTACAGTACCCAAGGTTTACCCATAGCCTATGTTACCATTTGCTATCGTGAGCTCTTACCTCACATTTTCACCTTTTCCGTTTAAAACGGTAGTTATTTTCTGTGGCACTTTCTCTTTTCTGATTGCTCAGAAAGCCGGCGCTTAACCGGTGGGTTGCTCTGTACTGTCCGGACTTTCCTCCCCGACAAATCGGGGCGATGGCTCGGGTTTATAGTACTTACGAAGATACGAAATGCAATACCAATGTGGTCTTAGTGGTCAATTTAAAGGGGTCTCCGTCTAAAAAATACCCAATACTTGGTATAAATTTTACCGCAATGTCCGCAGATTATTTATAATTAAAGAAAACCTGAGTGGCACCAAAACCAAAACGGGGGTCGTATTGGTTAACAAAATGCTTTACTTCTCTTTTTGTTTTCAGGTAATCATGTACTTCTTCTCTCAACTTTCCTATCCCAACGCCATGAATCACAATCAACTCCTGCTGACGGTGACTGATGGCAATATCCACCCATTTTTCCAATTCAGCTAACTGTATAGACAGGATTTCAAAATTGCTCAATTGCTGGTAATCGTCAGTCAACTTTTCAATATGCAGATCAATCACAGACCTTGCAGGAGGAAGATATTCCTTAATTTTTCCAGCATCATATACTTTATACCCCTTTGCCTTAAGACTATCCAATGGCAGTGACTCGGCTTGTTTATCTGGATATTGAGTAAATAAAGTGTAGGAGAAAGTGGGCTCATTCTTTTCCTTGAGCTGTTCAATCTTTTGAAAAACCTGCTTGGGTTTTAATTTTAACTGTACTTCAAAATGATCAGCCTTCCCCTTTTGTTCAGGCAAAAGGCTGAAATCGATGGTAAAAGATGGTGTATCATTTACCTGCTCAAATTTAATATCGTGCAGGTAAAAATCATGGAAAGGCTGAATCTCATTTACCAGACTGAAATATTCTTCCCCATTAAAATATTGCTGATACGTAAATCTAAAACCATCATTTGTTTTATTAACTAAATGAATTTTCAACAACTCAACTACTTCATCATTAAAATCGTCCAGCGCAAATTTTGGAATGAAAGAAAGCCAGACACCTTCGGATACCTTAATCTGATTGGGTTTGGGCGCTTCCTTTGCTATCTGATCCACATAAACTTTGGGTTCGAGTTTTTTCTGTGGTATCAGCTTTTTCTCTGTAAACCTTTTGAAATAGGGGAAATCAATCTGGTCCATATAGGCAGGGAACTTAACCCCCCTTACTTCTATCATCACCATTTTATCGTTGATGATTTCAATTACCTTCCCTTCTTCATTGCTATGCAACACTAAAATATCATCGCCAACTTGGTATTTCATCAGCTCGCTAGTTTACTCTTGTTTTTACCGTATAAAAAATAAATTATCAACCCCAGTGACATCCAGCCAAAGAACCATAACCAGCTAATAGCAGGTATTTCAATCATCAGGTACAAACAACATAAAGCACCTGCAACTGGGATAAATGAAAAGGAATTTTTGAAACTGAAAAATGCCGTTACCAGTGCAATCAGCATGAAAACTAGAAACAATACTTCCTGAAAACCTTCATGTCCCAGATTCGCAAATGCATCATTGATTCTTCCTCTGGAAAACCAGGTCATGATAAGAACCAATATTGGAATAATAAACTTGCCGTTGATATAAGGCAACTTGAATCCTTTTCTGGCAACATTTTGATTCATTTTAGGAAGTACCAGTACACCAAAACATACCAAAACAAATGCGAACAACGTACCAATGCTGGTTAAGTCTGTCATGAAACCACTGCTGATGAATAAAGAAGGTATTGCAACAATTAATCCAGTCAGAATAGTTGAGAACCCGGGTGTCTGGTATTTTGGATGTACTTCAGCAAATTTTTTTGGTAACAATCCATCCCTGCTCATACTCATCCAGATTCTGGGTTGACCCATCTGGAAAACGAGTAAAACACTGGTTGTAGCTACTACTGCACTGATAGAAATAATATAGCCGATTTTATTCATGTTCAGCTTGTCAAAAACATAGGCCAGCGGATCATCTACTTTTAACTCACTGTAATGTACCATTCCTGTTAAAACCAATGCAACCAAAATATATAAGACAGTACAGATTAATAAAGAGTAAATCATGCCTTTGGGTAAATCTCGCTGAGGATCCTTACATTCTTCCGCAGTAGTTGATATAGCATCAAAACCAATATAAGCATAGAATACAGCTGAAACACCAGCCAGCACGCCTCCGAATCCATTAGGTAAAAAAGGAGTCCAGTTATCTGTATCCACGTAAAAAAATCCTAAGACAATAATCCCAACAATCACAGCCAATTTAAAAATCACCATCAGATTCGTACTCTTTTTACTTTCTTTAATTCCGATGTAGGCAAGACCAGTAATAATCATCACAATAAAAAAAGCAGGCAAATTCAGAATAACTTTCCAAGAACCAATCATTGGTGCATTCATTATGGCATCATATCCTAAACGAGCATGTTTTGTCATGGTTTCGGGTGCTTCTCCCGCTGCCATTGCTTTGAGGGCTTCTTCATATCCGAGTTGCGCATTACTGGCATTGGTAGCCAGCCATCCGGGTAAACTTATATGAAAGCCTTCCAGCAGATTATTGAAATAGCCGCTCCAGCTAATGGCCACTACAATATTGCCAATAGCATATTCTAATATTAGTGCCCATCCAATAATCCATGCAACCAATTCTCCAAAGGAAACATAGGCATACGTATAAGCACTGCCGGAAATAGGAATCCTGCTGGCAAATTCCGCATAACACAATGCGCTGAATCCGCAAGTAACGGCTGTAATAACAAAAAGGAATGCAATGCCGGGTCCGCCATTATAAGCAGCAGAACCGATGGTTGAAAAAATGCCTGCACCAATAACCGCTGCAATCCCCATAAAAGTCAGGTCTTTTACACCCAGTACTTTTTTTAAACCACCACCATGACCATCATTATTCCCCGCTGCTGCTTCTGCAGTTATTTTTTCAATTGATTTCTTTCTAAACAAAGAAGACATGCTACTCAATTTTGGTTGGAAGATAAGTAAATTAAACGTCTCGCTGAATCAGGAAGTCTGCCAATTCCTTGAGCGGTTTCTTTCTGCTTGAAACAACTGCAATGGCTTCGAGATGTTCCATTGCCTTTTGCAAATATTGTTCTTTTAAGGTATTGGCCCATGCATCTACCCCGCAGGCTTTGTAAATAGCTAGTACTTTCTGCACTTTTTCGGTAGTTTGTCCTTGCATTAATTGATACAGTTCTCTTTTTTGTTGTTCGGGTGCCACATCCAATGTATGCAACAATAAAAATGTTTTTTTATTCTGACGGATATCACCCCCTACTTCTTTTCCGAATTTTTGTGGATCACCAAATGCATCAAGATAATCATCCTGAATCTGAAAAGCGATGCCAAGGTTTTTTCCAAATTCATACAGGTGTCGGCAATTGCCTTCACTTGCCCCTCCTATAATTGCCCCCATTTCTAAACTAGCTGCAAGCAATACAGAAGTTTTCAGGGTAATCATTTCAATGTAAGCTTCCAGTGTAACTTCGTCCTGATTTTCAAAATCCATATCGAATTGCTGACCTTCACAAACTTCTTTTGCAGTCTTATTGAAAATTTTCAAAATTTTCTGAAGATAACTTCCATTGATTTTGTTCAATTCTTCATAAGATTGAATCATCATTACATCTCCTGATAATATAGCAGTGCTTTGGTTGTATTTGCTATGTATGGTTTCCATTCCTCTTCTTAGCGCAGCTGCATCCATAATATCATCGTGAATCAAAGTAAAATTGTGAAACAACTCCACTGCAGCAGCCAGATGATATGCATCTTCATGAATATCATCAAACAATTCATTGCCCATCAAACAAAGAATGGGACGAATTCTTTTACCGCCAATGGTTAAAAAATAATTACATGGCTCGTAAAGAGTTGCAGGTGTTAAAGGAAACGGCGAGTGATTAAATCGCTGGCTGAATACTGCCGATAAATCTTTGAATGAAAACATGCTACAAACCTAATTATAAAATAATGGAACTCTTCAGCAGCTTAACATTTTTTTTAGCATTCGGTTGCAGATTGGCACGATTTTGTAAGGATATTCCTAAACAATGAACATGAGAAAAATAATGATGGTATTGGCATTGGCCCTTACAACAAGTCTGGCACAGGCACAAAACAACGGAAGCAGCTATCAAACTGCATTGGGTGTAAAAATGTATCCCGGTGCCATTTCAGTGAAACACTTTACACAAAAAGGAAGAGCCTTAGAAGGGTTGGGATATATTTCTAATGATGGATTCAGACTGACTGGGCTCTATGAACTCCACTTTCCTATTACAGGTGCTGAAGGACTTCAGTGGTATATAGGCGGTGGTGGACATATTGGTGTATGGAGTGACAACTGGAAATCGAGATACCCGGGCAGAGCAGACGGAATTGCCATTGGTGTAGATGGGGTATTGGGTCTGGACTATAAAATTAAAGGAGCACCGCTCAATCTTAGTTTTGACTGGCAGCCCTCCTTTAACTTTATCGGATATAATTATTTCGAAGGCGGATGGGGTGGATTAGCCATACGCTATACTTTTTAAAAGATTCCCACTACTATTAAAAAAACAATTGAGAAAGCACATTGGCCGGGTCGTTGCTAGCAGGTTTTAAACCCAGGAATTTATTCATTTGATTCTTGAGCAATATCCCGGTCAATTTAGATTTTAACCCTTGCGCAATTCCCATTTGACGCTGCATATATTCTGCAGGATTGGTTTTCTGCTTATCAACAAATTGTGCCTTCTGCTTCAGGTATTCGGTAACTGCGGCCGCTACTTTTGGCTTTTGAGCAGCTGTTAGTGCCAATGCAGGTCCCAATTTACCCATGATACCACTCGAGAGTGTATTCACATCAAATCCAGCAGCAGCTCCTACCGCTTTGGCTTTATCTAAAGCATTACCCAATTGCGCTTGGGATGAAACAGCTGCAGCCAATAAAATGGCTGAAAAGAGTACGATTTTTTTCATTGCATTTTATTTTGAGATTGAAAATAAAGTGTCTACAAATGCTTCTTTATTAAAAATTAGCAGGTCTTCTACTTTTTCCCCCACTCCAATATATTTTACGGGAATATTGAATTGATTGGCAATGGCCAGAACAACCCCGCCTTTTGCAGTTCCATCCAGCTTGGTAATGGCTAGTGCACTAACATTGGTTGTGGCTGTAAAATGTCTGGCTTGCTCAACTGCATTCTGCCCTGTGGATCCATCCAATACCAGTAATACCTCGTGAGGACCTTCGGGAACAATTTTTTGAATTACCCTTTTGATTTTATTTAGCTCATCCATCAAATGAGCCTTATTATGCAGTCGCCCGGCCGTATCTATAATCACAACATCGGCATTTCTGGCAACCGCACTGGCAACCGTATCATAAGCCACTGCACTGGGGTCTGACCCCATTGCCTGCTTTACTATCGGCACATCTACCCTTTCACTCCAAATCGTCAACTGATCAACGGCAGCAGCTCTGAAAGTATCCGCTGCGCCCAACACCACAGAATTGCCCGCCGCCTTAAAACGGGAAGCCAGCTTACCAATTGTAGTGGTTTTACCTACTCCGTTCACTCCAACCACTAGAATGATATATGGCTTTTTCCCTTCGGGGATTTGGAATCCCTGTAAGGAATCCAAGGGTGCATCCACTAATACAGATGCAATTTCTTCTTGAAGTATCTTATTTAACTCACTGGTATTGAGATATTTGTCATTTTTAACCCTCTGCTCAATTTTTCGGATAATCTGCAAAGTGGTATCTACACCAACATCCGCTCCAATCAAGGCCTCCTCCAGATTATCCAGTACTTCGTCGTCAATAGTTGTTTTACCAGCAATGGCTTTTGTTATTTTAGAAAGGAATCCTTCCTTGGTTTTCTGCAAACCCTGATCCAGACTCTCTTTCTCTTTTTTCCCGAATAATTTATCAAAAAAGCCCATGGCTGATATTTATTGGTTTAATACAAAAAAGCCTCCGACGATGAAGAAGGAAGCTTTAAGATTATTGACAACGAAAGACTACTTAGAAGCGATAAAATCGTTCACTTTGTCTTTGTGTATAATTTGCTCTTTGAAAGTGTAAGCACCAGTTTTAGGGCTACGAACGGCCTTAATAACTTTAGTCCAGTTCTTTGCTTCAGCTGCTGCTTTTAAGTCTTTTACTTTCGCGTTTTTGGAAGCTACTTTAGCCATGATTATTTGATTTCTTTATGAACGGTTACTTTTTTCAAAATTGGGTTGAATTTCTTCAATTCAATACGCTCAGGCGTATTCTTTTTGTTCTTGGTAGTAATATAGCGACTGGTACCCGGCTGACCGCTGGTCTTGTGCTCGGTACACTCTAGTATTACTTGAACCCTGTTACCTTTCTTTGCCATTTTATAGGTAGTTTACTGTGTTTAGTTAGATTTTAGCGCCGTTGGCTCTCATTTCTTTAATTACTGTACTTAAACCATTCTTATTGATGGTTCTTAAAGCGTCTGTAGACACTTTTAACGTTACCCAACGATCTTCTTCAGCAAAGAAGAAGCGCTTCTTTTGCAAATTAGGTAAGAAACGACGCTTGGTTTTAATGTTTGAGTGAGAAACACTGTTACCAACTATTGGCTTTTTACCGGTTATCTGACATACTCTTGCCATGACTCTAATGTTTTTTTCCGATTTTTTCGGACGGCAAAGGTAGGAAAATTCACCAAATTAACAAACCTAACAAAGTATTTTTTCCATTTTTTTTAAAAAAAGCCGCCTTTTATCAAGTGTGAAAAACACTTTAACAAATTTCATCACAGGAAAACAGCCCTTAACTTTTCCTAAACAAACCCCGGCAATCCCTTGTCTGAATTGAATTTCAGCAAATATACCCCATTTGAGTTTACCGCCGCTCCTACCACTCATCTATTAGACCTATCGGGCCATGTAACCTATCACAATGCCCTTCGTCTGATATATGCAAGCCAGTAGTTTTGACTTGTTAAACGTAAAAAACAAACAAAAAATAAAAACATGAAAAAGATTCTTATCGCAGCCGCCATTTTAGTTAGCACCAGCAGTTTTGCCAACCCAGTTACCCAGGAATCAGACAAGGGAAACCTGAAAAGTCTATTGGGTAAAGTAAGCAATATACAGTGGAAATCAGCTGCCAAATTTGAAAAGGCAAGTGTTCAGGTGGAGGAACAAAAAGTAGAAGTGTTCTATAGTACAGAGGGGGAATTAATTGGCACTACCCGCTACCAAGATTTTGATAAGTTGCCAAAAAACGCATTAAAAACCATTACCAGCAAATACACTTTCCCTGAATATGCTCTCCAAGAATGTATTGCATTTACCAATGAATACAACGAAACCAGTTACTATGTATCTATGACAACTGAAAAAGAATACCTGGTGCTGGCTATTTCTGAATATGGCGAAGTGAGCATTTTCGCAAACAACAGAAAATAAGATCCTCTTCATTCAGGGCTATCTATGTAACTCATGGCTCTTATATATATGGTTGATCAAAGCTGTTCCAAAAGGGGCAGCTTTTTCATTGGGGGCGTTTAGGGGAAGCCATTATTGGGGGGAGGGATCTTATAGAGGGAAACTGATTTTCCCCATAGTTACAGAAGGAATTCCTGCTTTTCCTCCACCAATAGATACAGAACCTCCGGCAATATGTTCATTGGCCAGTACGGCAAAAAGTACCGCTTCTTTGGCATCTGGATGAATATGCAAAGCATCTGTTGTAAAAAAACGAGCATCGGGCAAAGACGCTTCAATAAAATCCATAATCATTGGATTATGCATGCCTCCTCCGCTGCTATACACGGTAAGCGCTTTATTTCCGATCATTTCCTGCCCTCGCTCAATGGCCGTAACAATGGTAGATGCGGTAAATCGGTTTAAAGTGGCCATTATATCGTATTGGCTGATTCCTTCTTGTTCTGAAGCCTGAATCGCCCGATTTAAATAAGCCAGATTAAATAATTCAGGCCCAGTTGTTTTAGGAAAAGATTCTGCGAAAAAAGAATCGGACAACAACGCTTTGAGTAAAGCATCATTCACTTTTCCTTGCTTGGCAATTGCCGCATCTTTATCGTATGCACAATTGAAATATTGCTGCACAAACTGATCCATCATTGTATTTCCCGGACCTGTATCTGTACTGAAGATTTTGGAAGCGTCTAAACTACCAGGCAAGAAAGTATAATTGGCAATTCCTCCAATATTCAACATAATACGATCCTCTCCTTTCTTACTGAAAATAAAATAATCACCATATACCGCCAAGGGAGCACCTTCCCCTCCTGCAGCTATATGTTTTTGTCTAAAATCACTTACCGTTATGATTCCTGTTTTTACCGCAATCTGATCCCCATCTCCTATCTGAAGGGTGGCATTACCATATTGGGGTTTCCCGTGCAAAAGCTTTGGTGCATGGTAGACTGTCTGACCATGGCTTGCAATTAAATCTATCTCGGCGGGTCTAATCCCCCAGCCCTTTAAAGCTTCTAATATCATGGCCGCATGCTGTTCACCCACCCAGGGATTCAACAAACACAGCAGTTCAAAATCTATTGTTTTTTGCGAAAAAATCTTTCTGATTGCCGATTTAAAATTTTCATCAAAAGCGATAGTTGTAAAATTTTTGACCACCACTTCTGTTTCCATACCACTGCCTGTAATTTCACAAACAGCAATGTCCAATCCATCCAGAGATGTGCCACTCATTAAACCGATGATGGTTCTTTTGGGGGCTGCACCCATCCTTGCTAATTGGGCAATGTATTGGTTCATGGTCAATAATTTTACCTAAAATACGCAAATAACCGCAAGAAAAACAGATTTTTACGCAATATTCTGCAAACTTCCTCCTTTAGCAAACAAACGATCAATCCTTTTTTCTACAATAGGATCTTTTTCGACCGGAGGTGCATGATGCGGTTTAATTCTGGCGTCAATTACCAACGGACCTTCACAGCCCCAGTGTTTGTTTAGAACGCTTTCTTTTATGCCATGAATATCATGCGAAGGATTGCAACGGGTGTAAGTAACCCAAAGATAATTACGCAAATTGGCCGCTACAAAATTAGCATCATCGCAAACCACTATCATGGCAATTCCTTGCAACTGATCTATCGAATCATGCAATTGATAGTTCAGCATTTTCATTTCTTCTTTTACTGTCTGATAATTGGTAAACGCCTTTGTTTGTATGGCAATCACCCCAGGCATCACCAGGGTAGGATTTTCAAACTGTGTTAATTCATTCAGCACAGATGGGACTTCAGTTGCCAATTTGCGTATGGGTTCTCCATAGGCTGCAAAAACTACTTTGCTTCCAGAATTCAATCCAGTACCTGAATAATCCAGTGTATCAATGGTTGTATTGGTATAAAAATGCACATCTCTTTGCAGGTTGATTCTTTCTAATACATACTGCAAAAATGGCTGCACCGGATGCGTACTCAGTTGATTGGAATCATCAGCTGCTATGAATAAAAACTTCGCAAGACTTAGCTGACCAGTTCCCAATACGTGATTGGCAATCGTTAACAGTTCTGCGGGCTGTTTAGTGGGTGTATAAGGTGTGTATCTTTCACTCCCTACCGCAAGCAATAACGGATGCACTCCTGCTGCATCCACTGCATGTACTTCTTTCAGGCCAGGTATTTCCTGCGGGATTGCCGCCCCCGTTATTTCATGAATTAGTTCACCAAAACTGGTGTCTTCTTGAGGAGGACGACCAACTACTGTAAATGGCCATATCGCATTTTTTCTTGCATATACTTTGTGAACACGCATCAATGGAAAATCATGCTGTAAACTATAATATCCTAAATGATCGCCGAATGGACCTTCGGGCTTATTCTCCCCCGGGTATACTTCACCGGTAATCACAAAGTCTGCATCGGTGCTAACACAAAAACCATCTTCATAAGTATAGCGGAATCGGCGACCGCCTAGCACGCCGGCAAAAGTCATTTCACTTATGCCTTCTGGCAGTGGCATAACAGCAGACAAGGTATGAGATGGAGGACCTCCTGCAAAACAACTGACTTTTAAAGGTTGGCCCTTTGCATTGGCCTTGGTCTGATGAACCCCAATACCCCTGTGCAACTGATAATGTAACCCAATCTCCTTGTCTTTTGCATAATCATTTCCCGTAAGTTGTATGCGATACATACCCAGATTGGCTTTCATGATACCCGGCTGCTCAATATCTTCTGTATATACCTGAGGTAAAGTAACAAAAGCCCCCCCATCCATTGGCCAATGATGAATTAATGGAAGATCACTGATGGTAATTTCTTCATACATCACTGGTTTGGTCCAGGGATTTTTTAAAGGCAGCGCTTTGAGCGCGGCCAGACCAGCTGCTACATTTTGCAGCGGTGATTTAAGGGCTTTGATTGGATCGTTTTTTAGTTCTATCAGTTTCTGAACACTTTCAATGGTATCACGGAAAATGAACTTGGAACGATCGAGAGTACCAAAAATATTAGATGCCGCCCTGAACCGGGAGCCTTTTACGTTTTCAAATAATATAGCAGGGCCTTTTGCTTCGTAGACCCTAAGATGTATGGCAGCCATTTCCAGATAAGGATCCACTTCCTCCTTCACACGAACCAGGTGACCATTTTTTTCTAGGTCAATTAAACAGGCTTCTAAAGATGAATAATTCATATGCTACCAACAAAGCTAAAGCCTAAAAGGTTGATATGCGAATAGTTTAAAGTAATTTTGCACTATGACAAAGCTGAGTGTAAACATCAATAAGCTGGCAACACTAAGAAACAGCCGAGGAGGCAATAATCCTGACCTGATTCAGTCTGCATTGGATATTGAAAAGTTTGGTGCGGATGGCATAACGGTTCACCCAAGACCGGATGAAAGACATATCCGTTATGCTGATGTATACGATTTAAAAAAAGTATTGCATACAGAATTTAACATTGAAGGAAATCCGACAGAGCAAAAGTTTGTTGATCTGGTGCTTGCTTCAAAGCCAGCTCAGGTTACATTGGTTCCCGATGCCTTGGGGCAACTCACCAGCAATCACGGATGGAATACAATTGAACACCAATCTTATTTACAATCTATCATCGGAGTATTTAAATCAGCAGGCATACGCGTTTCCATCTTTGTAGATCCAGCGGTAGAAATGGTAGAAGCCGCTGCTACCACCGGCACAGACCGTATTGAATTGTATACAGAGTCTTATGCCGTAGGATTTGCAAAAGGAAATAAAGAAGCTGCGATTGCTCCATTTGTAGCTGCAGCGGAAGCTGCGAGACGTTTAGGTTTGGGACTGAATGCAGGTCACGATTTAGACAGATTTAATCTGGGTTATTTCAGCAAAGAAATTCCCTGGCTGGATGAAGTGAGTATTGGACACGCATTAATTTGCGACGCCCTTTATTTGGGATTGGAAAACACCGTTCAAATTTATAAAAGACAACTAACGCATTAATTACATCAATATGAATAATCATCCTCAGGTAGGCATCATCATGGGAAGCGATAGCGATTTACCAATCATGCAAGCAGCTGCAGAAGTGCTTACTGAAATGGGCATTCCTTTTGAACTAACCGTAGTATCCGCGCATAGAACACCTCAAAGAATGATGAACTATGCATCTTCCGCAGCTCATAGAGGATTGAAAGTGATTATTGCTGGCGCAGGCGGAGCTGCGCATTTACCAGGTATGGTTGCATCTGTAACAACCTTACCCGTAATTGGCGTTCCTATTAAATCTTCTAATTCTATAGATGGATGGGATTCTGTTCTATCTATTTTACAAATGCCTAATGGAGTTCCTGTTGCTACTGTTGCATTAAATGCAGCGAAGAATGCTGGATTGTTAGCTGCTCAAATCATAGGAGCTTTTGATGCTGGCATTGCGCAAAAAATGACCAATTACAAAACAGATATGAAACATGCTGTAGAGGAAAAAGCAGCTGGCTTAAAAGCAAAATGGCCGAATCAGTTTGATATGTAAAATAAGATTATAAATCATCGGAACGGATTAGCTCGCTTCGCTCGCTGATTACCGAATAGTGGGTCTTACCCAAAGCCTCTTCACCGCCTTTGGCGGTGAGGGCTTTTTTATTTGTTCGCTTCCGAAAGCAAGCTTTCGTCGCTCACAAATAAAAAAGCCTCTCTGAATTCTCAGAGAGGCTTTGTGCCCCGGAACGGAGTTGAACCGTTACTCGCGTTGCGGCGAACAGGATTTTAAGTCCTGCGTGTCTACCAATTCCACCACCGGGGCTGCCATAAAAAATCCCGCAACTGTGAGCGGGATTTCTTGGAGCGGAAGACCGGGCTCGAACCGGCCACCCCGACCTTGGCAAGGTCGTGCTCTACCAAATGAGCTACTTCCGCGTTTTGTAAGAACTAAATTGGGAGTGCAAAAATAGCAATCTCTAGTTCATAACAAAATTTTTTTTCGATTATTTATATTCTGGTTTGTATTTAGAACTGCTTTGCACTTCTACCTTGGGTTTCCCCTTGTAGCGCTGATTGTACATACGGTAACAGCCGCCTAATACAAAGGCCAAAATGCAAAATACCTGTAGGTAGAATAAGAATCTGGAAGAATTCACCCAGTTTGTCTTAATATCTTTTGCTTTGTGTTCTAGTATTTCCTGTGACATAGTTAATTATTGCAGTGCAAAAATAAGGTAAGCAACTAAAATTATCATCTCCTTGTGGATATAATTTCCAGAAAACGTTTTTTATTCTCTACAAAATAGTTCCAGACAACAGATCCTTTATATACACCATTCAACGTGTGCATAGGTTTGCTGACCTTCTTCACCAATGCATACCGGCCTACAAACCACCAACCAAAAGCAAAATGCGCTTTCATAATAGCAGTAAAAAAGTAAATATCTCCTGTTAATAAACCTTTCCAGGCAGAAACGGCATCCAAGAAAAATCTTACGGGTAGTTTCCAAAGCATTTCTGTAAAAGGAAGATTTTTTGCCAGCATGATCAGATTGTTTCTGAAATTCAGAAATACCTTTCTCCCACCTCTGGGTAATGTTCCTCCGCCCAAATGGTATACTTCTGATAAGGGACAAGCCATAATGGTATACCCAGCCAGCTGCATTCGCCAGCACAAATCAATTTCTTCTTGATGCGCAAAGAAATAAGGATCAAATCCGTTCATTTCATGAAAGACTTTTGCACGCACAAACATGGCTGCTCCGGATGCCCAAAAAATGGGTTCGCAATGGTTATACTGCCCCTCGTCTGTTTCACAAATATCAAAAACCCTGCCCCTCGAAAAAGGATAACCCAGTTGATCAATCCAGCCGCCAGCGGCACCGGCATATTCAAAAGAATCCCTTTGCTGAAAAGCCAGCATTTTGGGTTGTGCGGCAGCAATGCTTTTGTCTTTTTCCATCAACTCAATAACGGGAGTAACCCAATCATTGGTAACTTCTACATCAGAATTCAATAACACGTAATAATCTGCTTCTACCCTTTTCAGGGCCCAGTTATATCCACCTGCAAATCCTTCATTAATATGATGGTCAAGAATTTTAATATGAGGAAAGTTTCGCTGTACAAAATCGATGGAATCATCGTTGGATCCATTATCCGCCACAATAATCTGAAGATTTAAATAACTGGTAGCCATCACCGAAGGCAAAAATTGCTCAAGGTGTTTTTTACCATTGTAATTTAAAATGACTACTGCAACAGAAGGACTCAAATTGGAAGTTTTGGCGAAAGTACAATCAAATCTATTACAAACTTAGCCCCCAGTTAATTAAAGCCCTTACTTCGCGCGGAACCGTTTGAACCCTTTCTTTTGAAGCTTTATGAGCTAGCCTCACGATAATTATCTGTTTAGATGGTATCATTATAATATACTGTCCCAGAATTCCGCGAGCATAATAAATCTCAGGATGTTGTGGGTCTATCCACCATTGGTATCCATAATAATTACATGCCTCCCCTTTTGTATCTCTAATATTACATGGTGTGATTGATTGCCTCCAATAGAGGCTGTCAATCACTGCGACCCCATCAATTTTTCCGGAGTCTAACATAAACTTGCCAATTCTAGCAAAATCCCTCGTATTGCTATTAAAACAACAATACGCTTTGGTACTGCCATTCTCATGATCGGTGCTCCATAAAGCATCATGTGTTGCACCAAGCGGTTGCCATAATTTTTCTGCAGCGTACTCATTGAGTTTTTTACCTGTTCCCTTTTCCAGAATCAAACCCAGTAACTGGGTATCTCCGCTTTTATAATAATGAATGGCTCCGGGTTTATGCTTCATTTTTACCTGTGTAGCCGTTTTTATTAAATCGTTACCGTAATAGGCTTCTGCGGTAACACTAAATGGATTCCAGTAACTCTCGTTCCAATCGGTTCCACTGCTCATCGTCAACAAATCCTTTATCGTAACAGCCGCTTTTTCTCCCTTGGAAAATTCAGTAATAAAATCTCCCACAGGCTGTTCTACTGATTTTATTTTCCCCTCTTTAATAGCTGCTCCTATCAATATGCTGGTTATACTTTTAGCAACAGAAAAAGAACCAGACAGAGAACTATCGCTATACCCTTCCCAATATTTTTCAAACTGAAGTGAATCCTTTTTTATCAGTAAAACGCCCACCGTTTTTAATTCCTCAAGCAATGTATTGAGACTATCCGAATACTTGATTTTATTAAAATCAGTACCATAAGGCCATGGTTTATCAACTGGAGCAGCCACCACTTTTTCATTACTGAAGATTTTATAATCGTCAATAGCAGAAAAGTTATAATATGCCGCTTTAAACAGATAGTTCTTATTGCTCAAAACTGCATATGCAGAAAAAACACCAATCACAAAAACCAATACAATTAACAGCCATCTAAGAGCCTTCATACCTTAAAATTTTAGAATGAATATAATTAATTATCTTGCAGGTATGTTATTTATGCATTTTCTTCATTTCAACCTAGATTTCCTAGACCATCCTTCGGGTAATTAATTGCATATATACCGGTTTATATTCGCAGCAACCCCTGCTGTATTTACTCATTTTACTATTTATTATTAATATGGAAATCGCGAAACTATCGCCTTTAACGGCGTCGTATTTAGAATTAGAAGAAAAATTTGGTGCACATAATTATCATCCACTACCTGTGGTGTTAGAAAAAGGTGAAGGCATCTACTTATGGGATGTAGAAGGTAAAAAATATATTGATTTTCTGAGTGGCTATTCTGCTGTGAATCAAGGACATTGTCATCCAAAGATTGTTCAGGCACTCACCAATCAGGCGCAGAAACTAACATTAACATCCAGGGCATTTCACAATAATTTACTAGGCCAATACGAGCAATACATAACCCGGTATTTTCAATACGATAAGGTTCTACCCATGAATACCGGAGTAGAGGGTGGAGAGACCGCCATTAAACTAGCTAGAAGATGGGCCTACGTAAAAAAAGGCGTTCCTGAAAATAAAGCCAAAATCATATTTGCAGAAGGCAATTTCTGGGGAAGAACGCTAGCAGCCATTTCATCGTCTACCGACCCCAGTAGTTACCACCAGTTCGGTCCCTTTATGCCGGGATTTGAATTGGTTCCTTACAATGATATCAATGCACTGGAAAAAGCATTGCAGGATGCTAATGTTGCAGCATTTATGGTAGAACCCATACAAGGTGAAGCTGGTGTTGTTATTCCTGACGAAGGCTATTTAACAAAAGTAAGAGCGCTTTGCACTCAATACAATGTATTATTTATTGCTGACGAAATTCAGACTGGTTTAGCCAGAACGGGTAAAATGCTTGCGTGCGATCACGAAAATGTACGCCCCGATATTCTGATATTGGGCAAAGCACTAAGTGGTGGAGCACTCCCCGTTTCAGCTGTTTTAGCTGACGACTTTATAATGATGAATATAAAACCCGGCGAACATGGATCTACTTATGGTGGAAATCCGCTGGCCTGTGCCGTAGCTATGGCTGCACTAGATGTACTAAAAGAAGAAAACTTGGCAGATAATGCGGAAAGAATGGGAATACTATTGCGATCTAAAATAGCCGAACTCAATTCTCCTTTTATTAAAACTATTAGAGGCAAAGGATTACTGAATGCCATTGTAATCAATCACCCGAACAAGGATGCTGCATGGGAACTTTGTTTGTTGTTAAAAGATAGAGGATTATTAGCTAAGCCTACCCATGGAGATAAAATAAGATTTGCCCCTCCGTTAATTATTAATGAAGAAGAGATTAACGAATCGGTTTCCATTATTGCGTCTGCTTTGGCAGCGCTATCTTAGGCAGAAAAGACATAATCATTGTAATGGCTGAAAAAGCAAGTAACAAAAATAACCCTACTTGCTTTTTCGGACATTCACCCCCATCACAAGTAGTCAATATTATATAGTTTCTAACAGCCCATGCAAAAAATAGGGCAGTAAGAAAAACATTGATTCGTTTGGCCCAAATTTTAGGGATCAGGAATAAGGCGGCAGCTATAATCCCCATATAAACCAAAAACATACCAGGTCTACCAAATTTGGTACCGGCAGCTTGAAAGCCAGTGATGGTAATATTTTTACTTTCTATAATCACCCATGGCATGAAACAGACCAAAATAGTGAGCACAACAGCAAAAAATCCAATTGTTTGAGAATGTTTCATGGGTTCAATTATCTAGCAAAATTAACTTAAAAGTCTTTTAGCAGTTTAATTTCATTTCTGTACAGCAAAATACGGCCATCGTTTTCTAGTTGCTTTAATAAACGCGATATCACCACTCTAGATGTAGCCAGTTCATCTGCAATTAAATAATGAGAAGCTTTGATTACACTTGAGCCAGTAACTTCCTTTTTCTCTCTTAAATAAGCGACTAACCTCTCGTCTAGTTTGTGAAAAGCAATGGATTCAATATTTTTCAGCAATTCTAAAAAACGTTCATTAAAACTACGCATGATATAGTTTTTCCAACTGGGATATTTACATAGCCACTCTTCTAGTTTCAAATGAGGAATCGCTAAAAGCTCAACATCTTCTTCTGCTATGGCTTTTACTTCACTTTTCTTAGCTTCTACACAGCAACTGTAAGCCATGGAGCAACTTTCATTATTGGATAAATAATACAGCAATAGTTCTTTGCCATTCTCATCTTTGCGCAGGACTTTAATGGTACCTTTCAAAATCAACGGCATATAACGGATATATTTTCCGTAATCCATAATAAGGTCTCCTTCGTTGAAATGTCTCACTTCACCAAACTGATACATTTCTGTAACCAAAGCGGGTTCAAAAATTGAATCAAAAGGAGTTACGGTTTTAGCCATGCTTAAAAATGATAATTCAAAACAAAGTTATAGAGAACCAAATTAACTTTATTGATTTCATTTTTAGGGTTGTTGTACAGATTACCCTGATTGATTTTACCTACAATAAGCAATTGCGCATCCATTCCCTGAAGCAGCCCTGCAAAAGCATACCGAACATCTGCATTCAATTGCCAGAATGAGGGCATACCAAATTTATTATGTACAGGATTATTTATATCTGGCATATCAAAATATCCACCCGACAGATTTAGTTTCCATCTTTTCTGTGGGATTGCATACGCCGCTCTTACTACCAGCGCATGTACATCTCCAAATCCCTCATTTCTTTCTCTTGGCATAAAAGTAAAAAAGGGATCCCGCCCCCACTCTCTTGGTAGTAAATACCTGCCTTCTTTTGTAATACGGTTATAATTAATGGAATAATCCCATCGTTCATTTTTAAATCCCAATCTGGCTCCAAACGTAAATGATCCGTTCCCTTTTTCAATAAATCTTTTGGAAGGATCTGAATTGCCTCCATTTGCTAATGCATGTTCTTTAATAGCCTGGGCTCCTGCATAAAAATTTTCACTGGCTTTTCTGGATGGAAATTCATACTCCAACTGTAACATTGCTGCATTCAATACATTGGGCACCCAAATATCCCAAATCTGCGCCTTTGTATTTTTACCAATATCTCTGGTAACTCCTAATAGCGCAACTTGATTAACGCTAGTATTACCAGGATAACCAGACTTAGACCCATCGGTATTAACGCCTGATGAATATAATCCCATAGAAGCTCCCATTTTGTACCATTGTACAGTTCCTCTAGGAGAGATAGCATAGAGCAATCCGCCCTCCCATCTGGTTTTTTTTTCCTTACTGGTTACTAGCCAAACACCTTCCACACCCGTTGGGCGCATTCTTCCATCCTGAAGATTAACAAATGGCGTATTAATCAACTGTCTTCCCCATGTGATGGTTGCATTATTCAAATGATACTTCAGATAAAGTTCTTCTAACCGATCTAGGTTATTTTTATTCGCAGGATTCGTTATATCAAATAAGGAGGGTTCATAACGGCTGCCCTGATTGGTAACGGGATCTTTCCTTGTAAAATCAAATGACCCAATATTAAAAACATAAAATCCACTAACTGCAAACTGAAAGCGTTTAAAACGAGCTGTTTCATAACGAAGCCCACCACCTACTGCATTTGCATAAAAATCGGTAAGCCCTTTTCGATTGTCTGTTGTCATGAAAAAATAACGGAAATGACCATTCACTGTTCCGTTTTTAAATGCATGTAAAATAGAATTCGTATCTATCAGATTTTCCCTGGCAGCTTTCCACATATCGGGTTTGGCTGAGATCTCCTGATGTTGAGAAAATACAACTACCTGCAACAGCAACAAAACTGCCCAAACGGCTATTAAACGTTTACCCATCTAACAATTATTCTTTATCGAAATTCATATTCTACGCCAGTAACCTGAGACAGCAAGGTTTCAGGTGCATCTAAAATGATGGCATTTTTTTCTGGAATCGGGGATACTGGTGAATTATTTTTTAAATATTCAGTCATGGTACCGTGCAAGGTGAAGGCAGTATTCTGTGGATTACGAACATTTCGCATTCTGCACAACATATCCGATGGATCACCGTCCCGTTCACAAGCACAGATAGAATAGGTTTTTGCTGCGTCCAGCAACGAATTACCCACCATCACTTCTTTAACTCTTTTTCCCTTTTCAGCAAATGCTTCAAATTTCACTTTCATTCCTTTGAACTTAATTACCCAGCCACCAAATCTTTCAGATGCTTCCTTGGCAAAAACATTATTGAGCTCTTTTTCTAACCAATCCAATATTTGTTTACCGGTAACTGATCCCGTTCTCACTGTACTGTCAACTGGCAACATATCATAAATAAATCCTTCTGTAATTGGAATATTGCCAGTTTCGTCAGGGGTTGTTCTTGGTGGACAAAAGCGGAAGCCATTTGACAATACAATATCAACTTGTGGTAATTTCCAATGCAATGCATTTAGAATCATTGTATCAATTGGGTTCTCAACAACGAAGTAGCGAAATAAAGGGATGTTACTATAACCTACAATTTTGTGAATCTGATTAGAAAATGGTTCTTCGTATTGGTTAATCAGGGAAACCATTTTTTTATCAGCTTTAAACTGACTGGCGTTCACTTCATCCAATGTATATTCTTCTTCAATCAACTTACCTGCTTTAAAACGCATTTTTAGTTTCCCGACAAAAGAACCAAAAGCTCCGGGCTCTACTACTTTTGCATATTTACATTTGATAGGAATTCTAACCCTTTCATGGGTGTCACCTCCTAGAATATAATCAACGCCTGCACAAGCGGGTTGATTGGCAAGATGAATTTGTTGTGACAAGCCAAGATGCGCAACAATCATTACAACTGCGCACTGTTCCTGGTTTCTTAAAACGTCAATATAATAAGCCAAATTCTCCTCGGGTTGTCCATAAATAATCCCCTTACTATAATTGGGTGATTGTCTGATGGGAACCAATGGATCGGTATAACCAATAAATCCAATCTTAATCCCATTTACTTGCCAGATATGATAAGGCGGAAAAATCAACTCCCCTTTCCTCCCTTCTCCAAGATCATGATACATATTGGCACATACTTTAGGAGCATGTAAAGACCCCAATAAAGTTTGCATAGCTTTCTTGTAGTATATCACTTCCCAATTTCCTGGCAAATACAAATCATAATTCAAAGCGTTCAAAATGGGTACCATGGCTTTCCCAAGCGTTTTCACTGAAAGCTCGCTACCTTGAAACATATCTCCAGTATCAATTAAGAAACAGTGGGGATTGGCTTTTCTCTCTCTTGACAGATAAGTGGCTAGATGCGCATAACCTCCGGTTTTTCTAAAAACAGCTTTTCCATTCTCCCAGAATAATTCATCGTGAGGATGAACCTGACAGTGAACATCCGTTGTTTGTAAAATGGTAAGTTCTATTATTTCATTTCCCTCTACTTGGCGGGTAGTATTTTCAGTCTCCTCAACCGGATTGGCAAGGTCTGCAGAATTTGCAGCTGCAGTATTACTAGCTGTAACCAATCCAGCAGTTCCCAACACACCAATTTGTTGCAGGAAAGTTCTTCTGTTTTTTGACATGGGGTAAGTTTGGGGTTATTTTTTTGCTTTATCTGCAATGGGCTTAAAAGGACCGAACTTATGTTGCTTTTCAGTAAAAGCATCCGCGTAAGGACCAAATGGATGATCAATCGGTTTCTTCTTTATATCAGGCCAATCTTTAGGAACTGCAATATGAGGTCTTGATTGAGACAATACATATGCAGAAACATCCCAAGCTTCTTCATCAGCTAGCTGAGGATTTTCATGCGTTACGCCCAAAGGCATATTGTATTTAACATATTTTGCAAAATTGGTGATCCGATACAACCCTGCGCCATCATTAAAGCTATGCTTACCCCACAAAGGTGGAAAACTATATTCAACTTTATCTGGATTAAGCACACCCTCTCCATTCGCTTGATGACAACTCTGGCATTTGGTTGCATAGATGACTTTACCTTTCAAAGGATCGGCAGCTCTATCCAAAAAAGCTAGTTCTTTTAACCCAGATCCAGCGGCTTTTTCTCCTTTTTTAACGTTAGAGCCTATATGATTGATATAAGCTACAATGGCTTGCATTTCTTTGCTTGCAGTGTCCAATGCCTTTCCATTCAAACTTCTTTCAAAACAATCATTTACACGTTTGTAAATGTTTTCTGTTGTACCACTTCTAGCCCTAAATTTTGGATAAGTAGAAGCCACTGATCCATAGTTATTTCCAAAAGCCATTGTTCCAGCCTGCAGATGACAATTCTGGCAATTCTGGCCATTTGAAATCTGAGTGACAGAACCATTTGGCCCAAGATATTTGGCTGTATGTGCAATCAAATCTCTACCATAGTAAACTAGTTCTTTTTCTGCTGCATCAGCTACAAGATCCATTGCCACAGGTTGCCAGTAAGTTTCAACTGATGCTATTTTTTTTGCTTCTAACTTATCAGATTGTGGAACAGCAGGTGTTACGGCTTTGGCATTATCCGAACTGAACCAGTCTTTGATATTGTCAGCATTGTAAAATACAAGAGGTAATAGTACAATGAATAACACCAATACAATAATCAGATTCAACATACGCTGAATCATTTTGATTAACCCCTGCTCTTTACTGCTTTGAGGATTGTTTTCCATAAATGAAAGACTTTAAATTGAGTAAGACCCTTAAATTAATGAGGCAGTTTCTTCATAATAACACCATATAAATATGTACCTACAATGGCAAAAAAGAAAACAACAATCATTGATAAGAATCCATATCCAATATTCACAACCATTGGACCAGGGCATGCACCACTTAGAGCCCAGCCCAATCCGAATATCGTACCACCAATCAAGTACCTGGCAACTGACTTATCCTTTGGGAAAAACAAAATCGGGTTTCCATGAAAATCCCTGATTTTAAATTTTTTGATCAATGCAACACCAAGCACACCAAGTGTAACTGCTGTTCCAATAATCCCATACATATGGAATGCCTGAAAGCGAAACATTTCCTGAATTCTGAACCAAGAAATGGCTTCTGATTTGGCCATCACAATTCCAAATACAATTCCCAGTAATAAAAATTTTAAAAACTTCATAATAAATAAATTATTTCAATTCGTTATTCCAGTACCCTTTTATAAAATAAGCGGCAGAATTAAATGGGTCATTAAAAGTCCTCCAATAAAAAAACCGATAACGGCAATTAAAGAGGGTAACTGCAGGTTGCTAAGACCGCTGATTGCATGTCCTGAGGTACAGCCGCCAGCATATCTGGAACCGAACCCCACCATCAATCCGCCAAAAGCAAGAATTAAAAACCCTTTGAGGCTAAATACCGCATCCCAGCTAAATAATTCATTGGGCTGTAAGGAAGTTGGTGCGGCAATACCCATTTTACCAAGATCCTCTATAGTGGATGCAGAAATCTCAACAGGACCACCGGCAGATAAAAAATTGGATGCGATATATCCGCCAATTATGGAACCCAACAGAAAAACAATATTCCATAACTGTGCTTTCCAGTTAAAATCGAAAAACTTGGTTTTCTTCCCAAGACCTGCCGCAGCACAAATGGTTCTTAAATTAGAAGAAAAGCCAAAGGATTGACCAAAATACAAAAGGAAAAACATGATGGAAGCAATCATTGCTCCGGAAAACCACCATGACCATGTTTGCGTTATTATTTCTTTCATTACTAGTTTACTTTTACTTATTTAAGTTGAAATGAGATAATGGGTTTGAATAAATGATTCACCATTTTTTCCATTGCACTCTGATGAAGTATACCTCCTTTACCATGTGTTCCAATGCAAATCATATCCATGTTGTGCATTTGATTAAAATGAATAACCCCATTTTCAACATCAGTGTCGCTGATAACATGACATTCAAATTTGTCTATGCAATTGAACGACGCAAATTGTTTCATATTGGCCTCAATGCTATCCGTATTTGTACTTTTTTCTCCAGATACAATTTGAAGCAAATGTAATGTTGGATTAAAAGCATTTAATATTTTATGCATAAGTGTTAAATTCTCCGCTTTAGGGCTAGAAAAATCATGCACCAATAATAAATGGTTTATCGCCAAATCGGACCGATCACACATCAAGGATAATAAAGGAACTTGAGATTTCCTGGCAATCATCTGGGTTTCAGTACCGGAAACTTTTTCTTTAATCCCCCAGGCTCCTTTTGTCCCCATGACTATTAGATCAAAATGCTGTTCAGTAGCAAATTGTATGATGGTGTCAGTAACCTTCCCAAGCTGCAAGTGTGTTTGTATAGCTTCACCGTAATGGCTTTTCAATGACAACAAATTTCGGTTGGCAATTGATACCTGTTGTTCAATATACTTTACATCAATTTCACCACAGGTAGAAATTCTACCTTCTGCATCCATCGAAACAGTATCAGGCACAGACAAAACATGTAAAAAATGTACATCAACATTAATTTTCGCAGCAAGCTTTTGCACCATTATATATGCGTATTCTACCTGGACTGAAAAATCAGTTGGTATTAAAATTTTTAAAGTTTCCATTTTATATGTTTATACTTATTGAACAAATTGTGCAACATGCTGCCAGGTACCGCCATTCACAACATTGCTTATTCCTTGCTGCTCCAAAAGCGATTTAGCCATTCCACTTCTATTACCGCTTCTGCAAAAAACAATAATATTCTTCTTGTCTTTGAATTTGGCTATTTCCTTAGTGATGTTATCCAATGGAATATTTACAGAACCTTTCACATGTCCATCAGCAAATTCACCAGGTGTTCTAACATCTACTAAAAATGCCCCTTCGTTTATTAGTGCTTTTAAATCTGCAGTATTAGTATTACCGCCAAAAAGCATATCAAAAATGCCCATAATTGTTTATTTAAATTGTTGAAGAATATTGATTAATCCATTTTTGGGGACTACACCACTTTGTCTCCATAAAGGTTTCCCGTTTTTAAAAACAATCAGTGTTGGTACACCTTGAACCTGATAAGCTGCAGCCGCCTGAGGATTTTTATCTACATCCACTTTAATAATGGTTACGGCATCTCCTAAACTGTCTTTCACCTCTTTTAAAATTGGTGACATCATTTTACAGGGGCCACACCATTCTGCAAAAAAGTCTACCAGAACAGGCTTATCCGATTGTATCATTTCATTAAAAGTCATATCATTTATTTTTAAGCTTGATTGGATTCTGTCTTGTCTTCTTTCTTTAACATTCCAAATAGCAATGCACCCATCAAAGAGCCATACAAAGTACTATTCAATGGCTTAGAAGTAATGGTACATGTACCTGTTACACATCCTACTTGCTGCCAGTATATATAACCAGCAATGGCACCCACAAAGCTGCCAATTAAGTAAAGCTTATTATTATTTAACCACTTCTTCATACGTTATTTCATCAATATTTTTAGTAGATTTTTGAATAGGCGTATTACATCCGCCAACGCCACAACAACCAGTATTAAATAAGGCCATGCTAGCGAATAAAACACCTGCTACACCAAAAACAGTGTCTTTATTAATTATTGCTTGAATGATGATAGCAATTCCTGCTAGCAAACGAATCACCCGAATCCAATTCCAATTGCTCATGATCACTTCCTTCATAAACCTTTTATTTTATTGAATACAAATGTAAAAAAGAACTGCCCCTGTACTCGGTAACAAAGGTTACACAGCAGCGGTACATTCCTGCGAACGCCAGAACACCTTTAAGGTACAACACATTCTAGCATTGGCAATCAGGCCCGCAGCAGCTGTGATAAATGCAATCACATATAAGGCTGATTCCAGTCCCAGCCAATCGGCTAGGATTCCACTTAAAAGGGCACCTACTACATATCCCATGTCTCTCCAAAACCTGAAGACTCCCATCACTTCCGCTCTCTGGGTTGGATGTGCATTTTCAGCAACCACCGTTAAAAAATTAGGGTATACCAAACCTGTTCCCAAGCCAAGTAATACGGCAGCTACAATCCCCCCTGAAAATGAAGAGAAAATTATCAGGGAAACAATTGCCAATGCCTGCATCAGCATACCAAGGGTAATGAGTTGCTTTTTGCAAAACCAATCCCCCATTTTACCTGTAAACAACTGTGAAATCCCCCATATTGCAGGATAAATTCCGGCAACCATTCCAATTTGTGCAACGCTGTAATGACGCTGTATCAGCAACAAAGGCAGAAGTCCCCACATAACCCCATCATTCAAATTATTGACCAGTCCATTCAGGGTTACACTACCTAAATTCCTATGCTTCCAGGTAGTTTGGCTCCATATATTTTTTATTAGTGGAATGCTACTCTGCTTTGACTCAGCTTGCACAAATACGCCTGTATCTTTTACATAAAATAACGAAAGTACTAACCCAGCAAGAACAAACAACAAACCAGGAATAAAAGGATATAAAACATACCCATACTGAGCAGCTATTTCAGAAGACATATAAGCAGCTAATCCAACAGACAAATAGCCAGCAAATTCATTAATGCCCATAGCCAATCCACGGTTTTTATTCCCAACCAGATCAATTTTCATAAGAACAGTGGTACTCCAGGTAAGCCCCTGACTTAGGCCTAACAAAACATTAGCAACAATAATCCAATTCCAGTGATTCGCATACATCAATATAAAAGGGACAGGAGCGGCCAACAACCAACCTCCAACTAAAATTTGTTTTCTGGAAAATCTGGCGGATAAAATCCCTACCCAATAATTGCTGATAGATTTGCTGATACCAAATGCCACAATGAAGCTGGTAACGGCTGATGCCGTAGACAAGTAAAATACAGTCTTTCCAAATTCTGGCAGAATAGATCGCTCCATACCTACCATTGCACCTACAAAAGCATTGACAATGACAAGCAACAAAAATTGAGCCTTATTTTTTTGTAAGCCTTGCATGTAAAATAATTTACAGCAAGTTAGTCCGAAAGAATAGCTAGAATGGTAACAAAAGTTACGAATGCGCAATTTTTACAACTGCATCCAATTTTATGGAAGCTTTTATCGAATTTGAAATCAAGCAGGCTTTTTCTGTTTTTTCCAACACGCGCATAGCACGCTCAGCAATGGTTTCATCAGAAATTACTAACTCGGGCTTTAAAAGTACAGTCGTAATCATGTATTTACCTTCTGGCTGTTCTAATAAACCTACCGCCTTTACGTTCAAGGAAACAAATGGCAATTTTGAATTTTCAGCTATGGCTAAAAAAGTAGTCATATAGCAGGAGTTAACTGCTGCAACCAATAAATGTTCAGGCGACCAGATTCCCGACATACCCTTGGGAAATTCAGGGGGCGTTGCCACTTCAATCGTATTATGTAAAACAGGAGAACTGATAGTCCCCTTTCTGTCTGATTGCCAAACCAAGTCTACTTCATAATGAAACGGGGTACTCATATATTATAATTTTAAAGTTTTAGAAGGACAAACAAAATTGGTCCGTGGAATATTTGTTTCTGCAATAGCTTTATATCCGCCTTCTATTTCTGTGAAGTTTCTGTATCCCCTTGCCTGCAAAATACTGGCAGCAATCATACTTCTGTAGCCTCCTGCACAATGCACAAAAAAATGTTCACTTGGGTTGATATCCTTTATCCAATCATTGATGTATAGCAAGGATTTATTATATGCATTTTCAATATGCTCTGCTCCATATTCTCCTTCTCTTCTGATATCAAAAATGGTATCTGTATTTACATCAAGCATCTTTGAAAACGCTACTGCATCAATCCTCTCAACTGTATCAACAGACTTGCCAGCATTTAGCCAGGTTTCAAACCCTCCTTCTAAATAACCAATCACATTATCAAATCCTACCCTGCTTAATCGGGTTATCGCATCCTTAAAAGTATCGCCCTCGCATACTAGTATAAGGGGTTGCTTAACATCCACAATCATGGCTCCCACCCAAGGGGCAAAATCCCCACCTAACCCAATATTGATAGACTGTGGGATAAAGCCTTTGTAAAAGTTACCAGGATCCCTTGTATCCAAAATTAATGCGCCAGTGGATTCTGCAGCTGCTTCAAAAGCTTCTACGCGTAAGGGAGTAGACCCCTTTTGCAAAACAGATTCAAAACTGTCATACCCCTGTTTGTTCATTGCCACATTCATTCCAAAATAACCAGGAGGTGGCTGAAGCCCTTCGGTAACTGCTTTAATAAAACTGTTTTTATCAGGTTGGTTTAGTGCATAGTTTACTTTCTTCTGGTTCCCTAAGGTATCCACTGTTTCCTTCATCATATTTTTACCACAGGCGCTACCTGCTCCATGTGCGGGATACACTATAATGTCATCGGGCAAAGGCATGATTTTATTCATCAAGCTATCATAAAGTAAACCTGCCAATTCTTCTTGCGTCATGTTAGCTGCTTTTTGCGCCAAATCGGGTCTGCCCACATCTCCCAAAAAAAGCGTATCACCACTGAAAATACAGTAAGGTTTATCATTTTCATCTATCAATAAAAAAGTACTGCTCTCTAATGTATGGCCTGGTGTATGCAATACTTTAATTCGAATTTTTCCTATTGAAAATGCTTCTCCGTCTTCTGCTACTATACAATCGAAACTTGCTTTTGCTGTTGGACCATATACAATTTTAGCACCTGTAGCCTTACTTAAATCAATATGACCACTTACAAAATCTGCGTGAAAATGGGTTTCAAAAATATACTTCAAGGTAACATTGTCTTTTGCCAATCGATCCAGATACGGCTGTATTTCTCTTAAAGGATCAATAATGACTGCCTCTCCTTCAGAGACTATATAATAAGCGCCCTGCGCCAGACAACCCGTATAAATTTGTTCAATTTTCATACAAATCAATTTTAATTGAGATAGTAAAATTCCTGAATCGTTGAAAAAGAGTCAGTATCAAAAGTTACAATTCAAGCTTCCTTATTTCACTTTTATATATGCTTGTGGATGTTGCAAAAATTCTGCCTTGCATTCTGTTGCGCAAAATCCATACACTTTGCCATCATAATGAGCGGTATCAGCAATACCAGCTGTTACAGGCATACCGCAAATAAAATCCCTTTTGTTGGCAACCATATCAGGGCTAAACTTTCTAATGACAGAATCAGCAGATGAATGATGATCCATTAATGTTCCATGCTTCGCAGGCGCCAGTGCTTTATTATCAACTTTTGCTTCGGGCGTTTCATTACATGAAGCCATAATTAACAATAGTAATCCAGCAGCAAACAAATTGATTCTTTTCATATTATCTGTTTTCATTTCAAAATTACCAATTGGTGGCCCCCAAAAAAAATGAGTTTAATCATAAAAAAAGCTGCCCGGGGGAGGCAGCTCTAACTAAACTCTTTTTCACTAACCAATTACCGGTTGTCCGGAGCTGATCCACTCATTCATTCCTGGAGAATAGTTAACAATATTATTGAACCCATTTTTAGCAAGAATAGAATAACCTATGGATGCTCTGTCTCCACCCTGACAGTGAATCATGACTTTTTTAGTTCTACTGATTTTATTTAAATTATCGGGTAAGGTTCCTACAAATACATTTTCAGCACCTTCAATATGTCCTGCATTAAATTCTGCTACCCCTCTTAAATCTACCACCTGCACTTCAGGATCTTTAGCTAATACTTTTGCAGTTTCTACATCAACTTGATTTACTTTGCTAAGCGTTCCGCCTGTTTTGGTGAATTCATTAACAGAAGGTAAATAACCAGCGATATTATCTAAACCAATACGCATTAATTTTCTAGTTAAATCATCCAACATAGACTCGTCAGCCAATATCATAAAAGGTTCGTCATAACTAAGGTACCAGCCAGCCCAAGTTGCAAAAGAATTATTGCCTTGTACGTTTAAACTTCCTGGAATAAATCCAACAGCAAATTCTGTTTTGGGTCTTGCATCTAACAACTTTATACCTTTAGCCATATTTGCATTTACTTCTTCAATAGAAAGCTGCTTCAACTTAGGAACTTCTGTTAATAAAGGACGATCAACCTTGTTTAACTTTTTCATCATCGCAAAATACTTAGGTGGCTCCGGTTGATCAGCCAATAGAAACTTGATAAAGCCTTCTTCGTTTTTTGCATACTGGAAAGCCCAGTTTCTAGCTTTTTCATATCCAACCGTAGTACTCGGAACAGCACCCAAAGCCTTACCACAAGCTGACCCTGCACCATGACCTGGCCAAACTTGAACATAATCAGGCAATGCATTGAACTTATTAATGCTCTGGTACATTTGCTTTGCTCCTTTGTCTTGTGTACCTACCATGCCCGCTGCTTTTTCTAACAAATCAGGTCTTCCAATATCGCCTACAAAAACAAAATCTCCTGTAAATAACATCACTGGCTCATTGCTAGCAGGGTGATCCGTTAATAAGAAACTGATACTTTCAGGAGTATGTCCTGGCGTATGCATTACTTTAAAACTCAAATTACCCAACTTGATTACATCATTGTCCTTTAATCCTACATGTGGAAATTCATACTCCCAGCCTTCTCCACCTTCTGCAGACAAATAAAGCTGTGCGCCGGTTAGTTGAGCCAGCTCTCTTGATCCCGCAAGGAAATCAGCATGAATATGCGTTTCAAAAACATGGGTTATAGTCATATTATTGGCCTTGGCAATTTCAAGATAAGTATCCACATCTCTTTTAGCATCTATCACTGCAGCCACACCTGCTTTCTGACACCCAATAAAATAACTGGCTTGTGCTAAACTCTTGTCGTAAATGTGTTGAAAAAACATATGGTTTCGTTTTAATTTTTTTATAGTGCAAATCTCCGTTGTGAAAAATTATCGTTTGGTAACTTTTGTTGCATTAGTGTCCTCCACCTGCAGGGAACAATAATTCCTTAATAATGATGTAAATACCCATGATTAAAACAAACCACCCAAATGCGGTTTTTAATTTTTCACCGGGTATTTTTTTAGACAAAAAGATACCTCCGAAAATTCCTACTACTGCAAATCCGGTGAATGTTAGTAATAACTTCCAGTCAATTACTTCACTTCCTTGTAAGTCACCGGTAAAACCGATAAGTGACTTAGCAGCTATAATAAACAAAGAAGTCCCTACTGCCAACTTCATCGGCATTTTGGCAAGTATTACCAATGCAGGTATAATTAAAAATCCGCCCCCCGCTCCTACCAGACCCGTTAACACTCCCACTAAGGATCCTTCCAGTAAAATCATTGGATAATTGTATTGCATAGGTAAGTTTTCATCAGCTGCCTGTTTTTTGCCAGGCTTTATCATACTTACCGAAGCCAGTATCATTACTACAGCAAATAGCAACATGAGAGCAATGGGCTTTGTTATAACGATGGAACCAATTGTTGCTATTTCTTTCGGAATTAATGGAACCATCCATAGACGGGTAGCATACACTGCCGCAATAGAGGGAATACCAAATATGAGAACGGTTTTAAAATCAACTCTTTTTTGTGTGGCACTTTGTACGCCTCCTACCAATGCAGTTGATCCCACAATGAATAAGGAATAAGCTGTTGCCAGAACAGGATCAACCCCCATAATATACACTAGAATCGGTACAGTTAAAATGGAACCGCCACTGCCAATAAGCCCTAATGAAATACCTACCAAGGCTGCTAATAAATAACCAAGTATGATCATTGATTTAATTTTAGAATACAAAAATGGAGATTCAATAAGGTAAAGATGGTTACAAATGTTACAAAATGGCAATTGAACAATAGAGGAAAATAAAAAAGGGCTGTCAGCTGACAACCCTTTGAGGTCCCGAGCGGATTCGAACCGCTGTAGAAGCTTTTGCAGAGCTCTGCCTAGCCACTCGGCCACAGGACCTTGTTTGGGGATGCAAAAATAGCGGAAAGAAAGGAATTTTAAAATTCTAAATAAGAAATCCCGAATTTTAGGGCCTAATCCAACTAAATATGCTCAGAATTGCTGAAAGTGAATTGATCATTAACGACAGAGGTGCGGTTTACCATTTAAATGTAAAGCCGGAAGAGCTTGCCAGTACCATTATTACAGTTGGCGATCCGGGAAGGGTTTCCGAAGTCAGCAAACATTTTGACAAAATAGAAGGCAAGTACGAGCACAGAGAATTTATAACTCATACAGGTACTATTGGGCACAAAAGGCTTTCCGTTGTTTCCACAGGAATTGGACCCGATAATATAGATATTGTATTCAATGAACTGGATGCACTGGCCAATATTGATTTTAGCACCAGAACCATCAAATCAGCATTAACCAAACTAACCATCGTTCGAATGGGAACTTCAGGTGCATTGCAGGCCGATATACCCGTAGATAGTTTTGTAGCCAGTACACATGGATTGGGTGTAGATAATCTGCTGCACTTTTACAAGCAGCAGAACAATGAAGAAGAGCTACAGATTTTAAATGCATTTGGTGCACACACACAATTGAGCAGCAATGGCGTGAATCCTTATATGGCTTCTGCATCGGCTAGTGTACTCAAGGAATTTGTAGAAGGATTTTACCACGGTATTACCGTTACCTGTCCTGGATTTTATGGTCCACAGGGTAGAATTTTACGATTACCACTTCAATATCCTAACCTGATTTCTCAATTAACCAGCTTTAGATTCGGGAATCACCGCATCACCAATTTTGAAATGGAAACCAGTGCCATGTATGGATTAGGAAAAATACTAAACCATAACTGCCTAAGCCTTAGTGCTATAGTTGCCAATCGCGTTCAGCATAGTTTTAGCAAAGACGGGGGTAAAGCAGTTGAATCGCTAATCGTAAAAAGCCTGGAAATATTGTCTGGAATGCAATAAATATTTTTTCAGGCCATTTTTAGATAGTAAATTTGAGTAATGTCTGAAAATACAAAGCCGGAGATATCCATATATCAGCACTCCATTTTGGCGGCAAAGGAAGTATACCAGCTTACCTGTAAACTTCCCGTGCAGCAGCGCTTTGTATTATCTGCCCAACTCAGAAGAACCATTATTGTAGTTTGCAATCGCGTTTCAGCAATTTCAGATGCTCAAACAAAACCTACCCTGAAGTGGCAGTCTGCTCAGTTTATCAAGAGCTACGCTGAATTGATTACTCAAATGAAAATGTCCATTAGATTAGGGCATTTTCGCGAGGCTGAATTATTGGAGCTAAGCAATTTCCTTGATCAGATTCGCATCATTTGCGAATCAAATATTCAGGCTGGCCATCGCAATTAAACGCTGTTACTTACTTATTTCAACCTAAATTGCAACATGCAATTAGTTTTCTTTAAATACCAGGGAACAGGTAACGACTTTGTTATTCTGGATAACAGAAACAATACCATTCAACTCACTCAATCGGATATTGCTTTTTTATGCCATAGAAGATTTGGTATTGGTGCAGATGGATTAATGCTGCTTAACAGCAAAGAGGGCTACGATTTTGAAATGAAATACTACAACGCAGATGGCGCCGAAGGCAGCATGTGCGGTAATGGAGGAAGATGCCTGACCAAATTCGCTCATGACGCTGGTATCAAAAAAGAAAAATACATATTCATAGCTTCAGACGGACCGCATGATGCTATTGTAACCACGAGTGGATGGGTTAAATTAAAAATGATAGATGTTAACAGCTTTACTCAGCTTCCTTTAGCCTGCACAATAAATACCGGATCGCCTCACTATGTTCAGCAAGTAAAAAACCTGGAAGAAATGGACGTTGTGGCAGATGGAAAAAAAATAAGATACAGCAGTGAATATAAAGAGAAAGGTATCAACGTCAACTTTGTTGAAAAAGAAGAAGATGGTCAACTTTTTGTACGAACCTATGAACGTGGAGTGGAAGATGAAACTTATAGTTGCGGAACAGGTGTTACCGCTGCAGCACTAATTATGTCTTTGAACAACAACAATCCCTACCATACTGTTAAGATTAGAACAAAAGGTGGAAATCTTGCTGTAGAGTTTGAGAGAACAGGAACGGAAAGTTTTCAGAACATCTGGCTTTGCGGCCCGGCGGAATTGGTATTTAAAGGAACAATCAATGTAAACGGAAATTCTAAAGCGTAAAAAAAATGATCCAGTACTTTAAAAATATAGACGGACAGACCATTGAGATTCAGAAAGCCGATCAGGGCGTCTGGGTAAATCTGGTACCCCCGTTTAAGGAAGAAGAGTTTGTTGAATTAAGTGAAGAACTGGAAATTCCGATTGAATTTTTAAGAGATTCCCTGGATATTGATGAACGCCCCCGATATGAAATGGAGGATAATGTAAAAATCATTATCATAAAAACTCCAACAGAGAATAATTCGTTCAATGATTCAGATGCATTTTATATTACGATACCTATCTGTATCATTCTTACGCATAACCAAATTATTACTGTTAACTCGTTTGACAATGGTGCCATCAAAAAATTCCTGAACACTTTTCAGAAAAGGCACCCGGACAAGAGAAATATGATGGTATTGAAAGTATTTGAAAAAGTAGTACAGACATTTCTGGATTATCTGAAAGAAATCAACCACAGTAGAAATCAGTACGAGCAAAGCTTATACGATAGCAACAGTAATGTAGACTTGTTGAAATTAATGCGTGTACAAAAAAGCCTGGTGTATTTTGTAACTGCTTTAAGAAGCAATGAAATGTTGATGATGAAATTGGAAAGGACCAATTTCCTCGGACTAAATGAAGACGAACGAGAGTTTCTTCAAGATTTAATTGTAGATACAAGTCAGGCACTTGAGATGGCGAATATATATACCAATATCCTGAGTAGTACCATGGATGCGTTTGCCAGTATCATTAGCAACAATCTGAACAATGTAATGAAGCGATTAACTTCCATCACCATTATTTTGTCATTGCCTATTTTAGTGACCAGCATTTACGGCATGAACGTAGATATACCGTACCAACATTCTAATCATGCATTCTACATTCCTGTTATTATCTCTCTTTTTGTTTCCATAATTATTGGTGGTTATTTTTATAAGAAAAAATGGTTTTAACCGATGCCTCTTTTTAATGTACGTGTTTACGGATTATTGATAGATCAGTATCAGCGATTGCTGGTAACCGACGAATTCATAAAAGGTGCCTATATTACCAAACTTCCCGGTGGCGGGTTGGAATTTGGAGAAGGTACGAGAGACTGTTTACAGCGTGAATTTAGAGAAGAGACAGGGTTAGAAGTAAGTATTGGTGAACATTTTTATACCACTGATTTTTTTCAAATTTCTGCATTCAACCACAAGGATCAGATTATATCCATTTACTATCGGGTGCATTCTGCCAATACAGCCCAGTTACCAACCAGCGATATCCCGTTTTCATTTCAGCCAGAACAAATAAAAGATCCCAACGGTGAGGCGGAAGTATTCAGATGGATTCCCCTGGAGTCATTATCAGAAAACGACATGACACTGCCGATAGATAAAGTAGTGGTAAACTTATTAAAAGAAAATACCTAAGCCAGGTTTACCTGAAAGTTGAATTTTCCCAAAATTGTATTCGACTCCTTTTGCATTGGACTCTGTAAGCAACAAAGGACCGTCCATATCTACATAATCTAACTGTGGCAAAAAATGTGCAATAGCTGCTGATCCAATTACAGATTCATTCATACTACCCATCATTACTTTTAATCCCAGCTCCCTTGCTTCCCTTATCATTCTTCTTGCTGGTGTAATACCACTGCACTTGGTTAACTTAATATTGATACCGTGAAAATAACCTGCACATCTGGCAACATCTTTTTCACTTACACAGGACTCATCTGCAATCAATGGAATTGAAGAAGAAGCATAAACCGCTTTCATTCCTTCCCAGTTATCTTTAGCCAAGGGCTGTTCTACCAGCTCTACACCCAATGCGGCCAATTCAGGTATAAGGGCAATTGCCTGTTCAGTTGTCCAGCCTGCATTGGCATCTACCCTAAAAACAGCAGTTGTTTTTTCTCTGAGCGCTTTAATGATACCAATATCATCAGGAGTACCCAATTTAATCTTATAAATTGGCCAGGGTTTTGCCAGCATTTTCTCTACCATTTTTTCAGACGTATCTATTCCGATAGTAAAATCACATACGGGTAATTCATCCGACCAGCTCGTACCCCATAATTCATAGAGGGGCTTTCCCTTCATCTGACCAAACAAATCCCATCCTGCAATATCCAATGCGGCAACCAAAAATGGATTTTGCGGAAAAAGGTGATGCAAATAATGCCAATATCTTTCGGGGTCGGTCATGGCAAATTTCTCTACCATTTTATGCTTTGCCGTAAGATCAGCAATCATTTTATCTACTGTAATATCATAGTATGCAATGGCCGGCGCTTCTCCATATCCATTAAAAGGGCCAAGGTTTAATGCAACCAACAGCGCTTCCTGGTGCGTTTTAGTCCGTCCATTAGATATGGTAAAAGGATGGGCAAAGGGTAAACTTGTTCTGGTAAATCTTAACTCCACTTGTTTCTGGTTATCTGCCTGATTGATGAATATAGGATTGCAATTCTTCGTTGAACGCTGTTGTTTCGAGCAATGCTTCAACTGTCAGATGCATCCGATAGCACCAGAAATGATTTGGATTGGCTGGCACATTAATCTGTTCATCCAGCGGATTCTCCCTTCTTATTTTTTCATGCATACCCATTAAATCCTGTAGTTGAAAAACAGACCACATAGCAGGAGAAAACAAATGTTGCAAAACAACTGCTTTGTTAATCCATGCTTCACAATAGGCAGGTGCATCTCCCCACTGTCCCAACTCCTGATTGTAAAACTGCTGTATTGTTGAACGATCTTCTTCCCACCACCCTCTGATGGTACTCATATCATGCGTAGAAGGTGTAACCACACTTAAATAAGGAGCATCGTTTGGATGGAAAAATGCTCGTTGCGGATTCTTCGGCATTCTTTGTATTTCCAAACTCAATAAACCCAGTTGCTGCATTACTTCCGGAACACAGGCAGGAACCATTCCCAGGTCTTCACCGCAAATCAGCATATTGGTAACACGCTTCAAAGAGGGCAATTTTTGATACGCTTCCTTCTTCCAGAAATCATCCTGTTGCTTATAAAAGTACTGTACATACAGTTCTTTCAGTTGATGCTGTGTTCCAAATTCCAATGCTTTAAATGAAGGAGTGTTTTCAATACCAAATCGGAAGTGAAACTGTTGACCATCACCGTTTGCATCAAATAATATGATATTGCTGACTAAGCTATACAGGCCTTGTTTAATTTTTTGATGATGTTCATCATTTTCAAGACTAACAAAATGCGCTTCAATTTTTCTTTGCGTATCAAAGGATTCTTTCAACTGATACTGTCCGTTTTTACCATCTGTCAGGAAAAGACTTTTCACTAATTCATTGTCGTACCCGAATATTTCCCACAAAACTGCATCGGTAATAAAAGGTTTAGTGTAACGATCATAATCGAACCAGATTCCCTTCTCAGCAAAAGAGGTAAGTGTTAGTGGGATGGCTGGAACAAAATGTCCCATAATCCCTTCTACTGCATCCATTGGGATACTCCATATTCTGAAAAAACCAAGAATATGATCTATTCTGAAAGCATCAAAATAACGACCCATCTGTGCAAAACGTTGTTTCCACCAGGCAAATCCGCTATCCTGCATACTTTGCCAATTATAGGTTGGGAATCCCCAGTTCTGACCTTTAACAGCAAAATCATCCGGTGGTGCCCCGGCCTGAAAATCCATATGAAATAAATCAGGATGTTGCCAGGTATCAGCACCATAACGATAAACGCCAATCGCAATATCCCCTTTAATGATTATACCCTTTTTATGTGCATAGGCAGTTGCTTCTTTTAGTTGTAAATGCAACTGATACTGCAAGAAATAATGGAAAGCAATATCCTTATACGATTTGGATCCTTCCTGCACAAGCTTTGCAATCTTTTTCTCATCGTATTGTGCATATGACGGCCAGGTGGCAAAATCTACACTACCATGCTTATCACGCAAATAACAAAATACTGCATATGGAATCAGCCAATCTTTATTTTCTTCAAAGAAAATTTTGAAATCCTCTGCTAACAGTAATTCCTCTCCTACTGCAGTGTATACTTTTTTTGCGAAATCAATTTTAAGATTCAATACCTCCTCATATGCAACTGTAGGTAATTGATTTAGTTGTAGTCTTTGCGCCTCCAGCTTTTTTAAAGCTGGTGCAAACTTTTTACCTGCGATTGCCTTTAGGTTTAAGTAAAGGGGATGCAGTGCAAATGCAGAAATAGCTGCATAGGGATAAGAATCCTTATTGGTGTATGTTGCCGTAGTATCATTTATGGGCAGCAACTGAATCATTTTCAGACCTACCATATTTGCCCAATCAATCATTTTTTTCAGATCAGAAAACTCCCCTACACCAAAGCTTTCGGCTGTTCTTATGCTAAATACAGGAATAGAAACCCCTGCCCCTTTCCAGGTTGTATTAGGAAGAAAAGCAAACCCATCCTGTACAATATTTAGTTGTTTCAAATCGGAAGATGCCTGTAATATTCTGTTGTCACCCGCTTCAAACTGTACCAGTTTTTTTGTTTTGGTATTATATATTCCGTATTTATAAGCAATAGGAAACTGTTCTTTACTTAAATTCAATTGCAATTCATAATATGGACTTTCTACCTCCTTACCCATGCAAAGAACTGAATCTGCATCCCAGTTATTGGCTGCTTTAAAAGTGCCGGATAAACAGATTACTTCATCCTTACTCAATAATGGAGACTTCACCCTAAAAATATGGGTTGCAGTTTTTAATGACTTAACTTTTACATATGTTTCATGTTGCTTTAATAACACCTTCTGAAAGGGTTCAGTATAAAAGGCATTTTCAAAATAGCCAGCATAATTCCATGTATCAAGTACCTGAACTTTAGGCAACTGTATTTTTTGAAGCTCCAGACATCTGTCTGTGCCCCAATCTACAACGGTAGATCCATCTCCGTTTACTAAAACATAGTTGTATGTAATTTTTTCTGTTGCAGCGCTTTTAGGCCATTGAACAGTTGCCGTCCATGCCTGTTCATTTAAATACTGCATTGGAATAGCATTGGCCGTATCTCCATTCCCTAATAAAATATGATTCCCGACTATAAATAGGTTTTGACCGAATTCAGTATGGTATTTTAACTGAAACTGAACGGTTATAAAGTCGGCAGCCGTTTTTTTATCTGTAACAGTTTTCTTTACAGCAATCGTTTTTTTTGTAGTAGCCAATGGAGTGGATTTATGACTGCTAAAATAATGAACAATGTGTAAATCTCACACTTTAATTGCCCGAAAGGATGAGTTCGGCTGCTTTTTCGGCGATCATTACAGTGGCTGCATGCGTATTACCGGAAACAATCGTTGGCATAACAGATGCGTCGACAACTCTAAGCCCTTTGATCTTCTTAACCTTCAATTGGGGATCAGTTACAGCCATCTCATCAACCCCCATTTTACAGGTACCTACCGGATGATACAAAGTTTCTAAAGTTTGCTCAATATGATTGAGTAATTCCCTGTCAGTAGCTTCTGCAGAAGGGAACAAATCGGCTTCCTTGGCATATGCCTGTAAAGACGAAGCCTTCAATATATTCATAGACTTTCTTATGGCCTGTATTAACAATTGCTGATCGGTTTCCGATTCCAGGGCTTTGTGATTGATCAGCGGACTGTCTTTGGGATTAGATGTTTTTAGCAGAACAGTTCCCCTGCTCTTTGGATGCAGCAAAATAGACATGATTGAAACATGATCAATCAATGGAAATGTACGCAAGTGATAAATATCCGTTGAATAGTCCCTGGCAACGCCCACCGGCGCAAAATGATATTGAATATCGGGTCTGTTTTGCTTATCCTGCATACGTATAAATGCATTGGCTTCCAACGGACTGTTTCCCAGTGGGCCAGATTTCAGTAACAAGTATTGCAATATCGCTTTGGTTTTATTCCAGGGCTTCAGTAAAGAATTAGCTGAAGGAATATTGGTTTCCATACTTACTCCGCTCCAGAAATGATCCTGCAAGTTTTTTCCCACTCCAGGTAAAGATGTCAGCACATCAATACCAACTTTTTTCAATTCAACAGGATCCCCGATTCCAGACAACATCAATATTTGAGGAGATTGAATGGCGCCTGCAGACAGAATGACTTCTCTGTTACAATTGATTCTTTCTGCACCAACAGAACCATAACTTACTTCTACCCCAACTGCTTTCCCATTTTCAATTAAAATTCGATTGACTTTGGTATGGGTTTTTATTATCAGATTTTTTCTTTTTACGATGGGCTTAATAAATGCCGCAGCAGTGCTGAAACGCTTATTGTCTTTAATATTGAATTGTAATAGATGAGCTCCTTCCTGTTCCTCTCCGTTATAATCTCCATTCGAAGGAATGCCAATTTCATTGCAAGCTGCTACAAATGCTTCTGCAAAAACACTTGGTTGCTTTGAATAACTTACATGCAATGGGCCACCCTGTCCATGATATTCAGACTCAATTTGTTCGTTATGCTCCGACTTAATAAAATAAGGAAGCACGTCTGTATAAGACCAGCCAGCATTTCCCAATGCCGCCCATTCATTAAAATCTTCCTTATTCCCCCTTACATAGGCCATAGCATTGGTAGAACTACTGCCACCCAAGGTTTTTCCTCTTGGAATATAGAGCTTACGATTTCCCAATGCCTTTTGCGGAACGCCCCAGAATTGCCAGTCTACTGTTGAATGATGCAGTTCGCCATATGCCCCAGGGATATGGATTTCCTTCTTGGAATCAGGGGCACCTGCCTCAATTAGTAGCACTTTGTTTTCGGGATTCTCAGAGAGTCGATTGGCCAAAACAGCACCAGCAGATCCTGCACCTATGATGATAAAGTCGTAAGTCATATCTTAAATATAATTAAATCGCACTTATATTTGTAAACTAACAATTGTTCGCATATGAATTTGACACAAAATCGCAATGAAGACTGGATGAAACTGATGCTGAGCGAAATGAAACAGCGGATGGAGAAAATTGCTTTGGGAGGCGGGAAAAAAGCGATTGAAAAACAGAAGGAAAGAAATAAGCTGACGGCAAGAGAAAGGATTGAATATCTATGCGACAAAAATCAGCCTTTTATTGAAATCGGTGCTTTTGCAGGATTTGATATGTATCAGGCTGAAGGTGGTTGTCCGGCAGGCGGAACCGTTGCTGGTGTTGGATATATTAGTGGCAGACAATGTGTAATTGTGGCCAATGACCAAACTGTAAAAGCAGGCGCATGGTTCCCGATTACTGGAAAGAAAAATCTACGCATGCAGGAAATTGCTATGGAAAATAAACTACCGATTATTTATTTGGTAGATAGTGCTGGCGTTTTCCTTCCTATGCAAGATGAAATTTTTCCTGATAAGGAACATTTTGGGAGAGTATTCAGAAACAATGCAAGAATGAGCGCTATGGGCATCACACAAATTGCTGCTGTGATGGGAGCTTGTGTAGCAGGTGGTGCCTACTTACCCATCATGAGCGATGAAACCCTGATGGTAGAAGGCAATGGGAGTATTTTCCTTGCAGGTTCATATCTGGTAAAAGCCGCCATAGGTGAAGATATTGACAATGAAACTTTAGGCGGAGCAATAACACATACTGAAATCAGTGGCATTGCCGATTATAAATTTGCAACCGAACAGGAATGCCTGGATCAGATAAAAAAAATAATGAGTCAATTAGGTAGTCCTGTAAAAGCAGGCTTTGACAGAATTACCCCGGCACAACCCAAAAAAGATCCCAATGAAATATATGGCCTGATTCCGGAAGGGAACCTGAAACCTTATGATATGATTGATATCATTGAGCGGATTGTTGACAACAGTGAGTTCAATCAATTTAAACAAGACTATGGAAAAACAATTTTGTGCGGTTATGCACGCATAGATGGCTGGGCAGTTGGAATTGTTGCCAATCAGCGTTTGGTATGCAAGAGCAAGAAAGGGGAAATGCAAATTGGGGGCGTAATCTATAACGACAGTGCAGATAAAGCTGCCCGATTTATTATGAACTGCAATCAGAAAAAAATCCCGCTAGTTTTTTTACAGGATGTTACCGGTTTCATGGTAGGCAGCCGTAGCGAACACAGTGGTATTATTAAAGACGGAGCAAAGCTGGTGAATGCAGTAGCCAACTCTGTTGTTCCTAAAATCACTATTGTTATTGGCAACAGTTATGGTGCAGGCAATTATGCCATGTGCGGAAAAGCCTATGATCCCCGATTTATTTATGCATGGCCCTCTGCAAAAATTGCCGTGATGGGAGGCGATCAGGCGGCTAAAACCCTTGCGCAGATTCAGGTAGCCACAATGAAAGCAAAAGGAACAGTTCCTACTCCGGAAGAAGAGAAAACATTACTGGATACTATTAAGGACCGTTACAACCAGCAGACCACGCCTTATTATGCTGCAGCCAGATTGTGGGTAGATGAAATTATTGATCCGCTAAAAACAAGACAGGTTATTGCAGAAGGAATACATGCAGCCAATCATAACCCTAGTATTGAAACATTTAAGACTGGTGTATTTCAGGTATAATCAATAAAATAGATTTATTTCGCGACATGTCGCATCAATTATTGATTTATACAGATGGTGCTGCCAGAGGAAATCCGGGCCCTGGTGGTTATGGCATCGTCCTGATTTGGGGAGACAAGCAAAAAGAAATTTCCGCTGGTTATCGTTTAACAACGAATAATAGAATGGAGTTGATGGCAGTAATAGTAGCCCTTGAATCGCTCAATAAACAGGGAATTCCAGTAACTGTTTACACTGACAGTAAATACATTGTAGATAGTGTACAGAAAGGCTGGCTAAACAATTGGATCCGCACTCAGTTCAAGGGCGGAAAAAAGAACAAAGACCTTTGGATGAGATACCACGCTATTGCACTACAATTTCATGTAAGATTCGTTTGGGTAAAAGGTCACGCAGATAACAAATACAATAATCGCTGTGACGAACTGGCTACCCAGGCAGCAGACGGAAAAAATCTTCTGATAGACGAGGTCTACGAATCAGAAAACGGATAAAACTGAAAAAAAGAATTAAGCTAACTTAACTGTATTCGCTTTTTTAATCAACATCCAGCTGATAAAAAATACCGCGCTGAAAAACAGCGTTGAATAAATGCTATTGGGATAAAAAGGAAGACCATCTGCATAAGTCATCATCAAACCTTCCAAAGTTTTAGGTCTGTGCCATCCGCCACCACCTAACCAAACCAATCCGTTGGAAAGGATAAAATATACAGTTGGTGCCGCCAAAGATGCACCCAAAATAGAAGCTATTTTATTTTGATTCACCAGGAATCCGAAGCTGGTTAGTCCAATAATTAAAAGATAGTTTTTCCACTGACCCGCATAAAATCCGGAGATAGAACTAAGTTCATTGATGTATAATATCTGATACAGACTGTCTGAAATAAACATTGACAACAATGGCATAAGAAAAGCCAGTTTTTTATGCTTCACAAACAAAGAACCAGCAAAAATTGCGATAGCCATCTGTGGGGCAAAGCCCATTGGTCTGTTAGGGAATACACGGTAAATAGCAGATGCTAAAACCATCAATACTAAAGAAAATATAAATTGTCTGTTCAGTTTCATCGTTGTCAATTTCAAAGCAAAAATAAGCGTATTCCATTAAGAACCACAGTCATTTTTACCCATTATGTGAATAATCCTTAGCATATAGGAACAAATGCTTTGAAAACAGTTGCATGACCGGGTGCCAACAGAGAATATTTTGTTTTAGCTAAGATAGCAGCGCACTCCCCTTTCTTCAACACCATATTTTGATTGATTACGATAGAACCTTCTGTTACAATGAATATTTCCAATGAAAAGGTTTCTGAATGGAATTCCATCCCCTGATCCAGCGTAATTTTACTAAGTCCGAAGTCAGGAACCGGACAGGGATAATTGATTTCGCCCGGCATAACGGATACTCCCTTCATTACTTGTGGTACCACTTCTTCAAATAATGTGTGCTTCATTAGTTCTGGAACATCAACGTGTTTAGGGGTTAGTCCTCCTCTTAAAACATTGTCGCTATTGGCCATCAATTCTATATTCTGACCTTCTAGATATGCGTGCGGCACCCCAGCTTTCTGAAACACTGCCTCTCCAGGATTTACCTGAACAACATTAAAAAAGAAAATACTGAAAATACCTCGGTCAATATGTTCAGGAATGCCCGTTCCCTCATACAGTTTCGCTGCCCACCAACAGGGACTATGCTTGGTAATGCTTCCTTCCTTTTTTACTCTGATAGCACGTTTAACCAACGGTGTCAGCAGATTATCTACGTCTACCTGATCCATCTCCATTACAAACTGATATAAGCCTTTGATTCCCTCTTTTCTAAATAAGGGGAGTAGAACGGTTAACTCCTGGGTATTTTGCAGGGTATCTTCCAACTGCTGCTTGCTTTTAAATCCGTGCAACAACCAGAAATCACTTAAAGCCACCATTACTTCTGGTTTGTGATTCCTGTCTTTGTAATTCCGGTGCGGAGCATTCAGTGGAATACCCGCTTTGTTTTCTTCGTCATATCCTATTTCGGCATTCTCCTTCGTAGGATGAACTTGAATAGATAACATATCTTTTACATCCAGCACTTTAAAAAGGTAGGGTAATTCTCCAAATTTTTCTACTACAGAATGCTGTAGTGCATCTGAAGGATTGGCACTGATGAGTTCATTCAATTGCTGCCAGGAATCGGTCCGGGAAACCTGTGAGGGGGCAGAGGAATGCGCTCCCATCCAGTATTCCGCTGAGGGTTTGGAAAGGTCGGGGGCCATACCCAATAATTCAGGAATAAAACTAAACCCACCCCAGGCATAATGTTGCACCACACCTTTCAATTTAAAAATCCGTTCCTTGCTTTCCATAAACAGTATTTATACTCCTATTAACGTGAATTCGCTGAATATCTTGTATTCATGGAAAAGAATCACCTGGCATTAGGCAAACAGGGAGAAGAAATAGCTGCATCGCATTTGATTACAAAGGGCTTTATGCTGCTCGAACGCAATTGGCGTTTCAAGAGACTTGAAATAGATATTATAGCCACAAAGAACCAGCAACTCTTCTTTATAGAAGTCAAATCAAGGGGGTCTCTCCAATTTGGTTTTCCTGAAGAAAATATTCTGAAAAAAAAGATGAAAAGAGTAAGAATTGCCGCTACACACTATCATTACCTGCATCCTTCCTACAAAAGAATTCAGTTTGACGTGATTGCTGTCTGTTTCTCAGGTTCGATTTGTTTGAATATTACACATTTTGAGGATGTATACGGATAAATCTTATTTTTTAAATGCAAAATAAACTGCCCCCAGAATAAACAGAAAACTAATCAGGTATTTGCTTTGAAATGGTTCTTTCAAATACAAAACCGCAAAAAAACTGAACACAACAAGCGTAATAACCTCCTGGGTAATTTTCAGCTGAAAGCCATTCATACCATTGTTATAACCAATTCTATTGGCGGGCACCATCAAACAATATTCAAAAAAAGCAATCAACCAACTGACTACTATTGCTTTCCATATAGGTATCTGCTGGTCTTTTAAGTGTCCATACCAGGCATATGTCATGAAAATGTTAGATAACAATAACAAAGCGATAGTCTTAACCATATTGGGTAAATTTGTTTTGCATTCAAATTAAAGACAAAATACCATCCAAACATTTTTAGCACAAAACTTGTAAAGGGTTGGTAAGTAAATTAACTGACGTTTAAGACAGCAACGAATTCGAAAAAAATTATATGAGCAAAAAGTTATATTATAGAATGATTGGTGTTATGGCAATGAGCTTTGCTTTTCTATGGGTAAGCAGTCAGCCTTTAACAGAAATAAAAGGCAACTGGAGAGGCGCATTCCCATTATATAACGGAGAAGAAATTCCATTTAATTTTTCAGTTCAGGAAGATAGCTCAGGAAAACTTTCTGTCTATTTCTTAAATGGAAAAGAATTGTATTACGGAGGTAAATTGGTAAAAGTTAAAGATAGTATACAGGTATGGATTAATCAATTCGACAGGGTAATGGTTTTGGGCATTACAAAAGATAAACGCTGGAAAGGAATCTGGAGAAGACAATCCGGAGAGGATGCTTTTCCGATTTACGCAGAACCCAATAACGAAGAAAGGTTTATTTGGGATAATAACACTGCTCCGGCAAACCTTGCAGGAAAATACGATGTAGTATTTACGAATGATTCCGGCAAGCAGGTTAAAGCCATTGGATTATTTACACAGGATAAAAACACCGGCGGTGTTACTTTTTTAAGACCCAGTGGAGATAGCCGTTATTCCTATGGTCGTGTACAAGGTAACCAGTTTAAATTTTCTTTGTTTATCGGATACTCTCCACTCATGTTCATGGGGAGTATAGAACCCGATGGTTCCATCAAGGGGGTTCAACAGGGATTAAAAACAGTACAACTAATCAGGGCTTATAAAAATGAACAAGCCCGCCTACCTGATCCTTCTACATTAACCAGGCTGAAAGATTATACGGCCCCTATTCAATTTAGTTTAATGAATGCGAAGGGCAAAAAAATCAGCCTAGATGACTCCGCCTATTTCAATAAACCGGTAATCCTGACCATAGGTGGTACCTGGTGTCCCAATTGCGCTGACGAAGCTATTTTTTTATCGGACTGGTACAAGAAAAATAAGCAAAGAGGTATTGAAATCATTACTACACAGTTTGAAATAGTAAACAACTATGCCTATGCACAAAAAACCATGACCCGATTCAAAGAAAAATTCGACATTGAATACGAGCAGGTATTCGGTGGAGAATCCAATGGAAATTCTGTTTTACAAACCTTCCCCTTTCTCAGCAATTTCACCGGATTCCCCACTACCCTTTTCATAAGATCAGACAGAACTATACAAAATATTCATGCTGGGTTTTCCGGACCTGCAACAGGTGCATATTTTCAACAATTCAAAGACAGTTTTAATCATCATGTAGATGCCCTTTTACAAAAGTCTCATGCAGATCAGATTGAAGATTGGAAAAGAGCAAGAGTGAGGGCATTAAAAGCAACAGATGGATGGTTAAATTTAGAAGGATTGTTCTGGCTGGAAGAAGGCAACAATACCGTTGGTGCTGACAAAAAAAATGCTATCGTTTTTCCCAAAACCAAAATCAGTCTCCAAGCAGGATACTTTTTAAGAAAGGGTGACTCTGTTTGGCTGGTACCAGATGCAAATACAGCATTTACCATCAATAGAAAAAGGATAACAAGGAAAACCCTAATCTTCAGTAATCCTGGGGAGGCAGCAATTGTGTCAAGCGGTTCATTGCAATTCAATATCATTAAAAGGAGTGAAAAAATCGGCATTCGTTTAAGAGATCTCCAATCAGCAAACCTAACCCGTTTTAAGGGTATCAATTATTTTCCAACAGATAGTAGCTGGAAAATAAAAGCACAGTTTATTAAACCCGCATTTAAACAAAATATTATTATCAAGAACGCTTTAGGACAGGAAAACCCGACAGAGCTGGCAGGAAAAATCCGTTTTGAGTACAAAGGAATTTTTTACACGCTTGATGCTATATCAGAAGGAGATTATTTACTAGTGGTTATGGGGGACAATACTTCAGGAAACAGTACTTATGCAGCAGGAAGATTTTTATACATCCCCAAAACAGAAGCAGAAAAAGATGATTTTCATATAGACTTTAATATGGCGTATAATCCTCCTTGTGTATTTACCCCATTTGCTACCTGCCCCATCCCACCTCCGCAGAACATACTACCGTTTGGCGTTATGGCAGGTGAGAAAATGTATGAACACCATTAATAGCAAAATTTTAAACGGCATTATCCAATGAGTGAATCATTCTACACATGGCAGGGGGAAGATCTGATGCTCAACTTATTGGTTACGGCTGGCGCTAAAATGAATCAAATTGGAAAAGTAAAAGGAAACCAATTAAAAGTTGCCATTGCAACCCAACCAGAAAAAGGTAAAGCCACGGCATTTTTAATTGGGTATCTGGCTGAATTGTTTAAAGTTCCCAAACAGTCAGTGGAACTTGTCTCCGGAGAATATATTCCTAATAAGAAAATTAAAATTCACCAACCCAAACATATTCCGTCATTTATACAAAAAACATGTTAAAATGAAAAAAATTCTCATCCTGATAAGCCTATTCGTAAGTGTGCAGGTAGTAGCACAAACCCCGGAAGAAAAACTATCAGCAGCTGGTATAGTAATCCCAACGGTATCTACACCTGTTGCCAATTATGTGAATGCAGTAAGGACAGGGAATCTGGTTTTTCTGTCAGGAAAAGGACCATCAGATTCGCAGGGTAAATACATAACAGGCAAACTTGGAGCTGACTTAAGTATAGAGCAAGGATATGCTGCTGCCAGATTAACCGCAATCAATCAGTTAGCGGTGTTAAAAAAAGAATTGGGGGACCTGAGTAAAATCAAAAGAATCGTAAAGGTACTTGGGTTGGTAAACAGCGCTTCCGACTTTTATGATCAACCTAAAGTCATGAACGGATTTTCAGATTTAATGGTATTGGCTTTAGGCGAAAAAGGGAAGCATGCCCGTTCCGCAATAGGAACCAACACCCTTCCCTTTAATATGGCTGTTGAAGTTGAACTGATTGTTGAAGTAACCGACTAAAGGGTTTTCATATCAATTACAAAGCGGTACTTCACATCTGAATTAATAACACGTTCATATGCTTTATTAATGTCCTGTGCACTAATTAGTTCTATGTCCGAATAAATATTATGTGCTGCACAATAGTCCAGCATTTCCTGTGTTTCTGCAATTCCACCAATCATAGACCCAATAATACTTCTTCTTTTAGAAATTAATTTAGCGGCATTGTACGCAGATTCCTCTGGGGGGATACCAACTATTAACATTTTACCATCCAGTGTAAGCAGATCTAGAAATTTATTCATATCATGTTTTGCTGCTACAGTATTGAGGATAAAATCAAACTTGCCTTTTAAGGCTTTCATTTGTGCAGGATCCGTTGATAATGCAAAATGATGCGCGCCTAATTTTTTGGCATCTGCTTCTTTGGAAGGAGATGTGCTCAACATCGTAACTTCTGCGCCAAATGAAGCTGCAAACTTAACAGCCATATGTCCCAAACCACCTAAACCCAGCACGGCAACTTTATGTCCCTTACCAACTCCAGCAAATTTCAAAGGAGAATACGTAGTAATACCGGCACACAATAACGGAGCTACCCCGGCAAGATTCTCCTTTTGAGGAATGTGCAAAGTATATTTTTCATCAATCACATAGCAATTGGAATATCCTCCGTAAGTAAGGGTTAGCTTGTCGCGGTAATATCCATTATAAGTAGGAACCATTCCTTCTTCACAATATTGTTCCATACCTTTTTTACATGGATTGCAGGTTCTACAGGAATCTACAAATACGCCAACACCGGCTATATCCCCTACTTTAAATTTCGTAACAGATGCTCCCACCTGCATTACTTTCCCTACAATTTCATGCCCGGGTACTACCGGGTAAATAGCTGCGCCCCATTCGCCTCTTGCCGTGTGAATATCTGAATGACAAATACCGCAGTATAAAATGTCAATTAAAACATCTGACTCTCCTAAAGATTTTCTGTTGAATTCCAACGGCACAATTTCACTGTCTTTGCTTGTTGCACCATACCCTTTTGCTTGTATCATTTTCTTTACTTTTTTATTATATCTTTTATAATGGCCAAATGATGTGCCGTATGTATTGTAAGCATTTTTAGTGCTGCCTTCTGATTCAGCTTCCCAAAGAAAGGATGCACAAAAAACTGATTAGGCTGCAATGTAGTAAAAACTGCCAGACTGTTATTTGTATGTTCAATAGACGCTGAAATTTTATCAGCATCAAATGCTTCCACTGGCCTGACCTGTTTGGGAGCTTTAGCTACCCCTCTAGGAAATTTTTTAAGCGTAAATGCTATCCAGCGTTTAAAATTAAAATGGTACTGATACGCCTCCGGATCCGACATATCCATTGCTTTCACAATTTGATTGATAACTAATAAAGAATGATCAATATGCCAACCAACATTAGCTTCAGAAACGGAAGGATTTATTTTTTCTGCATATGGAACAAATGATTCCAACTCAAGAACTAATTGCTGCAAACGATTCATACTAAAAATTTTTCTTTGTTACTTTTTCAACGTTGGGTAAATAGGTTGCTAATGCTGCAGACCCATACCAGGGAAAATATTCAGCATCCAATAATCCGGCGTTTACAGCAGGATCTGTTTTCAATAGTTTTTCAGCTTCATTTTTAGTGGCAACGTTTAGAATAAAGATACCCCGGTACATTTTTTCATTTTTACCTATAGGCCCTGCAACTACTAATTTATCTGCCTTTACCATTAGATTCATATTGCTCATATGCCCGGAAAAACAGCTATCAATAAATTTTTTATCCTGCGTTGTATTGTTTCCGGTTTTTAATATTACAAGCATATACTGCTTCATTCCATAGTCATCTGCTCCCAGTTTCTTAGCTAAAGATTCATCAAAAACAGAAGATTGAGCTGTTAAACTTAACGAAAGCCAAGTCCCGATTAAAAATAAAATGCATCTCATTTGTACAAGTTTAGTTGCTGAACTTTATTGCCGAAAATGAACTTATCTGAAATATACAATTTGTAAAAATCCATAAAAGCAGGGTCTCTGCCCACTGGAATAAAATGATCCTGAGAAGGCGCAAATCGATATTGTCCTGTGCCATTTACCAATCCTCCGTCTCTCCAGAGATGAACATATGAAATGGCATGATTCCCAATCCCCTTCATGAGTTTTTTGGTAAACCATTCAGGATAAGGGATATTCATAAATCCTGTTTCAGCCAATGCAGGCAGTTTTTTTCTTTCTTTGGATAGTTTGGTAAGAATCAACAATCGCTTGTCAAGGGTTGTTTCAAAATCAGTGTTATTAGAGGGATCACCATATTGATAAAAATCAAAACTCATTATGTCTACATATTCATCGCCCGGATAGTATTGTAAAAACTGGGCTTCACTTTCAAATTTCTCGGGATTATAAGCCCACAATAAATGATTAAGCTGCTTGATATTGGTTAAATAATCAAAAGTGAATTTCCAAAGCGACTTATATTCCTCAGGAGTACAAACATTTTGACACCACCAGAACCAGTTTCCTGTCAGTTCATGAAATGGTCTGAAAATAACAGGTATAAACTCTCCTCCTTGAGTTTTTACATCCATTAGAAAACCGGCTATCTTATCTAACCAGCTTTTGTATTTTTCATGCATATGACCGCCCGGAATAATGGCAGAAACTGCATTGCCGGAAATATCCCAGGCATTTTTCCCTGTTACGGGATTATTTGCGTGCCAGCTAATTGTAATCACCCCGCCACGCTTATACCCTTCTTGTATAAATGCCTTCATTTTTTGAAATGGTACACTATCCAGATTGTGAATAGCATCCAACTCCAGATCGCCCAGCTCCCAGCCATACATGGCTGGATATTCGCCAACAGCATCCTGCACACAGCTTTTATCTTGTATATATTCCCAGCCCAGGCCATATGCCAGATCATCCTGGTGTCCAAAAAGAATTCCCTGTGGCAAAATCCGGAATAAGTTGTTATACAGTTTTACAGTCTGCGAAGTGGCTTTTTTATTGGCTGTGTGGAATTCCTGAGCAAACATAGCTTTAGTGCAACTAATAAGAAGGAAAATGAAAATCAGCAAACGCATAATTGAGAGTTGACGCAACTCAATTTAACCAATAAAACAGAGAGTTGTGAAAATAAAAAAGTCCCGAGTAAAACTCGAGACCTTGTGGGAGCACACGGGTTCGAACCGCGGACCCTCTGCTTGTAAGGCAGATGCTCTAAACCAACTGAGCTATGCTCCCTTATTGTTTGGGAGTGCAAAAATAGGGTCTGAAATGTAAACAGCAAAAAAAAATCGTTTTTTTTCAAAACAAATTTTCATTTTTTTTGAAATCAACACCTATTCTATAATTTTACCGCATGTCGAATCTTTATTCCTCCAATAATCCGCAAATCTGGGAATCCCCAGACACTGATACCGACACGCTCACTACTGATCAGTATAGTTTGATTGTCTGGAACGATGAAGTCAATACGTTTGACTGGGTAATTGAAACGTTGATGGAAATATGTGGACACACGCTTGAACAAGCAGAGCAGTGTGCCATGTTTATTCATTATAAAGGCAAGTATGCAGTTAAAAAGGGAGATTACGACACATTAAAACCAATGTGTAATAGTATTACAGAAAGAGGGATTGGCGCTACAGTAGAACTAAACGCCTGATGCATATTCTTTCCTCCAAACTAGTATTCCCACCTGTTGATGATGCATTGGAGGATGGCTTATTGGCTATTGGTGGAGATTTATCAACTGAAAGGTTAAAACTGGCCTATCAGGAAGGTATCTTTCCCTGGTATGAAGGCAATACCCCATTATGGTGGAGTCCCGATCCCAGATTCGTATTATTTCCTGAAAAATTATACGTCAGCAAAAGCATGAAGCAAGTAATCAAAAAAGAGGAATTTAGTTTCTCAATAAATACCTGTTTTTCAGAAGTGATTCATTATTGCAAAGTGAATAATAGACCAGGGCAATCGGGAACATGGATAACAGATGAAGTTGAAGCAGCCTATTGTAAATTACATAAGGAAGGATTGGCTATTTCTGCTGAAGCCCGTAAAAACGGTGTACTGGTTGGAGGATTATATGGAATAAGAATGGGCAAATTGTTTTTTGGTGAAAGCATGTTCAGTCATGTTTCCAATGCTAGCAAATTTGCTTTTATTCAACTAGTGAATCAACTGATAAGAGAAAATGTTGTTTTAATTGACTGTCAGGTGTATACTGAACACTTAGCAAGTCTGGGTGCAGAAATGATATCGAGAAAAGAATTCAAAAGATATTTACAAAACTATCTTCAACCAGGATAGCCATACATTCGAGCTACATCTCTAACAATTTTTTCCATCTCTGCATCTTTCGTTCCAGGATCATAGGGCTGTTTCAAATTACTGCCAAAGACGAAAGCAACTGTTTGCCAGAAAGCAGCTGTCATAAAACCCTTGTACTCCTCAATAATTTCATAACAGTTATTACCAGTTTCGCGGTTGATTAATTTCATGAGTACCCTTCCCTGATAAACAGAAAGTTTAGTTAACTGATCCGTAAATTGTTTTTTCATTTCCTTTTCTCTGGAACGAATTATTTTTCTGCGCAACTGTTTATCAGATACATTCACCAATTGCAGATTGATTTCATTAATTATTCTTGAAGCAGCTTTTGCATATGGATAAGTAACATAAACAGCATTGCGCAAACGAGTCCATTCTGCCCAATACTTTCTACCTGCAGCATTTAACCTGCCAATCACTTCTACATTAGGAAGCCATGACTCGCCAATTGTGTCTCCTTCCGGGGTAATATAAGCGTAAACTCTTATTGTATCGTGAACGCCTTTGTCCTGGGCCTTTATAAGTCCGGTAAAGCAAATGCCACAAAGCAGCAAAACGATATAGAGAAATTTAGTGCCCATTCAGTATGAATTTAGTCAAATCAGACTAATATTAATACAATGACACAGAAAATGTAACCTTTGCTGCCAGTATTAGAGGGTACTTTTTGCAATTTGTTTAACACGTTGTACAATCGACATCACAAAACCTGTTACCATAATCACTATTCCCAGCCATAGCAGGTTAATCATTGGGAACTCATATACTTTCAATGTAATTAGGTCGGTAATATTGCCACTCTCCTTAACGCCTATTTCCAGTTCTCCTTTCTCCTGGTTAATTACTTTATTGAACTTCAGTACCAGGCTTTGCGAGATAATACTATCCGGCAATGACCTTAATTCCTGTCCCTTTAAAGCTATACCCGGATATGCCCGATACTGTTTTCCTTCTTTGGAAATAACGGTCATGTCCAGAAACAGTGCCGTTTCGTCCTTATTGTATTTCGATGCCAATTCAGCAGGATTAACGGATACTTTATTTAGAATCATCATGCCATTTCCATAAAACAAAGTATCGCTTACTTTAACCGTTCTGTTCTTAAAACTAACGGTATCCGCGGATCTGTTTTCCTGGAAGGAAGTAATGTAAACAAAAATATCTTTATGCCAGTAGTGTTGTGCGGCAGGATTTGCGGCAAAGCCTTCCATCCCTTTATTGTTCTTGATTACATCGGGGTATAGCTTGAACTGCTCGCTGCCATCCTTGGCTTTGAAATCAATTTCAAAATATCTTTTACGATCTCTGGGATTTGTTGTGTCCATCGTATAGGTTACCATATACCTACCCATATCCGTTGCTACTGCTTTAAACAAGGTTAAGTTTTCCGCTGGATCACCGGCAGGATTCCCTTTTTCATCTTTACTTTCTACACTCAAAGGTGTTACCCCAGTTGTATTCCAGCTAAGAACCGTTTTTTTACCCGAGGATATAAGAATACCCACTAGCGCCAACCCAAACCCAATATGTGCAACAGAGGCCCCGGCAGCTTTGACTTTTCCTTTTAATCCCAGCCAGATATAAGCGGTGTTTGCAACTACTGCATATACGGCGGCAAAAATCCCTAAATGAATAGCCGCTAAAAAGCCAGCGCCTTTTTTGGTGTAGGAAATATCACCCCAAATACTAATGGCAGCTGAAATAACAATTGCGATAACAGTGGGCACCATTATTTTTTTCCAGAAAAATCCATTGGGTGTATCCTTATACTTTAAATATTGGGTAGTAGCCGTCAAAATACCTAAAATGATCGCCACAAAAATCTGAATCTGGTTATGTGCAAATTCCGGATCCTGAGGTGGGGCAATATTGGTTCCAAAAACCTTGTTCCAAACTGGCGTAGATGTTTTGGCAATAATTACCATCCCAGACAAAAACAATACCAGTGAACCTATGAACATCCAGAACTCCCTGCTATATGTACTTTCTTCTTTCTGAATGGACGGAATTGATTTGTATCGGACAAAGAATAAGATCATTCCTGGAATAAAGAATATCAAAACAAAAAGCAGCAACTGTGCATTTAGCCCCATGTCGGTAAAGGAATGTACAGAAGTATCCCCCAGAATACCACTCTTAGTTAAGAAAGAGGAATATAATATCAACGAAAAACTAATAATATAGAAGAAATAAGTAGGTCTTAAAGAGTACCCGCTACTCTTGTAAATTAAATTGGTGTGTAAGCCTGCAATCAGCGTTAACCATGGAACCAAGGAAGCATTCTCAACCGGATCCCAGGCCCAGTATCCTCCGAAAGATAAACTTTCATACGCCCATGCCCCCCCCATCATGATACCCGTTCCTAAAACTGCTGCGGAAAAAGAAGCCCATGGCAACGCTGGCTTTACCCAATCATGATCTTTTTTAGCAAGTCCTGCCATTGCATAAGCAAATGGAACAATGGTAGAAGCGAATCCAAGAAAAAGAATCGGCGGATGAATTACCATCCAATAGTTCTGCAATAAGGTATTTAAACCCGTTCCGTCTTTTATGAATTCTAGATAATTGGGCTGACTAAAAATAGGGGCATCCATCTCATTCCTTAAAAGTGCAAACGGACTTATACCCACTTTTGCTCCAAAGAAATATATTCCCAATAACATAGTTGCCATAAAAAACTGTGCAAATCCAATAACAGTCATTACGGGAGCTTCCCACTTGCCGCCTTTCCAAATAATCATCCATCCCAATACACAATGCCAGAAACTCCACAACATAAAACTACCTTCCTGCCCTTCCCAGAAACAACTTAGCAGGTATTCGAACTGCAAGCTTAAATCGCTGTGCGTGTATGCATATTTGTATTCGAAAAGATGATTGGAAATGATGTAATACAATGAACCAAACAATACCAGGATACTTACTGACTCAACTGCGAATGACCATCGGGCCAGTATCTTCCAAGATTTTTGTTCTTCCGTTGCAACACTGGAAGCTTTATAAAAAGCAAAAGTTGCCAACAAAGAAGCAACTAAACTCAGGACTGCAAAAAAATGTCCTATCTGACCCGGCAACAGGTGTTCTCCAATATAATTCATGAAGTTAGCTTATGGTATAGAATATAAGTTAATTAGAAGTTTGCAGCTGTTTCTGCATAGCGCTGGGATCGTCCTTGTATTTGGATGGACATTTCAATAAGATATGTTCACACTCAAACTGATTATTTTGAACCTTCCCTTTCAAAACAATTCTCTCACTTTTTTCCATATCGGTGGGCTTGGTATCATGATATACCACTTTTATTGAATTACCCAATGTGTCAATAGCAGTGAAACTAAGATAATTAGGGTTCTTAACAGCATCGTATTCTATTGCCTGCGTTGTGTCTAGCTTTGCTATTAAGTTTACAAACTTTCCTTCCTTTTCTTTGGCAGAAGCTATGGTTTCATAAGTTGTCAGGTCACCGCTGTACTGAACCAGCACAGCTATGGCCGCGGCAATTAATACAAGAATAATGATATGCGTTGTTTTCATGATCTGAATTGTGGCACAAAGGTAACTTAAAAACAATAGGTTCAATGAATTGTTGTTACTTGTGTCCTGTTAAAATTTTTAACCTTATACAATAGCATAACATGTCTGAAAATTCAGAAAATACAATAGAAAATGGGGAAGATTTCAGACTTTTTGTTGCCCGCATTCTGCTTGGATCCCTTTTCCTTGTTTTCGGAACTATGCTGCTATTGCAGCAACTCCCATATCAGTGCGCCGATCAACAACCATTGCTATTGTTTGGAAACAAAATAAGTGGAATCCTAAGTGTTGCCAGCTCCAGTTTTGTGATTGCCGCATTCTTTATTCCCATAAGAGGTTTACTAATGATAACTACTGTGTTTTTGTATATGTTCAATTTATCATACCTGGGCACTACTGGAGAAATATATTACAACTTCATTTGGTGGGTTCCCGCTTTACCCCTGTGTTTTGCGCCTAAGCGCATGGAATATATCTTAAACAGATACAAGTGGTTCATCCCGCTTTTTGCGATGGTAGATGCATACAATAATGGACTGCATTTTTCCGCATTACCTCTTTATTTGCTCTATTTTGTCTCTTTTTTACCCTTCCGCAGCCTGTTTGTGTCATTTAATAGGCATTTTGAGCCCAGATAATCGATAAAATAGTGTGGTTTTAACAATTAGCACCTAACTTGCACCCCGTTTTCAACACTGCTCAATATGACAGACTTATCTGGCTTTAACCCCAATGCGGTTGCCAACCCCAATAACAATATTTTTGGGCTACCCTTCACCGAAGAAGAATCAAGCGTTGTAATCCTTCCTGTTCCTTGGGAGGTAACCGTAAGCTACGGTGCAGGAACAGCTAGGGCTGCTGAACATGTTTTTAAAAGCAGCATGCAGGTAGACTTATTGGATATGGATGGTGATGCCGGCTGGAAAAAAGGTTTCTTCATGAAAGAAATCGACAAAAAATTATTACTTAAAGGGGATTATCTCAGAAAAGAAGCCGAGCTGTATATCGACTATATTTCCCAAGGTGCAGAACTGATCAAAAACAAGTTCATGTGCAAAAGCCTTAAGGAAATTAACGAAGGAAGTGTTTATCTGAACAATTGGGTTTACGAACAAAGCAAAGCCCTACTGGATAAAGGAAAATTGGTTGGAATTTTAGGTGGTGATCATAGTACTCCCTTGGGGTTAATGAAAGCACTTGCTGAAAAGCACGGCCCATTCGGCATTATTCAGATTGATGCACATTGCGATTTAAGAGAAAAGTATGAAGACTTTACTTATTCGCACGCTTCTATCATGCATAATGCACTGAAGGAAATACCCGAAATCAGCAAACTGGTGCAGGTTGGAATCCGCGATTACTGTGAACAGGAATGGGATTATATCTGTAACAGCAATTTCCGGGTTATTACCTATTTTGATAAGAACATTAAGGAAAGGCAATTTGAAGGTGAATCTTGGGGTAAACTGGCTGATGAAATCATTGCACACTTACCAGAAAAAGTGTATATCAGTTTTGATATAGATGGATTAGACAGAAAACTTTGCCCCAACACGGGAACGCCTGTACCGGGAGGTTTTGAAACGGAAGAAATTATTTACCTGTTAAAAAAGATAAAACAAAGCGGCAGAGAACTGATTGGATTTGATCTGGTTGAAATTGGCGTTGGCCAGACAGACTGGGACAGCAATGTGGGTGCAAGAATCTTGTGGAGACTTTGTAACTTGATGGTATTATGAAAACCTACGACTATATCATTGTCCTGAAAAAAAGAAGTTTTGCATCTGTTGACTTAGTAAGTCAAATCATGTTGCTGATTGCTGCTATTGCTTTTATAGGAGCTTACTTTACAGCTTTTAGCAGAGGGGTTGCAAGTTTTGTTTTTGCAGCCATGGTACTTGCCTGGCTGGTTTACTGTATCTGGCAAAATAAAAGAGGGGTACCGCCTTATTATCGATTTGGTTTATTAATTGGAGCCGTAGGTTGGTATTCCTTACCCGATGGAATTTGGATTGCATGGGTTTACTTACTGGCTGCGATGCTAGAAAAACAAGTCAAGTTTCCAGAAGAGATTGCCTTTGATGAGAACGAAATTGTAAAAAATAGTTTCCCCAAAAAAAGGTATAGTTGGTCTGAACTGAATAATGTGGTTTTGAAAGATGGTTTGTTAACCATCGATTTCAAAAACAATCAGCTGCTACAAAAAGAATTGGAATCCAATACCACAGAGGCATTAGAACATGAATTCAACACCTATGCCAAATTAAACTTAGAAAAAACGACTCATGCAAACTAGTCCATACCTGCTATATTCCGACGGCGAAGGAAATATATTTGAAGATGAAACACTCTATGCAGTAGGTCGTGCCGGATGGGATGCGTTTCCTGTTGAACCCAATCAGTGGATAGAATTACCACAGGGAGGTAATTTATATGAATTACCTGGAAGAAGAGGTATTGGGGTTGATGTGCAAACTGGTGAAATGAGACTTTGTGAAAAAGGATGGGCAGTTGCTGCATTTATACCACCTGCCTATACAGGACTATTTATAGCAGCCTATGAAACCATGCCAGATGCACCAACATTACCACTTTTCTGTTATACAGCGGTTGGTTGGATGAACGACAAAAACTATGTTCCGGCTGTAAGAATTGAAAAAGATATCCGACAGGAAGCAGCAGGATTTGATTCGGATGCTATTGAATTGGGGACAGCCCATTTACTTAAAGCATATCCGGAAAACAGATTGGTGAAGCATTTGATGGAAAACTGCTGTATGACTTATCATTGTCCGGCTGCAAGAAACTTTTCGCTGGGCAGATGGGAATGTCCGGTACCTACTTCTCCCGCCTGCAATGCCAACTGTATTGGCTGTATTTCTTTTCAGCCGGAAGAAGAAACCATTGTAAGTACACAGGACCGGTTAACATTCAAACCAAGTGCTGAAGAAATTGTAGAGTTCACTGTTCCTCACTTAATCAATGCGCCCTTCCCTATAATCAGTTTTGGTCAGGGATGTGAGGGCGAACCCTTACTGATGTGGGAAACCATCAAACAGTCTATTATTGAAATCAGAAAGCATACCAACAATGGAAGTATTAATATTAATACGAATGGATCTAAACCCGCTGCAGTAGAAGAACTTTGCAAAGCAGGTTTAAACAGTATCAGGGTCAGTACCAATTCTGCTCAGAAACATATTTACGAAGCCTATTACAGACCTAACAACTATGCGTTTGAAGACATAGTTGAAAGCCTGAAAGTAGTTCGCAGGTACGGCGGCTGGACAAGTATCAATTACTTTGTATTTCCGGGAATTACGGACAGTGAAGCTGAATATGAAGCACTCAGAAAATTGATTGCCGAAACAGAATTGAATATGATTCAATGGAGAAATTTCAATATTGATCCAGACTGGTATATGGGTAAAATTGGTATGGGTGAAACAGGAGATATGCTGGGTGTAAAACAATTAATGGATCTGATTCACGAAGAGTTCCCCTCTGTAAAATTCGGATATTTCAATCCTCCAATGGAAAGAATCAAGGGAGACTTTAATCATCAATTTGCAGGCGCTAAATAATCCATGCAAGCGAAAGGGAATACTCATACAAGAGATGGCGTTTTGCTGGCCATTGCTGCTACCCTTTTGTGGTCTGGTAATTTTATTATAGCCAGAAAAGCCAGTGATAATATTGGGCCTATCAGCCTTGCTTTTTATCGCTGGGGTTGTGCTACCATTGTGCTTTTCCCTTTTGCCATTCAAAAAGTAAAAGCAGAATATTCCTTTATGAAAATTAACTGGAAAATTTTGTTGATTTTGTCTTTTACGGGAATTGCTTTGTTCAACACATTTGTATATGTTGCCGGACATTATACTACCGCCATTAATATGGCGTTGATTGGAACCACTTCCTCTCCCATTTTTGCTACAGCCCTGGCGGTTTTATTCCTGAAAGAGCGACTGGGGTTTTTCAGAATTATCGGGATGTTGATTTCGATCATGGGGATAGTTCTTTTGATTTCAAAGGGAAGCTTGGATGTGCTAAGACATTTTCAGTTTTCAATTGGAGATGCCTGGATTTTAGCAGGGGCTTTTGCATTTGCTATATATAATATTCTTGTCAGAAAGAAACCTTCCAACATCAGTCCCTTATCTTTTCTCTGGATTATTTTTTGTTTAGGCACATTGATGCTTTTTCCATTTTTTATTATTGAACAACAATTTGCTGGTACATATACAAACTGGTCTCCGGAATTATTTGGCTCTATTCTGTATTTAGGAATTGGCACTTCTGTTTTGGCATTCTGGTGCTGGAATCTGGCTATAGCAAAACTGGGAGCAGGGAAAACTGTTTTATTCGGAAATCTGATACCGGTTTTCAGTACACTGGAAGCAGTATTTCTATTAGGAGAAAAAATGACGTTAATTCATTTGGCTAGTGGGATACTGGTAATTGCAGGTTTGGTTATAGCCAATCTTACACATAAAAAAATGAAACAATAATGGAAATTGAAATCATTGCCTTATTGTGTTTTTTTGCTTTTCTTGCCGGATTTGTAGATGCAATTGTTGGGGGCGGCGGATTAATACAATTGCCTGCCGGCTTAATACTCCTACCACAATATGCAGTAGGAACGGTAGTGGGATCGCTTAAAATTCCTGCCTTTACAGGAACGGCTTTTGCAGCCAGACAATACCTTAAAAAGGTAGCTGTTAACTGGAAGCAGGTTGGAATCATGTGCGCCATTGCCTTCTCTGCCGCATTCAGTGGTTCTCAATTGCTTTCTGTTATCAGCAACCAATATATGAAGCCGGTTATTTTTATTGTACTATGTCTGGTTGCATTGTATACTTATACAAAAAAAAGCTTTGGACAAAGCAACAGAGAGCCATTGTCCCCCAAAAAAGAATGGAGATATACCATATTGATTAGTGTGGTGATTGGATTTTATGATGGGTTTATTGGCCCCGGAGCAGGAAGCTTTTTTATCATGGCATTTATTGGCATTCTTGGATTTGATTTTTTAAAAGCTAGTACACATGCCAAACTTATCAATCTTGCTACCAACCTTGGCTCTATCAGCCTTTTCCTGCTAAAAGGCTCCATCCTCTGGTCTGTAGCCATTCCCATGGCCATTTGTAATGCAGTTGGAGGTATATTAGGTGCTAAACTGGCTATATATAAGGGCAATCAGTTCATCCGTATTTTCTTTTTAATTGTTGTAGCTGCCACTTTAATTCGATTTGGGTATGATATTTTCTACAAATAATTAAGAGGGATTCATGACAATTCTAAAGCCCAAGTCCGCGTATTTCATATTGGGCAATACTTTCATCTTCGATATAACGCTGGATTTTTGTGGATCTTCATTACCACCACATCTAATAATTTTATAGAGCCCCTTATCAGGTCCCCCCATTTTTCTGTTTTCTAAATTACATTTTTGCATTTCTTGATTCCAACCGAAATTATGCCAGTCAGAACACCATTCAAAAACATTAGCACTCATATCATAAATATCCAATTCATTGGGATAAGCTGAACCCACTCTACGAATATCCGTTTGTCCCTTTTGCTTTACCCATCCGATTTTTTCTATAAAATCAGATCCTGCATATTTAAATTGTTTAGACTTATTCCCTCCTTTGGCTGCAAACTCAGACTCTACCTCAGTGGGTAATCGATATCTTTTCCCAGTTATATATTTTAACCATTCACAATAGTCTACCGCATCATACCATGTTATATTGGTAATGGGCATAGACTCCCCCGACCATTTTGAATCTATTTTAGGAAATTCTCGATTGGTAACCTTACAGAAATAGAGGTATTGTTTTACGGTAACTTCAAATTTTCCGATTTCAAAATCAGGTACCCTTATCTCATAGGAAGGTCTTATGTCCTCAGGATCGGATGGATTATCAGAGCCCATCTTCGTTAATCCCCCTTTCACAAAAACCATTTCAGGAAGATAAGATTTGGGTAAAGACATCTCCATATCAGCCGGATAATCTCTGAACAGTCCATTGATATATTTTTCGGCGGATGAATAATAAATTAAGCCATTATTACGCCAATATTTATACCCTTCTAGTTTTTTTGTTTCCTTTTTTTGCAAATAATATTCAACTAATCTAAAAGAAGCTGACTTAGAAAAAGTATCAACCGCCTGATAAAATTTCTGAGGAGAACTACTAGCTCTTACTTCTGTTATATGATCATTGGAATAAAAAATATACAGCGTCACTACTTCACTTTTTTTATATACCAATAGATTTTTACCTGGCACTTCTTCCCGGAATTCATAGCCCCTTTTCCCCATCCATTTTTCATGTTTTTTCAATGGCATATTTTCAAGTAGGTTCTCCAATTCTGCAATAGAATAACCTTCCGCAAAAAATGAAGCTACCCTGTCTGCATCCACTTGGGCAAGGAGGGCAGTATGAAATGCTACAGATAGAATCAATATTTTGATTTTCAAATACATCTGAACTTATTTGTAAGCAATTAAATTAAGAAATTAACCTTTCATTCCTCTGGAAATTTGTGGATTATTGTACTTTAGTGCCGATGAAATCCGCAAATGTATCTTCACAGCATACACAAATTAAAGCCGCTACCATCACGGCCATCATAACCATTATATTATTTTCTATATTCTTTTATGTCCGCTATCAGTTACCGAAGCCACAAGAAATAAAGGAAGGGGAAGGCATTGAGGTAAATCTGGGGAATGCTGAAACAGGATATGGAGACGTTCCTGTATCAGGGAATAATGATCCTTCAGCATCCGTATCAACCAAAACAGAAGCAGCTGTTGACAACAACAATGCAACAGAGGACGTAAACAATGAGGATGATATCGCCGTAAACAAGAACAAACCTGTTGAGAATAAAAAGTCTAATCCGGTTGTCAGCAATATTCCCCCTACCCCAAAACCCAAAGCCTTACTTTCTTCTGATTCCAAAAACAATACTGGCAGTAGTGGCGCTTCGGTTAATGACAGCTATAAGAATGCAGCGAATCAGGGTATTGCGGGAGGAAAAGGAGATCAGGGTAAGCCAACGGGTAATCCCTTATCGGATAGCTACAATGGCAATGCAGCAAGTGGCAATGGTGGTTCCGGAGGTACAGGAGGAGTAAAAATAAGAAATGGTTTAGATGGCCGAAGAATTACCAGACTTCCCTCTTTTGAAGACGACTTTAACGAACCTGCAAAAGTGGCCGTAGACATTACTGTGAATCAGAACGGGGCTGTAATTGCAGCCAGTATTAATCCCAAAGGAACTACTACAACCAATACTTCCATTAGAAATATTGCTATTCAAAAAGCCAAAACATTAAAATTGAATGCCGCTGATGCTTCAGAGCAAACCGGAACCTTGATTTTTGATTTTAAGTTGAGAAACTAAGCTGTTTTTTCATGAACTATTCTGAAACATTATCCTATTTATTTAGTCGCCTTCCCATGTTTAGCAGAGAAGGTGCAGCTGCTTATAAAAAAGATTTAACCAACACCATTGCACTATGTGCCTATTTAGGTGATCCGCATAAAAAATTTCCCAGCATTCATATAGCTGGGACCAATGGCAAGGGTTCTACCAGTCATATGCTTGCTTCTATTTTTCAGGAAGCAGGATACAAAACAGGTTTATATACATCACCGCATTTAACTGATTTCAGAGAGCGAATTAAAATAAATGGAAATTGCTGTAGCAAAGAATTTGTTATTGATTTTACTGACCGGATAAAGGAACAAATTGAATTGATAGAACCTTCTTTTTTTGAGATTACAGTTGCCATGGCATTTGAATACTTTGCAAAAGAAAAAGTAGACATTGCCATCATTGAAACCGGATTAGGGGGAAGATTAGATAGCACCAATATAATTCAGCCCCTATTAAGTATCATCACCAATATTGGTATGGACCATATGAACTTGCTGGGAAATTCCATAGGTGAAATTGCAACTGAAAAAGCAGGCATTATTAAACCTGCTGTTCCCGTAGTTATCGGAGAAACTCATCCAGCGTCATTACCGGTTTTTTTAAACGCTGCTTATGCAAGTAAGATTTCCTTTGCGCAGGAAAAGCGATATGTGCATGACTGGTTATTCCAAGACTCTTTTTTACAGGTAACCATTGTTGATAAGGAAAAAAACGAATACCACCGTTATCTTCTGGACTTACCGGGATTTTATCAGACAAAAAATTTATTGACCGTACTGGAAGCTTGTGAAGTGCTTACCGAAGCAGGATGGAAAATAAAAGAAGAAGACATACGAAAAGGATTGTCGAGTGTAAAAAAATCAACTGGTTTACTCGGCAGATGGGATCAGATTCACAGTTATCCTACTGTTGTGTTGGATGTGGGTCATAATGTAGACGGTGTAAAAGCTATATTGACCCAATTGGATTTATGCAATTACAATCAATTGCATTGGATCATGGGTATGGTAAAAGACAAAGAAATTGATGAAGTGTTATCGCTGTTGCCATCAACTGCCAGATATTATTTTACAAAGGCTCAGATTCCAAGAGCCTTGGATGAAAAACTATTACAGGAAAAAGCAGCGCAACTGGGCATTAACGGAGAAGCTTATCCAGAAGTGAATGCAGCACTAAATGCAGCCATGGAGCATGCGGGTCAGCAGGATTTAATTCTGGTTTGCGGCAGTGTATTTCTAGTTGCAGAAGTTGATAGGATGTTATTCAATAAAAACTAAACTTTAATCCATCCCAAACGCAGAGCCGCAGCGTACATGGCACTCAACTGCACCCCATGTTGAAATTCATGGTGAAGTAGTTTTTGCATAAATGCTTCCCGATGCAAAAACACCAGCTCAATATCTTCAAATGGATCCAGCGCAACCTTGCCTGTTGGCAGTACATTTTTAGCTATATAAAAATAAGCCAGATTGCTTTCCAAGGGTGGGTTGGGATGTATTTTATAAAGGAATTGAAAGTCGTTTGACTGGAAACCCGTCTCTTCTTCCATTTCCCGCTTTGCAGCAAGGGCTGGATCTTCGCCAGGCTCAATCATTCCTCCGGGGAGTTCCAGAGAAAAGATACCGGCTGCATGCCTGTATTGACGAACCAGAATAACTTCTTCTTTAGGTGTAACCATAATGATATTACAAAAATCAGGGACCGAAATGCTTAAGTAGGGATCAATAATTGCACCATCTGGTAATAAACAACGATCTTCTGTTACCGTTAACCATTTCTTCTGATACCCCTGTTTGGATTCCAGGATGCTCCATTTGCGGCTATTATAATCCATACTAATAAACAATTAACTTATTCAATTTCATCAATGCATAAAGAATAGTACTAGTTTGCATGGATTGAACGAATTTCTGAGATTTAAAATCTTCAATGAACTGGTCCCACTCTAGTTCCAATACTTCCACTTCTTCTTCTGTATCTCTTACTGCACTGGGGTCTTCTTCGCCCCCGGTTGCAAGAAACATATGCATAACATTGGTATTGGTATTGGGGTTGGGAGAAATTTTTCCCAGGTATTCAATGTGCTCAAACCGGTATCCGGTTTCCTCCAGCAATTCTCTTTCAATAGCTGTTTCTAACATCGTATCAGTAGCATCTACACAACCTCCCGGCAACTCCAGAATGATTTCATTAATTCCCGGCCGGTAAATTCTTTCAACAATCACCGTTCCTCTTTTGGTAATTGCCAGTGCAGTTGCATAATCCGGAAATCCATAGATATAGAAAGGTTCAATAACAGAACCATCATTTTTTCTGTAACTATTTTTTCTTACATCTGCCCACTTATCTTTTACCAGCTGTTCCGAATGCAAGAGTTCCCATTTTTCCATAATCTTATTATTTACCAGTTATTTTTATTTCGCAGATAAAGAATATGAGCAGTATGGTGCTTACCATGCCAGGCATACATACCTAACAAATTCCATAGCGTCATAATTTTTTTGCTGCCGGGATGGTACAAAGTCCGCTCCCATTCCTGCTCGGACAAATTTTTAAGTGTAGCATGCCATCTTGCATGTAGCGCATGCAATAAGGTAATGGATGTATTTATGGGTACAATATCTATATCCGACAGTTCATTCCATTTATTTTCATCATAAGGCTTTATAATAGGCTGGTCTTCCGTTAATGCCAATTTAAATCGGGTGTACGCATTTATATGGCTATCTGCCAAGTGATGTACAACCTGATGCAAGGTCCAGCCACCGGGCCTGTATGGTGTATGTAACTGTGCTTCATCTAAATTTAGTAATGCATTTTCTACCTCTTGTGGTAAAAAAAGAATATCTGCCAACCAGTCGCTTTTTACCGAATCACTGTAAGGCTTAAACTGATATTGACCTATGGGATATTGTGCTTCATTCATAAGATTAATTTTCTGCTCTTAACTGATGACCTGTAAGATGTATAAAAACGTCTTCTAGGTTGGCATTTTTTACTTGCTTGGGTCTTTCAAAACCAGTGGCTACTAGATTATCAATTAATGCATCTGGGGTGTCCATTGCAATTACTTTACCGGAGTCAATTATTGCCACACGATCACATAGCACTTCTGCTTCATCCATATAATGAGTGGTAATAATAACGGTAGTACCCTTTGCTCTGATAGATTGAATTAGTTCCCATAAATTTCTTCTTGCCTGAGGATCCAGGCCGGTAGTAGGTTCATCCAAAAAAATAATACGGGGATGATTAATTAAAGTAGTAGCAATGGCAAAACGCTGCTTTTGACCTCCGCTAAGCTCTTTGAATTTGGCCTTTGCCTTATCGGTTAAATTCACCAGATTCAACAGTTCCAACGGATCTGTTTTTTGATTGTATAAACCGGAAAATAAAGCTATCAACTCAGTCAAATTAAGGTTGGGATAGTAACCGGCAGTTTGCAATTGCACTCCTATTATTTTTTTGATTTCATTAGGAGATTCATCCAGATTGAATCCGGCAACTTCCACCAGACCGCTGGTTTTAGTTCGAAGTGTTTCAATAATTTCCAGGGTGGTAGATTTACCTGCGCCATTTGGTCCAAGTAAACCAAAAATTTCCCCCTCCATCACTTCAAAACTGATCCCTTTCACTGCATGAAAGTCCCCGTATTTCTTATGCAATTCTTTTACCCGAATAATTGTGTTTGCCATAATTACCATTTTACCACCAATCCTAGGGATTGATTGCCCACACCTAATGATACCGTTTGTTTCTTATGATATTGTTGATTAAATAAATCAACCGCTGTTAAAAGATGTCGCTGCCCCATAAGGGTAAAGTACCCTCCTGCTATTGAACTGAGAAATCCGGCACCAATCAAAGTCCAGGCAGAACCGCTATTGTTTGATGAAAACTGATTCACTCCAATCAACAACGTGATTGCTCCGGCAAAATTGAAAACCTGCCCTGCAATTTTATTTGATTGATGCTTCTGAAAAGACCCGATGATTTCACCATTACCAGACCGGTAAAACAACTGCTTAAATTGAGAACTACCTTTAAAAATAGTATCATTAAAAATAATATTATTAGGCTTGCTCAATATGGTATAATTCATTTTTCCAGGCGTTAGTGCCTGTTGGGCAGAGAGCGATGAAGCCCCAAAAAACAAGATGAATATTAAAGTTAATGTAGATTTCATAGCATCTATTTTTGAGACATAACAGCTGAAAGTTCCTCCATCATCAATTTGCTTCCAATAAATAAAGGTGTTCTCTGATGCAAAGAAGTGGGAACAATATCTAGGATCCTTCCTGTGCCATCTGTTGCCACACCTCCAGCTACTTCCAGAATAAAGGCAAATGGATTGGCTTCATATAAGAGCCTCAGTTTGCCTTGTGGTTTATCGGTTGTACCTGGATACATAAAAATCCCTCCCTTGATTAAATTGCGGTGAACATCTGCAACCATACTACCAATGTAACGCTGAGTATAAGGACCTCCATTTTCTTTTGTTTTACGCTGACAACCATCAATGTATTTTCGAACTGGTTCTACATACTGAAAAAAGTTGCCATGGTTTACAGAATAAAATTTACCACTAGGAGGACAGGTAATATTGGGATGACTCATGGTAAATTCACCAATGGATGGGTCAAGGGTAAATCCATTGACGCCCCTGCGCGTTGCATAAACAAACATGGTGCTGGATCCATAAATCACATATCCAGCTGCAACCTGATTTTTTCCGGGCTGTAAAAAGTCTTCCTTTGTACAGGGTTTTCCCAGTGTGCTGACCCTTTTATACACACCAAAAATGGTTCCGATGGAGACATTTACATCGATATTACCACTACCATCTAGTGGATCAAACAGTACCACATATTTACTATTATTACTTACTTCATCGTCAAATACAACAAAATCGTCCATTTCTTCGCTACCAATTCCAGCACAGCTGATTCCATGTTTCAATACCCCCATGAACTGATTATTGGCATAAATATCCAGCTTCTTTACATCCTCCCCCTGTACATTAATACTGCCAGCATCACCAAGTATATCTACCAAGCCGGCTTTATTTACTTCTACATTTACCCTTTTTGCTGCCAATGCCATATCTCTGAGCAAACGGCTCAACTCTCCCGTAGCTGACGGGAATTGTCTTAATTGTTGCAGCGTAAACTCATCAAGGGTGAGTACGGTTCTGTTAACTGTCATATAGCGCTTTCGTTTATATAAAGATAATAATTGGGCGGGTACGGAACGTATATTTGTATGAACAGAACAGATTATCATAAGTATACAACTATGAAAATATTTAAATTCGGAGGTGCCAGCGTAAACAGTGTTGAGAGAATAAAAAATTTAGGCTCAATCATCAAGTCCTACAATAAGGAGAAACTGGTAATTATTATCTCAGCAATGGGAAAAACTACCAACGGACTTGAAAAAGTAGCTTCCGCGTTTTTCAAAGGGAACAGAGAAGAAGCCCTTGAGTTATTCACTGCAGTAAAAAACCAGCACCTGACTACTGCAAAGTATTTACTTGTATTACAATACAACGAATGTATTCAGCAACTGAATGATTTCTTTACTGAAGTAGAATGGTTGTTACACGATAAACCAGTCAGAAATTTTGACTACTATTATGATCAGATAGTTTGCACTGGAGAGCTTTTCAGCACCTGCATTATCAGCCACTATTTAAAAGAAGAAAAAATAAACAATCAATGGCTGGATGTAAGAGACCTGCTAAGAACTGATAATAACTTTAGAGACGCAGGTGTTCAGTTTGAATTTTCGGCACCCAGAATTAGTGCTGCGGTGAATGAATACGCCGGAAATATAACCATTACACAGGGATTTATTGGAGCAACAGATGACAATGAAAGTACCACATTGGGAAGAGAGGGAAGTGATTATACTGCTGCTATTTTTGCCAATATCCTGAATGCAGCCGAATTAACCATCTGGAAAGATGTGGAAGGTGTAATGAATGCAGATCCAAAAACGTATCAGGAAGCCCAGTTGATAAAAGAGTTAAACTTTAATGAAGTAATTGAAATGGCCTATTATGGCGCTCAAGTAATTCATCCCAAAACCATTAAACCACTTCAAAATAAAAATATTCCTTTACTTGTAAAGTGTTTTTTAGACCCATCACTTGAAGGAACCATTATTCATCACAAGCATATAAAAAACCTTCCTCCAATTATTGTAAATAAAGACCATCAAGTACTGATGCATTTGAAAACAAAAGATTTTTCATTTATTGGCGAAGAACCTATGAGCGCTCTTTATCAAATTTTCGGAGAAATAAAAGTTAAACCTAATCTCATTCAGACCGGAGCAATCAGCCTCCAATTATGTTTGGATGACCACAATGAAAAAATTGGATTACTGGCCGAAAAATGCAGTGAGATGTTTGATGTTCAGGTAGAAAAATCATTACGCCTTATTACGATCAGGCATTATGACGAGAAAATCATTCAGGAATTATTAAGCTCTCAGTTTATTCTACTTCAGCAAAAAACAAGAGAAACCATCCAAACAATTTGTAGGATGTAAATTAGGAAAGGAACTTTTCGAGTGTTGTATACAATTCATCTTGTTTAAACGGTTTTACCAGTATCTGATTGATTCCTGCAGCCAGGTAATCATCCAAATCATCCTGTACAATAGTTGCTGTTAAACCAATGATTGGCATATTCCGTTTTTTATCTTCATGATATTGTCTAACAAAAATAGCAATTTCATCGCCCGTTAATTTAGGAACATTGATATCGGTTAGGATAATATCATACGTATTATCTTTAAACATTTGTAGTCCAATTTCTCCATCTTTTGCAATATCGTAATGGATTCCTACTTTTTTCAACAACATGGTCAACAACATAATGTTGACATCATTGTCTTCAATTACCAGCACTTTTTTACCCTGTAGCACAGGAGAGATTGTACTCATTGTCTTTTCTGCTTTTTCTGTGTCAAGTTTATCTGTGGCCAACTCAAAGGGCAAGGTGAATGTAAATACTGAACCCTGATTCAATTTACTTTCAACGCCAATTGTCCCCCCCTGCAATTCAACTAACATTTTGCAAATGGACAAACCTAAACCTGTTCCTTTGATTGACCTTCGACTGTCTTTTGAAACCGTATTATTAGAGACTTGGGTGAATTCTTCAAAAACGGTTTTAATTTGATCATTAGGAATTCCTATACCCGTATCAGCAATTGCAATTCTGATGATAGCTTTCTCATTGGTTTTACTAACAATGACTGCATCTATGGTTACTCCCCCTTTCTCTGTAAATTTGATAGCATTGCTTAACAGATTGTATAAAATTTGTTTAAGTCGAAATAAATCTCCCTTTACAACCAGACTTTCTGGCAAATTCACAATGGTATTAACACGTATCCCTTTTTTTGCTGCGCTAGTACTGGATAAAGCAAAACTTACTTCTTCTATTGCTGCTTTAATTAAGAACGGCTGTAGTTCCAACTTCAGCTTCCCAGCATCCAATTTTGAAAAATCAAGCACATCATTAACAGTCGATAACAAATGTTCTGAAGATGTTTTAATCGCATGTAGAAAATTCTTTTTTTCTGCATCCATCTCCATTTTATCAATGATTTCAGTAAATCCCATAATGGCAGTAAGGGGCGATCTAATTTCATGGCTCATATTACTCAGAAAACGACTCTTTAATTGTGCCAGCTTAACTGCTTTTTCCCGGGCTTCTAGTATTTCATTTTCGTAATTAACCATTTTGTAAATATTGTATACTAATACCCCCACAATAAATAAAATGACTAGTAAAGAAATCCAGAAAAATTTTTGTATTACACTGGTTCCTGTAACTGCATTTTTGAAAATGGTTTGGTTTAAATTTTCTCGGAAAGCGTCCTCTTTAAACAAGACTTTTTTAAATTGTTGATTATAGGCACTTAAAATATTGCTTATAGAATCGGTTTGATGCTTCTCTGAATTTTTTAGTTGGTTGGATTTTAATTGATAAGATAATTTTTCAAAATCCGCTATTATTTTAGGCAAGGACCATTCCTTATTCAACTGCTGCGTAATTTGAGCAGCTCTTCCACTATCACTTTCCATTTTCAAAATTTTTAGATTGTGAAGTGCCTTCTCTACTAAATTCTCGGAAAGATTGCTTAATGCAGTATCCCTTGTTTGCAAATATTTTGTGAATACCAGTTCTAATTGGATCAATTCATCACTAGTATTTCTTACAATACTAATGTTCTTATTTTCAATACTAAGTGTGTCAATTGAATTTTTTAACGTGATAATATTTCTAGTATTAATCACATTTAAGAATAGAATGGATACGACTACAACTAAACAAGCAGTAATTAAAATGATATTTGAAAAGGAAAGCTTAGCTCGCTTCATTCTGTTACAACAATTGTATAATTAAACCTAAAGGTCTTCAGCGGCTATCGGGATTGCAATAATTCGTCACAAAATACTAAATAATGCAATACACAGCTTATCTGGAAAGTATTTTATAAGCACCCTCCTGAGTAATACCTATGATGGGCAATTGTTTGTATTGTTCAAAGTAATCATAGATTTCCTTGAGTTGACTGGCAAATCGCATATAGTCGGGGTTAGACCCAACCAGCATCTGGATTGCCTGAGCAGACTGTTGATTATTGAACCGAATAGGGAATATATGAACTGGTATAATGTCCTGTCCTTGCTTTCTTACGATACTTGCCAACACGTATAACTCTTCAATTGGACTATTTAAAATGGGGATGCACCCAACAGTTGCACACTGACCATGAATATAAATTTCACCCCCCGGCGACTTACTGTCTGCAAAAACCAAATCACTTTGATTGGGGTAATTAAGCCCCAGCGAAAAATGGTAATCACTATTGGGATTAAACTCGTTAATATAATAAATTCCTTCAGGCACCTGCTTATCCCCTTCGCGACGCTTGGGGCCTAATTTTCCGGATAAAGCACAGATATTGTAGGTTTTGAAAAGTACAAATGGCTCGCCCAAACTATTTTTTACCCACAATTCCAATACGCCATCTTGTTTGAAACTACGGAGGTAAAGTTGTTGGACGGGCCAGCTAAGATTGGCTTCCCGGAACTGTTGAATCAATGATTTCTCTCTTTTGTTAAATACCTGTTGTTCCTTTTTTGTTAATCCTTTAGCATCCTGTGCGAGTGCATAATTCCAGGTAAAAACAGATAAAACCAATATGGCAACAAAGCACTGTTTCATACAACTATCGAATTAATGTACCAAAATAGACTGCATTCATAAACATTTTAGAAGTGCCTAACCAAAATGCCCGGAAATTCAAATTGTCTACCATAGAAACAATTCTGCCGCGACCCAGATTATCAACATTCACTGCTGCCGTATTTTTTACTACATTTTTATACCCTCTGTATAAATAACCACTTTGCAAGGGCTGTTCCGTATACATCACGGGTGAGTCGTACGCCCCATTGTTTTTATCCATGAATAAAGTGTTCGATTTAAATATGGTTACAGAAGGATTGTTATACCCAAAACCCAAAGGATGTGTCAAGTCTACTTTTGCTTCAAATAAAGACCCGGCCATATCTTTTGCCCTGGTTTCATCTGAACGCAAATAATAGGGCAATTGCTGGGTTGAATCTTTTTTATCGTCACCGGATTTAAAAATCACTTTCGTAAACCCATTGGTTGAAAGCCATTTGGTAGCGTCTTCTGTTGCAATCAAAGTGCCTCCGGCACTAATCCAATCTCTTAATTTATCCTGAGCGCTTTTATTTAGGTTATTATAACTACCAGAAGCCATTATCATTACATTGTATCTGTCAGTATTAATAGATCCAAAACGATCTACGTCTACAATGCTTACCGGAACATTAAAACGGGTATCCATCAAGTGCCATATTTCCCCTACATCTGTAGCGCTTGTTCCATTACCTCCGAACATCATCACAGATGGCTTTTTCAGATGAATAAAACTATTGCTACCCAAATCGATACCATCAGCAGAAAATCCACTAGCCAAAGCGTATGCATCCACGCCATTCTGAGCAATTGCTTCTGTAATAATGGCTGACACTGTGGATGCTCCCATCTGCTGTAAACTCAATGGAATGATGATTGTACCGTAATCAAAGAATTCTTCTTTCCCAGCAACCATCATTTTAAATTGCTTGGATGCCACTTTCGCTTTAATCCCCTTATCCAGCAATTTATAAAGCACTTTGGGAGAATAATATTCATTCCATTTAATAGCATAGGCATAGGGATTGGAACCGCCGATAACTGCTGCACTCAATGTTTCAGGTTGGGTGAGCTTTGGAGAATTAACCGAAATACTGTTTTTGACTTCAGCATAAGGCAATCCAAAGGCCAAAGGCATTGTCCACGCAGTAACATCATAGAACAGACTATCCTTATAATTAAATGTTTTCTCAAAAACTGTTTTGATGATCTTAAATTGTTTTTGCGCTGTTGGTATCAGGAAGGAAGTACCTGGCTTGAAAATTTTTCCATCTGCATTAATTTCTGTTTTCACCGGATAAATGTCAACCTGATGTCTTAACAACATTTCTACAAATATTTGCGTCTTGGCTTTGTCTTGAGCGTCTCCAAAAACAAAGGCTTTTACGGGATATGCTTCTGCCTCTTTTATTACTTCTTTAAAAAATGAACGCTGATAGTCCAGCATTTGTTTTCTTAATCCGTTGGCAGCAGCCAGTGTAGATAGTGTAGTGGTGAATTGATTCCTAATAGTAAAAGGGAAGCTCAATAAACCATTTTCCGTTTCCTGTAGGTGCCCTCTGCTGCTAGCCTGTTCAAATAAAATACCAACTGCTCCATTAATATCCGGGTATGTTGACCCTTTACCATAATAAAAGTCATCGTATCCCTCTTTGGTAAAATAAAGGGAACCGATACTGTCTAAAAACTTTGCATGATAATTACCAATGGCTGCCGTTAATTCCTGATTTTTTGCAGGTGTATTAGGGTTAACCCTGGATGGCACACCTGGCTGAAAAAAGAAAGTTGAGTTGCTTCCCATTTCATGGTGGTCAGTTAATATATTGGGTTTCCAGTCATGGTATAAAGACAAGCGGTTTCTACTCTCTTTGTGTTGTGCTGGTAACCAATCGCGATTTAAATCGAACCAATAGTGGTTAAATCTTCCGCCAGGCCAAACTTCATTGAATTCTCTTGCATTGGGATCGCTTACTGGTGTAAAACTCTTATGCATATTTACCCAGTTAGCAAAACGATTTAATCCATCAGGATTAAAAGAAGGATCCAGAATGATCACTGTATTTTTTAACAAAGCATCTATATCTGCCCCTTGTGCTGCTGCCAGATAGTAAGTAGCCAAAAGTGCTGCATTTGCCCCACTGCTTTCATTTCCATGAATGCTGTATCCCATCCAGACAACCACAGGCATTTCACCTGTATTCAAACTGGAAGACTGATCAGGATTGGTAAGTGCCAGGTGTTGCTGACGAATCTGCTCAAGTTTTTGGTGATTCTCTGCTGATGTAATAATCAGTGCTAATTGTTGTCTGCCCTCGTTGGTTAAACCAAGTGGTTTCAAAATTATTCTATCAGAAGCCTGATCAACTGCTTTTACATACTGCACTAGTCGGTCATGTGTAACATGCCATTCACCTACTTCATGACCAACAATACTGGCAGGTGTTGGGATAGACTTGTTGTATTGTACATTTTTGGGTAAATAATACGACAGGTCTTGCGCAAATGCAGAGCCAACAAATAGTGTCAACAGAAATACAATCGTAATTTTTTTCATTCCTTACCAATTTGAAATGGTAAGTTACTGAAGAAAAATTATCTAGGCATACATTTCAGCACGTAACTCTTTTACCCTTGCATCTTCCAGGTACTCATCAAAAGTCATCAGTCGGTCGATGATTCCTTTGGGCGTTAATTCAATGATTCTGTTTGCCACAGTTTGCATAAAGGTATGATCATGAGAAGTAATGAAAACAATTCCCGGGAAGGATTGGCAGCCTTCGTTGAAACTCTGAATACTTTCCAAATCAAGGTGGTTAGTTGGCTGATCCAGAATAACCAGATTCGGATTTTGCAACATCATTCGGCTAACCATACAACGCACTTTTTCTCCCCCACTCAGTACATTTGTTTTCTTTTGAATATCATCTCCACTAAACAGCATTTTACCAAGAAAACCTCTGATAAAGGGTTCATCTGCGTCGGTTACATGTGGTGGCACATATTGACGGAGCCAGTCCATCAGACTAAGCCCTTCCTTAAAGAATTCACTGTTTTCTTGAGGCAGGTAAGCTTTTGTAATGGTTGTACCCCATTCAAACTTCCCACCTTCTAATGCAGCATTTTCTGTAATAATATCAAAGAAAGCAGTAACGGCTAATGGGTCTTTGCTTAAGAATGCAATTTTCTCTCCTTTGTTCACACTGAATGTTACCTTATCAAAAAGAATTCGGCCATCCACTGACTTTTTAAGGTTCTCTACATTTAATATCTGATTGCCCACTTCACGTAGTGGCTGGAAGATAATACCCGGATATTTACGGTTAGAGGGTTCAATTTCTTCAATGGTTAATTTTTCAAGGGCTTTCTTTCTAGAAGTAGCTTGCTTACTTTTAGAAGCATTAGCCGAGAAACGAGCAATGAAATCCAATAAAGCCTGACGTTTTTCTTCGTTCTTCTTGTTCTTATCACTAATCTGACGGCTCATCAATTGGCTACTTTCGTACCAGAATGTGTAGTTACCCGTGAAAACCTTAATTTTTGAGCGATCCACATCCGCAACATGGGTACAAACGGTGTCGAGGAAGTGACGATCGTGACTCACTACTAATACGATATTCTCATAATCTGCTAGGAAATTCTCTAACCAGCCAATGGTCTCAATATCCAGACCGTTCGTAGGCTCATCCAGTAAAAGAATGTCTGGATTACCGAACAAAGCCTGCGCAAGCAATACCCTGACTTTTAAATTACTCGGGATCTCACTCATCAGACTATTGTGTAACTCATCGTGTACACCCAAACTATTTAAAAAACTGGCTGCATTGCTTTCTGCTTCATATCCGCCCATTTCGCCAAATTCTGCCTCCAGTTCTCCTGCACGCATTCCATCTTCTTCAGAAAAATCCTCTTTTGCATACAATGCATCTTTCTCATGCATAATTTCCCACATTCGCTTATGCCCCATCAACACCGTGTTTAGTACGGTACAATTGTCAAATTCAAATTGATTCTGTTTTAAAACAGCCATTCTTTCGCCAGGGGTAATTTCGACTGTCCCTTTATTGGGTTCAATTTCACCACTTAAAATCTTCAGAAATGTTGATTTTCCGGCACCATTGGCGCCAATTACCCCATAACAGTTACCCTTGGTAAAATTGATATTTACTTCGTCAAAAAGAACCCGCTTTCCATAAGCGAGTGTAATATTCCGTGCACTTAACATTGTATCTGAGCTTTTTCGGCTGCAAAATTACGCTTTTAACAGCGGAATTAGGAAATGAATAAGAATTCAATAAAGAAACCTAGCCAATTAACACTATGAGGATACTTTCTTTACAATCATTTTAGTCGATTCAAGGTAAGGGTACATCCTTTTATATATAAATTTAACTTTATATTCATTTTATTTTGTACATTGAAATTCAATAAATTAAGTATGTCATTGGGCAAAAAGAAAGATTCATTTTTATACCTATTGCTCTTAATATTGCTCATTGCAGCCCCAGGTATTTATTTCAGAATATTGAATGAAGAATGGAATACAATGCTCTTGAATATGCTTTGTACATTCTGTCTTTTTCTTCTACCCATTTATATATTAAAAAATCATATACAAAAATACGCCTGGTTATTGTTGCCTGTTTTCCTTTTAGGAACCATTAATATTGCCTGCATTTACTTTTATAAAATGCCTATCAACGATGGCATCATCATCGTTGCTATCAACACCAACAAAGATGAATTCATGGAATTGGCTGCTGGGTTTATATTGCCTTTTTTGCTTATGGCAACAGCCTATCTTTCCCTCTATTTTTTTTGTAGACAAAGACTTCCAAAGCAGATTGCTCCAAAAAAGGCAACGATCCTTAGTTCGACCTCTTTAATTATTGTTCTTTTTCTGCCCATTTTCGACAATGCAGCTTACGGCTATTTCCAAAAATTAAGAGCCCGATTGTATACCACTTTTCCAACTTCCTTTCTTTATTCGGTGGGTGTTGTATATAAGCAGTACCAGGTTATGTATGGAGCAGCTGACGAAAGGTCAAAGTATACATTCCATTCAAAACAAACTGGCATATCGAATGAAGAGCAAGTATACATTTTGGTTATAGGAGAAAGCGACAGAAGAGACCATTGGAATCTATTTGGCTACAAAAGAAATACCACTCCCAGAATCAACAAGCAAGAAAATTTGATTCCGTTTAATAATATTCATACAGATGGTTATCTCACAGAATTTGCAGTCCCTATCCTTTTAACAGGTGTAGCCCCTGAAAAATTCATGGACCATATAAAGCAAAAAAGTATCATTAGTGCATTTAAGGAAGCGGGATTTAGCACTTACTGGGTAAGCAATCAAACCGATTTTGGACATATTTCTATTCATGCTGCGGAAGCAGATGAACAATTTCATTTTTTGGCAGATGGTAAAAACATCAAAAATATTAATGACGACATTGAGCTATTGCAACCCATTAAAGAAATTTTATCTAGAAAAGATTCCAAAAAACTCATCATTGTAAAATTGCAAGGAAGTCATTACGACTACTCAAAAAGATATCCCATAGGATATGATATTTTTAAACCTTCCAATAAAGCTTTCAGAACAGCTGCTAATGATTATACCCAAAAAGACGTCATAATAAATACCTATGATAATACCGTCTTGTATACGGATTATGTGTTAGACAGTATGATTCAAATTTTGCAATCCAGAAACAAAACTTCTGCACTTTTATATGTTTCTGATCATGGTGAAGATTTGTTTGACGATGCAAGAAATCTTTCACAACATGCTGCTCCCATACCTTCCCGATATATCGCTCCAGTTCCCATGTTTATATGGTATTCTCCACATCTTAAAAAACACTCTCCCACAACTATTGATTGGCTCATCAAAAACCGTGAGAAGAAAGGATCCAGCACTAATGTATTTTATACATTGAATCAGCTGAGTGGAATACATTTCTCTGGATTAGACAGTTCCCAAAGTTTTGCCAGTAGCAGTTACACAGAAAGGCCCAGATTCATTTTGGGCGGAGATTTCAAAATTTTTTCTTCTGATTCACTACAATAATTTCTACCATTCTGCTCTTGCAGAAGGATTCACAGAGAGACTGGCAAATTCCCCTTTTTGATATTTATGATAGGCGGTTATGGCAATCATGGCAGCGTTATCAGTACAATAGCTAAAATCAGGAATAAAGGTTTTCCATCCTCTCTTCTGCCCCATTTCAATAAGCCCACTTCTCAATCCACTATTTGCGCTGACACCACCAGCGATACAAACCTGTTTTACCTGTGTTTGCTGTACGGCTTTTGACAGTTTCTTTAACAGAATCTGAACGATGGTATGTTGAACAGACGCACACAAATCGTTTAGATTGGCTTCTATGAAACCTGGCTCCTGCTTTTGTAAAAAGTAAAGAACAGATGTTTTTAACCCACTGAAAGAAAAATTTAGTTCTGGAATTTGAGGTTCAGCAAACTTGAACTTTAAAGGGTCTCCTAATTGAGCATACCTATCTATTAGTGGTCCGCCAGGATAAGGTAACCCAAGCAACTTCGCAGTTTTATCAAAAGCTTCTCCCGCTGCATCATCAATGGTCTCTCCTATTACCTCGAGATCATATGCAGATGTTGCCAATACAATCTGTGTATGGCCGCCGCTTACAGTTAAACACAAAAAAGGAAACCCGGGCCTTTGTTCGGGTATTAAATTTGCCAGAACGTGGGCCTGCATATGGTGTACAGCAATCAGGGGAATTTGCAGGGAAAGAGAAAGTGATTTGGCAAATTGCGTTCCTACCAATAAACTTCCGATTAGTCCGGGGGCCTGTGTAAAAGCTACGGCACTGAGATCCGTCAGTTTTACTCCCGCCTGCAATAAAGCCTGATCAACAACAGGCACAATATTTTGCATATGCGCCCTGCTGGCTAATTCCGGAACTACACCGCCATATTGCTCATGAACAGACTGAGAAGCAATTACATTACTTAAAATGATTCCGTCTTTGCATACCGAAGCAGCAGTTTCATCACAAGAAGATTCAATAGCAAGAATTGTTATGCCCATCCGGCAAAAATACTATTTAGTTCGTATGGCAACTACCGGATCTAATTTTGCAGCAATGGAAGCTGGAATAATACCGGCCAATACACCCAATCCTATACAAATACTGAGTCCAAGAATTACAATATTCGGTGCAATATAAATAGGGAATGGAAGTACAGAACTTAATACTAATGATAATATCCAGACCAGTGTAAGACCAATCAGCCCCCCTAGCACACATAAAAAAGCACTTTCCAGCAGGAACTCCGTTAATATAGTGCTTCGCTTGGCTCCAATTGCTTTCTTCAATCCAATCTGGCTTGTTCTTTCTCTAACTGTCACAAACATAATATTGGCCACACCGAATGCTCCTACTATCAAACTCAGTCCTGCAATAGCCCAGCCTCCTACAGTCACCTGACCAAAAAATCCATTTACTTGTTCACTGAACATAGCCACATCGTTACAGGTAAAATTGTCTTCTTGCGTTGGGCTTAACTTCCGTAACTGCCGCATCACCCCATTCAGCTCATCCTGCAAAGCGGAAGAAGCAATTTTGGGTTTGCCCTGAACAATAATATTGGGACTGCTTGTTTCCGGACTATAAATGCTGGCAAAATAGCGGTAGGGAACAATCATACAATCATCGTAATTAAAGCCGCCTATAAAACTTTGGCCCTGTTTTTTAATAACACCAACCACGTACACTTTTCTGCCGCCATAAGAAATTTCTTTCCCAACCGCCTTATCTGCTTTCCCGTAAAGTTCTTCCGCTACTTTAAATCCAATTACACCAACAGCAGCTCCCCGCTGAAAATCAGATTCAATTAAATACCTGCCTGTTTCTATATCAATGGTCTGTATACTGTTGAATTCATTGGTTACTCCGTAAAGACTTGTATTGTTCAGCACATTGTCCAAATAACTGTAATTCACATTTCTGCTTACAAAGAATGCAGCAAATGCTGCCAGTTCACTTTTTTGTTTTAAGGCTTCCAACTCCTCTATTTTCACATTGGGCCTTTTCATGTATTTCCACCAGGGGTAATCTGGTCCGCCTCCGTAATTCCATTTGTCAATGTAGATGGTATTACTGCCCAATGTTTTCAAATCATTCTGAACCTTCCGCTCCAAACTATCAACCGTAGCTAAAACACCTATAATGCAGAAAATTCCAATAGTTATGCCGAATAAGGATAGAAATGTGCGTAATTTATTTACTTTAAGCTCCTGCAAAGCCATGCGGAAACTATTCCATAAAATACTGAGTAATTTAACCATAGTCAAATGTACGTTTAATCGTCACTTTTAAGAGTGGATTTATGTAAACGGTTGATAGTACTGTTCAACCCCTCTTATTAAATGACAACAACGAATTCAACAGGAACTATTTATTGTATTTCTTTACAACCAAACTCTTCTCTTATTGTATATATAAATGAGTTAAATTTGCGGAGATTTAACCAAAATAATCTTGCTTTATGACCTGGAAACAAGTCTTTACATCGTCAGTTGGGAAAAAACTGGTTATGGGATTAACCGGAATTTCTCTTGTTTTGTTTTTAATTGTACATGCTGGTATCAATGCCTGCGTTTTTGCAGATCTGGCAGATCCAAATGAAAATGGCGAAATGTTTAATAAGGCTGCTCATTTCATGGGCTCTACCGTATTAATCAGAATCATGGAAATTGGACTTTTTGCAGGAATCATTTTACACATTTTCCAAGGATATTTATTAACCCTTGAAAACAAGCAAAAAAGAGCAGTTGGCTACGCCGTTACTTACAAAGATGGCAGCAAATGGTACAGCAGAAGTATGGGATTATTAGGAACTTTGATATTGATCTTCCTTGTTTTACACCTTTACCATTTCTGGGTATCCGCTCGTTTTACACATGAAGGATTAGCTCCTGTAACATACAACGGAATTGAAATGCACAATATGTTTGCCTTAATGCAAGCAACTTTCACAGAATGGTGGATCATAGCTGTTTATACAGCAGGCTGTATTTCTCTAGCTTATCACCTGGCACACGGTTTTCAGAGTGCATTCAGAACATTAGGAGTTCACAATAAGCGTTACACAGCAATGTTAACTTCTATTGGTTACGCCTATTCAATCATCATAGCGCTGGCATTTATTTTAATGCCATTGAGCTTTAAACTGGGATGGATCGGATAATCCACCCTCATTAAAAAAGTATATTCAAATCATCATAAACCTTTGGATCTATGTTAAATGCTAAAATTCCTACCGGACCATTAGAAAATAAATGGGCTGAGTATAAGGGACATTGCAAACTGGTTAACCCTGCCAATAAGCGGAAACTGGAAGTGATAGTTGTGGGCACTGGATTAGCGGGAGCTTCTGCAGCTGCTTCACTGGGTGAACTAGGTTATAAAGTAAAAGCATTTTGTTTTCAGGATTCCCCACGTCGTGCGCACTCTATTGCAGCACAGGGTGGAATTAATGCAGCAAAAAATTATCAGAACGACGGGGACAGTGTATTCCGTTTGTTTTATGATACTATTAAAGGTGGTGATTACAGAGCGAGAGAAGCGAATGTTCATAGACTGGCAGAAGTAAGTGCCAATATCATAGATCAGTGTGTTGCACAAGGTGTACCTTTTGCAAGAGAATATGGTGGTTTACTAAGTAACCGTTCATTTGGTGGCACACAGGTTCAAAGAACCTTTTATGCCGCTGGCCAAACTGGTCAGCAGTTATTGATTGGCGCATATCAGGCATTAGAGCGTCAGGTGGCACTTGGTAATGTAACCATGTACAGCAGACACGAAATGCTGGAAGTTGTTACCATAGATGGTAAAGCCAGAGGCATTATTGCCCGTAACTTAGTAAGCGGCAAATTGGAAAGACATTTCGGACATGCTGTATTGTTGTGTTCCGGTGGGTATGGTAACGTTTTCTATTTATCTACCAACGCTATGGGTAGTAACGTAACTGCAGCTTGGAAGGCACACAAGAAAGGAGCGGCTTTTGCCAATCCATGTTTTACCCAAATTCACCCTACCTGTATTCCTGTAAGTGGCGACCATCAGAGTAAACTTACTTTGATGTCAGAGTCATTAAGAAACGATGGAAGAATCTGGGTTCCTAAAAAACAAAACGATACCAGAAAAGCAACAGATATACCTGAAGAAGAAAGAGATTATTACCTAGAAAGAAGATACCCAGCATTTGGTAACCTAGTACCTAGAGACGTTGCATCCAGAGCTGCTAAAGAGCGTTGTGATGCAGGTTACGGTGTAGGAAGCAGTAAGCAGGCTGTATATTTGGATTATGCAGATGCCATTTTGAGATATGGTAAAATTGAAGCAGGTAAGCAAGGTAAAGTGAATGCATCTCAGGAAGAAATTATTGCATTGGGTAAAGAAGTGGTAAAAGCTAAATATGGCAACCTTTTCGATATGTACGAAAAGATCACTGGAGAAAATCCATATGAAGTACCAATGAGAATATATCCTGCGGTACACTATACTATGGGTGGATTATGGGTAGATTATGAACTACAGACTACCGTTCCAGGGTTATATGCATTAGGGGAAGCCAATTTTAGTGACCATGGAGCCAACCGTTTAGGTGCTTCTGCATTGATGCAGGGTCTGGCTGATGGATATTTTGTAATTCCATACACTTTAGGTAACTATCTGGCGGATGAGATTTACAACAAATCCATTGAAACCTCCCACCCTGCTTTTGAGGAAGCAGAGAAAGCAGTTAGCGATAGAATTCATCAGTTGATGAATATTAAAGGAAAACAATCTGTTGAAAGCTTCCATAAACGCCTGGGTAAAATCATGTGGGATAAGTGCGGTATGGCCAGAAATAAAGAAGGTCTGGAGCAGGCCATTAAGGAAATTCAGGCATTGAAGAAAGAGTTCTGGAGTGATGTTAGAATTCCGGGTGAAATCAATGAAATGAACACTGAATTGGATAAGGCAAACCGTGTTGCTGATTTCATTGAGTTAGGTGAATTGATGTGTTTGGATGCACTTAGCAGAGAGGAAAGCTGTGGCGGACATTTCAGAGAGGAGTTCCAAACACCAGATGGCGAGGCGTTAAGAGACGATGCAGGTTATATGTATGTAGCTGCTTGGGAATTGAAAGGTGAACATCAATGGGAACTTCATAAAGAGCCTTTAAATTATGATGTCATTAAGCCAACACAGCGTAACTACAAATAGTCGTTGTTATTCAAGCATATTAAAAACCGAAAATAATTTTATACAATGGAACACTATCATATGAATCTGAACTTAAAAGTTTGGAGACAAAAAAACAGCAATACAAAGGGTGATTTTAAAACATATCAGGTAAAAAATATTTCATCAGAAATGAGTTTTCTTGAAATGTTTGATGTGCTGAATGAGCAATTAATCAGCGAAGGAGAAGAACCCGTTGCATTTGATCACGATTGTAGAGAAGGAATTTGTGGAATGTGCTCAATGTATATTAATGGTAAACCACACGGACCATGGCAGGCAAATACTACCTGTCAATTACATATGCGTGCATTCAAAGACGGTGACACAATTGTAGTTGAACCATGGAGAGCCAATGCCTTCCCAGTTATCAAAGACTTGACTGTAGACAGATCCTCATTCGACAGAATTATCCAAGCTGGTGGTTATATTAGTGTGAATACAGGTAATGCCGTTGATGGTAATGCCTTACCCATTAACAAAGACAATGCAGACAATAGTTTTGCCGCTGCCATGTGTATTGGCTGTGGAGCTTGTGTAGCTGCTTGTAAAAATAGCTCTGCCATGTTGTTCCTCAGTGCAAAAGTGAGCCACCTTGCTTTATTGCCACAGGGTGAACCAGAGCGCAAGTCCCGTGTATTGAACATGGTTGCACAAATGGATAAAGAAGGCTTTGGTGCTTGTACCAATACAGGAGCTTGTGAAGCAACATGTCCAAAAGAAATTTCGCTAACAAATATAGCTAGACTGAACTCAGAATACTTAAGTGCTAGTTTAAGTGCAGAAAAGTAATTTTTACATGCATAAACTCGAAAAGTCCCAACATGTTGGGACTTTTCTTTTTTTACAATCCTGCAATTATCGCTTAATTAAATTGCCTGTTTTAGAAACCATATGGTGTATGGCTTTATCCAAATCCTGGGCGGCAGTTGCAATCCCCTCTTTCACCAAAATAAATGTATCCGGATCATTAGGAACATCCCTCATTAGTGCTGCAAGTCCGAGAATATTACTTAAAGGAGCACGGACGGTATGTGAACTCATAAAAGCTATCTCTCTTAAATAGCCGTTTTGCTCGCGTATCATCTGTTCCTGGTGTCTCGCTTTGTTCCTTTCATTAATTAGTCTTTCGTATACTTTTCTCTCAAAATAAATACCGATATAAGCAAATACTGCACAGAGCACTACAACTGCAATGGCATTTGTGGTAAACATTTTTTTATAGATATCATCGCTAATTAGTTGCCAGCTACTAGCATTAGGAACAAACAAAATAGTAGCGGCAAAAGTGAGTACACTTACAACAAAATATCCAATTACCTCTGCCCTATATTCCCGGGTATTTCCCAACATGAATACCAAAGCGAAAATGGTTGGAATAATATACAAATAAGCCCCTGCATTTAGCCCTTCTACAGTTGTTATTGCTCCTAAGAATACATTTACCGCCAAAACAACTGCTGTATTCTTAAATCGGCTATAACCCCAATAATCCAATAGCATGATAATACCAATAACTAAGGCAAACGCATATAACAGCCAGGCAGATAACCAAAGACCTCTTAGATGGTTGGTAATTCCCGTACCTAAAATAACGGTGAGTGCTACCACACCAAAAGATATAAGTCTGCGTGAGGCCGCTCTTTGTCTGGAGATTATAGATACCATAGCGTGATTTTGTACCTTATCTACGAAATATAATCCCATCTGGATTTCTCTTAATTCATTATTTTCAATAAAAGAATCGTTCCATGAGACTGATAATTCCAGTTTTAACCAGTTTAATGCTACTAACTGGCTGTTCCAACGTAAAAAACCAAAAAGAAATGAGTTATCAATGGCCGAAAATACAGGCACCTATTGCTGCAAAAAAAGAGCATATCAGAATAATACACGGGGATACAGTACCTGACCCCTATTACTGGATGATTGATTATTTTAAAAAAGGGCCAGATAGTGCAAAAGTGGTAAAATACCTGACTGATGAGAATGATTATACTGAGCAAATGATGACTGGTACCAAAAAATTACAGAACCAGCTTTTCAATGAAATGAAAGCCAGAATAAAAGAAAAAGACGAGTCTGTTCCTGTATTTAACAATGGCTATTTTTATTATACCCGTGCAGAAGAAGGAAAACAATACTATAAATATTGTAGAAAAAAAGGGAATCTGTCTGCCAACGAAGAAATCTTATTGGACGTTGATAAAATGGCCGAAGGGAAACCCTATTACAATATCACAGGTATCACTGTTAGTCCAGACAATCGATTGCTTCTCTTTGGTGTTGATGAGGTTTCCAGAAGACAGTATACATTAAAAATAAAGAATCTGGAAACAGGTGAAATATTATCGGAAGCTGTCAATGGCACAAGTGGTCAAGGTGTTTGGGCCAACGACAACAAAACATTTTTTTATACTTTAAATAATCCGGTGACTTTGCTATCAGAAAAAATCATGAGACACCAGCTGGGAAGTACCAATCAGGATATAACTGTTTATGAAGAAAAAGATAAAAGCAATTATATTGGAGTGAGCAAAACCAAGAACGGACAATTTATTCTGATTAATTCTCAAGCAACCCTTTCATCTGAAGTTTTATTCATTAATGCCAATCAACCCAACGATGCATTTATTTCATTTCAGCCAAGAATAAAAAATGTTTTATATGATGTTGTAGCCCTGGATGACCGTTTTTTAATAAGGACTAATTTGGATGCGCTCAATTTCAGGGTAATGGAGTGTCCATTGAATAAGACAACGTTAGAAAACTGGAAAGAAGTGATTCCGCACCGAAAAGATATTCTTATTCAGAGTGTGGATGCATTTAAAAAATTTACCGTTATTACAGAGCGAAAGAATGGACTCATACAATTAAATATCAAACAGAGCTTCACTTCAGGGGAGCATTATATTGCATTTGACGAACCGGCATATACAGCCAGTTTAGGTGCGAATCCCAATTATTTTACAGACTCTATCAGATTTATCTATACTTCTTTAACAACGCCTTACTCGGTTTACGATTATAATGTTCAGAATAAGAGTAAAACCTTACAAAAGCAAGTTGAAGTGTTAGGTGGATATTCTGTAAACGATTATGTAACAGAACGTATTTATGCACCAGCCAGCGACGGCACCAAAATTCCAATTTCCCTTGTATATAAGAAGGGTTTGAAAAAAGATGGCAAAGCTCCCCTATTGTTATATGCATACGGGTCTTACGGCTATTCGATGGATGCTGAATTCAACAGTACCATTATTAGCTTATTAAATAGAGGTTTTGTATATGCATTGGCACATATCAGAGGGGGCGAAGACCTGGGCAGACAATGGTATGAAGAAGGAAAGTTGTTAAAAAAGAAAAACTCTTTCACAGACTTCATTAGTTGCGGAGAATTTCTAATTCAGCAGCAATTTACCAGCAACAAACATTTGTATGCAAATGGAGGCAGTGCGGGAGGATTACTGATGGGCGCAATAAGCACCATGGCGCCAGAACTTTGGAATGGTGTTATTGCAGAAGTGCCATTTGTTGATGTTGTAAATACGATGTTAGACGAAAGCATCCCATTAACAACCAATGAATTTGACGAATGGGGTAATCCTAAGGAAAAAAAATATTACGATTATCAGAAGAGTTATTCCCCATACGAAAATGTAACAGCCAAAAAATATCCTAATTTACTTGTGACTACCGGATTACACGATAGTCAAGTACAGTATTTTGAACCTGCCAAATGGGTAGCAAAATTGAGAAGTTTGAAAACAGACAACAATGTATTGCTATTGAAAACAAATATGGCATACGGACATGGCGGTGCTTCCGGAAGATTTGACTACTTAAAAGAAACGGCATTTAACTTTGCGTTTCTGCTTGCCCTGGAAGGCATTATGGAATAACAACAGTATGGCGAATACTTATTTTTCTTTTAAATCATTTACTGTTCATCAGGATAAAGCAGCCATGAAGGTATGCACGGATGCCTGTCTTTTCGGCGCATGGGCGTCGTTGCATGCACTTAAACCAGAGACAAAGCGAATACTGGATATTGGCACTGGTACAGGATTACTTTCTTTGATGCTTGCCCAGTTTACCACTGCAACTATTGAGGCAATTGACATTGATGAAAATGCCATGCTACAGGCAAAAGAAAACTTTACTGCCAGTCCATGGAAGGAGCAGCTAAGTGTGTATCACCAATCATTGGAGGAATATATGCGCGGTCAACATAAAAAATTTGATTTAATTATCTCTAATCCGCCATTTTTTGAAAACCAACTTAAAAGTGCTCAACATAACAGAAATCTGGCCATGCATAGCCATCAATTCAGTTTAAGCTTACTGGCCGGGGGTATGGCTGATTTATTGTCTGAAGATGGAATTGGGGCCGTATTACTCCCCTATCAAAGAACAGAAGAATGGAAGCAGGTTGCATCGAAAGAGAATCTCATACTGTTTCATACCTGCCATGTAAAACAAACGCAGGATCATTCTTTTTTCAGAAGCTTTTTTTTACTCCGAAAAAAAAAGAAGGAAGAAAATACATCCGGAACCGAAATACAGGAAGAAATCAGCATAAAAACAGGATTAGATTATTCTCCTGAATGTAAGACTATACTAAAGGACTACTATCTGGCGTTTTAATGAACTCATCCATGCAATGAGTTGAATTAACTAACTTCGGCGAATGAAATTGAACCATTTTGTAATAGGTATTGCTTTTATCATAGCAAGTTGCAGTTCTGCTTCGGCCCCCTTGGTACCGGCTGAAAATGGTTTGGATGCTGGCAGAGAGTTTATAGACGCCTGCTTAAAAGGTGATTTTGAAAGGGCTTCTTATTATATGCTTGATTCCAAGGAAAACAAAGCAATCCTGGATAAAATAGAAAAAGAATACAGAGAAAAAGATAAGGAAGGAAGACAGGAGCTAAGATCGGCCTCAATCAATATTAAAGAAGTTTCAGAACCCAATGATAGCACTGTGATATTGTTTCACAGCACATCATTAGATACAACCGGGAAAAAAATAATTATTATCAAACAAAATAACCGTTGGCTTGTGAATGCAAATCAGGCCAATTAATAAAGTAGAGACATATGAAGCAAACAACAGTTTTACACCCATGGCATGGAGTAAATTACGGAGAAAATGCCCCACGCATTGTAAATGCAGTAATTGAAATTCCACAGGGTTCTAGATGTAAATACGAAATTGACAAACCAAGCGGATTACTTAAACTGGACAGAGTCATTTTTTCTTCCTTTTACTACCCTATTAACTATGGATTTATTCCTCAGACTTATGGAGGGGATAAAGATCCACTAGATATTTTAGTCATTACGTCTTTGCCAGTTCAGCCACTAACCCTTATGGAAGCCAAAGTGATTGGAGTAATGCAGATGATTGACGGAGGAGAACCCGATGATAAAATCATTGCTGTTGCTGCAACTGATCCGGGTGTAAATCACTACAATAATATTGAAGAACTACCGAGACATTTCTTTGATGAACTCAGACATTTCTTTCAGGAATACAAGCGTTTGGAGAAAAAAGAAGTATTGGTGGAAGATTTTGGAGATAAGGCAAAAGCCTTAACCATTGTGGAAGAAGCAATCAGCTTTTACAAAGAAACCTTCGGTCAATAATATTTATGAGTACAACCACCCTCCTATTACTTGTCATCATTGGCCTGGCCGCAGGATTTCTAAGTGGGCTTGTAGGCATTGGAGGTGGAATCATCATGGTTCCTGCACTTGTGTTTTTACTGGGATTCACCCAGAAACAGGCTCAAGGCACTTCTCTTGGCGTTTTAGTTTTGCCAGTAGTTGCGCTGGCGGTATGGCAGTATTATAAGCAAGGACAGATTCATTTCAACTATGTATTCGTAATTGCGATTGCTTTTTTTGCAGGAGGCTACTTGGGAAGTAAACTGGCTTTACATATCTCGGATGATAAAGTGAAGAAGATATTTGCCTTAGTAATGCTAATACTGAGTCTTAAAATGTTATTTTTTGATAAAAAAAAGCCAGTTGAGGCAAATCATACAACAAAAAATAAACAATCTATTGAAGAGACGAGGGTGAATTGATTCACCCTCCTTATCTTTGTTAAAAATTAAGATACAATGGAAGCGAAACAATCTACTGGTAAATATTGGATGTTGTTCTTTTTCTGGCTTGCTGCCATGATTGTACTCCTTTTTGTATACCGTGAATTCTTCTGGCTTGCCCTTCCTGGTGTAGTTACCTATTTTGCCAAGGGAATGGATTTAATGTAATCTTGTATTTAGAAATATCTCTTAATTAATCTGAGGGAATGCGTTCGCTCACCAGTATCAGTATTTAGTATACCAGCCTGGTCAATATTGTCAATCCGCACTTTTCCGGATGCATGGATGATTTCTGACTCATTGAGCAGGATGCCCACATGTGTTATTTTTCCAGCTGGATTATCAAAAAAAGCAAGGTCACCGCATTTTGACTCTGCTAAAAAAGCGATATCCGTTCCGGTTTCTGCCTGCTGATATGCATCTCTGGGTAGCATTTTATTAAAATAGCGATAAACCTGCTGAACAAAACCACTGCAATCAATCCCAAACAAAGATCTCCCTCCCCACAAATAAGGTGTATTTAAGAAAAGCCTGGTAATCTTATTTACTAGTTCTGATGAAAAATGATTGCTCGCTGGAAAAACGGACTGCCCTCTGTATGCAAATTGATATCCTTCCAAATCCAACTGCTGATGTTTGAATAACCCCAAAGAAACACCAAATGGCAACTGCATAATTGTTCCATTTACCTCTACTGGGTTATACAACTCGGCCGTAATGGCATCATCATACCGTTCTGCTATTGCTGCTGGCACTTTTGCTAACTGTGCAGACTGACACCAGCCTTCATATCCATCCAATTTGGTCTTTATTTTGACAAAACTACCTGTTACAAGTTGTGGGTTACCCTCTGTTATTTCGGCCAACTCACCGAATAAGATTTGAGAAACCATTTCTGATTGATGAGATGCTTCTGCTCTGATAGGCACTACAGCAACAATAGCAGTGATATAAGTCATCTAAATTTTTAAGGGAAGATATGGAATTTAATTATGCCTGCATCTTAAGAAAAATGCTTTTATTTAAGTTGTGAATACGGCTGCTTTTAACCATATTACCGATAACGAATTACTGAAAAAGTATCAGTCAGATCTGAACAAGGAATGGCTTGGTATTTTGTTGCAGCGTTATACACTACTTCTGTTAGGTGTTTGTATGAAATATCTGAAAAATGAAGAAGAAGCTAAAGATGCAGTACAGCAAATTTTTCTAAAAGCTTTGAATGAACTGGAAAAATACCAGGTAGACTATCCAAAAAGCTGGCTATATAAAATAGCCTGCAACCATTGTTTAATGAAAATAAGAGACAGAAAAAGCACGATAGAATTGGATCAGCAAAATGATCAGATCCTTTTAATTGATGTGCCGGATGAAAGTATTGAAGAAAAAGAAATGAATTTAACCCTGCTCGAAAATGCACTGGAAGATTTAAATCAAGAACAAAAAACATGCATAACTTTATTCTATCATCATAAAAAAAGCTATCAGCAAATCAGCAATATCACCGGCTATACTCTACTGCAAGTAAAAAGTAATATTCAAAATGGAAAGCGAAATCTTAAACTGATGCTTCTAAAAAAACAAAACAGGTTATGAAAAGCTGGAGAGCCATATTTAATAAAGAAGCACCACTTTCAGATGATGAACTGATAAACTATCTGAAAAATGAAGTAAACGCTGATGAAATGCATGATTTGGAACAAAAAATTGCTGCATCAGATTTTAATATGGATGCATTGGAAGGCTTGTCTGCTTTCAAAGACAAATCTCAAATTGCCAACACCACACACTTATTAAACCAGCAGCTAAAAAAACAAATTAACAAAAGCAAGTCCAAAAGAAGAAAAAGGAATATTGAAAGTCAGCAATGGATTATACTGGTAACACTGGCTATATTGCTGCTAAGTATATTCGGATATTTGCTTATCCATTACAGTCGTTAATCCCTGCAAAAAGCATAGATCAGTTCCCTTTGCTCAGGGAATTCAGCTGCAAGTCTTTCCCCTTTTGCCAATTCAAAATCAGCAAAATCAAATCCAGGGGCTACGGTACACCCAACTAAAGAATATTCCCCTTCCGTTTTGCTTGCGAACCAGGCACCTGCAGGCACAACAGCCTGAAATACTTCATTTCTAAGTGCATTCTTCCCCAACCTAATCAATTGATAATTTCCATTAGGTTCAATTACATGAATCTCAACCGGATCTCCATCATAAAAATGCCAGACTTCGTCAGATTTTATCTTGTGAAAAGCAGAAAAACTGTTCTGAACAAGTAAAAAAAGTATTGCAGTTGAGCAACTTCTGTTGCCAGTCATCCCATTTGAGAACAGTTCCCCCTCTATTTCTATATCAGAACGATAGGTTTCCTTGTAAAAACCTCCTTCGGGATGAGGCATCATCTGATAGGTTGCCTGTATTGCTTCAATTCTTGGACTCATCTAGCAAAGAAAACAAATATTACAGATAATTGAATATTTGAAAACAAGAGAAAATCATAAATTTAATTTTAAAATTTGATTAAAATATTAAAATTACATAATTTTTATATATAAATGTTAATAAGTTACATAACCTTCTATTGATTTGTTTTTCAATGAATTAAACGAATTAATTCTTAAATATAAGTGGATTCTCAAAGGGACAAATTCACATTATATTTATTTATATCTTTAAAACTAACAGCTATTTGTGTTTTTTTTTAACTAAATTGGGTTAAAAGTAATCACATTATAAACAAAACTAATTTAATTATGTATCAAAAGAAACTCAACTTTTACAATGTGACACCGTTCCTGGTTTTATTGTTGGTTGCAATATTGGGCATCTTTGCTCCCCCCGAAATCAGTTTCACAGATAAAGATGGCAACTATAATGCTGCAGATATTGCCTGGATTTTAGTGGCAACTGCACTTGTCTTTTTAATGACACCAGGCCTGGCCTTCTTTTATGGCGGTATGGTTCATAGAAAAAATGTGATTTCAACCATGATAAAAAGTGTTGTTGCCAGTGGAGTAGTTTCCATTCTTTGGGTAACAATAGGATTCAGCCTATGCTTTGGAGAATCAATGGGTGGATTAATTGGCAATCCAACTACATACCTGTTTATGAAGGGGGTAAATAGTGGGGCTCCATGGAGCCTCGCCCCCACTATTCCATTGGGCCTTTTTGCACTGTTTCAGTTAATGTTTGCCATCATTACCCCAGGCTTGGTAGTGGGGGCTGTTGCAGAAAGAATCAAATTCACTAGCTATATCCTTTTCATAGCACTTTTCAGTATACTGGTATATGCACCCATTGCACATTGGACATGGCATCCCGATGGATTTCTCTTTAAAATGGGAGCGCTGGATTTTGCAGGAGGCACAGTGGTACATATATCAGCAGGGTGTGCTGCATTGGCCGGGGCTCTTATTTTAAAACGTAGAAAAACACATATTGAACAAATAGAAATTCCACCTGCTAATATTCCATATGTCTTAATTGGGACTGGCTTGCTTTGGTTTGGATGGTTCGGATTCAATGCAGGCTCTGCATTAGGAGCAAATGCGCTGGCTGTTTCTGCTTTCGCTACAACCAATACTGCAGCAGCTGCTGCGGGTTTATCCTGGATGTTTTTTGACGTAATGAGAGGTAAGAAACCCTCTGTATTAGGATTTTGTATTGGGGCGGTCGTAGGATTGGTTGCTATTACACCGGGAGCAGGTTTCGTTGCTATCCCACAGAGTATATTCATTGGATTTATTGCAGCCATCATATCGAATCTTGCAGTTTATTATAAGTCCAAGTCTTCATTGGATGATACACTTGACGTATTTCCCTGTCATGGAATAGGCGGTATGGTTGGCATGTTGCTTACCGGAGTATTTGCAACCAAATCAGTAAACACTGCAGGCGTTGATGGTTTACTATATGGCAATACCGGCTTTTTTCTAACTCAGTTAAAAGCTTTAGTGATTGTGGTAGTCTTCAGCTTTACTATGTCACTAGGAATATTCAAAGTTATCAGCCTGATGTTACCATTGAGAGTTAGTTCAGAAGAAGAAGAACTTGGTCTTGATGCAACACAACACAATGAAAAATATTTGCAAGGTACTTTGCTTGTAACAGAAAACGCTTAAAAAAAAACAGGTACAGTCAAAACAGAATTCTCTGGTCCAGAATTCATGACTGTACCCATTATTAACTAAAAGTCATCACAATGTTAAAGAAAATTTTATTTTCTTGCGCAGGTTCATGCGCAATCCTATCCGGTTTTGCTCAAAAAATGGAGCCCCCGAAGTCAACAACAGTAATAACAGGTTATATTGATGGTTATTTCAGAGCCCTAACCAAGGATGGAGTGGGCAACCATAATAATTATACCAGCTTTACAAACTCCTCCAACTCTTTTCAGCTGGGCATGGCAAGCATAAAAGTAGATCAAACCTATGGCAAGTTTTCTTCTACCCTTGATTTGGGAATAGGTAAAAGAGTACAGGAATTCTCTTACAATGACAAAGACATCATGACGAATATTAAACAAGTAAGCGTTTCCTATGCTGTCAATAGTAAATTAAAACTAACCGCTGGAAAGTTTGCAACGCATATTGGATATGAACTACTAGATGCACCAGCAAACAGAAACTATAGTATGTCATATGGTTTCTCTTATGGTCCATTTTTCCATACTGGATTTAAAGCCGATTATGCAATTGGCGGAAAAACAACCTTAATGATAGGATTGGTAGACCCAACTGATTATTCAACTTTTAACTCTAATCCAAAATACATTATTGCACAAGTAGCAACTGCAACAAAGAAAGACGAACTAAAAGCTTATGTTAACTTTCTGCATGGAGATATTACGACGCAATACAATCTGGTACTAACAGCCAGCTTATCTAAAAAATTGAGTGCTGCATTTGATGGGAGTATCAATAGTCAGAAAACCATTAATGGTAACAGTAGCTGGAATTCCGAAGCATTTTACCTGAATTATGATTTCTCCAATCAATTTGGTATTTCACTAAGGGAAGATTTTTTTAATGACCGAAGTATTAATCCAATTGGTATTGGCAACGTGAGTGCTACAACTCTTTCAGGTAAAATCAAGATTAATAAACTTACCCTTATTCCGGAATTAAGACTAGACAATAGCACAAACACATTATTTAATAGCAAAACAGGCAATACTCAAAAATCTTCCAATCTTTTAATTGCTGCTATTTATACGTTTTAGCGTCTAATACAACCGCTGGTTGTAAGTAGAAAAGTTCACGCCAGACAAGCTAGTTATATGCAGGGTATATTTGTCCTACGCAAATAAAAACACCTGATGAAAAAATATATAATGACTTGTCTGGTAGTGATTTCGCTTGACGCAAGCGCTCAAAATGACAGCACAGATAATTTTGATTACAGCAAATTTGGAGATGCCGAAGGAGTAAAAAGATACGCAACACAGAAAGTAATCAATCAAACACCGCAACGCATCTTTAATCTTGGATATGAATATCAGAGTGGATTTACTATGCCAGGTGTGAAGTTAGGCCCAGTTTTGCCTGCATCACAGGATTTTCAGGTTGAACAGGTTAGCTCTATCAGAGCTCAGGCCAATATACCTGTTATTTCTACCAATAAACTCATCTGGCAAATGGGCTTGAATTATTGGTCAAGCAAGTTTAATGTAGCCAATGCAACCAGTAATGCGTTTACCAACGGAATTAATGCAAATGCAATGACAAGTGCAGGTATCAATGGATTATTGTTTAAACCACTGAATGAAAAAAACTTTTTGATCCTGCAATCAAGTCTTGATTTCAATGGTGTCTTTTCGTCTTTTAAAAATATAAACAATCAATCATTAACGATTAGCGGAACCGCTATTTATGGATGGAAGACATCAGAAAAAAACATGGTGGGATTGGGTGTTTCCAGAACTTACAGAGCAGGTAGTGTATTACATATTCCTGTACTGCTTTGGAACAAAACCTTTAATGACAAATGGGGAATGGAATTACTCTTACCTGCAAGAGGACATCTGAGATATAATTTTTCAACTACCAATATGTTACAACTAGGCTTTGAACTGGAAGGAAATCAATTCTGGATGAATTTACCCAACAGCCAAAAAAGAGCAGTGTTTATTCAACGCGGCGAGTTAAAACCCAGGATTATGTGGGAACGAAAAATATCAGGTTTTGTATGGCTAAGTGCACAAGCCGGACTAAGATATAATTGGAGATTCGATGTGATGAATGAGTACAACGGAAAGCGAGATAACCAGCGCTATTTTAGCAGCAATCTAGGCAATCCATTGTACTTTAATATCAGTATTAATTTGGTATCACCTTAAAACAACCTATCAGTTCTCCAAATTTTATTTCGCTACTTGTCTAGTCCAGGTATCTGTTCTGCCAATTAAAGAGACGCCTATGAATCCTCTTACTTCCAATGAATTGGCGTTTATAAGTTTCATGGCGCATGAATAAGTGTTCCCGTTCTTTGGGTCATATATATTTCCTTCATCCCAGATATTTTTCTCTTTATAAGAGAATCCCCAAACATTAACCAATCCAATGATAGGTCTGCTACGATTGGCTTCTTCTGAATGATTTTTATCCAGTTTAGGCTTACCTGTCTCAGGATCATTGGGTTCTTTTAACCAAACTATTTTACCTTGAAATTTTTCACCGTTTTTGTAAATACGAACCATTGCATTCCCATCTCCGGTTTTCCAGACCCCAACGATTGCATTGGGATCTTCCTGTATCAATGAAAATCCCTGAAGAATTAAGAAAGAAAGAATTGCAAAGAAAATCTTACTAAAGCGCATCATAAAACAAATGAATTAAAGTTTAATCAGTATGAATATCTGTGATAAATATCCTTAAGTTTTGGGCTTTATAGGGAACTTATTTAAACAAGTGAGTTGTAAACTCGATAAATGCAGGCATTTCAATACATTTGATTTTTGAACCTACATGAAGTTATTTTTTACTTTATTTTTTGTTACTATTTCTTTATCTGGATTTGCTGGTGATAGTCTTATAATATCGCAGCTAATGGAAAGAATTGCTTTTCTGCAAGCTAAAGAAGATGGGATTTTTCCCAAAGGATCTATCCCATCCTATAGGATGTATGCACATAATAAAGACCGGTTTAAAGCCGATATCAATCCATTCTTTACCGGCTTGGTATCCTTTACGCTGCTCGATATACAGCCCCATTTAACGGAAGCGCAAAACAGAATAGCTAATCAGATTATAAGCAATACTCAACCGGTATTTGAAAAATTTAAAAATAGAAAAAGCAATCTTCCCACTTATAATTTCTGGCCAACAGACACCCCGAAAATTTTCCCGAATGCAGGCTGGCTGAATCATTTTGACAAAAGCAGATCATTGCCCGATGACATGGATGATACTGTTATCATTTTGATGGCGATGCAGGCCACTGATTCCATTGCCAGTATGGTGCATGAGTTAATGCAAAATCATGTAAACACTCCAACCAATCCCGTAAAAAACACTTTTAAAGAATATAGAAAGCTAAGTGCTTATTCCACCTGGTTTGGCAAAAAAATGCCTACAGAGTTTGACGTAAGTGTGTTGATGAATGTACTTTACTTTGTCCAGAAATATAATCTGAAATGGAGTGCTGCAGATTCAACCAGCTTAGGGCTTATAACAGATGTTATTGAAACAGAAAAGCATATTCACCATGCGAATTATATTTCTCATCACTATGCAAAAACATCCATTGTTCTCTACCATCTTTCACGATTGATGTCATTAAAGTCAATTCCTTCGCTGGAATTACTAAAACCCAAACTGATTAGTCAGGCAATGAATCTTTTTAAGCAATCCGAATCTTTCATGGAAAAGATTTTATTAAGTACTTCTTTACTAAAATGGGGAACGAAACCACCTGCAATTTCCATTGGACCTGACAAAAATATAAGCGACTTAATAGAAGACGATTCATTTTCGTTTTTCATTGCCAATATGGGATCCATCTATCCGGATCAGATGAAGAAATTTTTAACCAAATCCAAATTGGGAACATTCTATTATTATAGCCCCGCGTTCAACAACCTTCTCGTTCTCGAAAACTTAATCTGGCAACAGAAAATGAATCAAAAATAAAAAACCCCGAATTACTTCAGGGTTTTAGTGGAGCCGACCGGACTCGAACCGGTGTCCAAACATCGCGACCATTAGCTTTCTACATGCTTATTTCTTTATTCATTGTCGGCAATGCACAGGAAAAGAACAAACCAATACATTACTTAGCTGGATTATCTTAATCAACAGGCACAGCCTACTGTTGCAGCATCTCCTTTTGTTTTGAGTCGGCGGCGGCACCTGGAAAGAAGCGAACCTGTGCGGCGGCCCAAATGGTTACTTAATCACTGATTAAGCAGCCATGGCATACTGTGTATTGCCAATTAATGGTTGAATATTCAGATTATAGTGCTAATTATCCAACGCACTGCATGCTTACACCAACCGTTACATATGCTGTCAAAACCAAAACGGCCCCGTAAAAGTTAAGTACACAAAGGTAAGCGCAAATTCGAATGATTACTTGAATAAACGCCAGAAGTCTAACCCCAAAGCGTATGCCATTAATCCCATTAACAGGATCATTCCTGCCATTTGGGCATATTCCATGAACTTATCGCCTGGTTTTCTGCCGGAAATCATTTCGTAAAGGGTAAACAATGCATGTCCCCCATCTAATGCCGGAATTGGCAGAATATTCATGAAAGCCAGCACAATAGAGAAAATCCCTGTTAATGTCCAAAATCGCTCCCAGTCCCAAACGCCCGGAAATGTGTTGCCAATACTGATAACACTGCCCAAAGAATCACTGGCATTTACTTTACCTGTAAACAACTGCTTAAGACCCGTTACATAACGATCAAGGGTTTCCCAACAACGGTTAAATCCGATGGGAATGGATGCCCACAAATCGTATTGAATATGTTCGGTACCTAAAATGGTTAAAGGACTTTTCTGAAAAAACCCGATAGCCCCTTTTTCATTAACCAATGCTTTAATCTGAACTGTATCTTTTCCGCGAATTGCAGTTAATACAGCAACCTGATTGGTCGCTTTTTTCTTTAGTGCATCAAACTCATGATAGTACCTGAATGCCATATTATTAATCGCAATCAAGGTATCACCCTTTTTCAATTCACCTGCATTAAATACAGCCGTGTTGCTAACGGAGTCTACAATTACAGGATACTGCGGAATCAACATCCCACTGAACTTTTTCTCCTTGATTATTTTTTGCATGAACTGCTCAGGAACTTTTATCTCCAGTTTTTCTCCATTGCGCAAAACTGTTAAAGACTTTGCTTCTGTAAGAACCAATTCTGATTCAATAGTGCCGAAATTTTCAATGGGATTACCATCCATGGCAATCACATTGTCTCCGTCCTGCAATCCAAGACTTTTGCCCAATGAGTCTACATGAACTCCGTAAGAAAGATTCCTGGTAGGTAATTGTTCATCTCCCCAATACCAGGTAATGCCAATGAAAATAACAATAGCCAGAATCACATTAACTAAAACCCCGCCGATCATAATAATCAGGCGCTGCCAGGCTGGTTTTGATCTGAACTCCCAGGATTCAGCAGGTTTTTTCAACTGCTCCTTATCCATGCTTTCGTCAATCATTCCTGCAATTTTCACATACCCTCCAAAAGGTATCCAGCCCAAACCATATTCAGTTTCACCTTTCTTCTTTTTGAATAAACTGAACCATGGATCAAAAAATAGATAAAACTTTTCAACGCGGCAGCCAAACCATTTGGCGGGCAAAAAATGCCCCAGTTCGTGCAATACCACAAGTATTGAAAAAGATAAAATAAACTGTCCGGCTTTTACTCCTACACTACCCCAGTCAATAGCTAATAAACTCATACAATCCCCTCTTTATTAATTTAATTCATTTAATTACATATGCAATAAGGAAGCGGCAAAGTTACGCGCCTCTGCATCGCTGTCAAAATAGTCCGTTAAAGTTGGCTTTTCAATGAATGGTATCTTATTCATCGTTTGCTCAACTACTTCAGTAATATCCAAAAACCCAATCCGGTTTCTTAAAAAAGCAAATACGGCCATCTCATTGGCTGCATTCATTACACACGCCGTGTTCCCTCCTTTGTACAGGGCATCAGTAGCCAGTGCAAGGTTCCGGAAGGTTTTCATATCTGGCTCTTCAAAAGTTAGCGTAGAAGGCTTTTTAAAATCGTACCGTGGAAATTGATTTGGAATACGCTGAGGAAAAGCCAAAGCATATTGAATAGGCAATTTCATATCGGGTAAACCCATTTGTGATTTAATGCTTCCGTCTTCAAACTGAACCATGCTATGAATAATACTTTGCGGATGAATCACTACCTGAATCTGATGCGCTTCCAGGTTAAACAACCATTTTGCCTCAATCATTTCCAAACCCTTATTCATAAGGGTTGCAGAGTCTATGGTAATTTTAGCTCCCATACTCCAGTTGGGATGTTGCAGGGCGTGGTCTCTTTTTACATTTACGAGAAAATTGGGTTTCTTACCAAGGAAAGGTCCACCACTTGCTGTCAAAATAATTTTTTCTATTTTATTTCTTCCCTCACCTACCAAACACTGGAATATGGCGGAATGCTCACTATCCACCGGAATCACTGCTACTCTTTTCTCTGCAGCTTTTTGCATTACCAGGTCGCCTGCCACTACCAATGTTTCCTTATTGGCCAATGCAATAGGCTTGCCCAGCTCAATGGCATTTAAAGTTGGCTTAAGACCTGCATATCCAACTATAGCTGCAAGCATCATATCGTAACAATCTACAGAGGCAGCTTCAGCCAATGCATCTTCACCTGCAAAAACTTTTATATCCGTTTTTGCCAATGCCGCTTTTACATTTTGGTATTTTTTCTCATCCCCAATAACAACAATATTGGGATTAAACAAAAGTGCCTGTTTAATCAAGAGCTCATCATTACTCTGAGCAGTCAGAATTTCTGCACTGAACAAATCAGGATTCGCTTTTATTACATCCAACGCCTGTGTTCCAATTGATCCAGTAGAACCAAATATGGCAATACGTTTTTGACTCATGATAGTTGAACTTTAAGAATGGGCATAGTTACACAATATAAAGCAAAATTTACCGCTCTCAGGTTATGCAATCAGAAATTGCTGCAACCCATCTGCAATTTTCCGGTCATTACTTAATCTTGGAACTTTATTCTGACCACCCAATTTGCCCTCTAGTTTCATATATTGAATAAACCCATTTTTTTGTACCTGTCTTATTTGCAAGGGTAACAAAATATTTCCCCGCATCAAATCCTGGTAATACACATTTTTATTGCTTAGTGCCTCATTTAAAGTGACAGCAAATGCATTCATATTGGAGGGTGGAGTTTCAAATTCAATATACCACTCATGAAAACTTTTTCCTTCCCCTTGCTGAATCATTGGCGCTACGGTGAACTCGGTAATTTTTGCAGGATGCTTTTCCAGTGCCATATGTAAAGCAGCTTCCACTTCTTCTCCAATCACATGTTCTCCAAAAGCCGATATAAAGTGTTTTATTCTTCCTGTAACTAGTATTCTGTATGGATTTAAACTGACGAACTTTACAGTGTCCCCTATATTATAGCCCCATAACCCTGCATTGCTGTTGATAATTAAGGCGTAATTCTCACCCAGTTTTACGTCTTTCAAACTGAGGCGGGTGGGCGATTCATAAAAAATTTCTGCGGCCGGAATAAATTCAAAGAATATGCCACTATTGGTATTCAGTAACATCCCTTCCTGGTCCATGGTATCCTGAAAAGCAAAAAAACCTTCACTTGCCGGGAACAACTCAATCGCGTCTACCTGCTTCCCTATACTTTCCATTAATCTGGCGCGGTAAGGCTGAAAATTAACACCTCCCTGCACCATTACACTGAAATTAGGAAAGATTTCAGCAATTTTTTTGCCAGTCCGCTCTATTAACCGGTCAAAATACATCTGCATCCATGGCGGGATGCCACTAATCAATGTCATATCCTTATTCAGGGTTTCCTGCACAATTTTGTCCAGTTTGGTTTCCCAGTCCTCTATACAATTGGTCTCGAAACTGGGCAATTGATTGGAACGCAGGTAGGCAGGTATATGGTGGTTTACAATCCCGCTAAGTCTACCAGTTGGAATATCCCCTGTTCTTTCCAATACGGGAGATCCGCTTAAAAATATCATTTTCCCGTTGGCAAACGCTGTATTGCCAGTTTCGGCCATATAACAAAACAAAGCATTTCTGGCAGTTTGAATATGATTGGGAATGGAATCCTTGGTAATGGGAATATATTTAACTCCGCTAGTGGTTCCGCTAGTTTTGGCAAAGTATATTGGCTTCCCTTTCCAGAGTATATTCGGTTTACCTGCTTTAATTAGTTCAATGTAGGGTTTGAGCAATTCATAGTCCCTAATGGGTACAGCCTGAGAAAAAGCATTGTATTCCATACCAGCAGCAAGCTGGTGGTCCGTCCCGAACTGGGTTTTAGCCCCCAGTTTAACCAGATTTTTAAAAATAAGTTCCTGATGCTGAACCGCATGCATCATCCCCTTGCGGATACTATTATGTATTACATTGGCAAAGGGCTTTGCCAACAGCGACTTATAGTTCATAGGCTAAAATTGATCCCAAAGCAACAAAAATAGGCTTATCCAAGTCCGTTTCACGTTCAGAGGGCTTAATTTTGCAATAATTTATTTCTAAATTCTTTGTGTTATATCGGGCGGAAACCTTACCTTTGCCGTCCTAATTTTGGACAGCTATGTTAGCAATAGTAAAAATCGCAGGTCAACAGTTTAAAGTGCAAGAAGGTCAAAGCTTGTACGTTCCCCACCTGCAGGGTAAATCCGGTGACAAAGTAGAGTTTAACGACGTACTGTTCGTTGACAATGGTGGTAACATTTCAGTAGGTGAAGCTGTAAAAGCTACCGTGAAAGCTGAAATCGTTAGTGACCTGGTTCAAGGTGACAAAGTCATTGCTTTTAAAATGAAAAGAAGAAAAGGATTTCGTAAAAAGCACGGACACAGAACGCACTACACCAGAATCAAAATTGAAAGCATCGCTTAGTAATTAACATTTTATCGGTCGAATCCGGTATTATAAAACATACAATTATGGCACACAAAAAAGGGGAAGGTAGTGTTAAAAACGGTCGTGATTCACAGAGCAAGCGCCTAGGTGTAAAAATCTACGGTGGTCAGCCTGCACTATCTGGTAACATTATTATTCGTCAAAGAGGAACACAATACCATCCTGGAAAGAATGTAGGAGTTGGAACAGACTTCACTTTATTTGCTTTAACTGATGGGATTGTAGAATTCAAAAAAGGGAAAGCAGACAAGACAACTGTATCTGTTTTACCAGCGGAAGCAACCGCATAAAAAATTTTTTTTGTAGTTCCAAATACAATTTTTATTTTTAATGTATTATTTACTAACCATTAAATCTAAAAAACATGGCAACTGCAAAAAAAGCCGCTCCTAAAAAAGCCGCTGCAAAGAAAGCTGCTCCTAAAAAAGCTGCTGCTAAGAAAGCCGCTCCTAAAAAAGCTGCTGCTAAAAAAGCTGCTCCTAAAAAAGCTGCTGCAAAGAAAGCTGCTCCTAAGAAAGCCGCTAAGAAAGCTGCTCCTAAAAAAGCTGCTAAGAAAGCTGCTCCTAAGAAAGCTGCTAAGAAGAAGTAATTTTCTTCTTATTTCTCAAGCAGAAATAGATTTAAGGCCCGTTCCAATTTTGGAACGGGTTTTTTTGTATAAACCCTTACTTGTTCCTAATTTCCAAGCATGATAACAAATGATGAAATAGCGGCACAGTTTAGCCTATTAGCAAAACTAATGGACATACATGGAGAGAATGCATTTAAAGCCAAGTCCTATGCTGCTGCTGCATTTAGTATAGATAAATTACTCACCCCTTTGGGAGAAATGGAGAGAAATGCCATTTTTTCTATCAAGGGAATTGGAGAAAGTGCAGGCAAAAGAATATTGGAAATACTAGATACAGGTCAGTTTGCTACTTTAAATGACATGATCCTGAAAACACCTCCTGGCATACTTGAAATGCTAAATATAAAAGGGATCGGGCCTAAAAAAATTGCTACCATTTGGAAAGAGTTGGAAATTGAAACACTAGGTGAATTATTGTATGCTTGTAATGAAAACAGGCTAACTCTTTACAAGGGATTTGGAGAAAAAACCCAGCTCAATATAAAGGAATCAATTGAGTTTTACATGGGATCGATGGGCCGGTATTTATACCAGCAGGTTGAGGAAGTTCAAATGGAGTTAGAGAAATTATTTTCCCAGACCTTTCCCTATCGATTCATCTCTACAGGTGAATTCAGAAGACAACTAGAAATTATAGATAGTATTGAATGGGTCACCAATGCAAAAGCAGAAGCACTTTCTGCTTTTATGAATCAAATTGGATTTACAATTGACAACCAGCAAGAGGATAAAATAAGTTACCGGAATGAAAAAAATATACGTGTTCAATTCTGGCTTGCTGATGAAGAAAAAATACCCTCCATCCTATTTAAGTCTAGTTGTAGTGAATTGTTTTTGAATGTATGGACAAAAAAATTCGGATGGAACGAGACTGAAATTTACGATTCAGAAGAAAAAATATTTGAAAAAGCGGGTTGTCAATTTATACCAGCTTACATGCGGGAAGATGCTGAATCATTGGAGTTGGCTACTCAACACAAACTCTCTCCAGCCATTACAGAAAAGGAAATAAAAGGTATTATACATTCTCATAGCACCTGGAGTGACGGTGGAAATACTATTCTGCAAATGGCCGAAGCTGCCATAAAAGAGGGATTAGAATACCTGGTAATTTCCGATCACTCTAAATCAGCATTTTACGCTAATGGTTTAAGCATAGAAAGAGTAATGCAGCAACACCAGGAAATTGAAAAAATCAATCAACAACTGGCCCCATTTAAAATATTCAAAAGCATAGAAAGCGATATTTTAAATGATGGCAGTTTAGATTATCCAGATGAAGTGCTGGAAAAATTTGATTTGGTTATTGCTTCTGTACATTCCAATCTTAAAATGAACGAAGAAAAAGCGAATACCCGAGTAATCAAAGCTATTGAGAATAGATATACCAGCATCTTAGGGCACCCAACCGGAAGGTTATTATTGAGCCGTGCTGGTTATCCAATTGATCACGAAAGAATAATTGATGCCTGCGCAGCAAATGGCGTAGTCATTGAACTGAATGCACACCCCAGAAGGCTCGATCTGGATTGGCGCTGGATCAGAAAGGCCCTCCAGAAAAATGTAATGATTTCCATCAATCCTGATGCACATACTATTGATGGATTTAAAGATTGCAAATACGGCGTACTGGTTGCTCAAAAAGCGGGATTAATGCCTGCACAGAATCTAAGTAGTTTTACGCTTTCAGAACTGGAAACTTTTTTGTTGGTACAAAAACAGAAACGCTAAATGTCTGAAACCGGAAATTGAATGGTAAAAAGGGTTCCAACACCATCTGTTGACTGATACTGTATTTGTCCATTGGCTTGTTCAACAATGCCTTTACAAATTGCCAATCCTAACCCCGTTCCAGCAGATTTAGTAGTAAAATTAGGCCTGAACATATTGGGTTTCATGGAAGCCGGGATTCCGCCTGAAAAGTCTTGTAGTTCAATGATTATTATGTTTCCTTGATTCTTTAGGTGAATCTGTATGGTTGCTTTTCCTGATATTTCCTTTCCTGCCTCTATTGAATTTTGAATCAGATTCATGAACAACCGATTAATCTGAACCTTATCAGATTCTATCGCTACTGCCTTGGCTTCATTAGTCATTTCAATTGTTACAGCTGCATCCCCCTCATAGAGATGCTGAAATGATTCAATAATGGGGATGATGGAAAACTTTTCAAGTTTTACATTGCCAATATTGGCAAATTGCGAAAAATCACCTGCAATTTTAGCCAACTGATCAATTTGTTCAATCAGTGTTTTAGCCAATTTAAGGCTCAATTCCTGGACATTTGGCGCTCCCCTTTCCACCGCGTTTTGGAGGTACTGAATGCTCAGTTTCATTGGTGTAAGTGGATTTTTAATTTCATGGGCCACCTGTCTTGCCATCTCTCGCCATGCGCCTTCCCTTTCTGTTTTAGCAAGGCTTTCAGCGCTAATTTCCAGCTTTTTTACCATGTTGTTATACTCATTCACCAGTGCACCAATTTCATCGTTTCGATACCATTCAATCGGTTGATTTTTGGCTTCCAGGCTCATTTTCTGCATAGTAGCACCAATTAATCTAAGCGAAGAAGTAATCCGGTTGGTGATGAAAAAAGCAATGGCTCCTGCCAATAAAAATATAAAGGCGTTCAGGTTAATAAGGGTAGCTAAGAATCCGGATATTTCCTGATTCAAATCGAGTTGAGAATTTAAATAAGGAATATTTAAATATCCATAAGTTTCTCCATTTTCGGATAATAAAGGTGTGTAAATGCTAGTATAACCAAATCCACCGATAGATTCAGACTGAATAAACCGAATACGGTTGTTTCTTTGCATTTCGTAAAAGGCAACAGGATCCATTTTCCTGCTCAGTAAGCTCTTATTATATATATAGGGTTGCGTAGAAATAATTAAATCCCCTGTAGCACTATAGTAATTAATGTCAACATTGTGCAAATCAGAAATTTCAGCAATTACATTTTCCAATTCATTTTTAATCCCTGTATTATTAGGTTCATCATCTGTAGCCAAAATACTGATAACTTTTGCATTCATCTCATTAGCCATTACCTGTATCGATTTGGTCAAACGCTCTTCATTTGTTGAATTGTATCGATAGATAAAGAAGGAAATAGTAGCTATTCCAATTACCAGAAAAGAAAATACACTTACAAATATGATAGTCGCCTGAATTTGAGAACGAATATTTAATCTCAACAAACTTCCCAATTGTTTCAGATTAAATTTAGCATCTACCAACAGAGAACCGATATGAAAAACAAAAATGATTAGCAGGAAAGAACAGAATAAATAGGCAAAAAGAGTTATTGATTCAATAAACCATGCATTTTGTTTTACTACTGCCACCTGCCTTTCATTGCCCGCATTATACCACAATTCTGTATAGTTATTGGCTTTTCGGTAAGTGAATTCAAATGCAGGATTATGATTCACTGACAGAGCAGTTGGAAAATTATAATTATTGAAATGATTAATCAATTTACCCTTACTATAAATTGCATAGGCATAGTCGCTATTTATTGTTGCAATCACATCCTGCGATTGGTTAAACAATTCCGGATACAAAGCCTCACTCTTGTACCTTTTCGATTTCATTAATACGAACAGATGGCCGATAGTTGTATTGTTTTTTTCAACGTCTACCTGATAAATGTAATTGAACCCGTTTGCGTTATTATCGTAAGTAAATAAATTAGGAATATCCGTTGCAATTGCCTGGTTCAATACAATTGTCTTAATAGAAGAATAATTGAGAGAGTCTTCGTTAAATAAAGGATGGAATAAACTATCAAATGTATAAATACGTGTATCGTATTTATTAAGATAGCCCGAAAAGTTCTGGTTAATCAGGCTGTCCTTAATAAATTTATTCGTGTATTCACTTTCATGGAAGCGCTGAAAATTTTCACTTAAAAAATTATTATTAAAATTAGATGCTGCAATTTTAAGCAGACTCTCTCCTGAGGGATCGGACTGAATGGCTAATTTTTCTGCAATCCTTTTCCTTTGCTCAAACTCAACAATCCTTTTCTGATATATAACCAGAGATGCAATTGACAGAGCAAAAAACATTACCCAGAAAATAAAAAAGGGCGATTTAATAATCTGGATCCTAATATCAGATTTCCTAATACACAGTATAAAATAATAAACGACTATCCATACTATCAATAGAAAATAAAATCCCACCTGACTATAATTATTCATCAGGAGCATATTGACAAATCCGCTCAAAATAATAACCAATAAGGGAAGTAACTTACCTGCATCTGTCAGAATCAGTTTAATAGCAAGCAACTGTGAAAGATAAAAATAGCCAAGTGCCAAAAAACAAAGAATCACTATGCTAATAGTGCTATAAATGGTTAAACTGAAGAAATTGGTTACATCAAATGAGATTTTTGCATCTCTTACTAGGCTTTGGATGATATTGATAATAAAAAAAGCAGAAGTAGTCAAAATAAAAAGCCGGACTATGATACTGATATTGCTTAATGCTGGCTTATCTTCTATTGTATTGATATAATGAATCTTAATAAATCTTAGCACCCAATAAAACAAAACAGCATTAATGAATAATGCTCCCAGAGAAGAATTTATCCAATTGGACGCATATATAGTTGGGTCAAACAAAGGCAACTTGGAATAATCAAAAGGGAATGGGAATACAAAAGCAACGAATCTTAAAAAGAAAACATTGATCAGTAAAAAAACTACCGCTGTTCTAAAGTTAACCCTACGGATCAACTCAAGTGTTATTCCATGTATAAAAGTAAACAGCAGAAAGACAGCCAATAATCTGAAGCAGATGGTTATATTATCATAAGAAATAAACCGTTTCCCCTCTTTCAGCTGAAGGCTAAAAAGATACAATCCATTCTTACTGTAAACAGGATTATCTGTAATAACATCTACAATTACATACTGTTCGTCCAATCCCGGAAACTCTGCAAAGTCAGAAATAAAATATTTATTCTGGATAAAATAAGCCCACTTTACTGGAATCATGTTAACTAACCAGAAGCTCTGTCCTCTTAGTGTAATTTTCCTTTTAAGAAAAATAAACTGTCCATTGGAAGTATTGACGAATTTAACTGGTGCAAAGCTGGAAAGTTCTTTATCCGGTACCGTTATTTTGTTGGTACTCCAGTATACTTGTTTTGTTGGCTGACCTGATTTAAGTTCGTATACAAAAAATCCTGCCTGTTCTTTTTGTAAAGCCAGAGGGATTTCTGCATTAACAGTATCAAAAACCAATCCCGCAATTAATGCAGTATCTCCTGAAATTTCTTCAAACCGAGATTCAAGCCGGTGTATGCGGGCAGTAATATTTTCACTGACTTTATCGGGACTCGAATTGTAACTGAAGTAATTGGAAAAAATAAATGATATAGTGTACAACCAGGCTGCAGTTATAATTAAATAACCATTCCTGAATGCTGCCTGCTGAATATGTTTAATGGTCCAATTCATTGCTTGTTTTAGCAGCGTTCCAGAGTTCATCCATTTCGGAAAGGCTCATTTTATCAAGGGTCAGTCCTTTCTCGCCTGCCTTTTTTTCCATGAACTTGAACCGTCTTATAAATTTCTGGTTGGTCTTTTCCAGTGCTGCTTCCGGATCTATCTGCAAAAACCGTGCATAATTAACCAAACTGAATAAAATATCGCCAAACTCAGCTTCCATTTCATTTTTATCCGCCTGCTGAACAGCAGTAGTGAACTCATTCATTTCCTCTTCAACCTTTGCCCAAACATCCTGCTTATTTTCCCATTCAAACCCAATTTGTTTGGCTTTTTCCTGAACCCGCAGTGCTTTTACAATAGCAGGCAATGATTTGGGAACCCCTTCCAGAAGGGATTGGGACAGCTTACCTTCTGCTGCTTTAATTTTTTGCCAGTTTTTTTTCACTTCCTCTTCATCTTTTACTTCTACATCTCCATAAATATGAGGATGACGTCTAATCAGCTTTTCTGCTATACCATTCAAAACGTCATCCAGCATAAATTTGGATTCTTCTCTTCCTATTCGGGTATAAAATAATAAATGCAGAAAAAGGTCTCCAAGTTCCTCTTTAATGCCTTTCCAGTCATTAGAATCAATAGCATCTACCAATTCATACAATTCCTCTATTGTCATGGAACGAAGCGTATGAATTGTTTGCTTTTTATCCCAGGGACATTGCTCCCGCAGTTCATCCATTATTTTAACGAGTCTTAAGAAACTTTCAGCAGTTTGGTTCATTGGATTAGATTATCATAAAAGAAAAAAGAAAGAACAACAGGAATAGGATAGAAAAAACAAGCAGATTAATAAACAATTGCAATACAAATTTTAGGATTGTCTTTCTTCTGGATTGTCCGTAAAAATTTCGCAGAGAGCGGTACCAATAAAATCCGATAACCAGTGATATATATTCTGAACGCATTGCCCCGTTTAAAAAGTTTTTACCCTCATTATCAGATATGACATAAGCCCCTGTCCAGTCAAGCATCATATTCAAACAGATAGCCAGAAAAATAAGAATGAAGACAGTTGAATAAAAATGCAAAGTAAACACTACATGATCAGCATAATAATATTGCTTTTTTCTTGCGTATAGAATAAACAATAGCAAAGCAAACAGAGGAAGGGAAACGAATAGCATTTTTGGAAACTGATGCGCAAAAACATCTAAAATTTTGCTTATTAATACTTTACTAGATGGATATTTCTCTTTCAGAATCAGGTTCTGTCTTTGTAACTTCCTCACTACAAATCCATCACGCTTTGATTCTGGTAAACTCCTTTGAACAGAATCGTATTGCTTTAAATTTGAAAACTGGCGATCAAATTTTATTAGCTCATTTTGAGCAGAATCCGTTTTAACATTCGCTGTAGAGTCAATTGTCTTGTCCCCCATATTCATTTTTCCATCAATTGTAGATGTGCTCACCATGAAAAAGAACAAGAAGAAAAAGGCAGATGTAAAAATATAGAGTCTGATAGGATGCAAATAGTCCATTCTTCTGCCCCTTAAATGCTCCTGAGCCAGAAAACCGGGCCTGAGCAATAAGTACTTCATGGTTCGGAAAAATTTTCCGTCAAAATGAAACAAATCAAAAACGAAATGGGTTAACATATGCCTGAATTTCTCCCTGGGTTCAATATTCTCCTGCCCACAGACATGACAATACCTGCCTAGAACAGTGGCATTGCAGTTAAGACAATTTTTTTCCTTCCTTTCAGCTATACTTGACAATTTTTTTCTTTAAAAATACATATTAAACGGTAAGGCTGAAGGTAGTAAATTTGAAAAAAGGCAACTATGCGGATCTTTTTTCTGTTTTTACTAATCACCTATTACTCATTTGTTAACGGACAATATTATTACTCAGATTTAATGGGATTACAGCAAACCCAAAAGAATTTTGAGATTTTGAGAAAAAACAAAATCAAAGAGATATCTGGTACAGGAACAGCTGCAGAAGGAGCAGTGAAAATACAGACGCTAACAGAAGTGCCCACGGATGGTAAAAGAATAGTGAAAAGCATTTCAGAAAATAACAGAACCAAAGAGCTGGTTTATCAATATTTTGAAATGGGAAGATTAAAAAAGACAATTGTACATAATCCCGGTGTTGAAACTACCATTGAATACCAATACAATGGAAAGGGCTTACTGTCTTACTTAGCTTCAACAGTAAAAGACAGTAGTTCGGGTAGCAGCATTACTGAAACACATCACTGGGAGTATAATAACAACGGATTTCCAAAAAAGATGATTAAAAAGACAATGGGCATGGATTCCCTTTCCGTTGAATTCCTAACAGACTCCATCGGTTTGGTTCTTGAGGAAGGCTGGTTCAAAAAAGACAAGAAAATAGAAACATTTTATTATTACTACCTTCCGGAAAATCGTTTAAGTGATATCGTTAAATTCAATACAAAAGCACAAAAACTGTTGCCAGACTTTGTATTTGAGTACGATCAGAAAGGTCAGTTAACGAAAATGATACAGGTTGGTAATAATGGGAGAAATATCACCTATTGGGACTATTCCTATTTCTCAAACGGACTTAGAGAAACAGAAATAGCAAGGGACAGAAACAAAAATTTAATCATCAGCACTCAGTACCAATTTGAAAAACACTAATCAAACACCTGTTATAAAGACGGCACTGCTTTCTTATGGCATGTCTGGAAAAGTATTTCATGCACCATTTATTCATTTTCATCCAGGATTTGAATTATCTGCTGTTTGGGAACGCAGTAAAATGACCGCCAACCTCGACTACCCTTCTGTTCAGGTAGTTGCTCAGTTGGAAGAGATTTTAAATAACCCAGCGATTGAACTGGTTGTTGTAAATACACCTACGGCTACCCACTTTGAATATGCACAAAAAGCTTTACTGGCAGGTAAACACGTAATTGTAGAGAAAGCTTTTACCACAACGGAAAAAGAAGCTGATCTGCTCATTGACTTAGCTGAAAAAACCGGAAAAATACTGTCTGTTTATCAAAACAGAAGATGGGACAGCGATTTCCAGACTGTACAAAAAATAATCAGACAGCAGCTACTCGGGAATATCCATAGTGCCACCATTCGGTTTGAAAGATTCAAAGAAATATTAAGTGCAAAATTGCATAAAGAACAGCCAGGACCTGGTGCCGGATTACTGATGGACCTGGGACCACATATCATTGATCAGGCCCTGGTACTTTTTGGTATGCCAAATGCAGTAATAGCAGATATCAGAACACTCAGAACCCATTCACTGGTAGATGATGACTTCCTGATTCATTTGCTCTATGATGATTTACGTGTAACACTAATCAGCAGTTTACTGATACCGCATGCCGTAGATGCTTTTCTAATTCATGGCAGTAAAGCAAGTTTTATGAAGCAAAGAGCAGATATACAGGAGAATGCTTTACTAAAATTGGAGCAACCCTTCACTGATAATTGGGGATTAGAACCGGAAGAATATGCGGGACAACTGGTTACCATACAGGATGGAAAAGAGAAAGCAGAACGCATACCAACTATAGCAGGCAACTATGGTGAATATTATGAAAATATTTACCGGGTAATCCGCTTCAATGAACCACTTAAGATTTCAGGAAAAGACGGAAAGAATGTGATGAAAATAATAGAAGCTGCCAAACAGAGTAACGCAGAAAAAAGACAGATTGCTATTAATCATTAGCAACCAGTTTCGACTTATCCCATGCATTATCCGGTTTGTGCTCAACAAACTTCCTGTCCTCAGCAAGCAATCTTTCCTGTTGCTCTATTTCTTCCCTTACATTTTTAACGTAACTATCATAATCATGCCTGTGTTTGGAAAGCTTCTGAAGTGCTGTATTGTCGTGCAGAATAAAATCATTTGCTTTCCTGAGTGAGGTATATTTCCTGAAGCCTAATACCGATAAAATATCAACTCCCATATATACAGAAGCATGAATAGACTCCCTGTAAATATTGTTAACACCATTATCAATTAGTTCATAAGCGTTCATTCTGTTTTTTGCCCTGAAGAATAATTTTAGATGAGGGTAATGCTTTGAAACAATAGCAGATAATTCAATATTTTTTTCAGGTATATCCAAAGCAGAGACCAATATTTTGGCATGTGCAGCACCAGCAGCATCTAAAATAGCCGTTCGGGTGGCATCCCCATAGAATACTTTAAAACCCATTTTACGCAATAACAAAACCTGATCACTGTTATTGTCCAGGATGGTGGCTTCTACCCCATTTGCTCTTAAAAATCTGCCAAGTGTGCTCCCGAAATGACCAAATCCGGCGATAATTATATCATTGTGTTCCTTGGGATCAACCTTATATTCTTTTTCCTCTGCTGTATTTGCAATCAGTCTGCTCGCAATAAATTTTTCATTGACAAATAAAAGTATGGGAGACATAATCATACTAATAGTAATAACCGCCATGTAAAAGTCAAGCGATTCTTTATTGAGAAGACCAAGTACTCCTATAGATCCCATCAAAATAAAAGCGAATTCACCTATCTGGGATAATAATAATGTAAACAGTATATTCTGCAACAATACCTTCTTGAAAATCTTGCCCACCAGGAACAAAACAAACGATTTTAAAACCATGAAAAGGACAACAGTTTGAAAAATCGCCATTGGTTGATGAACAATCAATCCAAAATTGATGGTAGAACCTACTGCTGTAAAAAACAAACCCAGTAACAGTCCTTTAAAAGGTTCCAAATTACTTTCCAATTCATGCCTGAACTCACTATTTGCCATTAATACCCCTGCCATGAATGCCCCAAGAGCCGCACTCACTCCTGCCAGATCCATTAACCAGGAAACGGCAATTACTAGAAATAATGCAGATGCAGTGAACAGTTCTCGCATATGTATACGGGCAATTAAATGCAACAAGGGACTAAATACAAACCTTCCCAGTAAAATGATACTAGTTACTGCACCTAATATGGTAAGCGTCCGATATTCATCCATCCAGCCAAGAAAACCTGATCTGGCAACCTTGACTGGAACTTCATCTAACACAAGTAATGGCAAGGCAGCCAAAATTGGGATGACGGCAATATCCTGAAACAACAAAACCGCAAATGAGGATTTTCCAGCCTGCGATTTGTCCAGATTCTTTTCTTTCAACGTTTGTAACACAATTGCTGTTGAAGACATAGAAAATGTTAGTGCCAGCGCAACAGACGTATTCAATTCCATTTTGGAACCAAAATAAAAAAACAGAAAAAACAATACACTTGTAAAAAGCATTTGCATACCTCCCATTCCAATGATGCGCCTGCGCATTCGCCAGAAAGACTGAGGATTTAATTCAAGTCCTATCAGGAACAACATCATTACAACCCCAAATTCGGCCGCATGCATAATATCTTCCCCCTCTGTTCCTATAAATCCAAGAACAAATGGACCAATTACCACTCCCCCAATAATATATCCCAGCACACTTCCAATGCCAAGCTTTTTTGCAATAGGAACAAACACTAATGCTGCTCCCAGAAAAATCATGGCATTTTGTAAAACGGATGCTCCCATTCTGCTGATTTTAATTGATTTAAATTATCAACCATTTTAAGTTTACTCAGATCTACCTTATCATTCATTAGATAGTGAAGAATTTGTTGATACCAAATCATGTATTCCTCAATTGCATCTGCACTTAGTTTGTTGGCTCCTGCAACAATAAATGGTGGCAAGTATTCCATTTTGCACAAGTTGGCCGTTTGATCAAATGAATTTAAAAATTCTCGGTGTGTAAACCGGTTTCGCCCATTTTCCTGATAAACGTGAAAATCACCTCCGGAACTAATAACATTCATCACCCATTTACCTTGTAGCTGATTGCCTCCTGTTCCATAGGCCCAACCATATTCCAGCACCAGGTCTAACCACTGCTTCATAAGAGGCGGACAATTGTACCAGTAAAAAGGATGATGCCATACTATGATGTCATGCTCCAATAATAAAGCCTGTTCCTTCTCTATATCGATATTAAAATCGGGATACAACTCATACATATCGCGAAACGTAATTCCGGAGAGATGTTTAACCCCTTCAGTCAATTTTACATTTACCCTGCTGTCTTCAAATCTGGGATGAAAAAACAATAACAATAATTTTCTGCTATTCATATATAAATTAGGCTAATACTACAATTTACGCTGTTTTATGCGCTTCGCAAACTGCATGAAACCCAGGATTGGACCAATAGCAAGAAATGGCCAGACCCATATAAAATCAATTTTTACAAGCAATAAACCAATCGATTGAATACTTATGACTGTAATCAAAAAACCGATGCTGTTAACAAAAGTCAGCGTAGTTCCTCTTATGGTTGCAGGAGCAGCCATTGCAACCATACTAGAAAACATGGGAGAATCTGCAACAACAAAAAAGCCCCAGATCACCAGGTAACAGATAAAAATGGTATTGGATGCAAATAGATAAAATACAGGAAATGCTAAACAACAAATACCTGAAATCATCAATGCGATTCTGGCTAGCACTTCCATCTGAATTTTTCCAGATACTATACCAAAGACAGCACAGGCCAAAGCTCCTGTTGCAATGACACTGAAAGAAAGCAGGGAAATAGTCTGGGAAGACAATGCCATTTTTTCTTGTATGAGTAAAGGCACAAAAGTCCAGAAAGTATAGAGTTCCCACATATGCCCCCAATAACCAAGAATGGCTTTTCGCAAAGACTGAATTTGGAATACATTGGTAAAATCAGTGAATTGTAACTTGCCTGAAGGCTTACGGTATGGACCATCCTTCACCAGGAATCGTATGGATAATCCGCCTGCAACACACAATGCAGAACTGACATAAACAACAAATTCCCAGGGTAACCGGATAGACATACTTTTTATAAGATGGGGAATCGCAGTCCCAAGCACAAGCCCCCCCACTAAAAAACCTAATGATTTTCCGAGCCCATTTTCAAAATGATCCGCAGCAATTTTCATTCCAACCGGATAAATACCAGAAAGAAAAAAACCTGTGAAAAAACGGGATAATAAGATTCCATGCTCACTAATATGTGTAGAAGAGAGACAAAAATTAAAGAAGGCTGCCACAATAGAAGACAAAAGAAAAATCCGGGAAGGGGAATAACGATCTGTTATTCCTGACATAGCAAAAATCAAGGTCCCGGTAATAAACCCAATTTGAACTGCACTGATGAGATAAAGAAGAAAATTTTCTGACAAACCCTTTTCAGTCCCCAAATCTTGTAATACAGCATTACCGGCAAACCAGACCGAGGTGCAGAAGAATTGAGCGATAACGATAACCAGTAATTTTTGTCGCATACAGTAAAATAAACCATTAATTTAGTTGAAGCCTGATACTATGTCAAAATATTTAGTTGAATTAAAAAAATCATTTAGGTTATCTGCTAATCCAGCAAATAGTGTTGGTATGAAAGCATATATGTTACATCAATTTGACTTTTATGGTATAAAGACGCCGGAAAGGGACAAGATTGTGAAATCATATATCAGCGCAAATCCCTTACATACCATTAAAGAGCTAAACGGTATTATTGCTACAATGTGGGCATTCAAAGAAAGGGAGTGGCAATATGCCGCCATAGATGTTTATAAGCATCATCGAATACTGTGGCAAGAAAACGCCATTGACCTGATTGAATCCTGCTTGATCAGTAAAAGCTGGTGGGATACCGTAGATGGTATAGGAAGTGATTGGATACCTGCTTATTTCTCGAAGTATCCCAATCAAATTGCCCCTGTAACTAACCGTTGGAATCAATCGGATAATATTTGGCTACAAAGAAGCAGTATTTTATTTCAGCGTTCTTTCAAAACAAGGACTGATAAGGCTTTATTAAAAAAATATATTCTGTTTCACAAAGACGCTAAAGATTTTTTTGTACAGAAAGCGATTGGTTGGGCACTTAGGGAATATGGCAAAACCAATCCAGAATGGGTTATTGATTTTGTTGCCAAAAACAAAATAGCCCCTCTTAGTAAAAGAGAGGCTATGAAAAGAATTATTAGTAAAAAATGATTACATCTTTTTTGCGTCTTCCAAAAACTTAGCAAGACCAATATCAGTTAAAGGATGCTTCAACAGACCCACTATAGAATCCAATGGGCAAGTACAGATATCAGCTCCTAATTCAGCAGCTTTTATAATATGTAATGGACTTCTAATAGAAGCAGCTAAAATTTCTGTTTTGTATTGCTGTACATCAAATATATGTCTCAACTGTCCAATCAATTCCATACCATCCCAACCACTATCTTCAACACGTCCAATAAAAGGAGACACATAGGTAGCACCGGCTTTGGCTGCCAGAATTGCCTGACCAGCAGAGAAAATTAGGGTGCAATTGGTACGAATACCGTTGTCGGTAAACCACTTGATTGCTTTGATACCATCTTTGATTACAGGTACTTTCACCACAATATTCGGATGAATAGCAGCTAGTTTCTTTCCTTCTTCTACCATAGTGGCAAAATCAGTAGAAAGTACTTCTGCACTCACATCACCATCTACCAGTTCACAAATGGTCTTATAGTGCTGCGCAATGGCTTCTTCGCCTTTAACACCTTCTTTTGCCATCAAGGAAGGATTGGTGGTTACACCATCCAGAATTCCTAAATCGTTGGCTTCTTTAATTTGTGCAAGATTACCTGTGTCAATGAAAAACTTCATAAAAGTGGAGTTAAAAATATGGCAGGCTACTCGCATCGCACCGCTACAACCGCTTATCCTTGCTGCATTCCTGCCCTGGGGAGGTTCAGCAGGAGCTGGTCGTGCAAGACCTGCCACAGCGCAAAAGTAAGGATTGAATGCTTACCTTTGAAAAAAAATTATTTATGGGTGTAGCAGATCAGTTAGCACAATTAAAAGCCGAAAAAGCAGCGGCTAATTTAAAAGAAGGTCAGGCATTTTTAGCAGCCAATAAAGAGAAAGAAGGTATTGTAGAACTACCAAGTGGATTGCAATATGAAATCATCACACAAGGCACAGGTCCTAAGCCTTTAGCCAGCAATGAAGTAACCTGTCATTATCATGGCACATTGATTAATGGGACCATTTTCGATAGCTCTGTACAAAGAGGTCGTCCTGCCTCCTTCCCTTTAAATATGGTAATTAAAGGTTGGACTGAGGGATTACAGCTGATGCCAACAGGCAGCAAGTGGCGTTTTTTCATCCCTCCACATTTAGGATATGGGGATCGTCAGGTCAGTGCACAAATTGGCCCTAACAGTACTTTGATTTTTGAAGTAGAACTAATCAGTTTTATCTAAAGTTTTATTGAAACTCGCTGAGCTCCAACCAGCGGGTTTCTTTTTCTTCCAGCTCCTTCTCAATAAGTAATAAACGCTCTCCCATTTTTTGCATACTGGCGTAATCAGCATCCCCTGCACTCATTTTAGTTGTAAGTTCTTCTTTCTCTTTTTCCAATAAAGGCATTGCCTTTTCCAGGGTTTCCAACTCTCTCTTTTCCTTATAACTTAAAGTTCTTTTTGCCGAAACAGCTGCAGCAATTACTGGCTTAGTTACAATGTCTTCAGTGCTGGTTCCCTTTCGCTTATTGGCTTCCAGATCTTCCCATTTTTGCTCCTTCTTTTCATTTTCCTTTAACCAAAGTCTGTACTGCGTGTAATTGCCAGGGAAGTCCCTTACTTCGGCATTGCCTTCAAATACAAACAAATGGTCTACTAGTCTATCCATGAAATAACGATCATGGGATACAATCAAAATGCATCCGGGATAGTCTATCAAAAAGTTCTCAAGTACAGACAGTGTAGGTAAATCAAGGTCATTGGTAGGCTCATCCAGAATCAGGAAGTTCGGATTACGGAATAAAACGACCAACAATTGCAGACGCTTCTTTTCTCCCCCACTCAAAGAATTTAAAAAAGTATATTGCTTATCCGGAGTAAATAAAAACAATTCAAGAAACTGAGCTGCACTCAAAGTTGAACCGTCTGCCAACGGAAAATTCTCGGCAAAACTTTTAACATATTCAATCACCCTTACATTTTCCTTAAACACCAGGCCCTGTTGTGAAAAATTTCCAAAAACTACCGTATCCCCGATATTGATTTTACCACTATCTACCGGCTCTATTGCCTGCAGAATATTTAAGAAAGTAGATTTACCAACGCCATTTTTACCAACAATACCAATCCTTTCCCCTTTGCTGAACTGATAATCAAATCCTTTCAGAATGGGTAGATCACCATAGCTCTTATACACTTTTTTCATTTCAACCACTTTCCCTCCCAGCCTGCTCATTTTAACCTGCAACTGCAGCTGTGCATCTTCAATCTTCTGCTTGGCTTTGGCTTCTACCTCATAAAAATTATCCTGTCTACTCTTACTCTTGGTTGTTCTGGCCTTGGGTTGTTTACGCATCCATTCCAGTTCTTTACGGTAGGTATTTCTGGCTTTGTCAATACTGGCCTGCTCGCTTTCTATACGGGCAGCTTTCTGCTCCATATATTGCTCATAATCGCCTTTGTATACATAAAGATTTTCGCGTTCCAGCTCCCAGATTTCTTCGCAGGTTGCGTCCAGAAAGTACCGATCGTGGCTTACTAAAAGCAAAGTCACTTTTTCCTGAGAAAGATAATGCTCCAGCCACTCAATCATTTCTACATCCAGATGATTGGTGGGCTCATCCATAATCAACAAGGTATGCTGATGAGCAAAACCAATATCAATCAGCGTTTTCGCCAGAGCTACCCTTTTTCTTTGACCACCGCTCAAATCCTTTACAGGATTGGTTAAGTGGTGTATATTCAGTTTTTCAAGAATCTGCTTAACCTTGGCTTCAAAATCCCAGGCGCTCAAATCATCCATGGCTTCAATACCTTCTGTTATGCCAATGGCATCTTCTTCTTCAATAGCAGCTTCGTATTTTTTAATTGCATTGATAACTGGATGATTCAAATGAAAAATATTTTCCAGCACCGACCAGGATTCTTCAAACTGAGGATCCTGTTCAAATAAAGCAACGGTAACATCTTTATGAATCCAAACTTTTCCAGCATCCGGGGTTTCCAGTCCGGCCAAAATTTTTAACATGGTAGACTTGCCAATCCCATTTCTGGCAATCAAGGCTATTTTGTCGCCTTCGTTAATATGAAAGGAAATATTCTTAAAAAGGGGGTTAATACCGTAGCTTTTGGTTAAACCTTCTACTGAAACATAATGCATCTTGCAAAACTAAGTATCTTACACGCTAATTCCGAGAAACACAGAACCTAGTTTAAAAAGAAATGATCAAAACCCAATTAAGGAACTTAAGTATAAGAAACAAGCTGTTTCTGTCTCATTTTCTGATTCTGCTGATTACACTCCTAATCATCGTGATTTCAGTAAAAATAAATGACAAAAGACTGATGATTCACCAAATGATTGGTCAATTGGATAAAATAAGAACCCATATTGGGAAACAAGCTGAAGCAAGACAGGTCTTTCTAACGACCGATCGTTTCACTGAAAGTTTTTATATTTCCGGAAGTTCTAATTCGGTATACAACTACCAGCAGCTGGTTAAACAAATTGACAGTAGTCTTATTGCGATAAATGAAAATAAAATTGCCACCAAACCACATATAGCCGAAAAACTATTATCCATCACCAGGAATATTCATGCACAGGAAGTCTTTTTTGAGCGAATGGTTGACTCCGTAAAACAACTGGGGATTGGGGAACAAGGATTAATGGGTGCTTTTTTGAAACACAAAAAAGAATTAAAGGAAAATCGTCTAATATCTGAAGCAGATTTAAACAAGCTGGATCAATTATCCAGTGACTACTTTACCAAGAAAAGCCAGTCCTCTGCCATTTCATTTGATTCACTAGCACGCAAACTCATATTTGTTTACGAGAATAATCAAACTGCTGAAATTATTCTGGATGAGTTCAGGAAAACATTTGTCCGTATTGTGAAGCTGGAAAGAAGTATAGGAGGTGCTGATGAAGATGGCCTGCAAAATGAATTAATAAAGCAGAGTAAAAGCAATGATGAACAAATAGCTGCTGCTTTACAATCTATCAACCAGTTATACGAAGAAGATCTTGGCAGAATAGAACTAATTTTTTACGGCTTAATTGGAGTAACACTTATAGCAGGATTATTATTGAGTTATTTGATTTCAATGGAAGTAACTCGCCCGATAATTGAACTGAATAAAGCCACCAAAGAAGTGGTGGCTACTAAATTCAAAGACGATATAAATCCCGATTTTATTGATGAAATGAGAATGGATGAAATTGGGCAGCTGGCTATTAATTTCAACCTAGCAATCCGGAAAATCAGAAGGTCTATTAAAATCATCCAAGATAAATCGGAAAGTCTACAAGCCAAAAATCAGCAATTACTCGAAAATGAAGAAACGCTGAAAATGATTAGCGCACAGAAGGATAAATTTTTATCTATCATTTCACATGATATGCGTGCACCTCTTAGCAGTATCATTAGTTTTCTAGATTATTACAAAGACAATTTTAAAAATTTCAGTGAAGCAGAAATCGAATTTGTATCAAGTAACCTTAATACACATGTAAAGAAAGTTGTGGAAATGCTGGACGGATTATTAATGTGGTCCAGATCACAAACAGGCGAAATTCAAATGAATCTTCAGCCGATTGATTTGGCTCAGATTATAACAGATACGATTGCGATTTTAAACCAAAGCGCAATTACGAAAAATATCAGAATAAGACCATATATCCATAGCCAGCTGATCTGGGCCGATAAAAATATGACGGCGTTTATCATAAGAAACATAATCAGCAATGCAATTAAATTTACCAATGAAGGTGGTATCATTGACATTAACACAAAGCGAAATAAATACAATGCATTTGTAATCATTAAAGATTCTGGTGTTGGTATGTCACCGGATGCCTTATCCAAATTGTTTCAGGACAATGTGAGTTACTCTACGTTTGGAACAGCCAATGAAAAAGGCATCGGCCTTGGACTGGTTTTATGCAAGGATTTTATGAATAAGATGAATGGCACTATTGAAATAGAAAGCTTACAGGGAGAAGGTACTACCGTCAATTTATTATTCCCATTAGTTGGCAGAGGCGATTGATGCAGTACCATTACTACATATTGAACAAACCATGCAATATGGTTTCTCAATTCAAAAGCAGCCATGTTGTTCCTTTACTGGGGAATGTAAACTTCTCTTTTCCGGAAGGCATTCATGCCATTGGGAGACTCGATCAACATTCGGAAGGGCTTTTACTGTTAACAACCAATAAAAAAGTAACGAGGCTGTTGTTTCAGGGTACAAAGCCTCATTTTAGAGAGTATCATGTATTGGTTAATAGCGCTGTAAGCAATATGCAATTAGAACAGTTAAGCAATGGAGTTCCTATCCGAACAGGAAACGATACTTTCTACACTACCCTACCCGCTAAAGTTTGTCTGGTTAACCCACCCGTCATCCAATTTAACAGCGATTACATACCTTCAGACAGGGTTCCTCATAACTGGATAAGCATTAGTTTAACAGAAGGGAAATTTCATCAGGTCAGAAAAATGCTGACGGCAGTTGGATTAAAATGCAAGAGACTGGTTCGACTTCGTATAGAAAACCTTCATTTGGGCAATTTGATGCCTGGTGGAATTCAGGAGCTTAGTGAACAGGAATTCTTTGATGGACTCAATATCAGTGATTATTGATTGTAGGCAAACAGTGCATTTCTTCCACCCCTTAATCAACGAACTATTTTGTATTTTTGTGGTTTATATACCATGAAGCAATTCACTATACCCAATATATACCGTAGCAACTTTATCAGCCGTATCAAGGAAAGCAGAAAAGCTGCAGATAAACTGAAAAAGGACTTTAGCCCTACACTTGTGAATTTGGGACCAATCAATATTTACCTCGCCAGGCATTTCGGATTTTGTTATGGAGTTGAAAATGCCATTGAAATAGCCTTTAATACGATAGAACAAAATCCAGGGAAAAGAATTTTTCTGCTAAGTGAAATGATTCACAATCCGCAGGTGAATAAGGATTTAATTGAGCGTGGAGTTCAATTTCTTCAGGACACCTACGGAAAACAGATTATCCCATTTGAGTCCTTACAACCAGACGATGTAGTAATAATACCAGCTTTTGGAACAACACTGGAAATTGAAGCTTTATTGAAAGCAAAGGGGATTGCCATAGAAAAATACAATACTACCTGTCCGTTTGTAGAAAAAGTATGGAACAGAAGTGAGCAAATTGCATCCAAAGGGTATAGCATTGTAGTACATGGCAAACCCAAACACGAAGAAACTAGAGCTACTTTTTCGCACGCCTCTGCCAATACCCCTACCGTTATAGTGAACGACATGGCAGAAACTATTGAATTAGCCAAATTCATGACCGGAGAAAATAATCCGGAAGATTTCTATACTGTTTTCAAAGGAAAATATTCAGAAGGATTCAATGTTTCAACTGACTTACAGAAGATTGGTGTAGTTAATCAAACCACCCAGCTGGCTTCAGATACACAAGCCATTTCTGATTATTTGAAATCGGTATTAATTAACCACTATCAATTAACAAGTGATACTGTTGCAAATCATTTTGCAGATACCAGAGATACCCTTTGTTATGCAACCAACGACAACCAGTCTGCTGTTAAAGGAATGCTGGATACAGCGGCTGACCTGGCTATCGTTATTGGAGGACATAATAGCAGCAATAGTTCTCATCTGGTAGAACTTTGCGAAGCCAAATATCCTACTTACTTTATAGATGGTCCTGATAAACTAATTGACAAGGACAATTTGCTTCATTGTAACTGGCAAACAAAGGAATTCAGCCATATCAAGGATTACCTTCCCAAAAAAGAAACCATCAATATTGTGATGACCAGTGGTGCAAGCTGTCCTGATGCAGTTGTTGAACAGGTTATCCGAAAACTAGGAATGTTTTATGGTATTGAGCTGAATGAAGCACAAAATTAATTTACAAAATACCACCAGATTCCAATTCTATTCCATACCCCTTGTGCGGGGTATTGATCAGATAGCAGATTCACTTTTGAAAATAAAGTGTTCAGATTCTCAAAACGGATAAATCCTTTAAAGCTTTTAATTCTGAAATGTAGAAATGCATGAATGTCGGGTCTGTTTGAGAACATTTGTCTATTCTGATAGAAAAACTGACCCAGGAGCGGACTGTAACCGTCTGCTTTATATGGAGTATTGTATCTCAACTCTAAACCCGTAGACAGGAATAAATTGGTATAAAAATTTCCTTCAAAAGCCAATCTGTTTCTTGTAATGAATAATGGCAAATTAACCGGTGCAGTTCCAAGTGTTTTTTGCGCATGTATTTCCGTATACCAATTCAAGTGTTTAGAAAGCGAAAACTTCTTAAAAACACCCAGTTGAAAAACATTAAAAAGTGTAGCTTCCTGTCTGGCTGCAAAAAAACTATCGAAATACAAGTAGTTGCTAACCACACTGTACTCAGCAGATACTTTTACCGCTTTTGCAGGATTTTCATACATACCAAAAAACCTTATACTATTTTCTTTATTAAATCCAGCTCTGTTTTGAACCGGGAAAGTACTTTCAGCATTAAAAATGAAGGAAGGCGTTCTATTAACATTATGCAATCCAATGTTTAGAAATCCTATTTTCTTTCCTAATAATCTTTTCATACTCAGCAGTGCACTGTAATCTCCGGCATTAAATCCATTCAGGTATAGCTCCCCTTTTGCTTCCAAATCCCAAACCTGATTTTTAGTTCTATTTCTATATTCCCCAATTGCATAAATATTATTCAGCTTGATTGAATTAATCGTATCAGAATTGCCACTAATCTGTTGTATGGCAATTGCTGCCTTCAGAAACTGACTTTGATTGGATTTATCAGGAAAACTGATTAAAGCAAATTCATTGGTTAGTATTTTCCAGCTATCCTTGAATTGAAAACTCTGCCCATTACGCGTTCTGTAATTAAAGTAATTGACATAACGCAAGGAATCCACGTTGTTATCAAAAAACTGTCCAAGCTGTTGCTGATACTTTAAGGTATGTTCAATTCTAAAACGGGGATAGAAAATTTTATACGTAGCTGAATCGGTTACCAGAGAATCTTTCTTACCTAAGTCATAATGATGACGAATCAGCAGCATATTATCTTTCTGCAAATGCCCTGTGCTTACACTGGTATTAAATGGATTTCTGATAGCAGCTCCTGATCTTCCCAATCTTGTTTCTAATTCATAGGGATCATTCAGAGCCAGACTATCGAGTTTTTTAACATCTACCAACCCCCCGTTTTCAGAGACAGATGACTTATTGGATATATAAAGAAAGAAAAGCTCATACTGTCTATTATTGGACTGATAGTGTGAAGTAAATCGAAAATTATTGTGACTGGCGTTCTGATTTTTCAACGTACCCGGAGAATTGCTGAACCTGTATTCGAAGCCAAAATTAAAATTGGACTTCCGATTTTGTGTATGCTTTAAGTCTATCAGCTGCTCTGCTTTGGCTCCTAACAAATAACCCAGTTCTGTATATGGCCTAGTTGTCTGATAAAACCTGGTATTTTCAAGCGTGAACTTGTACATATCAAATGTATGAAAGCCAGCGTCAAAGCCAGTTTTCATCATAGGGCTAAATAACATGGATTTGGCAGCCGTTCCAAAATTACCCAGGTGATAGTGGGTAAATGGCATTGGGAATCTGGTTGTAAAATCATTGATCGAAGAATCGATTGATCGATTGCGTGTAGAATCAAACGACTTATAAAAAATGGTAATTGAATCAGCGTATTGGTCTCTTTTTTGAAGAGAATCCATTTTTGATTTCCCTCCTCCCATTTGCTGCATCATACTGCCTCCGGATGAGAAAGACCCCATACCCGGTCTGAAACCCTGCGACCATCCCCATTCTGTATCCGCAATAACGAATAGTAGCATTAGTAATCCCAGAATGGTGCTGCGCTTCATCATACAGACGCTGTATAAGCTTATAAACTACGAATCAATTCCTTGAATAATAAAGTCAATTTTGGCTCTGCAGCTGTTGCTGCTTCCAGAACTTCCTCGTGCGTAATTACATTTTCTTCCTCCCTGATGCCTAAATCTGTTATTACACTTGTAGCAAATACTTTAATACCGCAATGTACGGCTACTATATTTTCCTGAACTGTACTCATACCTACAGCATCCCCACCTAAAGCATGAATCATTTTATATTCTGCCCTGGTTTCAAAAGTAGGCCCGGTTACCCCTGTGTAAACACCTGTTTTTAATTCAATCTGGTTCTGAGCTCCAATCTGCATTGCTTTAGCAATTAAATCCTTACTGTAAGGTTCACTCATATCAGGGAAGCGGGTACCCAGTTCTTCTTCGTTTTTACCCAGTAATGGGTTCACAACAAAAAGACTGATATGATCAGAAATTACCATCAGATCCCCAACTTTAAAAGAAGGATTAACTCCACCTGCTGCATTAGAAAGGAATAAAGTTTTAACGCCCAGCAAGTGCATCACCCTTACAGGAAAAGTTACCTGGTGCGGCGTGTATCCTTCATAAAAATGAAATCTGCCACTCATCACCCATACTTTTTTCCCGCTCAGCTCTCCAAACAACAAACTACCACCATGCCCTTCAACAGTACTTACAGGGAAATGGGGTATTTCAGCATAAGGTATAGAAACTTCAACTTTAATTTCCTTTGATAAATTACCAAGACCGCTACCCAATACTATACCAATGTTGGCCTCTTGGGTCGCTTTTGAACTAATAAAAGCTACTGCCTCTTTCAGTTGATTCATTAAAACAGACATAATAAGAAATTAGGGGACAAATATACACTTATAAAAAATAAGGCCATCAACCGAAAGTTGATGGCCTCTGATAAGGTATGTAATTTAAGACTAGCTTAAACGTTTTACATTTACTGCATTCAAACCTTTTCTTCCTTCCTGCACATCAAAGATAACTTTATCGTTAGCTTCAATCTGGTCGATTAAACCATTAGCATGTACAAAAGTTTCTTTGTTGGAATCATCATGCTTAATAAAACCAAAACCTTTTTCTTCGTTAAAGAACTTTACAGTTCCTTGAATTTGTGTGTCCATTGTAAAAATTGTAAATAAATAATACCGCAAAGGTACACTTAAATACCTGCCCTGCCTAAACTTAATTGTTAAAGTCTCAAATTAGGTTGAATACTATTGATTTGACGAATACCTACCAATTCATCATGCCGTCCGCCAAATGGACGATAATACACAAGAATGGTATAGTTGTTTTCCGTTTCCCAGTAATTTCCTTCTGTGAAATCGTAGGAGGAAACGGAAGTTTGACCTGGGCCATCTTTAACAACATATTGATAACTGTAAAAACCTTGCTTTAATGTTAATCGCTTGTAATAGACCATTTTACGTTCGTCAAATTCCATGATCGAGCTATCGCTTAACTGGTTTCCTGTAAAATCACCCAACAAGTATACGGGTTGTTTAAGGGGCTGACGATTGTCTGTTGCCAGCGTAAATTCCACTTCTGCGTAATCAGATTGCCACCATGGATTGATGGATTCAGTAGTTGAAATTTCAAAAAATCCATTTAAATCCCTGTACCACAAATACCGCACACCAGTTCTGATTGCATCGGTTTTGGCATACACTGTAACCGGAATACTCGTTCTGCTGATTCGTTCTATTCTATCACTCTCGAAGCGTAAGCTCCTTAAATCAATCCATCGATACTCTTTGCCTGCAGGAAATAGGCAATCCTGCTCGGCATTGTACTCAAGTATGTTCCCGCGTATAAAGGAAGGAACTAATTTTTGTGAAGCATTGTCCCATCTCCCATTCTGTAAAATAATAGTTTGAATCTGTTGAGGCTGAATGGTCTGAAGTGTAGAAGTATTTAAAGACAATTGAATTTTCTGATGGGTCCTATGCTGAGATGCATTGAATGGCTGTTGCATCTGTGCCGCAATGCCAACTTTATTATCAACCACATAAAATCGTTTTGTAAACAATAATTTAGAAGTATCTGCATCCTGAAAAACCTTTAGTATATAATTTCCACTTCTGGTTGGAATACAGGAACGCTCCGGCAAATTAACTTGATAGTGTACATATTGCACCTGTGCTACAGAAGATATTCGGTACTGACTGATTCTGTTTTGCTGAAATCCACGTATGTAATCGAATGGACTCCATTGTGCTTCTGTCCAGTCTGCGTTGCACAATTGGAAAGTATAGAAGTAATTTTTAGGATAAGTACCCAAATCATCAAAATGCAGTTCCAGCTGATCAGCGGCATTCAATTGAATAATGGGAAGCCCCAGCTGATTATTCGTTGGAAATAATTTTGGAGTTTTAATATTGGGTTGGTATATATGATCCGGTTTAAGCTGAGCCATCAAAGAACTGCTTAATAAACCCAGTAGCATCGTGTATAACAGTTTCATCATAGATTAAACTTACTGAAACAATCGTATTATTAGTAGCTTTGATTACGTCAAAAATTATACCGTTTGAATTTTCCAGCATATATCGCTCAGAAATTAGCTGCTAATCAAAAGCAAACTTTTTCCCGTTTTATTATTCGGTTGTCAGTTGGAGCAACTGCTGTTGGTGTTGCAGCCATGATTATTACCATTTGTTTTGTAAATGGATTTCAACAGACTGTTGCACAAAAAGTATTCAATTTCTGGGGACATATCAGGGTACAACATTTTGAACCCGACAAATCGCTTATGGCAGAAGAATTGCCGATTAGCCGCAACAAGGAAATAGAAGCATTGCTGAACAATCAGAAAAGTATTCTCAGACACCAGGCTTTTGCCACCAAATCTGCAGTTATTTCCTATAAAAAAAATATAGAAGGTATATTACTGAAGGGGGTTGAATCTACTTATGACAGCACTTTAATAAAGCCATTTATTACAGAAGGGAAATGGCTGAAGTTTTCAGACAGCGTTTATAGCAGGGAAATAATTGTTTCAAAACAGATAGCGGGCCTGCTGAATATTCACATTAATGACACCGTAACAATTTATTTTGTTGGTAATGAATCTACTCAAACTACTTACCGGAAATTAAAAGTTGCGGGGCTATATAAAACAGGAATTGAAGAATACGATAAGCTTTTCATGCTCACTGATCTTCGTTTAATTGCCAGGCTTAATCAGTGGGAACCTGATCAGATTGGAGGATATGAAATCTTTCTAAATGAAGGTTTTCAGCCAGACTCAGCAAATCAGGTTTTACAGAATGATTTACCAACAGAATGGATGAGCAGAACAGTTGCCTCTATTTATCCCAATATATTTGACTGGTTACAAATCCAGAATATGAACAGGGATGTAATATTTATCATCATGGCGATAGTAGCTATTATCAATCTGGTTACCTGCCTGCTGATTCTAATTTTGGAAAGGACTCCCATGATTGGTATTCTGAAAGCTTTGGGTGCAAGAGACCGACAGATAATTCAGATTTTTTTGCACCATGCAGGCAATATTGCATTAAAAGGCGTTATCTGGGGATTTGCAGTTGGTATGGGCTTGGTTCTCTTACAACAAAGCACTGGGTTTATCAAACTGGACGAATCGGCATATTACGTTAAAGAAGCACCGGTATTAATCGTCTGGTGGCAAATTGTATTAGTTTGTATGGCAACCTGGTTGCTGTCGTTTATCATTTTGCTTTTACCCGCTCTGCTGGTCAAAAAAATAAAGCCCATAGAGGCTATACAGTTCAGATAATTAGGATGGTTTTAAAAGATGAGAGAGTAAAATCCCCCCTGCCACTGCGGCATTCAGCGATTCAGCTCCCCCCAATCTGGGAATACTCACGGGAATTCGAATTAAAGGAAGCAAGGTTTCATTAATACCATTGGATTCGTTCCCAATCAACAGCACACCTTCTTTTAATGCTGGTTGCTGGTAAATCGAATTTCCGTTCAGCAAAGCACCCAGCACAGGCAATTCGGTAGTAGTTAAATAGTCTACCAAAGAAGTATACCCTACAGATACTCTTGCAAAGCTACCCATGGTACTCTGAATCACTTTCGGATTGAAAAATTCAACTGAATCTTCTGAAGCTATTACCTGCTGAATACCAAACCAATCCGCAATTCTGATCAGCGTGCCCATATTACCCGGATCTTTTATACCATCGAGTGCCAGTATCCATTTGCCTCTTACCGGAGGCGCTAAAACCAAATCAGGTTGTTGCGCAATCGCCAGCACCTTATTAGGGGTTTGGAGCCCGCTGATTTGAGCCAGGACAGATTCACTAATTCTGACCAGGGGGGCTTTATGCATTAATGGATGATCCCAACTGTCCAGCGCATAAATTTTCTGAATCTGCATGGAACTATTCAAAAGCTCATCTACCCCCTTAACTCCTTCTACAATAAATAGGCTTAATGCGTCCCTTTGTTTTTTATGGAACAAACTTTGAATATATTTGGCTTCATTCTTGCTTATCATTGTCTATGCATTTTAAGGTAAATACCCGATTCTACAGCACAAATGGATTCATTTTCTCTTTATTGTTCCTTGTATCCTGTGCAGAACAAAAAAGAACCTGGGTTAGAAATTATCCTAAGAACCAGCCCTTTGTTTATAACAATCAGATTAACCTGAATGGCAATTTTACCAAAGATGAGAAAAAACGCTTACTAACCAACTTACAAAATTATTGGGACGACAGTTTAAAAGTACCCAAACAGCAACAATTTGGATTGTTTTACAAAATCAAGAATCCAGCAATTTTCGATAGTACCAATATCACTCGTTCTGCCCTTTTCATGAACTCATACCTAAATGCACAGGGATATTACTATGCAGAACTAACCAATTCTTATACCATTGATACGGTAAAAGATCAGATTAGAACCAGTGTGTTCATGAATATTGAAGCAGGAAAAAATATCAGTATAGACGAAGTAACCATAGAGATGAACGATTCATCCTTACAGCATTTAGCTAGTTCGGAAACCAACAAAAGTTTTTTGAAAAAGAACAAACCCTATTCCAAAGAAATCATCAGTAACGAACTGGATAGACTGGTGGGACTATTCAGAAAAAACGGGTATTACAAAATAACACGTGAAGACGTTTATGCCTACGTGGATTCTAATAATACCAACCTGTTTTCTTTAACCACTGACCCGTTTGAACAGGCAAAACTTTTATCTGAAATAGCAAAAGCCAAAAAAGAAAATCCCAATTGGGATATTACCATAAAACAAAGAGAACTGGAAGATAGCTCTCGTTTAATTCAATATCATATTGGTAATCTGCATTATTTTCCGGAAACAAAAATTTCGGATGTACCAGATAGCTTATTAAAAGATAAATCCTTCCTGGAGAAAAAAATTCCGAATGGTACCATCCGATATAAAAAGGGATTATTTAATTATAGGCCACTTAAGGAAGATACTTATTTTTCCAAGGGAGATCTTTATAATGAACAACGCTATTTTAAAACAGCCAATGCGCTTGGGCAGCTACCAGCCTGGCAAAACGTAGATATCCGGCCTGAAATAAGAGATAGGGATACCTTAGACATGTATTTTTTTATGACACCGGCTGTAAAACAGAGCTTTACCGTTGATTTGGAAGCCAGTAGAAATATTGCTGATATTGGTGTAACCAATCTGCTGGGTATCACTACCAATTTCTCTTACAACAACAGAAATGTGTGGAAAAACGCCATTCAATCTATAGCAACAATTAGAACGGGAGTTGAGTTGAACATTTTAAATAGCAGTAACCAGCCTGATCAGTTGTTTCAGACTTTCCTGTTTAATATTGGACATACCTATATTTTTCCTGGAATTATACAGCCTTTTAAGCCTTGGAAGGGATTGGATTTGCTGGATAATAAAAGAACCCTTTGGTCGGTTAATCTGGGTTATGTGGACAGAAGAAACTTTTATAATATCCGCAACTTCACAACCAGCTATGGCTTTGAATGGAAAAAAGGAAACAACTCTTTTTTATACAAGCCCATCAATGTTGAGCTTTACTCTATCGTGAAACTTGACTCACTGGATCAATTGATCATTAAAAACCCTTTCCTTAAAGCCTCTTTTAATGAGGGTAGCATTGTGAGTCAGAGTTTTTCTTTTGTAAAGACTACCAAGGGAAGCAGAAATCCTGCAAAAGATAAATTTTATAGAATAGCTGTAGAAGAAGCAGGAGGAATTTTCGGATTTATTCCGGGTTTGAAGGGAAATATATATCGCTACTTAAAATTAGAAACAGAATATAAACAGTCGGTAAAATTTCCCAAGTCTGAATTGGCTTATCGTGCCTTTGCTGGTATGGGATATAACTTTGGCGGAGATACGATCATTGGCCCCACCCTCCCCTTTTATAAACAATTCTCTGCGGGTGGCCCCAATAGTATGCGAGCCTGGAGATTAAGACAACTGGGGCTGGGTAGTTCTAATCAAAGTGAAAGGGATACTGCATCCAATGCTTTCAGAGATCGTTTTGGAGACATGCAACTGGAGTTCAATGTTGAGTACCGATTTCAATTGGCCAGCATTGGTAGTTTTAAAATTGGGTCTGCTTTGTATGCAGATATTGGAAACGTTTGGAATATCAAAAGAGCTGCTTCCACCGATTTAGATACACGTTTTTCAATTAGTAATTTTACAAGGGATATGGCCATTGGTATTGGAACTGGCTTAAGATTTGACATGTCTTATTTTCTGATCCGATTAGACTTTGCTTATAAATTAAAAGACCCGCTTAGAGCAGCCAATAACGGTTGGATGAGTATTAAAGATTTTACCTGGAACGATATCCGGCCTAATGGAATCAAAGTTCCCAACTTTGCATTACAGCTTGGTATCGGATTGCCATTCTAAGCTTTCAATTGCTCAATTTTAGCTTCGAAGGATTCCATCGATTCGGCAGCTGATACCTGAAAATGTCCGATTCTGGTACGTCTTAGAGAACTCATATATGCGCCAACTCCCAGTGCCTTTCCAAAATCATTGGCCAGACTTCTGATGTAAGTGCCTGTTGAACATACTACGCGAAAATGAACTACGGGCATTTCTATTTTTTCAATCTCAAAAGCATGTATGGTAACAGGTCTGGGCTCCAGCACTACATCAATGCCTTTTCTTGCAGCCAGGTAAACGGGTTTCCCCTCTTGCTTGATGGCAGAATGAATAGGGGGAACCTGCATAATTGGTCCGGTAAATTTCTTCGTTGCTTCTTTAATTTGAGATTCAGAAAGATGGTTGGTATCACAAAAATTAACTGGCTCAGATTCTAAATCATAGGTGGGTGTGGTAGCCCCCAATGTAAAAGTACCCGTGTACTCTTTTTCCATTCCCATATATTCATTAATCTTCTTGGTATACTTTCCTGTACACACAATCAGAAGGCCGGTCGCTAATGGATCAAGGGTTCCTGCATGTCCAACTTTTACAATTCGGGTAATATTTCTGATTTTTCTGACTACGTCAAATGAAGTCCAGTCAATGGGTTTATCAATTAAAATAGCCTGCCCTTCCAGATAAGGCTGTAATGCGGGATGAATTTCTTTCTGCTTCATTTTACTTTAGTTCTCTCCAGATAGAATCCCTGAGAGGATTGGCTGCAAAGGAACTGTTTTTATAAGGAATCGCAAAAGTCTCCGCGTGTTTAATTCTGTCATCTGTTGCTGGATGTGTAGAAATAAAACTTAAAACAGCTGGCATATCAGGTGCGTTGTCTTTTAGTGTCAGCATGAGTTGTTTCATCGCCAGCGGATTAATTTTATTTTTCACGAGCATCCGCATACCAACTTCATCTGCATTTTCTTCCATACTTCTCGAAAACTGCATGGATCTTAATCCCTCTGCATTTTCCACCAAAATAGACAGGATACCGGAAACATCATTGAAAATAACAGATACCATTAATCCTGTTGCGGCAGAACGCAAAACGGAACGCAAACTATGACGTTCATTAATATGGGCTGCTTCATGACCCAGCAAAGCTGCCAACTCATCTCCCGATTGCATGGTTCGCAATATTCCGGAATAGACAACTATATTTCCACCCGGTAAGGCATAGGCATTTACTTCTTGATTTTTAACTACCGTAATTTTAATGGGGTAGGTTTTACTTAATTCCAGTGAGTTGGCAAAAGACTGAACCAATGCTGTTTTCCTCTTATCAATGCTGGCATCTACCATCATTGATTCATGCATTTTTTCTCCCAATTCTGTTTCAGTTGCAGGCTTGATGATTTTAAGCCCAGCCCAGGGAACAATCGTAGATATTCCCCAATACACTCCGGAAAATAAGAGCAGGACGATTAACAATAGTGTAAAAACATTTAGCTTAAATAATCTGGCAGCAATTGATTTTTCAGCAGCTTGGATCAGATTGATAATTTCTGGCACGACTGGTTCATGGATAGCAATGGTAAAATAGGCACTGTTTTTTTTATTCAGAAAAACAATGAGTTGATGATCTGTTTTCTGAAAAGAACATTCTCCTCTAGGATAAAATAAGACAGGAGCACCTGTTTCCCAAATAAGACCAACTTGAAGAGAGAAACCCTCAGCTGATATGTATAACAAAGCTGATTGAGGGGTTGCCTGCAATCCATCAAAATATTGAACTGAACTAATTATTTCCATTATATAACAAATCCAAAGTCTAAAAAGTCTGCAATATCTTCACCTGTAGCATCATCATAATTCGGCTGAGTTTGCTGCAATTCATCAAATGCAATGGTTCCATCCAGCACCAAATGAGAAAATAAAAAACGCATGGTTCTTACTGCTATCCAGGGTGTAGCCAACCCTAGAGTAAAAATAAAAAGCAACAGGTTCAACAGAATCAAAACAAGGAAATCACCACCTGTAGCGGTTGAACGCAACAACATTGTCTGCTCTCCCCTGGTCAGTCTTAAGTTATTTATAAAATAAGCATACAAGTCTTTTTGCCACCAGAAAAAATACAGACCCAATGTAAAAATGCTTAAAAAATATCCCTTGATGTTCAGCCAAAAATATTCACCACCCACTCCTTTGTAAGCAAACCTTGCATCCCCCACTTTTACATTGCACAATAAATATCGTCTCAGATTCATCATGAACCAGGCACCATAAATTCCGAAAGTAACAATAGTCAATAATATACCTTTTATAAAGAGCGCAAAAAGCTCCCATTTATCTCCCATATATCCAAAACGAATTCCACTCCATACAGTTTTTGCAAATCGGTATCGGTAAGAGCCGTGTATGGCCAATGGAACAAGGAGAATCAGAAAAATATAAAAAAGTGCCAGCCCTACCAATTCCTGTTCATTCAGCACCAGGTAGGTTACCAATCCATACATACCTATTAATAAAAGAAATGCCTTGATGAATCCTCTGAACATTTCTGAACCGGTTCCGGTAAATACAAAAGCCTGTTCATTGAACAAGGAATTGCTGTAGAAATACTGCAATGACCGCGCTTTTGCCCAGGGATAATAGAGGCCTAGGGTTATGGTAACTAAAATGATATTAACTAGCAGTACTTTAAAATAGGAAGTTCCACTCCCTTTGAAGCTGAGGCTATATTTATTATATTCCATATAATAAATATATCAATATGCCCTCGCAAACAGAACTCTTTGAGTAGATTTTTTTCCTGTTAAAATACAAAGGCCTTCCTCCTGAGGATTATCCAGAGGAATACAACGAATAGTTGCCTTAGATAATTCCTTTATTTTTTCTTCTGTCTCAGGAGAACCATCCCAATGTGCAGAAACAAATCCTGCCTTGGTATCCAGAATATGTACAAATTCTTCCCAGGTATTGGCAGGAGTAATATGTTCTTGCTGGAATGCTTTAGCCTTATTAAACATGGAAACTTGAATATCGTTCAATAATTCTTTTACATATACCCCAATACCTGATAGGGAAATCGTTTGTTTTTCCTTAGTATCCCTTCTGGCAACTTCTACTACCTGATTGGCCAAATCTCTTGCGCCTACTGCAATTCTAACAGGAACGCCTTTTAATTCATATTCCGCGAATTTCCATCCGGGTCTGCTGTTGTCAGCGTCATCGTACTTAACGGTTATGCCCAGTGATTTCATCTCCTTAATCATTGCGCCTACCACTTCATCAATCTGAGCTTTTTGTTCATCGCCTTTATAGATAGGCACAATAACTACCTGAATCGGTGCAATACGTGGAGGTAAAATTAAACCGTCATCATCACTATGCGCCATCACCAATCCTCCAATCAAACGGGTACTTACGCCCCAGCTGGTTGCCCATACATAATCGAGCTGATTGTTCTTGTCGCTGAATTTCACATCGAATGCTTTAGCAAAATTCTGACCCAGAAAATGCGAAGTGCCTGCCTGTAATGCTTTACCATCCTGCATCAGGGCTTCAATACAATACGTGTCTTCCGCTCCTGCAAAACGCTCGTTTGGCGATTTCACTCCTTTAATAACAGGTAATGCCATCCAGTTTTCGGCAAAGTCAGCATATACGTCGAGCATTCGCTTAGTTTCTTCAATCGCTTCTTCCGCAGAAGCATGCGCAGTATGGCCCTCCTGCCACAGAAATTCTGCTGTTCGGAGAAATAGACGCGTGCGCATCTCCCAACGAACCACATTAGCCCATTGGTTAATCAACAGCGGTAAGTCACGATAGCTTTGAATCCACCCTTTATAAGTATTCCAGATAATGGCTTCACTGGTTGGACGAACCACCAGTTCTTCTTCCAGCTTTGCTTCCGGATCTACCATTAATTTGCCTTTATTATTTGGATCAGTCTTTAATCGGTAATGCGTAACAACTGCACATTCTTTTGCGAACCCCTCTGCATTTTTTTCTTCAGCCTCAAATAAACTCTTAGGTACAAAAAGCGGGAAGTAAGCATTCTGGTGTCCGGTATCTTTGAACATTTTGTCCAATACATCCCTCATATTTTCCCATAAAGCAAAACCATAGGGTTTGATGACCATACAGCCCCTTACCGCAGAATAATCCGCCAGTTGGCCCTTGATAATTAAGTCGTTATACCATTGTGAATAATCCTGCGATCTTGAGGTTAGCTCCTTTCCCATAAATATTTTTATTTTTTTTAACCTAAACAAGACTAACATTTGTTAGTTGGCATGTAATTTGCCTCTAATTGTTTGAAGTTACCATGCGCAAATGTATGTAACTTCATTCAACCAAATTGATGCACCTAAAAAGGATAATCATGAAAAAGCTTGTATTCAGTGCGCTAACACTTGTAACGATCTTAAGTGGCTGCAGCACAGCCTATCAATCAGGCCAAACGCCCGACGATGTATATTTCTCACCTGGTCAGGAAAGAGAAACATACGCTTATGCAAGTGGCAAGAACAGTGACGACCGCTATCAAGAATACGTGAGTACCATGGATGATCGATACTTAAGAATGAAAGTAGCCAACAGAGATCGTTGGGGTACCATTGATAATTTCAGCTATTGGAATGACATGAGATATGATTTTTCGCCTTACACGTATGGGCACTTCACTTCATTGAATCCATGGATGCTGAATCCTTATGTAATGAATCCATGGAATCTAGGATTTGGATTTGGCCCTGGATTTACTGCATGGAATAATTTCTTTGGCGGTGGATTTTACGGAGGCGGACTTTATGGTGGGGGATTCTTTGGTGGTGGCTATATGAATCAGATTGGATGGAGCAATCCTTTCTTCTCTGTAATCAATTACGGTAATCCAAAAGCAAATATTATCACTTCTGGCTCAGGCGCAAATTTGAGTGCTTTAAGAAATAGAATGTATAACAATAACAATTCAGAAAAAGGGAGTAACTGGTATGCGCCAGGGTCCAACGGCAGCAGCAACAACTTTGGCAATCTGGTAAAAAGAGTGTTCTCAACTCCAAGTACACCTGGCGGTCAATCCAATAGCTTTGATCGTTCTATCAGAACCTTTAGCAATAACGGTTCAACTCCAATGACCAATAGCAATGCTGGCGGAGCAAGCGGAGGTTTTGGTAGTACAGGATCAAGCGCTAGTTCAGGCAGAGGTGGTAGAAACTAATATTGCCAGCAATTAACAACACAAGTATGAAAAAATATTTCGGCTTATTTATAAGCGGCATGGCATGCTTTGTCCAAACCGCAAAGTCCCAGTCAATTGATGAAGCCATCAGGGTATCCTGGTTCACACCAAATGGTACAGCCAGAAATATGGCGGTGGGTGGTGTTATGGGATCCTTAGGAGGTGATATTACGGCCAACCATGTTAACCCTGCAGGTATTGGTTTATATAAAACAAGGGAACTGGTACTCTCCCCTGGTTTCATTAGTAATAACAATAAATTTAATTACAGAGGGAGTGATACCAGCTCTAAAAAATCAGGGTTTGGACTAGGTACAAGCGGATTAATTCTGGCTGGCACCACTAGAAACGGATACAGTAAATGGACCAGTTCTGCCTTTGCAATTTCTGTAAATCAATTGGCTAATTACAACAATCAGGTAAGTTTTAAAGGATTAAATAATTTCAGCTCATTCACAGAAAAATACCTGGAAGAACTTACCCGTGATCGGGCAGATACCAATGCAGCACTAAGTAATTATATATTCGGATCCTCGCTTGCCTTTAGAACTTTTTTGGTTGATACATTAAGTGGGCCTGGGGGTTCTGTAGCAGGATACCAAAGTTTAGTCCCTATTTCATCCGGAGTAAACCAAATGTACAATGCCCGAACAAGTGGAGGTTACAGCGAAGTGGCACTAGGCCTTGCAGGTAACATGGCAGACAAATTATATGTGGGAGGTAGTTTAACTATTCCAATCATCAAATATTCCAGAGAAATTTTTTACAGTGAAAGAGACGCTACCAACGATCCCGGAAATCAATTCAGTTTTTTTGAATTCAGAGAAACGTATACATCCCAGGGCGCAGGTATTGGACTAAAACTGGGGACCCTGTATAAACCTTCAGATTTTGTGAGAATAGGTTTCGCATTCCATAGTCCACAAATTATATCGATGACAGACAGGGTTAGAGCTTCCTTAATTGCTGATACTGAGGGATACGCAGGCAGACGTTCAGAAAACAGCGATAGATTAAACAACGGACAAGCTGGAAAAAGTAATTACACCATTACTACTCCATGGAGAGCCATTGGTAGCTTTAGCATCGTCTTGCGGGAAATTAATGATACCCGTTTACAAAAAGGGTTTATAAGCGCAGATCTGGAATACGTGCATTATAAGGGAGCAAGATTTGCTGTGGCATCCGAAAATGCTTCAAACCCAGGATTTAGAGATTATTATTCTGCTTTAAACGATGCTGTAATAGATAATTTAAAAGGCAATATCAATGCAAGAATCGGTGGTGAATTAAAGTTTCACACCATCATGTTCAGATTAGGAGCGGCTTATTATGGAAGTCCTTATCAGGATGAAGCATTACAAGCAAGCAGAATCATTGGATCTGGCGGTATTGGTTACAGGAATAAAGGAATTTTCATTGACCTTTCCTACTCTCATATCATGAACAAGGATGCAGTATTTGCATACAGATTGAATGACAAGCCAAATACTTTCGCTAATCAAACAGGTAACAGAGGAAATATGATGCTGACGTTCGGGTTTAAATTTTAGCCCACCACTTCTCCCTCCAGATCGTAATCATAAGCTTTGGTTATTTTAACCTGAACGAACTCGCCGATGGCGAGTTTTTTCTTGCTATGAATCACCACTTCATTATCAACTTCAACGCTATCAAATTCTGTTCTTCCCAAATAACGACCGGCTTCTTTTTTATCTATCAGCACTTTGAAAATCTGTCCTACTTTCTCTTGATTTTTCTCATAAGAAATTTCCTGTTGCACTTCCATTATTTCCTGTGCACGGGCTGCTTTCACTTCAGCAGGCACATTGTCTTCCAGGTCATAGGCACTCGTATTTTCTTCATGGCTATAGCTGAAAATACCCACTCTGTCAAAGCGATGTTCCTGCAAAAACGCCTTTAATTCCTCTACATCTTCTTCCGTTTCTCCGGGGAAGCCTGCAATCAAAGTTGTTCGCAAACAAATGCCCGGTACACGTGATCTGATTTCGTGAATTAATTCCGACATTTCTTCACGTGTTATATTACGATGCATTGCTTTCAACATACTATTGCTGGCATGTTGTAAGGGCATATCGAGGTACTTACAAATATTGTCACGTCGCTGCATCACTTCCAGAATCTCTAAAGGAAACTTACTTGGATAAGCATAGTGTAAGCGAATCCACTCCAATCCTTTTACATCAGCCAATGCATCCAGTAATTTAGGCAAAGCCCTCTCCTTATATATATCCAGTCCGTAATAAGTAAGCTCCTGCGCAATCAACATGACTTCCTTCACTCCTTTTTGTACCAGCGTTTCTGCTTCTTTTACCAGATCTTCAATAGTGCGGCTGATATGCTTCCCACGCATCAAAGGAATGGCACAGAATGAACAGGTTCTGTTACAACCCTCGGAAATTTTTAAATAGGCATAATGCTTGGGCGTACTCAACATTCTTTCCCCCAATAGTTCTGCTTTATAATCGGCTTCAAATTGTTTCAAAATCAAAGGCAATTCAAGAGTGCCAAACCAGGCATCCACTTCCGGCATTTCAGCTTCCAGGTCTCCTCTGTATCGCTCACTTAAGCAGCCAGTAACATACACTTTGTCCAGCTTACCTCTTCGCTTTAACTCTACCTGATCCAGAATAGTATTGATACTCTCTTCCTTTGCTTTATCAATAAAGCCACAAGTATTCACCACCACAATATTGTGATCCAGTTTGGTATTCTCGTGCACCACATCTATTTCATTGGCAGCCAGCTGACCGCTCAATACCTCGGAATCTACCAGGTTCTTACTGCAACCCAGTGTAATAATATTAACCTTGTCTTTCTTAAGTGTTTTTGCCTTCATGAGAGGGCAAAATTAAGGATTTTGAGGGGAACACTAGAGTAGCTTTCCCAGCAGGCCTATCAGTATTTCGGTACCATTCCGGATATTGGCAATGGCTTTTATCTTGTCATTGTTGCTTTTGGTATGGTCTTTCACAATTTTTATTAAGTCATTGAACTCAGCATGATTCATATTGTATTCTGCCAATAATTCTTTTAATCCGGGGGGATCAAAACTGCTGAGTGTTTTAATCTCCTTCGCCAATTCGGCGTCGGCCTCTTTTTGCGCCTGAGCAGCTTTTTTTTGCCATTGATTTTCCATGAAACGAATGAATTAGGAATAAGTTGGTTTGTAGTGATCGGGTTTTTCGAAATACAGCAGCTGGTTTATTGTTGCAAGATTTTTTCTAGGTCCTTGTTCAGGTTCACTACTATGCCCCCAATGTTTCCAGATGATTGTATAAATCGATCCAATAGTGCAGCTAACTCATCATAATTAATCCCTTTCTTATTTAGCCACTTAGACTGATGTAATAATTGCCGTTTTGCCTCATTTAATTTTACCGCAGATTCCAACAATTTTGTCATCTCGTTAGTAGCCAACTGATACTGCTTAAAGTCGGTATTGATTTGATTGAGTAGTTTTATTTTAGCCGAATCCAATGATAGTTGCATAGTATATTGTCTTTGATTGATTAAAGGCAAGGCAGCTTGCATCATTTCAGGAAGCGCAGTCTTCGGATCAGTTTCCTCCGCTAAATCTTCTGTCATTTTCGCCACAATTTTTGTTGTGTACTCTTTCTGAATAAAGTCGTTTACCCTGTTTTTTTTCTCCGCAAATACCTGATGCACCAATAATACATTCAAGCGATGCATTCTCTCTCCTTCCTCCTGGATTTTTTCGGATAAAGTAACGCTCTGAAGAGGAATACGGGTACAAGCGCTGCTACTTAAAACCAGACATAGCAACAACCTCATTGGATAAGACCAAAGAAATAACTTATGCATAAACCCTTTTTATCTGAGCAAAATAGGGTTTTGCGTAACCAAAAGAAACCGTGATTTCACGGTGTTTTTACTCCCCCAGCCAAGAATGCAAAATGGCTTTCTGTGCAGGATTAATATCGGGCATTGTTTGAATACGATACTGCGTTTTGCGCGGGCCGGATTTTTCATCAGTGGTGTTAATCAATTCAAGCCCCGCATAACCCAGGTATTGATTGTAGGGAATCGGTTGGGTGGTGAATACATAGTCAAATTCAGCTGCCAAAGACTTACCCGCCATTTGCTCACAGGCAGACTGAAATTCTGCATCTGTAAATCCTCGCTTCAATTTCTGGTAATACGCTCTGTACATAAAACGCATAACATCGTCAAGAGATTTTTTATTCTGAGAAGCCTGTCTGATGGCTAAATCAAGAATCATTCCCACTACTGGTCCTTTGTCATAATAAGAAATGGCTTTGTTTTTATCAACTCCGCTGGTACCAAAAGGACCGTCAGACCAGGTATTGTAACTGGACTGAATCAGACTCTGATATAGTTTACCGGGATTGTTTTCATGCGCCGTAATATTATTGGCCAGATTAGCAAAGAATATATTTTGTTCAACAATTTTAGCACGCTTTACCATCAGATATTCAAAGTAAACAGAGAGTCCCTCACTGATCCACAATTGTGTGGTACGGCTACCCTTATCATAATCAAAGGGACCGAGTTCTACCGGACGGATTCTTTTTACATTGTAATGATGAAAATATTCATGACTTAAAAAATTCATGATACGGTTGATATCAGCAGGTGTTTTTAATTCATTGCCACTAAAACTTACGGTGGTATTATTCAGGTGTTCTATACCACCTCTGCCAGGACCAATGCCAATAAATGTATATTCTTTAAAAGGGATATCATCTATAATATTTACGCCCTGTTCTATTGCTTTCTGTAAAGTATTCATGAACAATTGTTCATCAAAATTTCCCATTTTATATCCCACAAAACGATGAGGCACCCCTCTTACAGTAAAGGCAGGCAGCTCTTTTAAATCACCCACTAGAATTGGGCAATCGTATAAAATATCAAAATTTGGAGCTGTAAATACATTGGATTTCCCGGCAACTTTATCTAACCCTGTAGCTATTTTTCTAAAGCCTGGTTGATCGGCATAGTTCACCTGCACTTGCACGGGTAATTGCAGCATATCCTCTATGTATAGAAAATTATTAGCAGGAACAATATATGCATGTGCGCTGTCAATAAAACTATTGGCTACAAACTTTCGGTTGGTTTTTACCTGATAGGTAATGGTAAATGCTGATTTCTTTGGTGCTAGCACCTGCCAGGTGTTTTCAGCAAGTCTGTTCACTGTTAATGCCCTACCCTGTTGATTCCTGGCTTGCAGGGAATCCACACCTTTTGCATAGTTCATAAGCTGATAATAACCCGGCATCCAGTTGGGCAACTTAAAAACTAGTGTATCTCTGGCAAATCCCTTCGCCTCCAAACTAATATGAAATCTACCCTGCGCAGCTTGCGGCATGCGGACAGTGTATTTGAGGCTAGGCTGTGTGCTAATAGTTTGCGCATATGCACTAGTAGTCAAGAACATGCATGAAAGCAAGACAAGAAAAATCTTCTTCATAAACAATAATTTGTTTAACAAACAACTGATTTAAAGATAGATTTTCTACTACGAAACTAAATAACATTTTTACTTATGCACTTCACTGGTAAAGTGGAAAGTAATATCCGGATTATTTGTGATTTCCGTATTCAGGAACCATTCACTCTGTGCTAAATAAACCGGCTGACCGTCTTTGTCTTCTGCAGCGTTCTGCTGTTTAAAGCGAAGAAAATCATCCAGCTTCTTGGGATCCTTACTGGTTAACCAGCAGGCTTTATAGAAAGGCAAGGTTCTGAATTCACAAGCAGCTCCATATTCCTGCAACAAACGATATTGAATTACTTCAAACTGAAGATCTCCCACGCAACCAATGATTTTTTTATTGCCTCCGTGCTGTGTAAACAACTGAGCAACTCCCTCATCTGTCAACTGACTGATTCCTTTTTCCAGTTGCTTGGTTTTCATTGGATCCTTGTTCACCAGTTCTTTAAAGATTTCTGGAGAGAAAGTGGGGATACCGCTGAAGTAAAAATTTTCTCCTTCGGTTAATGTATCTCCTATTTTAAAGTTGCCTGTATCAAATAAACCAACCACATCTCCCGCATAAGCATCTTCCACTACTTCTTTGGAACGGGCCATGAAACTATATGGATTGCTGAAACGCATGTCTTTGTCTAAGCGTACATGGTGGTAATATTTATTGCGTTCGAACTTGCCACTACAAACCCGCATAAACGCAATACGGTCACGGTGTTTGGGGTCAAGGTTTGCGTGTATCTTGAAAATGAATCCGCTGAATTTCTCTTCACCCACTTCAATGGTTCTGGCGGTAGTTTCCCTGGAACGGGGAACTGGTGCAATCCTGATGAAAGTATCCAGCATTTCCTTAACCCCGAAATTATTAACGGCAGACCCAAAAAAAACGGGAGCGATGGAGCCGCTTAAATAATCAGCCGGATCCAAGTCACCATAAACGCCATCAATCAGTTCTACATCTTCTCTTAACTGATTGGCGTCCCTGGCACCAACTTTGGCATCCAGAACAGGATCTGCCAGATCGGTAATGGCAATCACATCTTCATCGTCAGCCTTGGTACTGGCTGTAAATAAACGAAGACTCTTATTATCTAAATTATATACTCCTTTAAATTCCTTTCCGCTATTGATTGGCCAGGTCATCGGATGCAAGGATATACCCAGCTCCTTTTCTATTTCTTCCAATAAATCAAAACGGTTCTTACCGTCACGGTCCATTTTATTAATGAACACAATTACGGGTGTGTCACGCATTCTACACACTTCCATCAAACGACGTGTCTGCGCCTCTACCCCGTTCACGCTATCAATCACGAGGATAACACTATCTACCGCCGTAAGGGTTCTATAGGTATCTTCCGCAAAGTCTTTGTGGCCGGGGGTATCCAATAAATTGATTAAAATATTCTGGTATTCAAAAGTCATTACAGAAGTAGCCACCGAGATACCTCTCTGTCTTTCAATTTCCATGAAATCTGATGTGGCACCCTTTTTAATTTTGTTGCTCTTAACCGCACCTGCTACCTGAATGGCACCTCCGAACAACAATAGTTTTTCGGTAAGGGTGGTTTTACCCGCATCCGGGTGGGAAATGATGGCAAATGTTTTCCTTCTGTTGATTTCTTTTTCGTACTTCATATCTATAATAAAAACGCCCCCAATAATGAAATGGAGGCGCAAAGGTAATTGATTAAATTTTAGTTCAGGCTCCTGAAATCTACTGGTACCAGCTTACTTACGCCCGGTTCCTGCATGGTTACGCCATAAATAACGTCTACGGCACCCATGGTTTGTTTATTGTGGGTAACAATAATGAACTGAGAATTATCACTAAACTTCTTAATCATCTGTGTAAACTTGCCCACGTTTGCATCATCCAAAGGTGCATCCACCTCATCCAGAATACAGAATGGAGCGGGCTTAATCAGATAAATCGCAAACAACAGCGCTGTAGCGGTTAGGGTTTTTTCTCCCCCGCTTAACTGGGTGATAGAACTTGGACGTTTGCCCTTCGGCTTGGCCACAATTTCAATACCTGTATCTGCTAAGTTATCCGGGTTCACCATCAACATATCAGCGGTATCTTCTTCTGTAAACAATGCCTTAAAGACTTTCTGGAAGTTCTCTCTCACTTTATTAAAAGTATCAAGGAACAACTGATTGGCTGTTTCTTCTACTTCAAGAATAGTTTGCAACAAACTTTCCTTGGCAGTAACTAGGTCATTTTTCTGTTCCAAAATGAAGTCGTATCGCTTCTTCATTTCTGTATACGCTTCAATAGCTGTAGGATTCACTTCACCCATATTGTCCATACGCTTGCGCATTCTGTCTGAAGCTGCCTGCAATTCTTCCAATGGGGTATCTGAAGTTCTGGGTTGATCAAGAATCTCGTCCAGTTCAATCTTAAACTCAACATGCAAGCGCTCCTTCATTCCAGCCAGTTGCAATTTCAACTCATTGAGTTTATCTTTCAATTCATTCACCAGGTGATCAATCATTTCCTTGCTCTTCACTTTCAGACGCAACTCACTTTCTTTTTCCTGCAAGGCATTTCTGAAATTATAATAGGCCTGATCTGCTTCATTCAGTTTTAATTCTTCCTCTTCTTTCTTACGCATTAATTCAAGCAATAGCGCTTCCACTTCCTGTAAAGAAGCTACGCCATCAACTATAGCCTGCTCCGCTTCAGCCAATTGAGCCGTATTGTTCTTGATTTGAACATGCAAATCGTTCAATTGATTTTCCTTAAACAATAACTCCTGTTTAATGGTCGTCAATTTGCTTTGCTGGCGGGTCAGCTGAAGATTCGTTTCATTAAACTGACCAGATGCAAAATGATAAGCCTGCTCAGATTCCTGATAATCCTGTTCCAGATTACGCATTTGTTCTGCAGTGTCCTGTAACTTACCATTTAATTCAGCAAGCAACTCTCTGGTTTCTGCAATCGCATCCTGTTCGTCTTGTAAGCGATTATCAATATCTGCCAAACGCTGCTCCCCATTTTGCTGGGCAGCCTGCAGGTTTTCAATTTTATTTTTAGCAGCAAAAACCTGGTTATTCAATTGGTTAATTTCCTGCTCAGTTGCTTTGATGGCATGCTCTTTCAACTGATCACTGAAAGTGATGACTTCATTATGCTTGGCCTGAATATCAGCTTTTAATAAGCTAACCACTGATTCCTGATCCTGAATTTCTTCAGCCAGCTTTTCCAAGTTCTTGGCACGTCCAATTTTCTTTCCTTCAAATAAGCCAATGCTACCACCAGTTAAAGTGTATTTACCTTTTACATATTTACCTGTTTTCTCCAACACCACAGCCCCGTTTGAATTGCGGATGGCTTCGTCGTTTTCGCCAATGTAAACATTTCCTAAAAGGTATTCAGCCAGTTTATAGTATTGATCATCCACTTCAATTACATCCAGCGCCTTTATGGTTTGGGCTGGCTGATGACTTTGTTGATGGAAATTGGCGAACTGATCTAATAAGAAGAAATTAGCCTTCCCTTTTTTATTGTCGTCCAATAAATGAACAGCTTTCAATCCTTCCTCCAGATTATTAACTACATAGTAGTTTAGATATGGCTCGAGTACATTTTCAACTGCAGTTCTATAATCTTCCTTTACATAAATGATATCAGATAAAATAGGGGCATTGTGGTTCCAGTCATTATTCTTGTGAAGGAACTTAATACTTTCCGGATACCCTTCCATTGAGTCAATCAGACTTTTCAACAGGTTATATTCATTGCGCTTAGCATCCAGTTTTCTGTTTTCATCAGCTAGTTCAGAACGCAATACTTCTAATTGCTGCTGGGTTTCAAAAATCTGCTCCTTGGTTTTTTCATGCTGTTCCTGTAACTGAACCAGGTCTACTCTTTTCATTTCCAGCGCCTCCTCTTTCTCAGCGCTTTCTGCCTGCAACTGCAACAACTGCTGTAAACGATTCGATTTCTCTTCATTTAACTGCAACTGCATTCGTTGAAGGTTCTGAATAGAAGTATCCGCAACGGCCACTTTTTTCTCTGCATCAAACTGATTGCGCTGGAATTGCTGGTATTGGTTTCTCACTGCATCTACCCCTGAGCGTTTCTCATCAAAAATCTGGCGCTTGCTCTCCACTTCCATCTTGGCTTCCTCTACTCTTTCCTGCAACCCTTTTAAGTTGGCTTCTTCTTCACCCACCTGCATCTGAGAGTATTCGATGGAATCTCCAATGGTTTTTAACTGACCTTCGGCTTTTTCTAGAAAGTCTTTCAGGTTATTTTCTTTTTCTCTCAGGTATTGCAATTTCTGGCTTGCCAGATTCTTATCGTTTTCGGTAGAACGAAGGTTTTGCTGCAATTCATTGAACCCGTGTTGCATGCTTTGTAAAGCACGTTCCTGTGTAATAAAAGCAACTTTCTCTTGTTCAATGGCAGCTTCTTCTGTGGCAATTTCTGCCTCCAGCTGCATTTTTTTATCCAGTTCCAATTCCTGCTGCTCGGTTAGTTCACGATAAGAAATATTAAACCCTTCTAACGCTGCTTTGGCCAATTCAACGGCAACTTCCTTGTATTCCTTTTTTATCTCATAAAACTTCTCTGCCTTTTTTGCTTGGCTCTCCAAAGTTTTCAATTGATTGTTAATTTCAAATAACAAGTCTTCAATACGGGCTAAATCCTGTTCAGTTGCATCCAGTTTATTTTTGGCTTCCTTCTTACGGGTTTTGTAAATAGTAATCCCGGCAGCCTGCTCTAGCATTCTCCTTCGGCTGTTGTCTTTGTCCTTGATGATATCATCCACCATGCCCAATTCAATAATGGCATAACTGTCTGTACTAACCCCGGTATCCAAAAACAGATTATGAATATCTTTTAACCGACAAGTAACATCGTTCAGTCGATATTCACTTTCCCCGTTTTTATAAAATCTTCTGGTAACAGTAACCGTACTGAACTCAGTAGGTAATAAATTCTTAGTGTTTTCAAAAGTAAGGCTCACTTCTGCCAGACCACTGGCACTTCTGGTTTTACTTCCGTTGAAAACCAGGGCTTCCAGGTTTTCACTTCTAAGGGCAGAGATCTTTTGCTCTCCAATTACCCAACGGATACTATCGATGATATTGCTTTTGCCACATCCGTTCGGTCCAATAATACCGGTAATGCCTTCATCAAAGCTCACCACCGTTTTATCAGCAAAACTTTTAAACCCCTTGATTTCTAATGATTTTAATCTCACGTTATCACTATTTAGTACCTGCGAACATAAGTTAAAAGAAGTAGAATTTATATAGGGGAAAGGCCATTGTGAATAATAAGTGAAGAAGAAATCTACCCCCACCTACTGAGAGCAAACTGCGGCTTCAATTAACTTAACACAAAATACTATTAATCAATAATTTACACAATTTTATTGCAATAAAATATTGTATTGTTGTATTCGAATTAGCAAGGAAGTTATCCACCAAAAATCGTGAATAAACCCAGTAGGTAAGGATACCAGCAAAGGTTGGTATGGATTGAACTTATATTTGTTTTATGCAATCTATTGTCTTTACGGTTACCAACGAAATCAGCTACGACCAGCGCATGCAGAGAATCTGCAGCTCACTGGCAGCAGCAGGATATCGCGTAACCATTATTGGTGTGAAGCGATCTGCAAGTTCGGTCATACCGATCGCCCCTTTGTATGGAAAATCCTATGAGCAGAAACGAATTCAATGCCTTTTCTTAAAAGGTCCATTATTTTATATTGAATTTAATATCAAACTAACTTTTTTATTACTATGGTTATCATATGATTATGTATGTGCAATTGATTTAGATACCGTACTATCCGTTCTTGCAGCAACTGCTATAAAAAGGAAGAAAAGAGTGTATGATGCACATGAGTTCTTTACCGAAATGAAGGAAGTCAGAACCCGGCCTTTCATATCTGCTATCTGGAGAACCATCGAGAAGCTTAGTTTGCCCCATTTCAAAAGAGGGTACACGGTGAATCAGGAACTCTCTGACCTCTTTTTCAAGCGACTTCAAATTAAATATGAAGTAATCCGGAACCTTCCTGCAGTGGGTTTTGAAGATCCAGCTGATTGTAAACGGTTAAAGAAAATAGCAGACGTTTTGGCAGAAACTGCGCTGGAAGGGGGTAAAAACAAATATACTTTTACTTCAGATAAACTGAATCAACTAATTCATAATCAATTAAAAGATAAATTTATTATATATCAAGGGGCCATCAACCATGGAAGAGGATTTGAAACCCTGATTCCGGCAATGAAAAAGGTGAATGCTCCCCTGCTTTTAGTGGGTACCGGCAATTTCCTTACCGAAGTTGAGGACCTAATCAATCAGCATAACCTGTCTGAAAAGGTTCTTATACACCCTCCCATACCCCCTGCCGAACTCAAGAAACTAACGCCATTGGCCTATATGGGAATTACCATTTTTGAGCCCGAGGGAGTAAATCAATACTATTCCCTGGCCAACCGGTTCTTTGATTATATGGCTGCCGGCATTCCGCAGGTCTGTGTAAACTACCCGGCCTATGCCGAAATAGGCCGACAATTTCCTTTTGCCTTGTTTATCAATGATATTGAATCGGATACCTTGAGCACTGCAATGAACAATTTACTCTCCGATGCTGTTTTGTATAGTAGTTTAAAGCAGGTCTGCCCCGAAGCCACCAAAAACCTGAATTGGGAGAAAGAATCGGAGCGGTTACTGGCATTTTATAGGAATTTATAATTTGGAAAAGCACTTACACATTATCGCATTTGATGTTCCCTATCCAACTGATTACGGTGGGGCCTGTGACGTATTTTACAAGCTCCCGGCTTTTCAAAAAGAGGGGATTAAAGTGCATTTACACTGTTTTGAATATGGGCGTGGACAACAACCCACTTTAGATAATTATTGTGAATCGGTACATTACTACCCACGAGTACAGGGCCATAAGGGATTTTCGAGCACCTTACCCTATATCGTTAGTAGCCGTATCAACGAAAATCTATATCAGAATATACTCAAAGACAACTACCCCATTTTTATGGAGGGAGTACATTGTACCTATTTATTGCACGACCCCCGATTTAAAAATCGAGACTGTTTTGTTAGGCTTCACAATGTAGAGTATCGCTATTACCAAGATTTATACAAAAATGCCAGTTCTCCTTTAAAGAAAGCCTATTATTGGAATGAATCCAGGCTTTTAAAAAAATACGAAGCGGATTTAGCAGGAAGGGCTACTTTTTGGGGAGTGAAAGAGGCGGATAACGATGTGTATCGAAAAGAGTTTGGCTGTAAAAATATTGAAGAACTATCCCTCTATATTCCGAATTGGGAGCTCACCGCCCCAGAAGGAATAGGTTCTTATTGCTTGTACCATGGCGACCTAAGCGTGGAAGCCAATGAAAAAGCAGCAACCTGGTTATTAGAGAAAGTATTTAAAAATATAGAGATCCCGCTGGTGATAGCCGGTAAAAATCCCTCCGAAAAACTTAAGAAACTAGCTTATTCCAGTCGATATTCTTGTTTGGTAGCTAACCCAAGCGAGAAAGAAATGCAGGACATGATTGCCAAAGCCCATATTAATGTATTGCCCGCTTATATTAGTACAGGAATGAAATTCAAATTACTGAATGCGCTATTCAATGGCAGACATGTGGTGGTAAATGAAGCCATGATTGCGGATTCTGGCCTCGAACCTCTTTGTCATACAGGTACTACTGCGAATGCATTTCAGGAAATCATCCTGCAACTTTACCACCAGCCTTTTTCTGAGGAAGAGATAAAACTTAGAAAAAAATGGTTGGTTCCCCGTTTCAACAATACAGCCAATGCCAAAAAGCAAGTAGGTTGGATCTGGGGTTAGTGAGCAGCCATTTGTGCAGCACTATCCGCTACTCTCCCATTTTCGGTTTTTAGCATTCTACTGGGGTAGCGATTGATCACAATAAAATCGTGGGTAGCCATCACTACTGAAGTACCGTAATCTCTTGCAATCTGGAACAGCAATTGCATGATTTCATCACTGGTTTCCGGATCCAGATTACCAGTAGGTTCATCCGCTAATATGAGTTTGGGGGAGTTGAGCAGGGCGCGGGCAATTTCAACCCTTTGTTGTTCGCCACCACTCATTTCAAAAGGCATTTTAAAGCCCTTGCTTTTTAATCCCACTTTATCTAAAACATCGTTGATTTTTTCTTCAATTAACCTTTCGTCTTTCCAGCCCGTTGCTTTCAAAACAAATTTCAGATTCTCGTGTACATTTCTGTCTGTAAGCAATTGAAAATCCTGAAACACTACACCTAGGTTTCTTCTTAGAAATGGTACTTTTTTCCAATCCATACCTCTTAAATCAAAACCTACTACAGATGCTTCCCCTTCTGTTAATGTAAGCTCCCCATATAAAGTCTTTAATAAACTACTCTTACCCGTTCCTGTTTTACCCACGAGGTAAACAAACTCACCTTTGTTAATGGTAAAGTTAACATCCTGCAAAATCAGGCTGCTGCCTTGATAAATATTCACATGCTTTAAAGAGACAACGGTTTCAGACATAGTATGCATTAAAATGTGTTACAAATATAAGTGCTGACGCCTCAATTAAAGGTTAATATTGATAAAAGACTTCCCCAAAGCCACCCTTGAGTGTTAAGGAAGATTTTCCGTTCTGAGAAGCTTCTACCCTTCCTACAACCTGTGCTTCAATACCCAGTTCAGCCGCAATGGCAATAAGGGCTTCAGCCGTATTTTGATTGGTAAAAATTTCCAAGCGATGTCCCATGTTGAATACCTGATACATTTCCTTGTAATCCGCACCAGAGTTCTCCTGTATAATCTTAAATATGGGAGGAAGCTCAAACAGATTGTCCTTTACAATATGTAAAGGCTTGGGCAAGTATTTCATGCATTTGGTTTGGCCGCCACCACTGCAATGAATAGCTCCGTGAATTTCATTGAAATGCAGATCCAATATTTTTTTCATTAAAGGAGCATAGGTTCTGGTAGGGGACAATAATAATTTTCCAACCGGTATTTTCTCTCCTTTGATATTCACGATATCGGTCATTTTGTTTTTACCGATATACACTACTTTATCCTGCAACTTGGGTTCAAAAGTTTCTGGATACTGACGGGCATACATTTTATCCAATACATCGTGTCGTGCACTGGTTAACCCATTGCTTCCCAATCCGCTGTTGTATTCGGTTTCATAATGCGCTTTACCTGCACTGGCAAATCCCACAATTACATCCCCTTCCTGTATCTTATCATTGGTGATGAGTTTATCCTTGGGCCAGCGGGATGTCATGGTACCATTTACAGCGACTGTTCTAACCACATCTCCCACATCAGCCGTTTCACCTCCGAGGTAATGAATATTTACACCGTATGCTTTCAGGGTATCAAAAAACTCCTGTGTACCGTTGATGATGGCTTCCAGTACATCCCCATTGATCAGCATTTTATTTCTGTCGATGGTGCTGGAAAATAATAGCTGATCGGTAACACCCACACAAAGTAAATCATCCAGATTCATGGCTACCGCGTCCTGTGCAATCCCTTTCCACACACTGATATCACCCGTCTCTTTCCAATATAAATAGGCCAGTATACTCTTCGTACCTGCCCCGTCTGCATGCATAATATTTACCCAGGCCGGGTCATTGCACAAAAAGTCGGGATAGATCTTACAGAATGCATGGGCATACAAGCCCTGGTCTAATTTCTGAATGGCCTGATGCACTTCTTCTTTTTGTGCAGAAACCCCTCTTTGTGCGTATAAAGACATGAATGGATGTTTTGAAAGTATGGAATGGGGGCAAAGGTACAAAAACGAGGTATCTTACCGGCAGGAACTTTGGCGGGGACTCCGTACTTTTGCGCCGATTATGAAGGTATTTCGTGAATTGGCAAACGACTTGCCCGCGTTCAGGAACGCGGTGATTACCATTGGCACATTTGACGGAGTTCATCAGGGACATCAGCAGATATTGCAGCAAATGAAATCGGAAGCAGCCCGTGTGAATGGTGAAACCGTTATCATTACTTTCCACCCCCACCCGCGTAAAATTGTTTCTTCTGTTCCGGGAGATATTAAACTGATTAATACCCTTGAGGAAAAAACTGCTTTATTGGAAAAAGCTGGTATTGATAATCTGGTAGTGATTCCTTTTGATCATCAGTTTTCGAATCAATCAGCGGACGAATATGTACAAAACTTTTTATACCGCTATTTCAAACCCAGCGTTATCATTATTGGTTACGATCATCGTTTTGGAAAAGGCAGAACGGGGGATTATCACTTGCTAGAAAAATATGGCCGCGAACTGGGATTTGAAGTGAAAGAAATTTCAGAAGAAATGCTGAATCAGGTTGTGATTAGCTCTACCCGTATCAGAGAAGCTTTATTGAATAATGATATTGCTACGGCCAATCATTTCTTAGGCTATTCCTATTTCTTTGAAGGGCTGGTAGTAGAAGGAAATAAAATCGGAAGAACCATTGGCTTCCCAACAGCCAATCTGCATATCAGCAGCGAAGAAAAACTGATCCCTGCGAATGGTGTGTATGCTGTGAAAATTCAACTGGGCTCAGAATCCTTTACTGGCATGATGAATATTGGCGTGAGACCAACCGTAGACGGAAAGAAGCGCGTGATTGAAGTGAATATTTTTGATTTCAACAGAGACATTTACGGGCAACAACTTATCATCCGCATAGAAAAATTTCTTCGCGGCGAAGTCAAATTCAATGGACTGGAAGAATTAAAGTCGCAGTTGAACGCCGACAGAAATCAGGCAATGGCTGCGTTTGCATCTTAATTGAGATGCCGCGCGAAGCGCGGAATCGGTTTATGCCATAATTTTTACTACCAATTCTTTCATGAGACCCGCATCATTGGCGGAACCATTGTGTACGCCCAAGCTGCGTAAATTGTATTCGTGTAATAGTAAGAGAACTTTCTCAACTGCTGCAAAATCATACTTGCGCGCGGCGGCGTAATACTCTTTCACAAAAAACGGAGAAACACCCAGCGCCGCCGCAGCAGCGGACTCATTCTTGTCCGGCAAAGCCAAGAGCACGTAGAGTTTACTAAAGAAATTATAGATAGAGGGCAATATCAATTGAATAGGACCAGCTTTGGGGTTGGATTCAAAATATTGAATAATCCGAATCGATTTAGCCAGGTCTTTCTGTGCCACCGCCGCCTGCAATTCAAAGGCATTGAATTCCTTGCTCACCCCAATAAAATTTTCCACGTCTTCTTCCGCAATGGATTTTCGCGTGCCCATATTGAGCATGAGCTTTTCAATTTCATTTTCAATCCTGCTCAAATCGTTACCAATATGGTCTACCAGCATGGCCAATGCCTTTGGCGAGATTGAAAGCCCATGATTTTTTATCATCTGACCCGCCCAATCTGGAAGCTGATTATCGTATAATTTTTTGGTGGTAAGTACTTCGGCTTTGGTCTTTTTTAAAGCAGCAGCCAGTTTCCCCCTCCCATCTACTTTCTTTTCTTTATGGCTGACTACAAAAATCGTAGAAGACAGGGGTTGCTCAATATAGCCGATAAGCTTTTCCAGGTCTTTCATCTGCTGTGCCTCTTTCAAAATAACCACTTGTTTATCTCCAAACATGGGATAGCGCTTACAGGCATTCACAACATCCGCCCAATCAGCATCTTTCCCGTAGAAAACACTCAGATTAAATTCTGCCTCAGCCGGAGACAACAATTTTTTCTCGGCATAATCTACCAGAACATCAATAAAATAAGCTTCTTCACCCTCCAGCCAGTACACAGGTTTAAAGCTATTATTCTTCCAATCCGATAAAATTTTCTCCGCAGACATGGCGCAAAGATGCTGAACCCCAAAGGATTTTCCATATCACAATCCCCTTTTTTGTACACAATTTTCGAGGCTTTTTCAATTTTGGCACGGTTTTGGAAAATAGAGGTCGAGAAGCAATCAAAAATTTAAAAATCGAGACTATGAGTACAGTAAACAATGGTGCAGCACCAGATAATCGCAAGACCATTTATGGGATATTAATTGCCGCATTGGTATTAACCTGGGGCTATATTTTCTATGATAAAAGCCAGACTAAGGAAACCATCCAGGGATTGGAAACCAAGATCAGCAATGTAGATAGCGCAAGACTGGCCATCCAGCAGGAGTTCATGAATGTTTCTGCTAAAGCGGATTCTTTAACCAAAGATAACCTTGAATTACAGGGAGATTTGGCCGAGAGAAATGCAGATATCCAGAAATTAAAAGGCAATATCAGTTCCATATTAAAGAAGCGTAACGCAACTGAAAAGGAACTGGCAGAAGCCAAGCAAATGATTGGCGAATTGAACGGAAAGATTGATGGCCTGTTTGCTGAAATTGAAAAATTAAAAGGTGAAAATCTGCAATTGACCAATGCAAACGAACAATTGAATACAGAAAAAACGCAGTTGACTGCCGATAAGCAAAACCTGGAGTCTACATTAAACACAACCAAGAACGAAAAGAAGCAATTGGAAGATAAAGTTGATGTAGCATCTACCTTACATGCTTCCAGAATAGGCATCAATGCCATCAATATCAAAGGTTCAGGCAAGGAAAAAGAAACCACAACCGCAAAGCGTGCCGATTTAATCAGAATCTCATTTGTGATTGATGAAAACAGAATTACGCCTTCCGGTACCAAAGAATTCTATGTAGTGGTAACTGCTCCTGATGGAAAAGTAATAACTGAAGGCGCCAACTTTAATACCAGAGAAGAAGGCAGCCGTCCTTATACCAGCAAAGTATCTGTCAACTATGAGCAGAACAAAGCCATCCCGGTAAGTTTTGACTGGAAGCAAAAAGATGCGTACAAAGAAGGCGATTACAAAATTGAAATTTATAATAACGGATTTAAGATAGGTCAGGGCGTTAAAACCCTGAAGAAAGGTGGATTATTTAGTTAATCATACAGTTAGTTAGTTTAGCAAGCAATCGTGAAAGAGCCGCCTCATTTTTGAGGCGGTTTCTTTTTTTAGGACAAGTCTAGTCCCGTAAAGTCTTATCATTTTTACCCCGAGAAAACTATAACCCAACCAAAAGCTTATTTTAGTAGCATGTTTAATAAGGGTTTCAACTTTACCAATATGCTCTTTATGATGGCCATTGCCATTGTAAGTGGAACCATTGTGTATTCCCAATACATTGCACAGCAAATAGCGGGTAAAGAAAGACTGGCGGTGGAAGCCTGGGTAGAAGCCGAAAGAACCATACTCAATGCAACTGATACGGTATCGTTGAATCTGGCTGCAAAAATTATTACAGAGAACACAACCATCCCCATCATCGAAACCGATGACAAAGACCAGCCCACCGGTAACTATGTAAACCTTGATTCTTCTGCTGTTAAAGAAGACCCACAATATTTACAGAAACAACTGGCTGTTTTTAAACGCTACAGCAAAACACCCATAGAAGTAAAACTGAAAGCCGCAGATAGTACCAGCATCCGTTACTATTACGGACAGAGTAAACTATTCAGAGAAGCCCAATGGTATCCAATTGTACAATTGATGCTAGTAATCATGTTTGTGTGGATTGTAATTTACTCTTTAAGAACCCGTCACAAAAGCGGACAGAACCAATTATGGGCATCCATGGCCAAGGAAACGGCACATCAGTTGGGCACACCTGTAAGCAGTCTGGAAGGGTGGCTGGAAATTCTGAAAGAAAAAGAAGACAGTAAAAGCATTGCAGCTGAAATAGCCAAAGATGTGAATCGCCTGCAACTGATTACCGATCGCTTCGGCAAGATAGGCAGCACCCCGAAAACAGAATTATGTAAGCCGTATGAAAGGGTGCAAATGGTGATGGAATACATGAAAAAAAGAAGTAGCGATCAGGTGCAGTTTCAGCTGAACGGAGGCAATGCTGTTAACACAGAATGTCTGCTCTCCCCTACTTTATTTGATTGGGTCATTGAAAATTTACTCAAAAATGCACTGGATGCAATGGATGGAAAAGGCAGCATTGAAATTGACATGAAACAGGACAACTGGCAATTAGAGATTTGTGTAAAAGACAGTGGCAAAGGCATTCCGCATAACCAATGGAAAAAAGTTTTTCAACCGGGTTTCACCACTAAAAAAAGAGGCTGGGGAATTGGTTTGTCTTTGAGCAAACGCATCATTGAACAATACCACAAGGGAGACTTATTTGTACAATCCAGTGAACTAAATAAGGGAACTGTATTCTGCATACAGCTCCCTTTAGCAAATTAGGTGATTTTTATCTTGAAATTTTATAATTAAGAAAACTTTTCAATAAAATGGTTGACAAGTAATATATGGTTAGAATAATGAAAAACTGTAAAAATAAAATGACTGCTAATCGCCATTTTGGCAAAACTTTATTCAACCTATTTTCTTCATTTTTTTCAGAGTTTCTTTCATTATTATAAATATGTAAAAATTCTTGAACTATAATCGAGTTTAGAATTATGAATAGAGTTAACTGTAAAGCAAGGTTATTTGTTCGCTTGAAAATAATAAAGCAAAAAATCACAAGAATTACTTGAACTGACTCTCTAGTTTTTTTCATGGTAAAAAAAATTTAAAAAACCATACACCAAGCAAAACTTATTGAGATTCCAACCCATCCTCCTGCATTATTAAATGCCTGCTTTAAAATTCGACCAGCCATATTATAAACAAATGCATATCCCATTGGAGAACCTGTAAGTGCACCATAAATATCACGGATTATTTTATAATTACCAATTAGCATACCGCCTACAGCATCAAACAAACATGAAGAGATTTCATTTAAATAAACATTTGTTAATTGTATCCCAGATGGTGGGGTCCCAATAGTTGGGTCATTTTGAAAATAAAAATCGATAGCATTACGAACTACTTCAATTTGAGCTTGTTGAGAAAGCTGATTGAAATCAGTATTATTGTAATTTATCAATGCAGCGTCCGCAAGCACAAGTGACATATTAGCAATAAATGGATCTGAAGATTGTCCGTTTTGTTCAAAAATATTTTCTAAGCTTGCATTTACTTGATATGCTGCGCTAATGAACTGATTAAATGAAGTAGTATTCATTGAGCCAGCATACTCATCATATAAGCTTAAATTTCCATATACCGAATGGTATAACAAATTTACAAAATTTGGGTCGGCCACTAATGAATTTACAACTGAGGGTTCATTAGTGGAGTAAGACTTCAACACATTTGAATAACGTCCTAATGCAATATTTTGTAATGCTAAAGTTCGCCATTGATTTAAGGCAATTTTTGCTTCATTAATCTTTTTGTGTGTTAGCTTAAATTGAGCACTTGAAATCTCGTCGGATTGGTCAATTTTCACCAAGTCACTCTTTTTACATGAGAAGATTAATCCAAAAAAAAATAAGAAACAGAGAGATTTTGAAATTTGTTTGATAAATAGCATAAAAATTATTTTTTCAAACTTAATTTCAGCGAATTTCAAGAAATATAAATTTTTCACATAACCCCTATATAACTTCATGAAACTGGTCATTTATTTCATGAATGGCTACAGTCTCTTCACCGATCCCCCACTCCCCACTTTAATATCTCTGATATTGCCTTCGCCTTTGTAACGAATAGATCCACCACTGCTGGCACGGGCAATCATTTCTTTGGACACTTGCACCTGTACAGAGCCACCACTGGAGCTTTCAGCATCACAAGTTTTAGCAGACAATTCATAGCCTTTGAACATGGCGCCACTACTGGCATCTACACTAATATCATCCGCTTTGCCAGATAGTTCAGCCAGCGCACCACTGCTCATACGAACCGTTAATTTATCAAAGTCAAGGTTGGTACCAGAAACCAAGGCACCACTGCTGGCGTTGATTTTATTCAGGTCTTTGAATGAAAGATAAACCGTTACTTTCCAGTTCTTCCATTGTTTCCAGAACTGCCAATCCTGGTTACGGGTAATTTTCAATACCCCATCTTTCACAGTGGTTTCAATGTATTCAAGATAAGCCGGGTCTCCTGCCGCAACCGCCAGCTCTTCCTTATCGCCCTGCGTTAAAATCAATTTGATGCCGGAAGAAACTTCTACAGCGTGAAAAGACTTTACGCTTCTTTTTTCAACATGAGGTTCATTCACAGTTTTTTGTGCCATTACAGCCAAGCCCGCAAAAGTGAATGACAATAAGAATAGTATTTTTTTCATAAACGATTTTTCTATGAAACGAACGCCCGGAAAAAAAGTTACTACCGTTCATCATTCCTTATCGCAGTACAACCGCTCCTAATGCCGGCAAATGCACTTTCAGCTGATAACACTTGGAAGGCTTGTCTACCAATTTACTTTGTATAGAGGGATTAAACACGTCGCCTGTTCCCCAGAATTCCTTGCTATCGCTATTGAAGATTTCTGTCCACTTTCCCTTTCCGTGAACATAAATCTCCCAGTCGTGACGAACCACTGGGGTCACGTTCAATATTACCAGCACATCGTCTTTCTCTTTTTTACCTTTTCGCTTATATACCATCACCGAATCACTGCGGTGGTTCAGATCCACCCATTCAAAACCTCCTGGTTCAAATTGCTTTTCATATAATGCGGGTTCTGATTTGTACAATTGATTCAATTGTTGCACACAATATTTCATACCGCCATGGCTAACATGTTGGAGTAATTCCCACTGCAATTCCGATTTATAATTCCATTCATTGGTAGCCCCAAATTCATTCCCCATAAACAAGAGCTTGGCACCCGGATGCGTAAACATATAAGTATAGAGAATACGAAGATTGGCAAACTTCTGCCACTCGTCACCAGGCATTTTATAAATCATCGGACTCTTGCCGTGCACTACTTCATCATGACTCAGTGGTAGCATGAAATTCTCATCATAGAAATACATCATGCTGAAAGAAAATTTATCCTGATGAAACTGCCTGAAGATGGGATCCATTTTAAAATAGTCCAGGGTATCGTGCATCCATCCCATCATCCATTTCATGCCAAAGCCAAGTCCACCTTCAAATGTAGGCTTACTGATTTTGGGCCAGTCTGTTGCTTCTTCAGCAATGGTTTGAATATCTGGAAAGTCTCTGTAAAGGGTTTCATTCAGATCTTTAATAAAAGCAATGGCTTCAAGGTTGCCGTTTCCACCGTATTCATTCGGCTCCCACTGGCCTTCACTGCGGCTGTAATCCAGGCGCAGCATGGAACTCACCGCGTCAACTCTTAATCCATCCGTATGAAACTGATCGCACCAGAATCGGGCACTACTAATTAAAAATGATTTTACTTCACCGCGCTTATAATTAAATATATAAGAGTTCCAATCCGGATGATACCCTTTGCGCATATCAGCATATTCATACGTATGCGTCCCGTCGAACATGAACAAACCATGTGCATCATAAGGGAAGTGCGAAGGCACCCAATCTAAAATCACCCCAATACCGGCCTGATGAAAAGCATCTACTAAGTATGCATATCCCTGCGGGGATCCAAATCGTGAAGTGGGCGCAAAGTAGCCAGTGCCCTGATAGCCCCAGCTTCCATCAAAAGGATGCTCCATTACAGGCATAAACTCAACATGCGTGAATCCCATTTCTTTTACATACGGCACCAATCTTTCTGCTATCTGCTCATAGGTATTATATGACTCTTCATCATTTTTATCTGGACGCATCCAGCTGGCTAGGTGCACTTCATACACACTGTAAGGACTCTTGAGTGAATTGTGTTTTTTTCGGTGCTTCATCCATTCCTGATCCTTCCATTCATAATCGGTTTGCCAGGTAATAGAAGCAGTAAAAGGTCGCTTCTCCCAATAATGGGCAAATGGATCGCCCTTGTCTAGTTTGATTCCATTGAATCCGTGAATATGGTATTTGTAAGCTTCCCCTTCTTGAATACCTGGAATAAATCCTTCCCAAATACCTGAATTGTCTAATCGTACTTTTAAAGGATGACTTGTTTTGTCCCAATTATTAAAATAGCCCGTTACCGAAATATAAGTAGCATTGGGTGCCCATACTGCAAAATAAGTTCCTCTTACACCCAGCACTTCTAATTGCTTATTGCCAAAGTAATTGTAAAGTTGGTAGTGCGTTCCCTGCTGAAAATTTCGAACATCCGCTTCTGTAAACAAAGAATAATTCCAAACCGCCTGCTGTGTATCAACAAAATGTATTTCTTCAAATTTTTTTGGGGTATCCTTTACAACTTTCTGTTTAGTACTAGTTCCTTTAGTTGGCTTTATTGGTTCAGACATATGATAAAATTATTTAACAGAAATATATGATGAATGGAAAATTTCTGTCATAAGTTTTATGGAATTTACAACAAAATTCATCTAAAGACGAATTAACTGCATTTATGACCAAACTAACCATGGTGGTTTTGTTTTTATTAGCAACCATCTCGCAAGGGCTTTCTCAAGAATCCGGATCCATTAAAGGAACGATTACCGACACCCTCAACAAACAAAATTTATCGAATGCAGTAGTTGCTGTATTAAGAGCCAAAGATTCTGTTCTGGTAAAGTATACTCGTAGTTCCAAAGAAGGTCAATTTAATTTGCCTAACCTAGCTGCAGGTAAATATATCGTGATGGTCTCCTATCCTACTTATGCCGATTATGTAGACATGATTTCGGTTACGGGGGGATCAGTAACCGACTTAGGCAAAGTACCTGTGATTACCAAAGCCACACTGTTACAGGAAGTAATTGTAAGACAAACAGTAAGTGCCATTAAAGTGAAGGGCGATACAACCGAGTACAAAGCAGATAGTTTTAGAGTGAGCCCAAATGCAGACGTGCAGGAACTCTTACGTAAATTACCTGGCATACAAGTTAATAGTAAAGGAGAAATTACGGCACAGGGAGAGCGCGTTCAAAAGGTATTGGTAGACGGAGAAGAATTTTTTAGCGATGACCCGGCTGTTGTAACTAAAAATTTAAGGGCAGACGCAGTTGATAAAGTACAATCCTTCGACAAAAAAAGCGACCAGGCTGTTTTTACGGGTATTGACGATGGTCAAAAAATTAAAACGCTAAACCTTACTCTAAAAGAAGACAAGAAAAAGGGGTACTTCGGAAAGTTAGAAGGTGGTGGCGATTTTGATAAATACGCAACAGGCAAAGCTTTGGCCAATGCCTTCAAAGGAAAAAGAAAAATTTCTGGTTATCTAACAACAGACAATACCAAATACGAAGCTTTGAATTGGGATGAGAACCGAAATTATGGTGGAGACGCCAATACCACTACTGAAATTACAGAAGACGGAGGCATGATGATTTCATCTTTCGGGGATGAATTTAGTTGGGGTCGCGGTTTCCCAACTTCTACCACTGCAGGATTGCATTTTAGCAATAAATGGAACAAAGACAAACACAATTCCAACAATACCTATCAGTTTAATCAGTTGGATGTAAGAGGCATTAATACCAATAAAACCCAAAACATTCTACCAGGGGCCGATTTAATTAGTACGAGTGTTCAAAATCAGGTAAGCAGTAGAAAAAGAAATAAACTGACAAGTATTTATGAATGGCAGATTGATTCCACCAGCTCTTTAAAAGTTACGGCTAGAGGGGCTATTGTAAATGGAAGCAGTGCGTCTGATTATTTTGGCAGAACCATCAACAGCGATAGCATTTTATTGAATCAAAGCAATCGAAAAACTTCTGTAACGGATGAAAATAAAACCCTAAATGCAACTGTATTATATCGCAAAAGATTTAAGAAAACAGGAAGAAGCTTTTCTTGGAATAATGATATCAGTTATAATGATAGAGCCGACAATGGTTTCCTATTGGCAGACAACCAGTTCTATGATGCTTTAGGGAATACGGTAAGAAGAGATCTGGTAGACCAACAGAAAATAAATAAACAATTGGTAACCACAATTAACTCAACGGTCAATTATACTGAACCCCTTTGGAAAAATACATTCATGATTTTCAATTATCGTTTAAACGTAAGCAGAAACGATGCGGAAAGAAACACATTGGCTAAAAACACGGTAAATAATAAATACGATAATTTGGTTGATACCTTGAGCAATCACTTTATTTTTAATACTACCGGACATACAGGAGACCTGAGCTTCCGTTATGCAGTAAAAAAACTAAATTTTTCTTTTGGATCAGGGATTGGCCAGGTGAATTACCGATTGAAAGACCTGTTTAAGAATACAGACCGTAATGTAGTGTTCAATAATTTCATTCCGGCCGTTAGCTTGAATTACAATCCCAAACAACAAAGAAGATTTTATTTTAACTACAATGGATCTACACAAAATCCAAGCTTATCGCAAATCCAACCCATTATCGACAATATTGATCCGTTGAACCTGACTATTGGGAACCCCAATCTTAGACAATCCTTTAATCATCGATTTAGCATGGGCGCTTCAGATTATAAAGTACTTAAAAGCAGAAGCATGAGCTTTAGTATGAATTATTCCAGAACCGACAATGCCATTTCCAATGCTAGTTTTGTGGATAGCGCTGGTAGAAGAATCAATCAGGCAATCAATGTAGATGGCAACTATAGTTTTAATGCAAGGGCAGGTTTTGGTTTTGACATAGTGCCTTCCCTCAACTTTAATTTTGACATTAGCCCCAGAATCAACCAGTTTGCCAATCGTGTGAATGGCATTGACAATATCACCAAGAATAAAGCCATGCAATACAGTGTTCAGTTGTCTTATTGGGGCGACAAATGGTTTAATTTCTGGATTTCAGGAAATGCCAATCAAAACAATTCTACCACTTCTATCCGACCCGATGTAGCTACTAAATTCTGGAGCTACAATGCCTATGGAAATATGCAATTGAAATTCAAGAAAATAAAAACCTATATCGATTTGGGGTTGGAAGCTAATATTTATCAAAAGACAGCAGTATTTGCCGATCAGCGAAATGTTTACCTGCTCAATACCACCATTCGTAAAGTAATTAGTAAAAACGATCAGTGGGAAGCCAAGATTTATGTGAATGATATTTTCAATCAGAACTTAGGCATCAACAGAAATGCTTCCAGCAACTTTATTACAGAAAGTACCAACCAAACCATCCAGCGATATGCATTATTCTCACTGGTATGGAATTTTAGTAAAAACGGTAAACCCGCACAAGGATTCTAATATGAAAAATATAACGCTATACAACAAAATGGGATTTTTACTCATTCTTTCCCTATCCCTTTTCAGCCATGCACTTTTCGCTCAAGTTCAATTTATTCAGTCTGGTAAAATTGAATTTGAAAAGAAAACCAATCAGCATGCACCACTTCTTGACGAAGCTGAGAATATCTGGAATGCAGAAAGATTAAAAGTTTTTCCAAAATTTGTTACTGATACCTATGAAATCAAATTCAACAGCAATAAATCGGTTTACAAATTAGCCAAAGAGAATCCCAACAACCGTTACTTGCTTTGGGGAGGAAAACCAGTTGATACGGATGCTACTTTGCAAGATTTAAAGCAAGGCACTTCCGTTACGCAGAAAGAAGTATTTGAAAACACTTATCTCATCAAAGACAGTAGCAGAACCTGGGAATGGAAAATTGCGGATGAGACCAGAGAAATAGCGGGCTTTGAATGTAGAAAAGCAGTAACCCGAATTTGCGATTCTGTAGTAGTAGTGGCTTTTTATACAGACCAGATTCCAGTAAGCGCAGGTCCGGAAAGTTTTGGGGGATTGCCTGGAATGATTTTGGGGCTTGCTATTCCCAGATTGTATACCACTTGGTTTGCCACCAAAGTTGAATTAACAGAACCTACTAACAATGAACTCAATCCAAAACAAAAAGGGAAAGCAATAAATAGAACACAGTTGACCGCTGAACTACAAAAAGGCATGAAAGACTGGGGCAAGGAAGGGGCTAGCAGAATCTGGATGGCACAATTATAAGGCGAAACAATCCTGCTTCATTTGAATGTTGAAGAACAAGTATGTACAAGAATACTGGATTGTCTTAGTGTCCACATTCTATAGCATCCGCGCCATGAATAGCTTTGTGCAAATACGGGCTTACAAAAGGGATATCTAAATTCAAGCCTCGCAGTATCAAAAGGATGCCGACAATCAAGGAAAGTACTGGAATCCATCTCCTGATTTGCAGTCTAAATTCAGATGTTAAAGATTGTGCAGCAATTACAATCAGCAGCATTGCAGGTACGGTCCCTAACCCAAAACTTCCCATGAAAAGGATCGACTCAGTAATGGTATGTGCCACCAATGAAGCAGCGACTGCCGTGTAAACCAAGCCACAAGGAAGGAATCCGTTCAATACCCCGAAGAAATACATGGAGAAAGCTGACCGCTTTTGCAGCATTTGCTGCATGGTTGTAATCTGCCATCGTTTGAAACCATTCAAAAAAGACAAATTCAATTTCGTAAAGAGTCTGGGTAATAGTACAGATAAAACAATAAAGGATCCCAAGACGATGGAAAGAATCTGGGTAAGTCCAAACCAGTTTAGACCTCTTCCAAAAACACCAGCTATAATCCCTATGATCATATAACTGCTTATTCTTCCGAAATGATACCCTCCTATGGCTAGTGCTTTTTGCCAGCCCCTAAAATGTTGAAAGGGCAAGGAAAGGGCCAAAGGACCACACATACCCACGCAATGGACGCTTCCAGCGAAACCCAATACGAATCCAGATAGTAGAAGCACTTCCATAATTAAGGAATAAAGATCACTTCCTCTGCATAGTAATTTTTACCTGCACTCGTAAAACTTATTTTGGCAATGTATTTGCCTTTATTGAATTGTGCTGCAGAAAAAATATACACCCCATGATTCGAGGTAGGCAATGCCATTTTCTTATCAGATTTTTCTGAAGCAGGGTTGTAAAAATGAATTTCTCCCGTAGTGATGGCTGCTGTAAGAGAAGAATCAACTGTCACGATTATTTTCCCTTCTTTCTTGTTAACTGCTATCTTTTGTGGTAGCGCATTGGCATTTGCGGTAGCTTGCATTTTCCCATTAAAAGCCATTTCTTTCTCGTAGTAGTTGGTCTCTACCATTTCAATATCTACCTGCATGGTTTTCCATACAAGAAATAAGATAAATGCCACTCCGGCTCCAAATGCCAATACAATTCTATAGCCCCAATTCATTTGCTTAATTTAATAGTCGCTGATAAAAATAGCTTTTTTTGTGGCAATCAGCTTATCGCCACTCATCAGCTTTATTTCATACTCTTCCTTTCGCTTCTCAATCTTACTGGTGTCTACTTTAATAAAGAAGGTTTCCTCAGCTAGCTGTCTTCCTTTCAGCGTATCCAGCTTATGCCCGATTCTTTCAATTTTTACATCCGGATTGCTCGGCACCAATGCATAAGGAAGGTCAAGGTTGCTCTTATTGGTTACTTTAATTCTGAATAAATTACTAATGGTACCATCTTTATTTTCCTGCATCCCCTGCCCAGGCACACGCAAAATAGTGGCATCAAATGTGGTGCGGGTAACAATTAATATACCCAGTAAAACAATCAAAACCGCCAGCACACCAGAATAGGCCTTGATACGATAAGTGAATTCAAATTTCTTGCCGGATGCAATCTGGTTTTCGGAAGCATAAGTAATCAGATTTTCGGGTCTGTTCACCTTCTTCATCATCATATTGCAGGCATCAATACAGGCAGTACAATTGATACACTCCAGCTGTGTACCATTTCTGATATCAATATTGGTAGGACATACATTCACGCACATGCCACAATCAATACAATCACCCGCCCCTTCTGTTGCTTTCTTTTTATTCCGAGGCTCTCCGCGTAAATAGTTATACGCAACCACAATAGAATTCTTGTCTAGCAAAACCCCTTGCAGTCTACCATAAGGGCAAATAACCGTACACACAATTTCGCGAACGAACGCATATACAGTATAAAAAACTAGGGTAAAGAATACGATGGCAATAAATCCTCCGATATGTTGCGAAACAGGATCCGTAATGATTTTAAACAGTTGATCTGTTCCAATGATATAAGCCAGAAAAGTATTGGAAATAGTAAAACTTAGCAAGAGAAAAACAATATGCTTAATCGTTTTTCTGACATACATTTCAGTTGTCCACTTTTTGCCATTGTTGATTTTTTGCTTATTTCCATCTCCTTCAATCAGGTATTCTATTTTACGGAAAATCATTTCCATGAAAATGGTCTGTGGACAAATCCAGCCACAAAAAAAACGTCCATAAATCAAAGTAAAAATGACTACAAACAGGATGAAGATGATCATGCCTAGGCCAAACATGATAAAATCCTGTGGAGTAAAGAGTGAGCCGAAAAACGTGAATTCTCCCTGAGGTATATTGAACTGAAATAAGGGGTTCCCATCAATGCGCATAAAAGGCATGGTGAAGAATAATATTACATATACATAGCTTAAATAAGTTCTGTATTGGTAAAACTTCCCCTTGGGTTGCAATGCATATATCCAGTTTCTTTTCCCTTTACTATTTACAGTTGAATGTAAACTTCGAAAATCGGGTTGGTTCGGCTCACTCATAATCAATCTTAATATTATTTCATAGCAGGTGCAGAAGTAGAATCTGCAGGAGCGGCGGCTCCTTGTTCTACAAACAATTCACCCTGTTTCTCTTTAGCAGGTTGAGGATTGGTTCCCTGCAAAGACTTCACATAGCTTGCAATTTGAGCAATCTGAATGGGAGAATAATCATCTTTCCAGCTCTTCATCCCTTTTTCTGGCCAGCCATATTTGATGGAATAGAAAATTCCTTTAATGTCGCCCTTATGCAACCAGTAATCATCTGTTAGGTTAGGTCCTATACCTGGTGCACCGTTCACGATGCCACTTCCGTTTTCTGCATGACAGGTTGCACAGGCACCTGGCTTGATAAATAATTCCTTACCCTTTGCAATATCATCAGCAGCTAACATTTTAACCGTATTTTCATCTACGTTGTTGGCTGATTTTTCAAGATAAGCCGCTTGTTCTGTTGCCGCTTTTTCCATATCCATGGTTAACTCTTGTTGTTGCAAGGGTTTGGTTTCAGCAATATGATATTGATATAAATAAACTACACCAAATAAAAGGCTGATCGCAAATCCCCATCTCCACCATACAGGAACTTCATTATCCAGCTCTTTAATACCATCATAATCATGGCCTAAATCCAAACGGGCAACATCTTCAGCAGTATTTCTGTTGTACAGACGATCAAACCAAGAAACTTTTTCTTTCACAGTTTCTGCTGAACTTCCATCGATAGCAATAGACGCTTTGGTGGCTGCTTCTTTCTTTAAAAATGATCGTATACCATTGGCAAAATAAATAATGATGATCATTTCAATGGCAACAATAAATGCCAGCAACTGAACAATGGTTTCTGAAACTACAGTTGGTGTTCCGGCAGGCACATTATTTGCTTGTGCAAACAAGGAACCAGCAGAAACCATTACCATTAGAACAGTAAGTGCAGCAGCTTTGCCAGCTTCGGAATGCTTTTCCTGGTCCATTTTATTTTTAATGGCCAATACAAACACATTACCCAGCATGTAAATTACAATAGCGAGTAAGCCAATTACGGTTAGTAATACATAGGCAACCGTGGAATCATAAAAGACATCCTTGGGAGCAGCAGGTGCAGCAGCAGCATCCTGTGCCCAGATAATATTTGCAGCCAGCATAGCCAGCAAAAGCAGCAACATTCTTTGAATGATGGCTTTGTAATTTTGATTATAAGTGATTGTGGTAAACATAAAATTATTTTTATCAGTCATTGATTGGTATTTGACTATTCTTTTCCATTTTTTCTTTGTTAGCAGAAAAAACATACCAGGTAACTACCGCAAAGAAAACAGTAAATATGACCAATGATATCATTGGATATATATTAACGTTATCAATGCTTGTTACATAATTTTTAAATTTCATACAAATGAATTTTAGTGTAAGTTTTTGATTTCTGCTGCAGGTGCTTTTTTCAAATCGGCACCCAATCTTTGCAAATAAGCAATCAATGCGATAATTTCTTTTCCACTATTTGCCTTAATGTTATTTGCTTTCAAATCTGCAGCAATTTCATCCGCCTGCATTTTCAAATCACTGTTTGCTTTCTGATCGTATCCTTCAGGATAAGGTACACCCAAAGTTTGCATGGCTCTGATTTTTCCAGGTGTAGTACTGATATCTAAATCATTATCTAATAACCATGGATATGGTGGCATGATAGATCCCTGTGAAATTTCTTCTGGATCATTCATATGACGGTAATGCCAGCTATTCGGGTATTTATTAGACAAGCGTGCCAAATCCGGACCAGTTCGCTTACTACCCCACTGGAAAGGATGATCATATACAGATTCACCGGCTTTAGAATAATCACCGTAACGTGCTACTTCATCTCTGAAAGGTCGTACCATTTGAGAGTGACAAGTGTAGCAACCTTCTCTGATATAAATATCTCTTCCCTGTAATTCAAGTGGAGTATATGGCTTAACAGTACTGATAGTAGGTACATTTTCCTTCACAATAAATGTTGGGATAATTTCAATGGCACCACCAATAGATACTACAATCAAACTCATCACTAGCATTTGTACAGGTCTTCTTTCGATGATAGAATGCCAGTAAACTTTTCCAGCTGGTAAAGGCTGTGATGCCAACGCAGGAGCTTCGCCTGTTTCTTCACCAATAAATGAACCAGCTTTAACGGTTTTTACTAAGTTGATTACCATCAGAACTGCACCAGTTAAATAAATGGTTCCGCCAATTCCTCTTACAATATACATAGGAATGATACGGGTAACAGTTTCCAGGAACTGGAACTTCAACTGTCCTTCGGGAGTAAACTGTTTCCACATTAAGGCCTGAGATATAGCTGCCCAATACATAGGAATGGCATACAACAGAATACCTACAGTACCAATTAAGAAATGGGTATTGGCCATTTTAACAGAATACAATTTGGTATTGTATAAACGTGGCACTAACCAATATAACATACCGAAAATCAGAAATCCGTTCCAACCGAGTGCACCAACGTGAACGTGTGCAACTACCCAATCAGTATAGTGCGCAATACCGTTTACATTCTTCAATGACAACATAGGTCCTTCAAACGTACTCATACCATAACAGGTAAGCGCCACTACAAACATTTTTAAAATGGGATCTTCTTTTACTTTATCCCAAGCACCTCTTAAAGTGAAAATACCATTTAACATACCTCCCCAACTTGGTAAAATCAGCATCACGCTGAACACTACTCCTAGTGATTGAGCCCAATCAGGCAAAGCAGTATATAACAAGTGGTGAGGACCTGCCCAGATATAAATGAATATCAAAGCCCAGAAGTGAATGATACTCCATTTATAAGAGTAAACTGGTCTTCCTGCAGCTTTGGGAATAAAATAATACATAATACCCAACATTGGGGTTGTAAGGAAGAATGCTACAGCATTGTGACCATACCACCATTGAACCAATGCATCCTGCACACCTGCATACCAACTATAGCTATGAGTAAGTGAAGTAGGCAAAGCAAATGAGTTCACAATATGCAACAAAGCAACGGTAACCCAGGTACCAATAATAAACCAAATGGCCACATATAGATGTCGCTCTCTTCTGGTTAAGATGGTAGCAAACATATTGATACCAAAAATTACCCAAACCAGGGTGATGGCAATATCAATAGGCCAAATTAATTCTGCATATTCCTTGCCCTGTGTTAAACCCAATGGCAAAGTGATAGCAGCAGCCACTATTATTAACTGCCAGCTCCAGAAATGAAGATTACCGAGTGACTTACTCCACATACTGGTTTTTAGCAAACGAGGCATCATATAATATACCCCGGTGTAAATACCATTACCTACAAATGCAAAAATGACTGCATTCGTGTGGAGCGGTCTTAATCTACCAAAACTGGTTAATGAAATACCTAAATTAAGTGCAGGATAAGCAAGCTGAAAAGCAATGATTACCCCTACCAGCATCCCTACTAATGCCCACAGAACAGTGGCAAAAGCAAATTTCCGGACGATGGAATTGTCGTAAGTGAATTTTTCTAACTGCATGGTTGTTTATTTATTCTCTGTTGGTTGATGGGTTTGATCAAAAAATATTTTATTAGCGGGCGTAAAAGAATCATCAAATTGTCCTGTTTTTGAACCCCAGACAAAAGCAATCAAAAATCCAGTTGCTACCAGTAAACTGATGATTAATAACATTATAATTATACTCATGCTTTTACATTTTTAGGATTCAGAATAGGTTGAAAACACAATTTCTCTATCAAGGCAGAGCCCAGCATAGTAGTCATTACAATAGTGAAAGTGCTGGAAGGCATTAAAATAGCAGCCACCAATGGAGACATCTGTGCTGTTACAGAAAAATACAAGCCAACTACATTGTATAAAGTCGAAATAATAAAAGTGGTTTTTATGAGATTTTTTGACCATTTGGCTGCGCGGATATATTGATCCAGCAATGGTAATTTTTCAGATAACATAATAGCATCGCTGGCAGGAGAAAACTGTATGGTGTTATCTACAACCGCAATACCAACATTGCTTTTACTCAAAGCTCCTGCATCATTTAATCCATCCCCTACCATCATTACTTCCTTCCCGGCTTTTCTCAGATAATCAATGTACTGAAGCTTTTCCTGTGGTGTCTGATTAAATAAATACTGAACCGATCTTTGCAAATGCTGTTTTAAATATGCTTCGGATCTATTGTTATCACCGCTTAATACCGTAACTGGGTAAGGCAGTTCCTGAATAAGTCTTTCTACATGTGCACGCAATACATTTTGAATCACAAATTTTCCGAGTACTGAACCATCTACTGATACCCAGACTTCAGATCCATTCGCATCTTCATGTGCCTTACCTACAAAAACAGCAGAACCTAATTTGTAATGCGTTTCATTTTCCCAGGCTTCAATACCCGCACCAGGAACTTCTTTTATATGAGCAATCAGTCTTTGACCAGCACTTAATTCTTTAGCAATGGCTTTACTAAGCGGATGCATCGACTGAGCAGCCATCGCACCAATTACTTCCTTATCTAGAGCATTCAAAGGCTTCCCTTCATACTGTACAGTAGATGCATGAGGATAAGTGAGTGTGCCTGTTTTATCAAATACTACCTGATTAATTTTGGCAATATTCTGCAATACCAGCGCATTTTTTAAGAACAAACCATGCTTGCTGAAAATATTAAGTACAAATCCTTCAGTAAAAGTTGCTGTGATTAATAAAGCACAGGGACAAGCAACAATTAATACGGCTGTCATAGACTGCCAGGCATAATCTAAATTAGTACCATACCAGAAAATAAAACTGCTGAATGCTACTGATAACACAACTACAGAAAAATAATTGCTGATAACGGTAGTAAAAGAATAATCGTTTTTATCCGACTTTTTAAAGGCGTCATTATTCCAAAGCTTGGTAAAACTATTTTGAGAAAACGGCTTTACTACCAATACATCTATCGCCCCTGTCATTTGCTTACCTCCAGCGTAAATTAAATCTCCGATAGCCAATGTAACAGGTTCATTTTCTCCAGTAACAAAACTGTAATCAATTTCAGCTTTACCTTTAATATGCATACCATCTACAGGTATGACTTCGTTGTTGCGGATTCGGATCGTATCATCTGGTTTTACTTCCTGAACAGGTACAAAAGTTTCATTTCCTTCTTTATCCAGCAAACAAACAGCTACGGGAAAATAGGAAGTAAAATCTCTGTTGAAAGAGAGATCTGCAAATGTTTTGGTCTGGAATGATCTTCCTAATAACATAAAGAAGATAATGCCAGACATACTGTCTAAATATCCTCCCCCAGTTCCTGATAATATTTCATAGACACTTCTACCAAAAGTTACTGCAAGAGCTAAGGCAATGGGCGCGTCTATATTCAGTCTTCTTTGTTTGAAGCTAAACACAGAATTGATAAAAAATTCAGCGCCGCTGTACAATAAAACGGGTAAAGCCAGTAAAAGATTTACATAACGGAATACATTGGCATTCAATCCATCCCTTGTAATGGTTTCCAATCCTAAATATTCAGGAAAGCTCAACATCATAATATTCGCAAAGCAGAATCCGGCAATACCAATTTTAATCATGGCTGTTCGGGCTACTATTTTCTGTTCGCGTTTGGCTTCCTGACCATCGTTTAATGTAATATAGGGTTCATATCCAACCGACGCCAACAACTCAGCTGTAGCCCGGATACTAATTTTTTCAGGATCCAGATACACCGTTAATTCTTTGGTTGGAAAATGAACGGTTGAAAAATAGATACCCTCGTGTACTTTCTGCAAATTTTCCAATAACCAGATGCAGGAACTGCAATGAATCTGAGGCAAATAGAATTGTACAGCAATCTGGGCTGGCTTCGAAAAAACAATATAATTGGCTGCAATTTGTGGATTGTCGAGAAAAGCAAACTTTTTAGGGTCACTTGCTTCACTCATTTTTACACCAGAAGCATCGTGCAGATTGTAATACTCGCAAAGATTGCTTTTATTCAGAATCTGATACACAGAGCTACACCCTTTACAGCAAAAAGATTTGTCGTCAAAAACCACAGGCTCACCAACACAAGCGTCACCGCAGTGAAAGCATTTGGTGGATTCTAAGGTCTTATTCAACATGAGGTAAAAGGTTGTTAAAAGTTACTTAATTTTTTGAATTATATAAACGAAATTTTTAATTATTTACCGACTTGTCATGTGGATTCAGACCTAGCCCTTTGTATATATTCGATCTAAAACAACTGCAGGCATTTAATCTGTCTTCAATCATTTTGTTCCACTTGTATTTTTCCTTTACAAAGCTTTCATTAAAAGCATTGGCTAAATCATGTTGTTTTATCGCTGCTTTATTCCAGGTATTGGTAGAAAGAAGACTGGTCAGCGAATTCACCTGAGCCATGATTTTATGCTCTTTGCTCCTAGTTAGTTGCATCATATCAAACAAGTTGGGAATGGGAACTTCCTTGGCAGAATTTGCATTGAATACTTTCATCACCGAAGGGAAAACCAGTTTTTGCTCACAGGTTACCAATGAACTAAAATCATTTTTTATCTGTTGCATCAGCTCTTGGAGATAGGACGTAGCTTCTGCATCAAACTCTTTTAGATAAGGGCAATGAATGGCATTCTGAATTTTCAATTCCAGACAAGGGTATACATTATCTAAAAGGTGAGCAATGAATTCGGCAGTCTGGTCTGCATGTTTACACATGGGTAATTTTTTACCCTACAAAATTGTCACTGTAAAGTCACGAATTCAATGAGATTTGAAATGCAGAAATATGATTAAAATCATAAAATCTGTTTAGTCCTCAATATTGGCTGTCTGGATAAGCTTTTGTAAATTAAGAATGCTAATTTTCTTTCCTTTTAACTGAATCAGCTTGTCGGTGTTAAACTCGGACAATAGCCTGATACAAGATTCAGTGGATGTTCCCACATAATCGGCAATTTCTTCCCTGCTCAAACTCACATTCAGCGTTTGATTGTCCTCCTCAAATCCATAGGTAGCTTTCAAAAACAAGAGGGCTTCCGCCATTCGCTCTCTTACATTTTTCTGTGAAAGCGAAACAATATGGTCTTCCGCAACTTTAAGATCTTGACTCATCTTCTTTACTACTTCAAACATGAGTTTAGGAGATGACGCCAGTGCATCAAAAAAGTATTTTTTATCAATTATGCAGATGGAAGCATCTTCCAGTGTAACTGCTGAACAGTGATAGCGTTCGTTGGAAAGCAAGGCACGATAGCCCAAAATATCTCCCGACTTTACTAGGCGCAATATTTGCTCCTTACCATCATAACCGGTAGTGGTTAACTTTATTTTACCACTGTTAATGCAAAACAGTCCATTAGGAAGTCCATTCTCGGTAAATACATACTGACCTTTCTTGTAAACAGCGCAAGATTTATGTGAACAGAGTTCCTGCGTTTGTTCCGTATCCAAAACATTGAAAACAGAGCTTAAACGAACATTACAATGTAAACAACCTGTTTCAATGGATCCGTTATTCTTCATTACTACCGAGGTATTGCTTTAAACAAAGTTAAACATATTGGTTTTATTTTGATAATAAAACTACCCTGGATTCCATGGGAGCCAATAACTTCTTATCTGTCAACATTTCGCCTGATAATACATCATATGCCTGACTAAATCCTTTGGTTTTTTCCGTATACTGCTTCCATTCCAGTGTGTTCGATTTGGAGGAAGCATTCAATACCACCATTATTGTTGAATTTTCATCATACCTGAAATAAACATATAAGCCATCTTTTGGCAAATACTGCATCATTTTGCCTGTTTGCAAAGCCGTATTTTTCTTTCGGAAATTGGCCAGGGCTTTCACATACTGATAGGCAGCGTTTTCGGTGGGAGTAAGACCGCCGGCAAGTGGGTGCTTGCTCAGGTCATTCGGGAACCCGCCAGGAAAATCCAGACGGACCATTCCATCATTGGGATCTTTAAAATTTTTCATCCACAATTCAGTACCATAATACAATTGAGGGATACCTCTTAAGGTAAACAAGAGATTCATGCCCATTTTGTATTTGTTCATGTCTTCCCCTATCATGGAAACAAATCTTTCCATATCGTGGTTGTCGAGAAAAATACAGTTCTTTTCAGGAGCCTGATACAATAAATCCTGTGACAAAGTCATATACAATTTATTCACTCCTTGCGTCCAGCCAAAAGGTTGATTCAGCGCATCCATCATGGCATAACTCAAGGGGAAATCGGTTGTTCCAGGTGCATTGTGTTTAAAAGCTGCATTCATATTATTCCTGGTGAAGTAGGCACTTCCTGCTACGGTATTAGCCACCGCTTCACCAAAAATGCTGATGGTTGGGAAATCTTTTTCCAAAGCAGTGTTCACTTTATTCATGAAAGCCTCATCGCAGTATTTGTAGGTGTCTACCCGCCAACCGTCAATACCAAACTCTTCCACTGTCCACAATGCATGTTGAATTAAATAGTTTGACACAAAGGGATTACGCTGATTGATATCAGGCAGGTGTGGCACAAACCATCCGTCTAGCATCACTTTCTTATCTGTTGCATTACCCATCGGATCAAATATGGCTTCGTCGCGATGGTTGGTATTGGTGTAAGTTGCCCACTGATTAATCCAGTCTTTATCAGGAGCATCCTTATACATCCAATGCTCATTCCCTATATGATTATACACTGCGTCTTGAATAATTTTAATTCCTTTTGCATGCGCAGCATCAATTAAATTCTTGTACGCTTTTTCTCCACCTAGTCTTTTATCAATGGCATAGTGATTGGTAAACCAATATCCGTGATAACCTGCCATCATACCAGCTTGCTCACTTTGCAATGGCATATCATTTTCAATAACAGGTGTCATCCAGATGGCAGTTACGCCCAATTCTTTTAGATAGTCCAGTTGATTGGCAACTCCCTCCAAGTCTCCACCATGTCTTTTGATAGGATCCTTCCTATTCACAATTGTATCATGATAACCAACTACTTTATCATTGGCCGGATTCCCATTGCTAAATCTATCTGGCATCAATAAATAAATAAAATCCTTTGCCGTAACCCCGTTGGCATAAGAAGTGCCCATTCCTTTTCTGCGGGCCTTCAGTTCCCAAGTTACACTTGTTTTAGAACTGCCGCCATTCAATTGCAATTGCACTTTGCCGGGTTTGGCTGATGGCTGAATGGTCAAATCAATCGCCAGGTATTTTTTATTTTCGAAGGAATGAAGTTTAGTGATGCTTACTCCAGGATATTGGGTGGTTACAGAAACATTGTCAAAAGAAGCATTGGTATTGCGCACCAACAGCTGCACTTTATTCCATTTCATTCCAGTAAACCAATTCGTAGGAAACAACTGAATGGTGTTGTTGCCATTTGTTTGGGCTTGCAATTGCATAAAAGAGAAAACAAAAAGAATTCCCCCAATGGCAGTTTTAATTTTCTTACGCATGCTTTATTTCGTTTTATTTTCTTTAACCACTAGTGCACATACTATGGCAGCAGCCAATAATAATCCCCCTCCTACTTGCACTGCTAATAATCGATCATTATGCAAAACATTTTCCATTACTTCTCCAAAAAATAAGGAAGCAATAATTTCTGGCAGCACAATAAAGAAGTTAAAAATACCCATGTAAATCCCCATTTTAGCTGGAGGAATGCAACCCGCCAACATAGAATAAGGCATCGATAAAATAGAGGCCCAGGCAATTCCCACTAAGCCCATGGACAAATAAAGAAATGAAGGATCAGTTACATATTTAACCGAAATCAATCCAATACCTCCCAACACCAAACAAAGAGAATGCGTATATTTTTTTCCCAGTTTATTCACCCAAAAAGGCAAGGAGAATGAAAATCCAAAAGTAACCAAGTTCAAAATGGCAGAAGTGGTATTGGCGTACTCTAAACCCTGGGTGTATAAATCACTTGCATCAGTTGTTCTCCCCCCAAATATATCTGTGGCCACTCCCGTACTGTAATAAAACCACATGAGAAACAATCCCGGCCAGGTTAAAAAATTAACCAAAGCAAGGCGCTTCATCTGGTCTGGCATATTGGCTACTGCACTAAAAATTTCTTTCACACCACCCATAAACCCTTTTCCTTCCTCATCCAGTTTCTTTTTCCAATCAGGATCCGCAGGTGGATATTCTTTGCTCTTAATTACCGTATATAAAACGGCCAGTAGAAAAACTGCTGCACCAATGTAAAAAGAGTACATGATGTTTTCTGGAATACCTCCGGCAGTTTTTTCTCTGGAAACGCCCAGCCACTGCACCAGCTTCTGAGGTAAGTAACCGGCAATAAAAGAAGCAAGACCTATAAACATGCTTTGCATGGCAAAACCCATTGGCTGTTGTTCCTCGTCTAAATTATCTGCCACAAATGCACGAAAGGGCTCCATGCTAATATTGATACAGGAATCCAAAATCCACAATACTCCTGCTGCCATCCATATTGCAGATGAATTGGGCATGATAAACAGCGCAAGTGAACTAAGTATTGCTCCAATTAAAAAATAGGGCCTTCTTCTTCCTAACCTTGGGTGCCAGGTTCTATCACTCATATAACCAATAATTGGTTGAACAATCAAACCTGTCATAGGAGCAGCCAACCAGAGACCTGGAATCTGTTCAGGACTTGCACCCAGGTATTCATAAATGGCACTCATATTCCCCATCTGTAAACTCCAGCCGAACTGAATACCGAAAAAACCAAAGCACATATTCCAGATCTGCCAGAAACTAAGTTTAGGCAGTACCGCTTTAGGGGTAGTAGACATAGCAATCGTTGTTTATAAGTTGACATTGTGTAATGAATACACATCTCAATATACAAAGAAATACATCCCCATAAAGAGGATGTCCATGAAAATATATTAAGATAAAAAATGCTTAAATCACAAATCCATCCGGCAGTATAGCGGTCTTCTTTACCACCACAATTCCGTCTTTTACGGTATATAAAGGATGGTCTGTATTGGGCAAATGACTACCCCCATTGATACGCACATCGTTACCAATGCGACAGTTCTTATCTATAATCGCATCCTTGATATAACAACGTTCTCCAATACCAATTTTAGGCAGACCTTTACTAGTGTTCAATTCCATTTCTTCAATGGTTTCATAATAGTCATTACCCATGATATAAGTACTCACTACGGTGGTGCCATGTCCTATGCGTGAACGAATACCTACTACGCTTTGTTCAATTCGGCTGGCATGAATAATAGATCCTTCCGCAATAATGGTTTTCTCTAAAGTGGTGCCACTAATTTTGGCTGGTGGCAACATACGTGCACGACTGTATACTGTTTTGGTATTATCAAATAAATTGAAAGGAGGTATTTCCTGTGTTAAGGCGAGGTTCGCTTCATAGAAAGAATAAATATTTCCGATATCTGTCCAATAGCCATCATACTGGAAACTAGACACTTTATAATTCTCAATGGAATCTGGAATAATTTCTTTACCAAAATCGGTAGCATTGGGATGTGCTTCATTCAATAATTTATCGAGAATTTTTTTATTGAAAATATAGATACCCATGGATGCCAGGTAATTTCTTCCCTGCTTCTGCATTTCTGCACCTGTATCACTTACCCATTCTGGAAGAATATCTTTTTTGGGTTTCTCAATAAAGGAAGTGATCACATTCTGCTCATTGGTTTTTAAAATCCCAAATTCAGGAGCGTCACGATCGTCTACAGGAATGGTTGCAATAGAAATATCGGTTTGGCTATCAATATGATTTTTCATCATATCCCCAAAATCCATTTGGTACAATTGATCCCCACTTAAAATCAGAATATAATCGTACTCTAAATTAGAAATATGTCTCAAAGATTGTCTTACCGCATCTGCAGTACCCTGAAACCATCCAGGGTTATCGGGAGTCTGCTCCGCTGCAAGAATATCAACGAATCCAGTGCTGAATGCACTAAAATGATACGTGTTTTTTATATGCTTATTTAATGAAGCAGAGTTAAACTGCGTTAAAACAAACATGCGATTGATTCCACTATTGATACAGTTGCTAATGGGTATATCAACCAAACGGTATTTACCTGCAATAGGTACTGCTGGTTTTGATCTACTTGCAGTTAAAGGGAAAAGTCGGGTACCTGCTCCCCCGCCTAATATCACAGCCAAAACTGATTTGGATAAAGTACTCATAAATTGATTTTCGCTTTTATATTTTGATAGCTTTATACTGCTTTGAAGTTAGTTTTTTTATTTTAAATTCTGGTAAACTTGTCGGTATTCCGCAACCGTACTCTCCCAACTATGGTCAATTTGCATCATTTGCTTACGCATTTTGTCCATATGCGCCTGATCTTGATAAACAGAGACACCCCTGCCAATAGAATACGCCAAATCTTCCACGGTAGCATTATTAAATCGAATGCCAAACCCGTCCGAATCGCCCATATCGGTTACCGTATCTTGTAAGCCCCCTGTGCTTCTTACTACAGGTACCGTTCCATACCGCATAGCATACATTTGATTCAACCCACAGGGCTCTACCCTGCTGGGCATTAATAAGAAATCGGCACCGGCATATATCAGATGACTTAGCTGTTCATTGTATCCAATGTAGGCATTGTATATTCCCTGGTGATGATTCGTCATCTGCTGTAACTCCCATTCGATATTCGTTTCCCCACTACCCAATATCAGAAAGCATGCATTACCCTGTGTTTGATGCATAGCGGTTCTAATGGCATCAGGCAGTATATCTGCTGCTTTTTCGCCTACCAATCTTCCAATGAACACAAATAAAGGCTTGGAAATATCCAATCCGAACTGTTCGCAGAGTATTTTCTTATTTTGTTCTTTTCCTTTTTTTACTGTCTTTATTGAATAATGATGGGCTAAATAGGTATCTGTTTCCGGATTCCAGACTTCATTATCAATACCGTTTAATATACCAAGGCACTTCCCCTTTTCATATTCAAACAAAGCTTCTAGCCCATTGGCATTATGTCTTAACTCATCCATATAGCTCCAACTAACCGTGGTAACTTTATCCGCACATTTTACACCTGACGCGAGGGGATTAATATTTCCTGCCCAATCGAGCATGCCACGTTTCCATAAATCCCATTTGGGTATATAAATGCTTTTATCCCAGCCCATCCATCCCTGGTACTGTCCATTATGAATGGTAAAAACGGTAGGCACAGAACCCAAGTGCTGAAAGGCATAACAATACTTCATCATGAAGGGTATAAGCGAAGTATGATGATCATGACAATGCACCACATCAGGCTTATGTTCCCAACTACTGATCCAGCTAACTACCGCTATCTGAAAAGCAGTGAACCGTTCTGCATCATCGTCGTAACCATATATTTTCTGGCGATCGAGCAGCCCATTGATATCAATTAAAAACAGGTCGAACCCCAACTTATTAGTCGGCTCTTTAATCACAGTAAAATCAAAATTCCAGTTACCCAAATTGGCACTACCCTTGAAATCGACCGTCCAGTCGTTTTCATAAAGAAACTTGGTGCGATACATGGGCATAATTACTTTGGCAATATCTCCTGATTTGCACTGGTATTTAGGCAAAGCACCTACCACATCTCCCAATCCGCCTGCTTTTGCCACCGGATAACACTCTGCACTAACATGTATAATTTCCATAAAATGCTATTATGACTTCTTTTTCAAGATAGCTAATAAACTGATTCCCTCAAATTCCGATTTAAAATTTTTGCTTCAATCAATTATTACTATTTTCCCTGTTTGTAAAATTGAACGATTGTTATGAGTCAACCTAAACAGCCTACCAATTCTGGTGCTTTAGCCACCCTTGTTATTGTATTTTTCTTTTGGGGTTTTATTGCTGCGTCCAATAGCATTTTTATCCCCTTTGCAAAAAATCATTTTCAGTTGAATCAATTTGAATCACAATTGATTGGTTCCGCATTTTATGGAGCTTATTTCATTGGTTCCCTAATTCTGTTTATACTATCCAATTTTGTAGGATATGATATCTTGAATAAAATCGGTTACAAAAAAGGAATCATTTATGGTCTTGCTATTTCAGTGGTAGGTGCATTACTGATTATTCCATCTGCCAATGCAAACTCATTCCCTGCCATTCTTGGTTCTTTCTTTATTGTTGCGTTGGGATTCTCCCTTCAACAAACTTCGGCACAACCTTTTGCAATCGTATTAGGCGATCCTTCAACAGGTTCCCATCGTTTGAATCTGGCAGGAGGTGTAAACTCGCTGGGTACCACATTGGGGCCTATTATTGTTAGTTTCTTTTTATTTGGTTCAGTAGGCAATGCTAACACAGAAGTTACCGTAACCAATATCAATACCCTTTATTTGATTGTTGCAGGTGTATTTGCAGCTGTCGCCATTTTCTTTGCAGTATCTAAATTGCCCGAAGGCAAGAATGATGAAAAATTTGAAAAAGCAAACAAAGCTGCTTCCTCCTTATTTGTGATGACTTTATTAATAGGCGCAATTATAATTGTTGGACAATTCACTGAAGTGCCCAAACTAACTTTATTGTTACTTTCACTCATTAGTGTCGTAGGAATTTTATTTTACTCCAACAGTCTGGCAGTAAAAAATCCGGAAGGATGGGGTGCTATGAAATACCAACAATTGATTTATGGCATGATTGGGATTTTTGTATATGTGGGAGTGGAAGTAACCATTGACAATAATTTTGGCGCATTACTCAGAATTCCCGGATATTTAACCGAAGCAGGTTTAGAAGAGAGTCAGATTTCCAAATATGTTTCACTCTATTGGGGTAGTTTAATGATAGGAAGATGGACTGGTGCCATTGGGGTATTTAACCTGAAAGGTGCCACCAAAACCATTGCTACGATTATTGTTCCTTTCTTTGCTTTTGGAGTAGTACTTTATGTAAATAATTTGTACGGCAGTGATGTGTCAGACTTATTTGGATATGCTGTTTACATTGCGCTGGCCATTGCAGCCTTTTTCTACGGACAAGAGAAACCAGTTAAAACTTTAGTAGCTGTTGCTTCACTGGCAACTGTTGCCATGCTGATTGGGGTATTCACCAATGGATTAATTTCTGTGTATTCTTTTATGGCTGGTGGTTTATGTTGCTCTGTAATGTGGCCATGTATTTTCTCACTAGGCGTTGGAGGATTAGGAAAATATACTAGTCAAGGCTCTGCCTTTTTAATCATGATGATTTTAGGGGGAGCCATCATTCCGCCATTACAAGGATCAATTGGAGATAGCCCTGCTATTGGCATGCATCAATCTTACCTGATAGCTGCTGCTTGCTTTGCATTTCTGGTTTATCTGGCATTAAAAATGAAATCAGTATTAAAAGCACAGGGAATTGATTTTGATGCACAAGTTGGAGGAGGACATTAATCTTTATCCAATACATATTCATTCATAATAATTAGAAAATATGAATTCCAAACAAGAAATCAGAAACACAACAGGGGCTATGGAACCATTGGCAATTGGTATTGATATAGGTGGAACAGGCACCAAATATGGTATTGTTGACCGCGTTGGAAACCTATTGTTTTCCGGTGAAATGAGTACACGCAATCACATGGAAGTGATGCCTTATATTGATGACCTATACGAAAATATAGCTCCATTGATTGAGCAGGCTGGCGGAATTGGTAGAATTAAGGGAATTGGCATTGGTGCTCCAAACGGCAACTATTATAAGAACACCATTGAATACGCTGCTAATCTTCCATGGAAAGGGATTATCCCATTTGGTAAAATGGCAGAAGACAAATTTAAACTGCCTGTAGTACTTACCAACGATGCCAATGCAGCAGCCATCGGAGAAATGATGTACGGTGCAGCGCAAGGGATGAATGATTTTATCATGATTACCTTAGGCACAGGTGTAGGGAGTGGAATTGTTGCCAATGGGAAACTGGTATATGGGCATGATGGATTCGCTGGCGAATTGGGCCATACCATTATCATCCCGGACGGCAGATTACACGAAGGAACCCAGAAAAAAGGTTCATTGGAAAGCTATGCATCTGCAACCGGCGTTCGTTTGAGTGCAATTGAATTCCTGCAAAAAAGTGACAAGCCTAGTTTACTCAGAAATATACCCTTCAATGAGATTGATTCGAAAAAAGTATATGAAGCTGCCATCGAAGGTGATGAGCTAGCAAAAGAAATATTCGAGTTTACAGGGAAAATTTTAGGAATGGCCCTTGCCAATTTCGTCATGTTCTCCAGCCCTGAGGCAATTGTATTGTTCGGGGGGTTAACCAAAGCAGGCGATTTTATACTTAAGCCTACTCGCGAACATATGGAAGCCAACCTTATTCAGGTTTTTGAGAATAAAGTAAAAATACTGGTAAGCCATTTAAAGGAATCAGATGCGGCTATTCTGGGCGCTTCTGCCCTTGTTTGGGAGATGAAATAATCCATACGGCGGGAACCGGGCGTTGCCCGGTTTTATCGCTTGGCTTAATGGTTTCATTGCCATTAATCAACAAGGTACTACTTCCTCCACCATCTAAATTTAATGCCTCAGTGCAACCTACAGACTGAAGCAAATGTGCGAGCTGCACCAAACTGGCACCCTCAGCAATACCGGGATTTCTTCCTTCTACAACCATTACAATCAAATCCCCGTTTTCAGTATATCCCATAGCTGTTCTGGGATGTTTATCATTGATTTGACTACCAGGAAAACGGATTTCTTCGTTGTTGGTAATTTGGATTTGTCCATCTTGAATCAAAACAGGACCTCCTGCTACCGCTGTCTGCATTTTCCATTTTTTCAGTCTATACTTAGATTGAATAAAAGATGGGTACACGGTAGCATTACTGTCTTTAAAAAAAGGAATCACTGTTTGAGAAGCTAGTGGATATTTATTGCTGCTGTCGGTATACAACCAGGCGATATCGGCTTTTCGTTTTCTGGAAATTCCAATTGCACTGGCAAAAGCATGACGATAAGTTAGTGTGTCTTTACCCTTACCTGGTAAACTATGAACATTATATGCTACTAGATTCCCATCCTGTACAACTGCATTTAAATTTCTGTTATTAACAAACTCAAAGAAAGTGGTATTTACCACTAGAAATGGTTGTCCATTATCCTGGTAATAGGCTGATGGAGTATATCTTTTTCCATTCCCCACTTTTATAGAGAAAAGGAGTTGGCGATTCGTAATCGGAATCTTACAAAAGAATACTTTATTCGGTTTGCCATCAAGTGAATCAGTTGAATAAAACAATTGCACACCCTTTGGCAAAGGACCAAAAGTAGTATCTGCCTGAATCCATTTATACTGGGCAGTTCCGGCAAAAGGAATCAGGAAAAATAAAAGGAATACCCTAAGCATGAACGGCTTTTTCCATTAGCCATTTGTTCTTTCCGTATCCGGGAATTACGTGCTTTTCACTATGATAAGATGATCGCACAAGCGGGCCGCTTTCAACATAATCAAACCCGATACTATAACCAATTTCACGTAATTCAGCAAATTCATCCGGATGAACAAAACGCTGTACCGGAAGATGCTTTTTAGTAGGCTGCAAATACTGGCCAAGAGTAATAACATCCGTACCCACTTCCACCAGGTCTTTCATAGTTTGCACCACTTCTTCCTTGGTTTCACCCAGCCCCAGCATGATACCGGTCTTTGTTCTCATACCCCCTTTTTTCAATGTCTCCAGCACTTCCAGACTTCTTCTGTACTTGGCCTGGATTCTAACCTGACGGGTTATTCTTTCCACTGTTTCCATATTGTGGCTAACCACTTCCGGGGCAGCATCAATAATACGCTGAATCTGATCTTTGAATCCTCTGAAATCAGGGATCAGGGTTTCCAGTGTTGTATCCGGATTTAACGCTTTTACTGCTTTAATGGTATTGTACCAGATAATGGATCCACCGTCTTTCAATTCATCTCTATCTACACTGGTAATAACCGCATGCTTCACTTTCATTAAGTGAATGGCTTCTGCTACACGCTGTGGCTCATCAAAATCAACAGCCAGGGGTCTTCCTGTGGCAACCGCACAGAATCCGCAGCTACGGGTACAGATATTACCAAGAATCATGAAAGTAGCGGTTCCTTCGCCCCAGCACTCCCCCATATTCGGGCAATTACCACTTTCACAGATGGTATGTAGTTTATGCGTATCTACCAGGCCTCTAACGTGCTTATAACTCTCCCCAATAGGCAGTTTAACCCTAAGCCAGTTGGGCTTTTTTAAGGGTGTATCGCTGGATACAACAGTATCTTGAGGTATTTTGGGTACAACAGGTAATTCTTGCATGCGCTTCAATTCTAGGGCACAAAATTAACTACTTTCTTCTACCGAATGTAAATGCTGCGTAAGCATTAAAGAAGAAGTTCTTTTCGGGGTTTAACAAAAGAATGGGCATTTTCTGGGAATAGTAGGATGCATTGATGCCCACATCAATGGCAGAAAGCAATTCATTGTAGCGGCCATAATCAAACCGAAGGGCGAATTTGGCATGAACGCCCGGCACAAATTTTATTTCATTGAAGCCTTTAAATAGCCCGCCTCTTCCCAAGATGGCATTTGGATCAAGAAAAATAGCTTCATTGGTTCCGTCGTATTTAATTTGCTTTCTCTCCCCTGTCTGGAGATTCTGAACATCTAAATAATAAGGTTTTAGTAATCCGGCACTCAATCCTGCACCATATATAGCAGAAACTGCAATACCATTTTTATTTCCTTTACCCCCTATTAATTTCTGCTGTCCAAAACCTAAATTGAGGTAATAGAAATTATTCTGTTTTCCATAGATATAATTGGAAATCAGAATAAACCCACCAGAGGAGGAAAGTGTAGGTATGCGCTCTTCCTTGGGATGTTTTCTTTCTCCAAATTCCAACCACCATAGATTGGTGGAAGTAATGGATTTATATTTGCCTTTTTCGTATTTCAGTCCCCAGCCATCCGTATTTAAATTAATACTGAAAGCACTTTGTTTATTAAATATTAATGCACCTTCTTCTTCCTGTTTAATTAACTGGTTTATTTTCTCCCTTCTCTCCTCCTTCTTTTGAGCACGTTGCATAGCGGCTTCAGAAAGTTGTTTTTTCTGCGCCATTAACCCTGTTCCCGACAAGAGACAAACCACGAAAAATAGTTTCTTCACTTCCATTTAATTTGATAGATGTAAATTTAAAGCAAAATTGATGCAATGACTTCACAAATTATTTATACCAGCGACTTAAGAACCACTGCTACCCATTTACAAAGCGGATCTGCAATTGAAACCGATGCACCTACCGACAACAAGGGAAAAGGGGAAAGGTTTTCCCCCACCGATTTAGTGGCAACTGCACTGGCTTCCTGTATGATTACCACCATGGGCATCAAAGCCCAGACCATGGACAATATTATACTGGACGGAACAAAGGCAGATGTTACCAAAGTAATGTATCCGGATCCTCGCCGTATTGGCAAAATCGTCATACATATTCAATTTCCTGAATCCTTACAAAACCTGAGCGATAAGGAAAAAACCATTTTGGAAAACACCGCCAGAACCTGTCCGGTAGAAAGGTCATTACATCCCGATCTGGAACTGGATCTAACATTCAGCTGGTAGAAGATACGGAAAAAGGAAAGGCTGCTGCTTAGAAAACAGGCAGCGCCTTCACCACCCTGCTTACCGGCAAGCCCATCACATTGTAAAAATCCCCGTTAATAGAGGCGATTCCAATCACTCCAATCCATTCCTGTATGGCATAAGCACCTGCTTTATCATAAGGCTTATATTGGTCTACATAATGTTCTATCTGTGCCTGACTTAGTGCATGAAACTGAACATGGGTTGTTTCTGAAAAAGCAATCTCTTCTTGTTTGTCTAAAATAACTACACCGGTAATAACCCTGTGTTGCTGACCAGACAATCTGGAAAGCATGGCAATGGCATCTGCTCTATCTTTTGGCTTATTGATGATCTCGTTGTTTAATACCACAACAGTATCCGCTGCCAAATAAACTGGTGATTCAAAATCTTTACCATCCAGCTTTCTTTTTTCCTGAACAGCAATTGCTTTTGCGCGGGCAATATGAATGGGAATTTCAGTAGGATCCATTTCCGTTGAAAAACTTTCATCCGTTTCTACAACTTCAATTGTAAAATTAATTTCAGCCCATTCCAGTAATTGTTTTCTTCTAGGGCTTTGGGAAGCCAGTATTAATGATCTTTGCATGTTAACTAATCATAAAATTGAAAGAATACCATAGACAGAATACCTGTAAACATTACCCACTTAATTAAGGTACTTAAACGATGATATTCCTTTATTGTATGCGCTTTGTATAGTTTATGTGCAATAACTGCAAGGGGCATTATAATAAATAGCAAACAGTACAAAGCACTATGCCACCAACCAAGGCCCAACACATAAAACTGTAAAATCAATAAGGCAGCAATTAATACCACAAGCCAAACTGCAACAAATACCTTAGTTGCACGAATACCCCAGACAATGGGCATGGTTCTACATCCATACTTTTGATCACCCTCCATATCTTCCATATCTTTTACAACTTCCCTTACCAAAGAAATAATAAAGGCAAACGCAGCATATAAAATAGTTAATCGGAAAAACCGCACTTTGTCATGATCTAGCCCAAGCATTTCGTGCATTACCAGAGGATATTTGGCAAAGAATAAAATTAAAATGACCCAGGCTGTTAGGAATGAAATCAGGACATTCCCAATTAACAATTGTTTTTTAAAATTGGTAGAATATAACCACAACAATAAAATTGCTGCCAGGTTGCCCAGCACCAGGTGCCAGTATTGGTTTATTGGTAAAGCCAATGCTGTAAAGAAAAGACCTGCAAGGCTCAAAGTCATATGCCAGAATATGACCCATCTTCTGTTGATGATTACATTCACCACCATTTTTTCCGGTTTATTTACTTGATCAATATTCTGATCAAAATAATCATTGATAATATAACCGGCTGCAGCTATGAAAACAGAGGCGATTAGCAGTTGTATAAATGTATTCGAAAATGCAGTTAAGTTGCTGGATGGATAAACACGACCATAAATTGCCCACTCAAATAAACACTGTGTAAGAACAATGAATACCAGATTTGGCCATCTAATCAGTCTTAAGAATGCGGCAATAAGTTTCAAAAGCTACGCTTATTTATATCAGCGCCTATTGGGCTCTGAGTGTAAAATCTTCATTCCAGTCATTACGGAGTTTCATTACCTTTTCTATCACTTCCCTTACGCAGCCCATCCCGCCGTTTTTCTCTGAAATATAATAAGATACCGATTTAATTTCTGTTACCGCATCAGCCGGACACACTGCCATTCCTGCCCATTGCATACAGGCAAGATCGGGTATATCATCCCCCATGTACAGACAATGCTGCTGATCCTCTATCTTGTTACCAACCAGTTCCTGCAAGAGGGATAGCTTGTCGGTAACCTGCATATGTACTTCTTTTACCCCTAGTTTGTTCAGTCGCTCCATTACTTCAGGTGATTGACCACCGGAAATGATAATAACACGGTACCCTTTTTTAATGGCCAGCTGTAGTGCATATCCATCTTTGATGTTCATGCTGCGTACCATGAGCCCGTTGGGCATAACCAGTAAAGTACCATCGGTTAATACCCCGTCAACATCAAATACAAACGTTTTGATTAAACTGAACTTTTCCAATATATTATTTTTGGTTATCTCTCCATTCATACACCCAGGCACTCTGAATCATTTCCAGATGACCTTCTGTGCTTTGCTCTCTGGTACCTTCAAAACCAGGCACTTCTAAAATCCATTCCAATAAATCAGTAAAACGGATTCTGTAAATTTTAGCTTCAGTGAAATCGTCTCCGAAACGCTCATACAATTTCATGGCAATATCTTCGTGGTCATTCCAATGAATGGGTGGCTCAAAATGGCTCATATATTTTCTTTAAAGTACTTGACTGAATAATTATTCTCCTAAAAATTGGGTTTGATCAGGTAAGGTAACACTGACTTTACCGGAACCAGGCTGCAGAACACACTGACAACCCAATCTTGAATTAATTCTTGGATTCACTGCTCTGTCAATAAAATCTTCTTCTCTGTCACCCAATTCTTCCAAGTGTTCCGCGCCACTGTTCACATACAAATGACAGGTACTGCAAGCGCAAACTGCCCCGCAATTGTGGTGCAATTCAATGCCATTGTCTAAGCAAACCTCCAGTAAACTCTGGTCAGGGGCAATATTATCCAAGACTACTTTCTCTAATCCTTTCTGTTCAAATTCAATTTCAATGGTATACATAATCACAATTTGGTTGGCAAAAGTATTTAAAACTCTTATTAACCCCTATTATGCTAAAAAGTTTAGTCGGAATTAATTAAATATCTTTGAATCATGAAGATGAAATGGAGTCAGCGGATATTGCTTAAATATTACAGAACTAAAATAAAAACACTCGGGATAGTTTCACCCGAAAAAGCAGCAGCTGCTGCTTTTGACCTGTTCTGCACCCCTTTCAAAGTTAAAAAAGGAGTCAAGATCCCCTCCATTTTTCACCATTCAACCCCTGTATCGGTAGATCTCAGAGACGTAACGGTAAGGGGATTCCAATGGAAATCTGAACTGGCTCAAGCAAAAAAAGTACTGATCATTCACGGTTTCAGTAGTTATTCTTACAAATTTGAGCCCTATGTAACGGCATTGGTGAAAAGTGGATACGAGGTACTGGCATTTGATGCACCCGGACACGGAATTAGTGATGGTAAAAGAATTAATGCGCTTATTTACAGGGATTGTATCCTGGCCATAGAAAAACAATTTGGTCCTTTCTATGGGATGATTGGTCATTCACTGGGCGGCTTAGCCGCCAGCTTAGCCATTGAGAAAATGGAAAATATCAGCAATAGAAAACTGGTATTAATTGCCCCTGCTACTGAAACAAAAAGAGCCATCGAGAACTTTTTCGCCCTGATTCCTGCAAAAAAAGAAGTGCAAGAGGCATTTGAAGCCTATATCCGGCAATTGGCGGGAGAACCAATAGAATATTTTTCTGTTCCCAGAGTGGTAAAAAAAATAGCTGCAAAGGTACTTTGGGTACACGATGAAACAGATACCATCTGCACATTCAAAGATGTAAAACCACTATTAACAGAGGATATACCCAGTACACAATTTTATATAACACATGGATTGGGGCACAATAAAATATATAAGGAATCAAGTACGCGCAACAAAATAATGGCATTTTTGGAACCTTCTTCCGAGCCCAATTTTTTGTGATTTAATCCTTTCACCTAATATTGCATTGCATTTAACCCAAATCATTGAAGTAAAATCTTAGAATCGGAATTTCTACATGGCAAAAAATTTACTGATCGTTGAGTCGCCCGCAAAAGCAAAAACCATTGAAAAAATTCTGGGTAAGGATTTTGAAGTGAGAAGTTGTTATGGTCATATTAGAGACCTGGAAAAGGACGACATGGGTATAGATGTAAACAATCATTATCAGCCCCGTTACAAGGTTCCTGACGAGAAGGAAAAAGTTGTAAAAGAGCTGAAACAAATGGCTAAAAAAGCTGAAGAAGTATGGCTTGCATCGGATGAGGACCGTGAAGGAGAAAGCATCAGCTGGCATTTGGCAGAAGTTTTAGGCTTAGACCCTCGTTCTACTAAAAGAATTGTTTTCCATGAAATTACTGCACCCGCTATCAAAAAAGCAGTAGATAATCCCAGGCTAATTAACATGAACCTGGTGAACGCCCAGCAAGCAAGAAGGGTATTGGATCGTTTGGTGGGATTTGAATTGAGTCCGGTTTTATGGCGTAAAATTGGCATGCAAAGAAGTCTGAGTGCAGGAAGGGTGCAAAGTGTAGCGGTACGACTAATCGTTGAGAGAGAGCGTGAAATCAATCAGTTCATTTCGGAAAGTTCCTATAAGATTGAAGCGGTATTTAAAGCCACTGATATTAATGGGAAACCCGTACAATTCAAAGCGGAAGGCCCTGGAAGATTGCATACAACGGAAGAAGCAGGTGCTTTTCTTGAAAGTTGCATAAATGCAAAATATACCGTTAAAGACATTCAGGTAAAACCTGCTAAAAGAACACCGGCTGCCCCCTTTACTACTTCTACCCTACAGCAGGAAGCTTCCAGAAAAATGGGCTATAGTGTAAGCAAGACCATGCTTATAGCGCAAAAATTATATGAAAGTGGTAAAATCACTTATATGCGTACAGATAGTATTGCATTGAGTGAAACAGCATTGGGGGATATACAGAACGAAATCAATAAAAGCTACGGGTCTAAATACCATCAGCCCCGTAAGTTCAAGAATAAAAACGAAAGTGCACAGGAAGCACACGAAGCCATTCGTCCTACCTATATGAGCAATCATACGGTGGAAGATGAAGAATGTAAGCGATTGTATGAACTCATTTGGAAAAGAACCATTGCTTCTCAAATGAGCGATGCTGCTTTTGAAAAAACAACAGCTAAAATTGAAGTAAGCACTAACCACGAAATGCTCACTGCCACAGGCGAAGTCATGCAATTTGATGGATTTTTAAAGGTATACATGGAGGGCAAAGACGAAGAAGATGAAGAGAGCACAGAAGGTATGTTACCACCTATAAAAGTGAATGAGGTGCTTGATTTTCAGTACATGAATGCAAGTGAAAAATTCACAAAGCCTGCGGCAAGATATACTGAAGCTTCCCTTGTAAAAAAACTGGAAGAATTAGGCATTGGAAGACCTTCTACCTACGCTCCTACCATTTCTACCATCATGAAAAGGAACTATGTAGAAAAAAGGGATAAGGAAGGAATCAGGAGAGCAGCCACTATATTAAAGCTGACTGCTAGCAATGAAATTGAAAAGGAAATTATTCAGGAAAATACCGGAGCGGAAAAAGGAAAACTATTCCCTACCGATTTGGGAATGGTTGTTACAGATTTTCTGAAACAACACTTTAATAAAGTGATGGACTTTGGCTTTACCGCCAAAATTGAAGCAGAATTCGATGAAATTGCAGAGGGTAATTTAACCTGGAATAATATGATTGATGGTTTTTATAAACCCTTTCATGAAACTATTGAACATACACTGGAAAATGCAGAGAGAGCCAAGGGCGAAAGAGAGTTGGGTATTGATGCAGCAACCGGAAAAAGAGTAATCGCCCGTATGGGGAGATATGGTCCGATGGTACAAATTGGAGACACGAGTGATGAAAATGAGAAAGCGCGTTTTGCCAAATTGAAACCCTCTCAAAGCATTGAAACCATTACTATGGAAGAAGCCATGGAACTGTTTTCTTTGCCAAGAACATTGGGCGAATACGAAGGAGCAGAATTGTCTGTAAACCTTGGAAGATTTGGTCCCTATATTAAATTAGGGGAACAATTCATCTCTATTCCCAAAGGGGAAGATTTACACGAGATGGATCTGACCAGAGCCATTCAATTGATTAAGGAAAAACAGGAGGCCGATGCCCCCGTTGCATTTTACAATGAATTACCCGTAACAAAAGGCAAAGGAAGATTCGGGCCATTCATTAAATGGAATGATTTGTTTATCAATATCCCAAAGGCGTATAATTTTGATTCATTGAGTCAACAGGACATTAATGAATTGATTGAAAAGAAACTGGAAAAAGAAGCCAACCGCTTCATTCAGCAATGGCCATCAGAGAAAATTGCCATTGAAAACGGTCGCTGGGGTCCGTTTATCCGCTTCCAGAAGAAAATGCTAAAATTGGGGAAATTGGCAGACGGCACAAAACCAACTGCCGAATCGCTCTCGAACATCAGTTTGGAGGATGTAAAGAAAATGATTGAAGAGCAGTTACCTGGAGCTTTCACCAAAAAAACAGCAGCAAAGAAAGCCGCTACCAAAAAGGCAGCTTCCAAGAAAGCAGCGCCAAAGAAGTCCGTTACTAAAAAAGCCACTCCTAAAAAAACGACAAAGTAGTTCAGCGGAATTTTCGCCAGCTATTGGAATAGCTTCCAGCAATTACAAATTTTAGTTATAGCAAGTATTATTGCCATAAAAAAACTCCGACTTAGTCGGAGTTTTTTTATTGGCAGTTGTCAACTATAAACAACTTATAAAACCATATTATTGCTAAGCCCTACCCATTTCTCTTAAGAAACGCACATGTGCTACCACTGCTCTGCGCATAGTAGGATATTCAATGTATTGTAATTGGTATTCCTGACAAACCTTTTTCACAATCTCACTGATGGCAGGATAATGCACGTGAGAAATTTTAGGGAACAAATGGTGTTCAATCTGAAAGTTCAGACCGCCTACTAACCAACTTATTAATTTATTCTTGGTGGCAAAATTTGCTGTGGTTTTAATCTGATGTGCAGCAAACTCATCAGGCAATCTGTGTGATTCAATGTCGGCTACAGGAAATTCTGTATGTTCAACCGTGTGAGCCAACTGGAAAACGATGCTTAGCACAAAACCAGCAAACAAACTCATAGTAAAGAAACCAATCACCCAGTTTATCCATCCTACAACAACAACGGGTATAACAATGAATACTGCAGCGTGATACACTTTAACTGCCCAGAATTCAATATGATCGGAAAGACTCATTTTCTTCAAAGGAACATTTCCGATTTTTTGTGTAAAATATTTTTTGTAGTCTGTAAAGAAAATCCAGAAAACATACAACAGCATGTATAAAACCCAGAAATATAAATGTTGAAAACGATGCGCCTTCATTCTTTTCTGAGTTGGTGCCATACGCATTAATATGCCCACTTCAATATCATCATCAACACCATCTACATTGGTAAAACTATGATGAATCATATTGTGTTTCATATTCCACATAAAGTGATTGGCACCTAATAAGCTGATTGAAGAAGCAGCAATTTTGTTTACCCAACGGTTGGTACTAAAACTTCCATGACTACCATCGTGCATTACATTGAAACCAATACCTGCAACTAAACCACCTAAAATGATGCATTCGGTAACAGCAAAATACCAGGCAGGAGTAAAAAACACGAGATGCGTGTAAACAATTACAAAAGCAATTACCATAATAATCGCTTTGGTAAATAACTTGGGGGTCCCTGTAGCATCAATGCCACGTTCATCAAAGTAAGCCTGTACTCTTTTTTTCAACTCTAAATGAAGGGATTGCTTAACAGCGGGGAATTTTGGGATAGTAAATGTACTCATTCAAAAAAATTGATAATCACAAAGGTAGAATTTAACAGCCAGATACCTTTGTTAATGTTACTAATTTAAAAAGAAAATGACAAATCAACGACAGACTGTTTAAATTATTATGTCACAAATTCAACATATATCCACAAGGTTTGAATAACTTATCCTTGACCTTTTCATAAAAATGATTTTAGTTTGATATTGAATACAAGCAATTATGCAGGAGACTACAGAATTAAATGCCCTGTTTACCCTTATTGATGATCCGGATGAATTAGTCTACAGCAGCGTTACCGAAAGACTAGTAGCTTACGGGAAGCCTGTAATACCTAATTTGGAACACCTTTGGGAAACCACTCCTAATCAGGCAATACAGGAAAGAATTGAAATGATTATTCATCGACTGCATTTTACTGATTTACAACAAGACCTGACCGAATGGAAAAACAGTGCCTGCCCCGATTTGCTTTTCGGTGCTTTACTGGTTGCCAAGTTTCAATATCCCGACCTACAAACAACACCGGTAATTCAGGATATTGAAAAAATCAGAAGAAATGTATGGCTGGAATTAAATAGCTTCTTAACTCCTCTGGAACAGGCAAATGTTTTGAGCAGCATTATTTACAACTACTACCATTTGAAGGGCATTGAATTAAAATATGATAATCCGGATGAATTTTTTCTTCATAAAGTACTTGAATCCAAAAAAGGCAATGCTATTGCAAATAGCATAATTTACCAGGTAATTTGTGAAAAACTGGAAATCAATGCCAGGCTGATTCAGATACCCAAACAATCGCTGATTGCTTTTTATCACTCTGATACGGATTTTGAGGACAATAGCCAGTATTACAGAGATCAGATTCATTTTTTTATTGACGCTACAAACGGACAGGCATATTCTCACAACGACATTGAAACTTACCTGAACCGTCTAGGTAAAATAGCTGATCCAAATTATTTCAAACCCAGGACCAACAGCGATGTTATCTGTAGGTTAATTAAAGAGTTATCCAAGTGTTTTACTAATCCTGATCAGCAGTATAAACAAGAAGAATTAATTCAGTTAGCCAATATATTGAAAGCCTGATGATTAGTTGGCAGGACTTTGAAAAAATAGATATCAGAACAGGAACAATCCTGTCTGTAAACCTTTTCCCGGAAGCAATCAAACCTGCCTTTCAGCTCAGCATTGACTTTGGCGAACTAGGTATCAAAAAGTCTTCGGCACAAATAACGGCCCACTACAAACCAGACGACCTGATTGGCAGACAAATCATTGCAGTAGTTAATTTTCCACCCAAACAAATAGCCAATTTCTTTAGCGAATGCCTGGTGCTGGGCGTTTATGACCAGCAGAACCAGGTGATTTTGCTTGAACCCAATATGCCCGTAATGAATGGAGCTAAAATTGGTTAAGCAATCATTTTGTTCAGTATATTTAGAGGGATAAATGTTGTCAATGGGTGAATTGCATTATACGTATTATGAAAGTCCGGTTGGACTATTACAGATAGGAGGCAATGATCACTATATTGGTGAACTCAGTTTTGTAGACAACAAAGATCAATTACAGCATGGAGTTCCTGGTATAACAGAACTTATGCACCAATGTACAGAACAGTTAATTGAATATTTTCACGGAAAGAGAAGACAATTTGATTTACCAGTGCACCAAGATGGCACTGATTTTCAAATTAGGGTCTGGAACAAACTAATGGATATTGAATTTGGCAAAACCATCAGCTACATGGACCTCGCTAAGAAATTAGGTGATCCCAAAGTAATTCGAGCAGCAGCTACTACAAATGGTAAAAATAAAATTGCCATCATAGTTCCCTGCCATAGAGTAATTGGTAGCGATCGGTCTTTAACTGGTTATTCCGGCGGCATGTGGAGAAAGAAATGGTTATTACAACATGAATTTAAAATTGCACATGGTGTACAAACCTTATTTTAAATTAATCATTTATTTACTGCTGGTTCCTTGTTTACTCTTTACGTCTAGTATACACGCAGAACCTTCGCCTAACAGAGTCATCATTATTGGCACCAAACATAACGGCAATAAAAAGTTAACCGTTAAAAGCATGTACAATGTTATCAAAAGAATTAATCCCGATTTAATTTTAATGGAACTGGATTCTACTATTATAAGTAATTGCTCCATTAATAAAGTGTGGGGGGCACAAACAGCTGAATGGCTGGGAATCTGGAAAAATCCTGTTGAATACAGGGCTGTAAGAAAATTTCAGAAGCAAAATAAGCTGGTTTGTGTTTCACCCTTTGATGTCTATATTCCTAACAGAAAAACATATATAGCATACAATAGGGCAATGGAAAAAAGCCATCAGGAAGCACTATCCAATGTGTATCTGCAGGGATTACTAAATGGTCCTGAGTCGGCTGAATATGAAAAATATACAGAAATCAACAACGCTTTTTTGCAAGTACTCGACAGTTCTTTGCTTCAAATGAACAGAGCATCTTTAACAGACACCATTGAAAATATACTCTACAGGGAAAAACATTTTATCAGAAGACTTACCCTCCAATATCCGGCACTTCAGCCTTATGGTAACTGGTACAATGCTCAACTAGATTTCTGGGATGAAAGAAGCGCTGTAATCAATAAAAAAATATGGGATCAACTCAACGCAAACAGCAATAAAACAATTGTTATTGTAACTGGGCTCTTACACAAAGCCGATATTGAAAACTTTCTTCAAAAAAAAGAACTTGCCGCTTTATGCAAATTAATCACGCTTGAATCAGCGCTTTCTAATCCGCCTGTTCCCGACTTCTGATACCGGTTCTGAAATAATCCAATTCAGTCTGCAGCTGCAAATAAGGATATTGCTCTGAAAGCCTTTGTGTAACAGTTGCATATTTTTGTAAAAACTGCTGATGTTGCTGTGTAGAAGCGTTAAAAGGCTTATGCTGATACGCCAATTTAATTTCACGTATGGTTTTAAATAATTGGGCACTGGAGTCATCAATACAGGCATCTACAAATTTTTCCCAAACATATTGGGTAGCCTGATAATTGGGATGTACCAAATCCTCTGCATAAAAGCGATAATCCCTTAAATCATCAATTACCAATTCATACGAAGGAAAATAATAAAGGTGTTCATATTCATTTGTCAGATCGTGAACAGACTGTATTAAAACGGCCTTGCTACGGTTATTTTCAATCACCCCTTCGCGCAAATGTCTTACTGGACTAATAGTAAAGACTATTTGTAGGATAGGATTGAATTGACGCAATGCGGTAATAATTGGCAGTAGCATCGATTTAACTGCTTCTGCAGACAATAAACGGCGATGAAACCAAGAAGCAGGTGCTTTATGATTGTTGGCTACCATAGTTCCCAATTTTCCATTGGCCGCGTCGGTTAATTCATATACCCAGGCAGAACCCAATGTTACAATTATGTAACTGGCTGTCTTTAAAAATTGATGTGCTTCAGCTATATTGCGATTCATTTTTTCAAGCGCCTCTTCTTTTGAAACACCCGAATAACGGCTATGAAATTTCCAGCTATGCCATGTTTCATTTAATTGAAACAAATCTTCTTCTTTTACTTCATCCTTATTTATGTAAGAAAGGATAGCGTCAGCAACACTGGCCGGATTAAATAAAATCCCATTGGGATTTTCAAGAATCTGAAATGAATGATTTCTTAAATATTGACCTATATTCTCCGTAAAACAAGACCCCATCATTAAAATCCGATGATGATGAGCAATGGGGGAATCCATTTTTTTTATTGGAAAATCATAATGAAATTTCATGGAGCATTATTGAAAAATTTGAACTGCCATTTTACTGCAATCCTGCAGGCGTATGATATCAATTGAAGTAGGAATATTTTTCTCTTGGAAGTATCCAATCATATTTTCTGTATCCATATTACCAACCAGCTCGTCCTGAGCCATTGGACATCCCCCAATACCTTTTATTGCACTGTCGAACCTTTGGCAGCCTGCGGCTAATGCCGCTTCCAGCTTTGGTTTCCAGTTCAACGAATCAGCATGCAGATGTACCCCGAATTCTACCTCAGGGTAAACAGGAATAAGACTTTGCAGAGCACTGCTGATTTGGGCGGGTGTTGCCAAACCCACTGTGTCTGCAAGTGAAATTATTCTGATTCCCAATGCAGTCATTTGATTGGCCCAATGTAATAAAATATCTTCTCCGTAAGTATCTCCATAAGGATTTCCAAAGCCCATACTCAAATAAATAACCAGTTGCTTCCCATGTTGCTCACACAGGGCCTGAATAAACTTTACCCTTTCAAAACTTTCTTCAAGACTACTATTTGTATTCCGCATTTGAAAACTGGGTGAAATGGAAAAAGGAAAGCCGAGGAAACTAATTGAGTCAAACTTCACAGCCTCTTCAGCACCGCGCTCATTGGCAACAATCACCAACAACTTGGTTTTTGAATCTTGTATATCTAGGTTAGCTATTACTTCAGCTGTGTCGGCCATTTGAGGAATGGCTTTGGCTGAAACAAAGCTACCGCAATCCAGCACATCAAAACCAACGCTTAGCAAGGCATTGAGATAGTTGATTTTATCTGTAGTAGAAATAAAATTTTTCCAGCCCTGCATTGCATCTCTGGGACATTCAACCAATGTAAATTTATTATCGCTCATCAGACCACTACTTTAAAATCAGCATTTCCGTTTTTTTGAATTGAATTATTCAGGAAGCATGTATACGTTGTTTCATGCCTTCATATAAAATCATACCTGTTGCTACAGACACATTGAGGGAATCAAATTTAGCTGCCATTGGAATTTTAAAAAAAGCATCTGCAGCTTTTGCCAGATACGGTTGTACTCCTCTACCCTCATCCCCCATTATTACGCAACAGGGAACAGTAAAATCAAGATCATATACATTTTTATCGGCTCTCATTTCACTCGTGAAAACAGCAATTCCATTCAGATGCAAATCATCAACTGCTTTCAGTAAACTATTGACTCTGCATATATGAATTTTCTCCAATGCCCCGGCACTACTTTTCATGGCTTCTTCATTTAAAGCCCCAACACCTTTATCAGGAATGATAATGGCTTGAGCACCACAGCATACTGCTGTTCTGGCTATAGCGCCAATATTACGAACGTCTGTAACTCCATCCAGCATTAAAAACAAGGGCACATCCCCGTTGGATACCACGTGATCAATTACTTGTTGCAAATCCAGATATTGGACCAGCGCAACAAAAGCGATTACACCTTGGTGATTGGCTTTGGTTAGTCCGTTTAGCTTTTCTACCGGTACTAGCTGAATGGGAATATTATGCTCCCGTGACAGGGCCCTAATATGCTGAACCACTTCTCCGTTCGCATTTTTTTGCAATAAAATTTTATCAATTGCTTTTCCGGATTGCAATGCTTCTACCAGAGGCTGACGACCAATGATGATGGATGATTTTTTAATAGCCATCTGCAAATGTATTTAATTCAATTTGCCCTGAAGCAATAAGAGCTGAACTTTATACACAGCAGCTACGGTCATCGCGTCGGTAATTTGCCCTGTTTCAACCATATCAAGCATTTCGGCAAATGGAATCTTTTTAACTTGCAACTGCTCAGTTTCCTCTGGTTCCGCATCAAACTGCTGCAGATCTCTAGCCAAATAAATAACCGCCAGTTCATCAGAAACAGAATTGGATAAATGCATCTGGAATAAAACTGTCCAGTCTTTGGCCACAAGACCAGTTTCCTCCAGTAACTCACGCTTGGCACTTTCCAGCGTATCTGATCCCACCGGACACCCGCCTTCTGGCATTTCCCACGAATAGGCATTTAATGTAAATCGAAACTGACCTACCAGATAAGTATTCAAATCTTGATCTAGCACCAACACACCTACTGCAACGTTTTTAAAATGAACTTTTCCGTAGATGCCCTTTCCGCCGCTAGGGTTAATTACATCGAATTCTGTTAGAGATATCCAGGGATTATTGTAAACTAGCTTTTCAGCATTAATTTTCCAGGGATTAGCTTCCATCATTTGTTTTTATAGAAGAGAGAAATGGTAAACTGATAACAATATACAGTATAACCACCAGCAACAATAAAAATTTAGCACCCGCACACCAATTGGTAAATATGAGGGTGAAATCGGAAAAACTACCCGCAAAACTATCTAACATGAACTTATTTTCAATCAAGTCCAAAGCGCCTGCAACGTATGCCGCTTTTGAAAGAGATTTCCCTGCATGTTGCATGGCATTACTTTTCCAAGCTTTTGAGCAGGCCTGAGCAGCTGTAGAAAAAAATAAGACATAAAAGGGTATGAAAACAAAATCGATATAAATATTGGCCTTCACATCCGCATTGGACCAACCAAACAATACTGCATTCAATTCTTCAGCAGTGCTGGCAAACTCAAGATTAATAATGCCGAGTGGAGTGGCATCTGTAATTAGGTTTGCGCCTTGTACTCTAAGGATAAAAAAGAACAAGGCAGCAAGGGAACCAAAAATAATTAGTCTTGTTTTCATTAACCTAAAATAATAAAAAATCCCCTGCATTACTACAGGGGATGCCGAATTTTTTATAATTCTACTTATTTCAATCCAAAAGCCTTCTTTACTTTGGCTACATAATCTAGCTTTTCCCAGGTAAATAGTTCCACTTTTACTTTCTTCTCTTTACCGTCTGGGGTTCTGAAAGTTTTGGTAACCACTTCCGCCTTACGACCCATATGACCATAGGCTGCAGTTTCACTGTAAATAGGGTTTCTCAGCTTCAGGCGCTGCTCAATAAAGTAAGGACGCATATCGAATAAGCCCTCTACAATCTTGGCAATCTGGCCATCGTTCAACGCTACTTTGGCCGTGCCAAATGTGTTCACGTTAATGGAGGTTGGCTGTGCTACACCAATGGCATAAGAAACCTGTACTAAGATTTCGTCCGCAACTCCAGCAGCAACTAAGTTCTTCGCAATATGACGCGTAGCATAGGCCGCAGAACGGTCTACCTTACTTGGATCTTTACCGCTGAATGCGCCACCACCGTGGGCTCCCTTACCACCGTAAGTGTCTACGATGATCTTACGGCCGGTTAAACCCGTATCTCCGTGAGGACCACCAATGACAAACTTACCCGTTGGGTTAATATGGTACTTGATGTCTTTGTTGAATAGCTTCGCGTATTTCTTGTACTTCGCTTTTACTCTTGGAATCAAAATCTCGATGATATCCTTCTTGATTTTGGCCAACATCTTCGCTTCCGTATCAAAATCATCGTGCTGGGTAGATACCACAATCGCATCGATTCTTACGGGTTGATTGTTATCGTCGTATTCCAACGTAACCTGACTCTTGGCATCAGGTCTCAGGTATTTGATGGCTTTGTTCTCTCTTCTTAACGCAGCCAACTCAATCAATATCTTGTGGGCTAAATCTAAGGCCAAAGGCATATAGTCTTCGGTCTCATTGCTCGCATAGCCAAACATCATACCCTGATCGCCTGCTCCCTGCTCTTCTTTCTTCTTCTTATCTACCCCCTGGTTAATGTCGGCACTTTGCTCGTGAATCGCTGATAAAATACCACAGCTGTTCGCTTCAAACATATATTCACTCTTGGTGTAGCCAATCTTGCGAATTACACCACGCGCAATCTCCTGTACATCCAAATACGCTTTGGACTTCACTTCACCAGCCAATACTACTTGACCAGTCGTTACCAAAGTCTCACAAGCCACTTTACTCTGTGGATCAAACGCTAAAAAGTTATCAATCAACGCATCGGATATCTGGTCCGCTACCTTGTCCGGATGTCCTTCAGATACACTCTCAGAAGTAAATAAATAAGGCATATTATAGTTTTTAAATGTTGTAAAATTAAATACGTGAATACACAATTCTCAGGCGCATTCTAAATCTACTATGTGTTCCACCACCTAAACGAACACGGCCATTGGCCAGTTCATTACTTTGTGTTGGACTTAAATAATACATCTGAGAAACAAAATTATTCGGGAATGGAGGGAAATAGTTCAATGAATCATTAGAAGGAGCCGAAAGTCTCATTGTGAATGAAGTGTCCTTGCGGGTTACAATACCCTGTACATAACGGCTGATAACAAAATTATAAGCCGCAACACGGTCGTATCCATTCACGGTTTTGAAAGTTCTGAATCCGCCAAAATCAACCGTATTGGGACCCGATGACCCCACGATATAGTCGTTAGGAATGTTTCTTTTTTGATTTTTTACTGAGTCAAACGCACTCAACAATAAAAGTCTTGGCGCCTGAAAATAACGATCAAGCGTTAGCAGATTATTATCGTCCGGTATTTGTTCCGCAATTAATTCTGCACGGTGAATAATGCGATTACTTAAATTTTGTAATCCAGGAACGCGAATACGTACATAAGTGCCTGGAGCACTTTGTATATAAACTATAGAATCAGGTCTTGATGTTGTAGTAATACGATTATTGATTTCAGCCCCAGTTGTATTTCGTGTTACAAAATTAGCATATCCTCCAAAGGCAGAATTGAATTTAAAATAAATTACAGAAGTGTCTCTCACTGTTGCACCAGTAGTACTGGTATTGTAATATAACGCCAGCTTGGTATTGGTATCCAGCAAATTCACATAGAGCAGCGCATTCGCTGGATTGGAAGATTGAACTTTTACAGAAAACCCTCTAAAATAAGTTTGAAACGCACTATCGCTCTTGTAGGCATTAGTAGAATCATAATCCTTTAAGAATCTACGGGCCACATCCATACGCAATGGTATACGAATCTGGTTATTTGTATTTTCAAATCTGTTTTTAACTGAATCCCCTAAAGTTCTTATGTCAATCGGAATAGTATTAGAAAGTGATCCAATCGTTCTAACTGGTTTTACGTTAGGGAAATTAACCGGATAATTATAAAACGGATCCAAAGGGGTTGTCTGGCTTATTTCATGCACAGATACATTTAAAGGTTGAGTAGAATCCCCATAGTATCCTTTGTAACTTAAAATGAGTACAGCAGAATCTACGACCAAACTATCCTTTGTTCCTGCAACCCTAAAGGGATAAAAAGAAGGTTTAAGTTCAAAATTCAATTCAGCCTGTGTTGTACCAAAAATGGGGTCGTTACTGATAGCCCCAATGACCATATTGTTTGCATTGTAAATTCGGGTTGTATCAGACTCATTGAAAGTATCAGTCTGTAACTCCATGATTGTATCAAAGGTATTTACCCCATCTACAACAGGAATTAAACCTGCCCCAAGTTCAGTTGTGGTAATTCGGGTACATGCTGCTGAAAATATCAAAAAAACGAAGAAGAAAATTCGTGCAAAATGCAGTTTAAAATTAGCTAACATGTTCTGGTTTTACTTACCCGCAAGGTCGTTGTACAATTCTAAATACTCTGTTAAATCAGAATCCCATCCTTTAAATGGAATTACCTTTTTGCCTTTTACTTTGGAAAACTCATCAACCAATTTTTTATCCACTACATCGGAACCGAAAGAAATGGCATCAGCAAAATGTGCACCTCCTTTAAAAAGGGCGGTGTTATTGCTATCTTTAAATACATCCAGGTCTTTATCCTTCACATTAACATTAATCACGGCACGCTTCAGGAATTCTGGTCCAAGGCTTTCTTCAAAGGTATTTTGACCAATGGTGAATACCACTTTGCTATTACCAAAAACAGGTTCTTTTTTGTATGCTGTTTTCAAATAAGCAGGTATCAAACCACTCATCCATCCGCTACAATGAATAATGTCTGGAGGCCATCCGAATTTCTTAACTGTTTCAAGGGCTCCTTTACAGAAGAATACAGTTCTTAAATCATTGTCGTCAAACCAGTTTTCCTCATCGTCATGAAAAATCTGCTTACGTTTAAAGAAGTCTTCATTTTCTAAGAAATAAACTTGTAAACGTGCATTAGGCAAAGAAGCTACTTTAATTTGCAAAGGATGATCGTCGTTATCAACCGTTACATTAATTCCTGATAATCTCACAACTTCATGTAATCGGTGTCTTCGCTCATTGATCACTCCGAATCGGGGCATGATACAACGTACTTCCAGACCACTGTCATTGCTTTTGATTGCCAGTTTATTAATAACTTCTGCAAACTCCGTTAATTCCAGATACGGAGACATTTCAGTAGCAATGAATAATATCCTTTTCTTTGTAGACATGAACGATTTTTTTAGGACTTGACCCTGAATAAGTTTGCAAAGTTAAGAAATATAGCGCGAAATTCAAGACTACAAGGGTTTTTGATTGATGACCGGTGGTTAAAATGGGCTTAATTACAAAAAAACTATCTTTGGAACATGCTAAAAAAGGGGATTGCAGTCATTCAATATGCCATTTTTCTGGGTATTGGTTTATTCCTGGTCTGGTGGAGCTTGCAGCAAATACCGCCTGAAAAATGGGAAGATTTCAAAAAATCCCTACAAAATGCCAATTACTGGCTATTTATTCCTGTTTTTCTGATTTTAACGGCCAGCCATTTTATCAGGGCGCTGCGCTGGAAAATTCTAATGAAGCCAATGGGCTATAAACCCCGGTCCGGAAATGTATTTTTTGCAGTTATGGTAGGATACCTTGCCAATCTTGCTGTGCCCAGATTAGGAGAAGTACTAAAATGTACCGTTCTGGCCAAATACGAAAAAGTGCCGGCTAACAAATTGATTGGAACCATTTTAGTAGAACGTGCTTTTGATGTAATAGCCCTTGGATTGGTTTTTATTATTGCTTTAATCAGTCAGTTTGACGTAGTAGGCGATTATGCGGCGCAATTAATGGCGCCTTTAATGAGTAAGACAACAGACAGTGAAAGTCTTTTTAAATGGGCAATTGTTTTGGGAATAGTAGGAATTATTTTCTGGGGTTCTTGGTTTATCCTAAAGAAAATACCGCATCATCCCATAATACAAGTTTTTCAAAAAATTTTATCTGGAATCTGGGAGGGATTAAGCAGTATAAAACAACTGGAGCATAAAGGTACTTTTATTGTTTACAGTGCGCTAATCTGGTTGTTATACATTGTGGGAACCTGGATAGGACTAATGGCGACCGAAGGTACCAGTCATCTGAGTTTTACAGTGGCTATTTCTGCTTTGGCATTTGGAAGCATTGGCATGATAATTACCCCTGGGGGTATTGGGGCATATGCATATTTTATTGCCAAAGTGCTGGAAAAAAATCAAATTGGATTCGAAATTGGTTTTGCCAACGGAACACTGCAATGGTTTGCACAATTTATCATTGTGTTAATTGTCGGATTCTTGAGCCTGGGTTTATTACCCTGGTTCAATAAAAAAAACAATCATCATGAGAGCAACACAGGCAATTAAGGATAAAATCTTCACACTTAATACGCTGCAAAAACAAATTGCGGCCTGGAAAGTAGCAGGTAAAACCATTGCTTTTACCAATGGCTGCTTCGACATTTTACACGAAGGACATATTTATTCATTAAATCAGGCTGCAGCCGAAGCTGATATATTAATTATAGGCGTTAACAGTGATGCCAGTGTAAAGAGACTTAAAGGCCCGGAACGTCCTGTAAACAATGAAATCAGCAGAAGTATCGTATTGAGCAATCTAGCTGTTGTTGACGCAGTTGTGGTTTTTGAAGAAGACACACCATTACAGCTTATAAAAGGCATTATGCCAGATGTAATTGTAAAAGGTGGCGATTATACGGTTGAACAGATTGTAGGCGCGAAGGAAGTAATGGAGAACGGAGGAAGAGTTGTCATCAATGAATTAGTAGAAGGCTTTTCAACTACCGGCATAATTGCACATATTAAAAAATCATATTCCTGATGCGATTATAAAGCAGGTCTGTTCAACAAAGAGTTAACATGAATACTATATCGTAAATCTTATATTTGAATATGTCTAAGAAACATTTAATTCAAAGAGATATTAGTTGGCTGAGTTTTAATGCAAGAGTTTTACAGGAGGCCAATGATCCAACTGTTCCATTAAAAGAGAGAATCAAATTTCTAGGTATATTTTCTAATAATACCGATGAGTTTTTCAGGGTTCGGGTTGCTACTTTAAAACGCATGATTGAGTTTTCGGAAAAAAGAAAAAAACTCAATATGTATATGGAAGAAGATCCGCAGAAAATTTTGGATCAGATTCAAATGACAGTTCTCCAGCAACAAAACGAATTCAATAGAATTTGGAATGGCATTCAGAAAGAATTAAAAAAGGAAAAAATTACCATACTAACCGAGAAAGAACTGAATAAAACCCAGCAGGCTTTTGTCAGGAAATTCTTTGATGAACAGGTACGTTCAAATATCATTCCCTTAATGATTGAGAGTTTGCCTCAACTCCCCTATCTAAGAGACAAAAGTATTTTCCTTGGAGTTGTGATGCGCAAAAAAAATTCTGCTTATCAGCAAAAATACGCCTTGATTGAAATTCCAACCAAAGCAGTAGGACGTTTCATTCTCCTGCCCAAACTGAAAGATGAACAAAATATCATTTTGCTGGAAGATGTTATACGCTTCAATTTACCCGTAATTTTCTCCTACTTTGGTTATGATATTTTTGAAGCTCATGTGTTTAAAGTAACCAAAGATGCTGAGATAGATTTGGATAATGATATCAGTACCAGTTTTGCAGAGAAAATTGAAAAGGGAATTAAAAACAGAAGAAAGGGCAAACCCGTTCGATTTGTGTACGACAAAGAAATGGATCCGGGACTATTGGAATTTTTAATCAGAAAATTGAATCTGAACAGAAAGAGCAATATCATTCCGGGGGGAAGAATACATAATTTCAGACACTTCATGGATTTCCCTGATATTCTTGCAGATAAAAGTACGAGAAGGGCTTCTTTCATTCCACAATCTTTGCAAACGGCACTGAGAGTAACAGACGTGATTTTAAAACAGGATGTTTTACTTCATTTTCCCTATCATGCTTTTGACCCCATCATAGATTTATTGAGAGAAGCTGCTATGGATCCGGATGTGATATCCATTAAAATAACTGCCTACCGCCTTGCGTCTAATTCAAAAATCATAAATGCGCTGATTAATGCAGCACGAAATGGAAAACAAGTAGTGGTAATGCTTGAATTAAAAGCCAGATTTGATGAGGAAGCTAATCTGGAATGGAAAAAAATTCTTGAAGAAGAAGGCGTAAAAGTTCTGTTAGGTGTTCCTAAAACAAAGATTCATGCAAAGCTTTGTGTAATCAGCAAAAAAAGTGGCACTCGGTCCAGACAATATGGATTCGTAAGCACCGGGAACTTGAATGAAAAAACAGCGAATGTTTATGGTGATCATTGTTTACTAACATCCAACAGGAATGTGATGAACGATATCAATAAAATATTCCGCTATCTGGAAAACTGGAAAGATGGATCAATCTTACTGAAATCCTGTAAAACATTAATGGTATGTCCTACCAATATGCGCAATGAATTGTATAAATTGATTGAAACAGAAATCAAGAATGCAAAAATGGGCAGACCTGCCAGTATCATTTTAAAGGTAAATTCACTAAGCGATGCAAGCTTAATTGACAAATTATATGCTGCAGGCGCAGCCGGAGTTAAGATTGAAATGATTGTAAGGGGCATTTTCTGTGCAGAAATTGATAAGAAAAAATTCAAACAGCCGGTTAAAGCCATTAGCATAGTAGATGAATACCTTGAGCATTCAAGGGTCATGATATTTCACAATGGCGGAAATGAAAAAGTATATATATCAAGTGCAGATTGGATGGTTAGAAATCTAAATCACCGAGTAGAAGCTGCAGTACCCATTACCGCCCCGGTACTTAAGCAGGAAATCATTGATATTATCCACATTCAGTTAAAGGACAATGTCAAAGCCCGGATTCTGAACAGTGAATTAGCCAACAACTATGTACCTTTCACGGGTAAAAAGAAAATCAGGTCTCAAATTGAGACTTATCATTACCTGTTCAGAAAAAATAATGTAAAGAGTGAGGCTAGCAGCAATTGATATTGGAAGTAACGCGGCAAGACTATTGATTGTAGAAGTGAGCTACGATTCAAAAGGTGACCCCCTTTTCAATAAACTTAACCTAGTGAGGGTACCGCTAAGGTTAGGGTTTGATGTTTTTGAAAATGGTGAAATTTCCAAGTCAAAAAGAGGGATGATATTGCAAACTATGAAAGCTTATAGTCATTTACTAAATGCCTATGAAGTGAAGGATGTAATTGCCTGTGCAACCAGCGCCATGAGAGACGCTACCAATTCGGCCGATATTATCAGAAAAGTAAAATTGGAGACTGGGCTCAAAATTGAAATTATCAGCGGCGACCTGGAAGCATCTATTATTTACGAAAACCATATTGCAGAAAATATGGACGTTGCCAATAGCTATTTGTACATTGACGTGGGTGGTGGTAGTACCGAGTTAACTTTTTTTGCAGACGGAAAACTCAGTTTTAAAAAATCTTTCAATATCGGAACCATTCGCATTTTAAAGGATATGGTTACAACAGATCATTGGGATGAAATGAAGGAGTACATAAAAAGTGCAACCAAAGGACAAAAGAAAATGATTGCCATTGGTACTGGGGGCAATATCAATAAGGTGTTTTCTTTAAGTAAGAAAAAAGACGGAAAACCCTTAAGTTTAGAACTACTCAAAGATTATTATAAGGAGTTATCCAGTTTTAATCTGGAAGATAGAATGCAAGTATACAAACTTAGAAACGATCGGGCAGATGTAATAGTTCCAGCACTTCAGATTTATATCAACGTAATGCGTTGGGCAGATGCAGATGATATTTATGTACCTAAAATAGGTTTGGCTGATGGTCTTGTCCAGCATTTATATGCCAATATTCACCGATGATTCGCCCCTTTTCAGCCCTTTTTTTCCTAAATCAGGAAGAGACCACTTAAATTTGAAATGACACAAGAGCAATTATTGGAATGATTACTACCATCAAAGATAAAAACAGAACCGTACAATATATAGCGCACCTTGCAGCTTGGTTGTGTTTTTTCTCACTCCCCTATCTGGTCTTTTTCCCAAGACTAAGAGACTTTAGCATGAGCAATCATATGCTCACTGTAATCATTCTCAATAATATCATGCTGATGGTATTTTATTATTTAAATACCATGGTGTTGATTCCTCGCTTGTTAATTAAAGAAAAATGGTTTCTATATATACTAAGCCTGATCGGGTGTTTGTTATTCTTCCTTTATGTGCCCAGAACACTAGCGATGATGATATATCCTCCTGAGATTCCAGCATCACTTACAGAAAACGCCAGAGGAGTCAGATTAAACAGCAATCGGATAGGAAGAATTAGAAGAAGACCTTACGCCGATTTTTTTAATACAGTTTTATTTTTGTTGGTCATTACTTTTGGCGCTTGTATTGAAGTTGTGAGAAGATGGTTGCAGACAGAGCAAAACCGAAAAGAATCTGAGCACGAAAGAATCAATACGGAATTGTCATTCTTGAAATCACAAGTAAATCCCCATTTCTTTTTTAATACACTGAACAATATTTACTCTTTGGCAATTGTGAAAAGTGAGAAAACGGCCCATGCTGTTCTGAAGCTTTCTGCAATAATGAGATATATTTTAACAGAAACGGAAAGAAAACTTGTTCCGCTAGAAAATGAAGTTGCTTTTATACACAACTATATAGAATTACAACAAGTAAGGCTAACAGATAAGGTACAGGTAAATTTTGCCATTAAGGGAGATACAGCTCCCTTATTAGTTGCTCCTTTACTTTTTATTCCCTTTGTAGAAAATGCTTTTAAATACGGTGTAAGTACTAAGGAGCAAAGTACTATAGATTTTGAACTTTCTATTGAAAAAGATATTATTCATTTTTATGCCAAAAACTACATTGTCCATAGTGAGAACAATATGATGGAGAATACTGGTATTGGTATTAATAATGTGAAAAGAAGACTAGAGTTATTATACCCAGAAAAATATTTCCTCAGCAATCAAATTGAAAACGGATATTATATTGTAAAGCTAACCATCAACACCCATCCATGATTAAGTGTATTGCCATAGATGATGAACCTTTAGCGCTTCAAGTAGTGCAGGAATACTGCAGTAAGATTTCCTTTCTGTCACTTGAAAAAACTTTTACTGACACAGATGAAGCAAGAGCCTATTTACAGGAAAATAAAGTTGATGTATTGTTTTTAGATATACAGATGCCTGATATCAACGGATTGCAATTTTACAAAAGTTTGGCTGTAAAACCCGTTGTTATTTTCACAACTGCCTATAAAGACTTTGCAGTTGATGGATTCTCAGTTGATGCAATTGACTATCTGTTAAAACCATTTGAATACGATCGTTTTTTAAAAGCCTGCTATAAAGCAAAGGAATACCTAGAATTTTTAAGTTCACAGGAATTGCAGCTAAATTCAATTTTTGTAAAAGTGAACTACGAAATCATGAAAATCAATTTAAAAGAAATTGAATTGATTGAAGCATTAGATGACTATATAAAAATCTATATAAAGCCATCCCCTGTGTTGACCCTAATGACCTTAAAAAGCATTAGTGACAAATTACCTTCAAGAGATTTTTTACGTGTGCATCGCTCCTTTATTGTGCCTGTCCACAGAATAGAAAAATTCAGCAAATCCAAAATCTGGGTATCTGGAAAGGAAGTACCAATCGGAAGCAGTTATAATCAAGTATACGACCAGTTATTGACAATTTCGAAACTTTCCTAAGCCCCGGCATTCCATTTTTTGGATGTACCTTTGCCAAAAATACATTCGATATGGAATTCTTGCAGCAACTGGGGTTACAACAAAGAAATCAAGGTGTTTCAACAGGAACCAAATGGTTAACCACCAATGGTAAAGCAATAAAATCTTATTCCCCAGTAGATGGACAAGAGATTGGGGAAGTAAACAGTGGAGACCAACAGAGCTATGAACAATTGGTTCAAACCAGTTTGTCAGCTGCTAAAGAATGGAGAAACTGGCCTGCTCCAAAGAGAGGAGAAATTGTTCGTCAGATTGGTGAAGCATTAAGAGCCAAAAAAGAACCTTTAGGCAAACTGGTTAGCTACGAAATGGGTAAGAGTTTGCAGGAAGGATATGGCGAAGTGCAGGAAATGATAGATATCTGCGATTTTGCAGTTGGTTTATCCCGGCAGCTGTATGGACTGACTATGCATAGCGAAAGACCACAACACAGAATGTATGAGCAGTGGCACCCATTAGGTATTGTTGCCATCATTTCTGCTTTCAACTTCCCTGTTGCAGTGTTTAGCTGGAATGCAGCCCTTGCATGGATTTGCGGAAATACCACTATTTGGAAGCCAAGTGAAAAAACACCCCTTTGCGGAGTAGCCGTTCAGAATATTATTGCAGAAGTATTTGCTGCCAATCAGGTACCGGAAGGCGTCAATTGTTTAATACAAGGTGGAAGAGAAGTTGGCGAATGGTTAAGCCATGATACCAGAATACCACTGGTTTCTGCAACTGGATCTACCAGAATGGGTAAAGAATTAAGCAAGGCTGTTGCCGGCAGACTAGGCAAGAGCATTCTGGAGTTGGGCGGTAACAATGCAATCATTATTTCCAAAGATGCCGACTTAGACATGTCATTGATTGGTGCGGTATTTGGCGCAGTAGGTACTGCAGGCCAAAGGTGCACCACTACAAGAAGATTAATAATTCACGAATCGGTATACGAAACTTTCACACAGAAGATTACAAAAGCTTATGCACAATTAAAAATAGGCAATCCGCTTGATGCACAAAATCACGTAGGCCCTTTGATAGACAAAGATGCAGTAGCTATGTACCTCAATTCAATTGAACAGTGTAAGGCACAGGGAGGAAAATTCATTGTGGAAGGAGGTGTATTATCCGGAGCAGGATATGAAAGTGGATGTTATGTAAAGCCATGCATTGCAGAAGTAACCAATGAACTACCAATTGTTCAACACGAAACATTTGCCCCCATTTTATATGTAATGAAATATAAAGAACTAGGTAAAGCAATTGAGATGCAGAACAATGTTCCCCAGGGACTTTCTTCAGCCATCATGACCTTAAACCTAAGAGAGGCAGAACAATTCTTGTCTGCGAATGGAAGTGATTGTGGAATTGCCAATGTTAATATTGGCACAAGTGGTGCGGAAATCGGCGGAGCATTTGGTGGCGAAAAAGAAACAGGAGGTGGTAGAGAAAGTGGAAGTGATGCCTGGAAAGCCTATATGCGCAGACAAACCAATACCATTAACTATGGTACGAATTTACCTTTGGCACAGGGTATCAAATTTGACTTCTAAATAAACCGAGCATCCCTGAATATTGAGTTGTAAAGAGTTTCGGACGCTACAAAAGAAAAGGTCTTTGTAAAAAATACAAAGACCTTTCTTTTATAGGGATTTACCTGAGATAGATAAATTCAAAGTGAACTGATGAAATACTTTTTGTTGATAGAAACCGGTTGCATATCGAACATGCAGTTTCTTATGTAGAAAACCTGCACCGGCTGTTAATCCATTTAACCCGCTGGCTGCATTGAATACATTTAAATCCTGTCTTCGCAGAAAATTATATCCTACAGTAGCTTCCAGTTTATCTCCAATATAAAACTGTGCAGCCAAAATCAGATGTGCAAAGGTCTTCTGGAGAAAGCCTGCCGTTCTTAAATCACCTTCAGCAGCATTGAATGTTGTGTCATTGTATAAAATTCTTAAGCGATGTAAATTATGTGCGGTCAAAGAAAACTGAATGGGAGCATTAGCCAACCGTTTACTAATTCCTGCCTGCACATCAAAGGGAAGCTCTTCTTTTGCCCCACCGCCATATGTACTTATCTGTGTTCCTATATTTTTCACTAAGACTGCTGCCTGCCATTGATTGATGGTATCCTGATAAGTTAATCCCACATCAAGAGCAATACCGGAAGACCGGAATTGACCATAATTACTCTGTATGAATTTCACAGCGCTTCCTACATAAAAACGATCTCCAAATTGTTTACTCGCCATGAGCTGAATGGCATAATCACGTGGACGAATGGTACCAAATACCGTTCCTGCAGCATCTGTTTGAGTTATAGTCCCATAATCCAGGAACTGAACGCCTGCGCCCCACGTAAAAGAAGTATGTTTAAATGCAGTTACAACAGAAAAATTATTAATTCCGGCTAAAAAGCCATTGAAAGAGGTTGCCACCTGATGGTGCATTGAACTTCTCAACAATGCAGGATTACTTAATCCTACTGAAACGTCATTAGACTGATGACTAATATTCGTTCCTCCCAAAGCTGCAATTTGAGCACTGCCGGGTTGTGTAAGAAAATTATAAACAGCATTGCCACCAAGCGTTTGTGCATTTAGCTCAGTGGCAATGAGGAACAAATAAAATATCTGAAGTATACGAATATGCATTGGGTATAAAAATACAACTATACCAATGCATAATCAATAACCTGCTGCATCGTTTTTACATAATGAAAATGCAAACCTTTTATAAAACTGCTATCAATTTCATCCACGTCTTTCTGATTCAGATGACAGAGTACGATTTCTTTTAATCCAGCTCTTTTTGCAGCCAGTACTTTTTCCTTGATTCCACCCACTGGCAACACCTGACCCCTTAATGTAATTTCTCCAGTCATAGCCAGGAAGGATTTCACTTTCCGCCCGGTAAAGGCAGAAGTGATAGAAGTAAGCATGGTTATACCTGCACTGGGTCCATCTTTAGGAACAGCGCCTTCAGGAACATGTATATGTATATTTCTCGTCTTGAATAATTCAGGATCAATACCCAGCTTTTTAAAGTTCGCCTGAATATAGCTGAGTGCAGTGGTTGCACTTTCCTTCATCACATTTCCCAGATTTCCAGTCAGCTTCAGCTCCCCTTTTCCTTCACTCAAGATAGTCTCTATAAACAAAATATCCCCACCAACATAGGTCCAGGCCAATCCTACAACTACACCCGGCATATTGGCTGTTTTGTAAATTTCATTACTGTATCGTTGCTGACCCAGAATTTTTTCAACATCATTGGCACTTACACTCGTCTTGACTTTTCCTTTCAATGCCATTTCCTTTGCCTGGTAACGCATAATAGAAGCGATTTGTCTATCAAGTTCACGAACTCCACTTTCACGGGTATATTGTTCAATCACTTTTTCTAAAACCTTATCCACAATTTTAAAATTCACTTTCCCTAATCCATGTGCTTCCTTTTGTTTGGGAACCAGATGACGTTTCGCAATCTCCAATTTTTCTTCTACTGCATATCCACTCAAATCAATAATCTCTAATCGATCTCTTAAAGCAGGTTGAATATTCTGTAAATTATTGGCAGTTGCAATAAAAAGCACTTTACTTAAATCGTATTCCAGCTCCAAATAATTGTCATAAAATGTATGATTCTGTTCAGGGTCCAGCACTTCAAGCAAAGCAGAAGAAGGATCTCCACGATGATCTGCGCCAATTTTATCTATTTCATCCAGAATCATTACCGGATTAGAAGTTTTTACTTTTCGAATATTCTGCAAAATTCTTCCCGGCATTGCGCCAATATAGGTTTTACGATGACCTCGTATTTCACTTTCATCGTGCAGACCTCCTAAACTCAGGCGAACATATTTTCTACCTATTGCGTGTGCAATGGATTTTCCTAAAGAAGTTTTACCAATTCCGGGAGGGCCTAAAAAACACAGAATAGGACTTTTCATATCTCCTTTCAATTTCAAAACTGCCAGATATTCAAGAATCCTGCTCTTGATTTTCAACATGCCATAATGGTCTATATCCAATACTTTCTGTGCATTCTTTAAATCATAATTATCATTGGTATATTCTTCCCATGGAAGATCCAGCATTAAATCAAGATGATTATACACAACAGAGTAGTCTGGCGTAGATGCATGCATTCTTTCCAGTTTCTGTATACCAGTATTAAAGGCATTCTTAGCAGCTTCGGGCCATTTTTTAGATTCAGCCTTTTTCTTCATTTCTGCTATTTCCCGCTCATTGGTATCGCCACCCAATTCTTCTTTAATACTTTTGAGTTGCTGTTGAAGAAAATAGTCCCTCTGTTGCTTATCTAATTCTGTCCTGGTCTTATTGGTAACTTTATCTTTCAACTCTGCAAACTGCAATTCTCTTTGTAAGATTTGCACCAGTTTAACAGCACGTTCAGTGATATCATTGATTTCAAGCAAGGATTGCTTTTCGTGTAAATCACTATTTAAATTATTGCTAACGAAATTGATCAGGAAGGCAGGGTTCTCAATATTCTTTAAAATAATGGAAGCTTCTGTAGGCAAATTGGGTGATAGCTGAATAATTTGAGCCGCCAGGTCTTTTATAGTACTAACATAGGCCTTAAAGTCGTCGGTTGCCGGAGCTTCGTCTTCACTAAACAAACGAATACTTGCTTTAAAATAAGGATCATCACTGATCATTTCCAGCCATTCAAATCGTTTCTTTCCCTGAATGATGATGGTTGTACCTCCATCAGGCATTTTAATCAATTTCACAATTTTGGCAACAGTACCAATTTTGCATAGATCTTTAGGTTCAGGCTCTTCAATATTCACATCGGTTTGAGCAATTACTCCAATTAGTTTATCAGACTTGTAAACATCGCTAACCGCTTTAATACTTTTGTCTCTGCCTACCGTAATGGGCAATACAACACCTGGAAATAAAACCGTGTTTCTCAATGGCAGAATCGGCAACTCATTCGGTATTTCCAATTCATTATCCATATCCCCGTCCTGCTCACCTATAGGCAGGATAGGCATAAAATCCGTTTCGTCCTCCACCTTAAATAATATTTTTCTCTTATCCATAATTTTCATTGGTCAAAATGTCACAAAAATAGTCTCCCATCACAACTTTTGGATGGTCAGTATAAGGTACAATATTGATGCCATCTGCCAAAGACGCTATGAAAAAGTACAAACTGACACAAAAAAAAATCCTCCCGATTTGTATCGGGAGGACCTTCTTGCAAGAAGTAATATTAGTAACGAGTACTTGTATTTACTATTTCTTGGTTGTGTCTACAGCAGGAGCAGCAGTTGTATCAACAGCAGCAGCAGTAGTGTCTACAGTTGCAGCAGCAGTGTCTACAGTTGCAGCAGCAGTGTCAGCAGTTGCTTCAGTTGTTTCAGCGTTGTTACAAGCAGTCATTAAACCTGCTACAGCCAGAATTGCGAATACTTTTTTCATTGTACTTGTTTTTGGGTTTTTTATTTGGTCGCAAAAATAGGGTGAAAAACCCATAAATGCCAAAAATTTCTTAAAATTTTATTTCTTTCGAAAGAAAATTCGAATCGGAACCCCTTTAAAATTAAAATATGCCCTTAATTGGTTCTCCAAATAGTTCTTATATGGCATTTTTATGTCATCTGGGAAATTGGTAAAAAAGGCAAATGAGGGAACAGGAGTAGGCAATTGTGTTACGAACTTTATCTTAATAGAGTGTCCCCTAACCACAGGAGCGTGGTAGTTTTCTACCGCTTTAAGCATCACTTCATTTAATTCTGAAGTAGTCACTTTTCTATTTCGGTTTTCGAAAACTTCAAGCCCCATTTCGATGGCTTTGAAAATTCTTGTTTTTTCTACCACCGAAATAAATAGAACCGGAACATCGGAGAAAGGAGCCATTTTCTGCTTCAGGACTTTTTCATAGTCACGGGCAGTATTGGTTTCTTTTTCAATCAGATCCCACTTATTTACCAAAACAACAATTCCTTTTCCTTTTCTGGCAGCTAAGCTGAAAATGGAAATATCCTGAGCAGTTATACCCTTATGGGCATCAATTACCAATAAGCATACATCAGCTTCATCCATAGCTTTAATGGCACGGATGATAGAATAGAATTCTAAGTCATCCTTTTCTTTGCTTTTCTTTCGAATACCAGCGGTATCAATCAGCATGAATTCTTTTTGAAAAAGCTTATAGTGCGTATGGATGGTGTCTCGTGTTGTCCCTGCTATATCACTCACAATGGTCCTCTCCTCTCCAATCAGTGCATTCAATAATGATGATTTACCAACATTGGGCTGACCAATAATGGCAAATTTGGGTAAAGCATTGTCAACTGCTTTTTCAATTCCTTCTTCGTCCGAAATATTGGCTGCCACTCCATCCAGTAAATCACCAGTTCCACTGCCAGAAATACTACTGATGAAAAAAGTATTTTCAAATCCTAAACTATAAAACTCAGTGGCTTCTAATTCACGGGTACCATTGTCTACTTTATTCACTACTACAAACACAGGCTTACTTGTTCTGCGCAGCAAATTAGCCATGGCTTCGTCTAGGTCGGTAATGCCAGTTGCCACATCTACCATAAAAATAATGGCATTGGCTTCTTCAATAGCTATTTTAACCTGCTTCCTAATTTCTACTTCAAATATGTCTTCACTCTGAGGAACAAAACCGCCTGTGTCAATCAGGTTAAACGTTTTTCCATTCCAGTCTGCAACGCCATACTGGCGGTCTCTGGTAACTCCACTTATATCATCTACAATGGCTTTACGCTGTTCTAACAAGCGATTGAAAAAAGTACTTTTTCCTACATTGGGTCTGCCTACAATAGCAACAGTGTAACTCATTTTAATTTAATTCTGGTTGAGGTAATCAGTTACCATTATTGGTAACCATATTCTTTTAACTGGAGGTCGTTATCCCGCCACTTAGGCCTTACTTTAACGAACAACTCCAAAAATATTTTTTTCTGCACAAATACTTCGATGTCTTTTCGCGCCTTAATTCCAATCTGTCTAATCATGATTCCTTTCTCTCCTAAAATAATTGCTTTCTGGGTCTCCCTGTGAACAATTATATCTGCCTGAATCTTGATGATATTTCCTTTGTCCTTGTATTCGTTCACCATTACTGCAGTGTGATAAGGAATTTCATCTGCAAACAACTCATAAATTTTTTCCCGGATCATCTCAGATACAAAGAAGCGTGTTGGCAAATCACTTAAGTCATCTTCATCATAAAACGGGAGGCCTTCTGGCAAGTTTTCTACAATTACATTCAATAGTTTATTTAAATGTAATTTTTGCAGCGCTCCTATTTTTATCAATTGTTTACAATAAGATTTATTTGCAAAAAATGCCTCGGCCTCTGCAATTTTTCCATTGCCGGCAATATCAATCTTATTCAATAAAACCAATGCTGGAACTTTCAGCTTCAATGCTGAAAATATGGCATCACAATCTTCAAAATTATCATTGGCATCTACCAGTAACAATGCCAGATCAGCATCTTCTAATGCTCCTTTTACCGAGTCCATCATTTTCTGATGAAGCTTGTACTTTGGATCAATAATACCTGGTGTATCCGAAAAAATGATTTGGTACTCACCCGGTTTATTCAAAAAAGCTTTGATTCGATGACGGGTTGTCTGAACCTTTGGAGAAACAATAGCCATTTTCTCCCCAATCAATGCATTGAGAAGCGTGCTTTTTCCTGCGTTCGGTTTTCCAAATATGTTTACAAATCCTGCTTTCACCTTTTGAATTTACTTATTATTCAGCCAAAATTTTGTCCGGCTTTGGGTACTTTAACGAAAAAAGGCCCCAAAAGGGCCTTTGAGCTGTTGCGAGAGAAGGGATCGAACCTCCGACCTTCGGGTTATGAGCCCGACGAGCTACCGCTGCTCTATCTCGCGATGTAATGGATTGCAAAATTACATTATTGCAAGTCTTTTTCCAAATAATATTTAAAAATTAGTCATTCTTTCTTTTAACGGAAGATGCGCCACTGCTGCTGAAATCTTTGATAATAGCTTCTCCTTTGTATTGAATACTGCTGGCCCCGCTGGCTTCCGCGCTTATTTCCTTTGCTACATGTATGCGGATGGAAGAAGCCCCACTAGCATCAATTTTACAATAATTACTTACTAAATCAAATGACTTAATAGAACTTGCTCCACTGGCAATCATCTGTGTCTTTTCAGCTTTCCCTTTCAGATTGGCCTGAGAAGCACCACTTAAATCAATTCTTAAATTTCCAAGATCTACTTCTCCTGTAAAATCAGATGCGCCAGACAACTGAATTTTCAGTTCATCCAATTTCACAGTACCTGCTGTCTTAATATTGCATGCGCCGGAAGCCTCCAAGCTGGATAAATCTTCAAAAGTAACATAGGCTTTAATTCCGGTGTTCCCCCACTTTTTCCAACTCATACCCTTGGTTTCCAGATATATATACAACACATTGTTTCTAACTTCTGTTTTTATCTTCTCCAGTAAATCTGCATCTCCGGCACTTACCGCCACAGCCGATTCCTTCCCTTGGGATAAATACAAACTGATTGCACCGGATATCTCAATTCCTGAGAATGCTCCCACAGACCTGGCTTGAGCATTTGCGTCGAATACCAGCTTTTTTTCTTCTTGTGAAAAAGCCATAAAAGCCCAGCAAAGTCCAATAAGGAATAATAAATGTTTTTTCATTACTGCCATTTTGAGTAAAACGATTCAACAAGTTAAAAGTTACATCCAATTTAAAAAAGATTGATTTACTTTTACGGCGTCCTCGGGGTGCTCAAGCATTTGCTTTGGCTGAGAAATACCCGTTGAACCTGAACAGGGTAATTCCTGCGAAGGGAAGGTGAAATTTACTGTACTACCTCTCCTATTGCATTTCCCTGTTCCCATTTTTTTACATTTAAATCATTCATGCAATGAAGAAAAAAATCATGGGAACAACCTTGCTTGTATTTATTAGCCTTTTGGCTATTGCACAGCAAAGTCCCAAAACCCAGAATCAAATGGGTAAAGTAGTTGAAAAAGGAAGTCTCCAACCCGTTACAGGAGCAATTATCAGTTGGGGGAACCAACAAATCATCGCCAATGAGCAAGGTCAATTCACCATCCCAACTAATGCAAAACAAGGGATTAACATCAGTAGTTTAGGCTATAACAACTTGCGAATCGGGGCAAATGCGTTAACACAAATGAGCGCGCAGAAAATCAACAAAAGCGAAATTATTTTTGAATTGACACCTATCCCTCTGTTTTTACAGCCATTGGAAGTAAAAGCCATTCGTGCAGCAGATAGGGCGCCTTTTACCAAAACCAATCTGAATAAAGCAGCTATTGAAAAAACAAACCTGGGAACAGATATACCCTTCCTACTAAATCAAACACCTTCAGTTGTAATAAATGCAGATGCAGGTAATGGTGTGGGATATACGGGTATCAGGATCAGAGGAACCGATGCCACCAGAATTAATGTTACATTAAATGGCATTCCTTATAATGATGCAGAAAGTATGGGAACATTTTTTGTAAATCTTCCCGATTTCGCCTCTTCAGTTAACAGTATTCAAATTCAAAGAGGGGCAGGTACATCTTCAAATGGTGCCAGTTCATTTGGGGCTACACTAAATATGTCTACCAATGAATTCAACAGTAATGCCTATACTGAAATCAACAATAGTGTTGGTTCTTTCAATACAATAAAAAATACACTTAAGTTTGGAACAGGTTTAATTGGCAATCATTTCACTTTTGATGCCAGACTTAGCAGAATTGCCAGTGACGGTTACATAGATCGCGCGAGTAGTAATCTCAGATCTTTTTATTTTAGTACTGCTTATTTAAATAAAAAATCTTCCCTCAGACTGAATGTATTTTCTGGTAAAGAAAAAACCTACCAGGCCTGGTACGGTGTAGCAGAAAGTTTACTAAAAACAGACAGAACAAATAATCCTGCCGGAACGGAGAAAGCTGGTACTCCCTATGAAAACCAGACTGACAATTACACCCAAACTCATTACCAATTATTTTACAATACGGTATTGAATAATAATTGGTCTTTTAATACCGCATTATTTTATACCAGAGGAAAGGGATATTACGAGGAATACAAGGCTGATCAGCGATTCTCCCGTTATGGATTAACCAATCCAGTAATAGGCGGCAATACATTGTCTAGAACAGACCTGGTAAGACAACGTTGGCTGGACAACCATTTCTACGGACAGATTTTTTCACTGCAGTATAAAAAAGAAAAGCAGGAATTTACGCTGGGTGGAGGATGGTCTACTTATGATGGAGTTCATTTTGGAACAATCCCATTCATAGCTATTGGTACCGTGCCTGCCAATTATCGTTATTATGATTTACCCGCACTTAAAAAAGATGCGAACATCTATGCCAAATGGCAATCCAATATTACCAGTCAACTTTCTGTTTTTACAGACCTGCAATACAGATGGGTAAAACACAGAATGAATGGATTCAGTGACAATCCAACATTAAGCGTTAACAGAAGTTTCGGCTTTTTTAATCCTAAAGCAGGAATTGTTTACAATGCCATGGGATGGCAATCCTATTTAAGTTATGCTGTTGCAAGAAAAGAGCCGAACAGGGACGATTTTCAGGCAGGAATTAACAGTCAGCCAACGTACGAGACTCTTCACGATTGGGAATTGGGAATTGAAAAAAAGACTACCAAATATTCGTTTGGCATTACAGCTTACTACATGAAATACAATAATCAATTGGCACTTACAGGTGAAATCAACGATGTAGGGGCTTATACCAGAACCAATATTCCTAATAGCTACAGAGCAGGTATTGAAATACAGACAGGTGCTAAAATTAATCAATGGCTAAATTTTTCTGGTAATACCAGCATCAGCAGGAACAAAATCAGAACATTTACAGAATTTATTGATGATTACGATAATGGCGGCCAATTGGCAATTGTTCACAACAATACAGATATATCATTCTCCCCTTCTATGGTATCAGCTCTAAGCATCAACATTAATCCTTTGAGTAACTGGGAAATCAGTTTGTTGAATAAATGGGTAAGTAAACAGTATTTAGACAATACCCAGAATGAAAACAGAAAACTGAATGGATTTTACACACAGGATTTCCGAACCATCTATACCATAAAGCACAAGTGGATTAAAGAAGCCCAGTTGATATTTCAACTAAACAATATTTTCGATAAAAAATATGAGCCCAATGGTTATACATTCAGTTATGTAGCCGGTGGTTCTGCAATTACAGAAAATTTCTATTACCCGATGGCTGGTAGAAATTTTATGATGGCACTAAATATTAAACTGTAATGTTGAAATGATTTACACAAATACTAAAAAGGGTAAGCACAGTGCTTACCCTTTTTTTATATAGATTCAAATGAATGTAAGTTTATTTTCCTGCCAGAAATACCGCATTAGCAATTAGCAAATAACCATTCTCCCAGAAGTTTCTGAACAATGGATCTTCAGCAATATACACTACCGTACCAGCACCCATATCCTGAACTCCGAAAAGCATTCCATCTTTAATTCCTGGCTTCAATTTAGCTCCGACAAAACCGGTAACATATGCGTCTTTTTTGATAGTGCCAACATTCCATCCATCCTTCATATATTCATATACATTGCCATCCTGCTTAAGTGTATAATAAAAATCAGGATACCCAAAACCCAAAGGATGCGTATTATCTAAATCAACTTTATAAATTGCTCCAGGAATAGAATTGGTTAAATAATCTTTTTCACGGTCTCCGTATTTTTTATTTGAGTCGGCAGATTCATCCGCTTTCCCTTCCTTTAATTTAATACCCCAATCTCCTCTGCTCATGCTTGCCATTGCATTCTCCATTGCTACAATCTTTCCACCACCTCGAACAAAATCCTTTAATTTATCGGATACAGATTTATCATTTAATACACGGTAATTGCCATCTGGGATAACCAGTACATCGTAATTTTTAAAATTATATCTGGCTACATCAACTGCATTAAGCAGGGTTACAGGATATTCCAGAATTTTATCAAAATAATGCCAAACTTCTCCTGCTGCCAGAGAGGAAGTTTGCTCTCCGGTCAACATGGCCACTTTAGGAGTGGCTGAAATATTTTTGATATCAGGAGAACCAAAGTCTGCACCCTTATCCATATACCCGGTTTCTACCCCATCAGCCTGAACATTAAATTGTTTACATGCAGTATTCAATACAGATTGCCATTCGGGTGGATTACTTGTTTTTAATACCAGCAGCGTGCCCCTATCGTAGCTCTTGCCTTTATAGGTGAATGGTTTTTCAACAAAGCGAACTTTCACGCCATGCTTTAGCAAATACGCCAAAACTTTAGCACTATTAAAAGAGGTATAAGGTACCAAGGCACCATAATTACTATTTATCGGGGAAATAGAAACAGCGGAACTGTTTTCTGGATTAACTACCAATCTTTCTTTTACTGCATACCCTTTAATTCCATAAGCATATGCAGCAGCCCATGCTGTAATATCATAGGTATTGGAATCAGTAACAATGGTTCTTGGCTCAAGTAATACCTTTGCCATTACTGCTCTTGGTTGATAAGAACTTACTGCAATATGGTTCCCCTCATCATTGAAGGCATCGTCTTTGCCAGTAAAATAATTGAACCCACGGAAATTCTTATTTGTTAAGACTCCATACTCAATACCATTCTGACTCAATAATTTTTTAAGGGCAGCTATTTTGTTTTCATCTTTTGCTGTGAAAACATATGTCTTATACTCACCAATCTTACCAGCCCTGCTATCATCAAAAAACTGTTTAAACTCAGTCAGTAATCTGCTTTTGTTTTTAGAGGCAATTTCAATTGTAGACAATCCGGTGGTAAAATGGTGTGCAGCTCTGTCTACTAAAGTGAGTGTATCATTGTCTTCATTTAATATTCCTAATCCGGCCCGTATACCCCCTTGCTCATACGTCATACCAATAGCGCCATTGTAAACCGGATAGGTATCGCCATAACTTGGATATAGTAAATCAAATCTTTCTTTAGTAAAAAACAACCAATTATTCTGGTCAAAATATTTTGCATGATTTCTGCCAATCATAACTTGAAAATCACGCTGCCATGGAGTAATGACTTCATGCAATGGTTCTGCTGCTGGCGCAAAGTAATAGGGTTCATTAAAGCCTTGTTCGTGGTAATCTACATGCACCTGTGGCATCCATTCATGATACTTTTTTATTCTTTGCTGGGTTTCTACCTGTGTTTGCCAGGCCCAGTCTCTGTTCAAATCAAAATTATAATGATTACTTCTTCCTCCTGGCCAGGGTTCAGCATGCTCTCTGGATGAAGGGTCTGCATTGTAGTGCTTCCCAACAACAGAATTGTACCAATTAATATAACGGTCTCTTCCATCCGGATTGATGCAGGGATCCATTACAACTATGGTATTTTTTAACCATTCTTTGGTCGCTTTATTATTGGGATCCGTTAATGCATGAATAGTTAAGAGAAAAGCTTCTGAAGAAGAAGCTTCATTACCATGTACATTATAACTTAACCATACAATAGCAGGTGCATTTTCCACTGCAGGTGCAGCTTTATCCTTAGCCAGGCCAGCCATTCTTAAATTATTGATGCGGATTTGTTCCAGTTGCTGAATGTTTTCCTGAGTGCTTACAAACGCCAGCATTAATTCTCGCCCTTCATTGGTTTCACCATACTTTTCCAATTTAACCATATCGGGCCTTGCAGCTGCAACAGACTTAACATATTCAACAATACGGTGGTGTCGGGTAAAACGGGTCCCCACTTTGTAACCCAAAAATTGTTCAGGGCTGAGAACAGACTGCGCTTCCGATAGTAGAGAAAAACTCAAACAAACTAGTCCAAATAATAATTTCTTCATAAGTTTAAAAATGAAGCATGAAAGTAGGAATAATGGGAAATAAAACCCCATAAAATTGTAAATTGTACTATGAGAAAGTATTTATCCGTATTTATTCTTCTGGGATCATTTGTGATAGCCAACGCACAACAGATACCTTCGATTGTTGGCCCCAACAAAGAAGTAGACCCTTTTAACTATACAGTAGTAAAAAGGGGCAATTTTAAACAAGCTGCTGTTAGTAGTGCACATCCATTGGCAAGCATGGTTGGCGCAGCCATTATGAAAAAAGGAGGCAATGCTTTTGATGCAGCCATTGCAACTCAACTTGTATTGGCTGTAGTTTTTCCCAACGCAGGCAACCTCGGAGGCGGAGGGTTTTTACTAGCACGTAAAACCAACGGAGAACTTATTGGCATTGACTACAGAGAATCTGCACCTGAAAAAGCATCCAGAGATATGTATTTGGATAAAAATGGAAATGCCCAGTTAAACTTATCTCAGAATGGGCATCTGGCATCAGGTATTCCAGGTACAGTTGCAGGATTATTTGCTACACATTCCTATGCAAAATTACCTTTTGCAGAATTAATTCAACCAGCCATTGACATTGCGGCCAAGGGATTTGTGCTAACAGAAAAAGAAGCAGCAAGCATCAGCAGTGTTAAAGATGCCATTGCCCGTTTTAGTACACAACCAACCGCTTTTTATAAACCAACCCGATGGAAAGTAGGTGACACACTTATCCAAAAAGATCTTGCCCATACTTTGGAAAGAATTCAGAAAGAAGGTGCCATGGGATTTTACGGTGGCAAAACAGCAGATTTGATTACTGCCGAAATGGAAAGAGGCAGAGGCATTATCACTCACGCTGATTTAAAAAATTATACTGCGAAACTTAGAGAGCCGATTGTTTTTAATTACAGAGGAAACGAAATTGTCAGTTTTGCTCCCCCCAGCAGTGGAGGAATCTTATTGGCGCAGATGATGAAGATGGTAGAAAAATATCCCATGAGTAAAATGGGATTTCAAACCCCAGAGTCCGTTCAATTAATGATAGAAGCTGAAAGAAGAGCTTTTGCTGATCGTGCTGAACATATGGGTGATCCTGATTTCTGGAAAGTACCGGTCAAGACTTTAATAAGTGAACAGTATTTACAGCAGCGTATGAGTGATTATGCAGCAGACAAAGCAGGCAGCAGCAAGGAAGTAAATGCTGGTGTTATTCATGAAAGTGAGGAAACCACTCATTTAAGCGTAGTTGATGCCGCTGGAAATATGGTAGCTGTTACTACAACTTTAAACGGGAGTTATGGATCAAAAGTTGTCGTTGGGGGTGCCGGATTTCTTTTGAATAATGAAATGGATGATTTCAGTGTAAAACCCGGCGTACCCAATATGTTTGGAGCTGTGGGTGGAGAAGCAAACGCTATTGTGCCTGGCAAAAGAATGCTTAGTTCAATGACCCCTACCATGGTATTAAAAAACAAAAAACCATATATCGTCATAGGAACTCCCGGAGGTACAACCATTCCAACTTCTGTTTATCAGGCATTAATCAATGTAATAGATTTTAATAAAACCCTGGGCGACGCTATTGACGCACCTAAATTTCATCACCAATGGTTGCCTGATGAAGTAATGATTGAAACCGGATTCAATAGTAAAACCAAAGATGCATTGCAGAAAATGGGGTACCTGCTTAAAGACCGGTCAAGCATTGGAAGAACAGATGGGATTCGAATATTACCCAATAAAATTAGGGAAACTGCAGCAGATAAGCGTGGGGATGATTCTGTGGCAGGATATTAAAGATTAGGAAGAGTTAACAACTACCAGTTATATAATTATCTCTTAGGTTTCAGTAACGCATAATATTTTTACAGAGTATTATGCATTACCTGATAAAACAATTTGTTCCACCAATTTTCAAGACCCTTTATTGGTATAGCTTTAAATATGGCTGGAAAGGAGATTATGCAAGTTTTGAAGCTGCCAATAAAATTGCCAGTGGATATAATGAGCAAAACATTCTTGAAAAAATAAAGGAAACAACTCGCAAAGTAGTTAGTGGAGAAGTTGTCTACGAGCGGGATGGCATAGTATACGATAAACCTAAAATGAATTTCAGCATGTTAGCTACGCTGCTAACTGTTGCTGCTGAAAACAGTTGCAACCTGACTGTCCTGGATTTTGGCGGTTCGTTGGGCACAACTTACAACCATAAGAGACACCATTTACAATCTGTTCATAATTTACATTGGTGTATTGTAGAACAACCCAATTATGTTGAAGCTGGAAGAAAAGAATTTGAACATGAGCGCCTTCATTTTTATTATTCTTTGGAAGAATGTCTGCAACATCACAAACCAGACATTGTTATTTTTTCAGGAGTAATACAGTATATCGAAAAAACCTACGAACTCCTTGATCAGATTGCTCTAAGCGGCGTAAAGTATTTATATATTGACTATATAGCTTTTAACGATGAAGAAAGGGATAGAATTGCCATTCAGCATGTTCCCCCAATTTATTACGGAACCCCTGCTTCATATACTTGCTGGTTTTACAATAAAAAGAAATTTTATACATTCATGGAGGAGCGCTATGATTTAGTTTATGACTTTATTGTAGACCACGACAAATACTATATCCAGTTCAAGCCCTTTCTGTATGAAGGTCAGCTTTGGAAATTAAAATCATCAACTGTACACCCATCCTAAAGATTGCAGAATGTTACAATTCTCCCTCTTTACACTTTGCTGCAGCGAAATGGGCTGCTCTAGCTGTGAGTGCCATATACGTTAAAGAAGGATTTTGATTACCTGTAGAAGTCATGCAGGCACCATCGGTAACGAAAACATTCTTACAGTGATGCAATTGATTGTATTCATTCAAAAGTGAAGTTTGTTCGTCACGTCCCATTCTGACCCCACCCATTTCATGGATATCTAAACCGGGTGGCTGTTTACTATCCCATGTATTTATCTGAGTACAGCCTGCTTTTTCAAGCATCTTCTTCCCTTCATTAAAAAAGTCCTGCAAAAGCTTTTCATCATTCTCGTCATAATCAACATTCACCACGAGCTGTGGTATTCCCCAATCGTCTCTTTCATATTCACTTAAGTAAACCCGATTGCTTTCTTTGGGAATGGTTTCGCCCTGCATCATCATATATACATGCCAAGTTCCTGGCTCAGTAATTGCATTTTTATAACCTGCACCTACACCATCCACCTTTGGCAAACCCCTTGCCGCACTAAAATGCACCATATACCCTCTTAAAAAATCTGCCTCTTGTTTATAGACATTTTTAAAACTGGGCATCATCAGCTGCGTTGGTCTTCTTCCATAATAATACTGATCCATCGGACCATCAAACTGAGCTGTGATATTGCCCCTATAATTATGGAAAGCAATATACTTTCCCAAAAGACCATTTTTATTTCCCAATCCTTCGGGGAAATAATTGCTTCGGGAATTAAGCAAAATTAAATTGGTATTTAAACAGGAGGCATTTACAAAAATGATTCTTGCCGTATAAATTTTCACTTCATGTGTTAGTGCATCAACAACTTTTACTCCAGTTGCTTTACCCATTTTCTCATCATAGATGATAGAATCAACCACTGAATGAGTTTTTATATGCAGATTACCTGTTTTTTCTGCAGCGGGTAATGTAGCACTATTCGTACTAAAATAAGCCCCAAAAGGACAACCCCTGGCACATAAGTTTCTTGCCATACACTGTCCCCTTCCCTGTGCTACATGTTCAGCGGTGGGTTGTGTTAGATGGGCACATCTTCCTTGTACTACATGTCTGTCAGGAAATGCTTCCATGATTTTTTGCTGAATGATTTTTTCAGCGCAATTCATTTCCCAGGCGGGCAGAAATTCTCCGTCCGGTAAAATATCCAATCCATCTTTATTCCCACTGATTCCAACAAATTTCTCAACATAACTATACCAATCAGACAAATCATTATATCGAATTGGCCAGTCAACTGCAAAACCATCTCGCTTTGGAGCTTCAAAATCATACGGACTCCATCGCTGGGTTTGCCTTGCCCACAATAATGATTTTCCTCCAACCTGATAGCCCCTTATCCAACTGAATGGTTTCTCCTGAACATATGGATGCTCATTGTCCTTTACAAAGAAATGCTTTGTATCTTCCTTATACGCATAACAATTACTAACGATTGGATCCATATCCATTTCAGGGGGCGGAATTTTACCACGGTGAGGCATATCCCATGGGTTGTAATTGGCTGTTGGATAATCCTTTTTATGCACTACCATCTTACCTCTTTCCAACACAAGTGTTTTCAATCCTTTTTCACAAAGTTCTTTGGCAGCCCATCCTCCGCTGATTCCTGAGCCAATTACTATTGCATCAAAATCATTATACTGTTCAGGCATAATTGCTAATCTTTAAACCATTCACCAAATTTTTTCAAATCCACATTTCCCCCAGTTAGAATAATTCCGATTTTTTGGCCCTGAAACTGATTTTTATTTTTAAGAATAGCTGCCAAAGGAACCACACAACTGGGTTCTACAATAATTTTCATACGTTCATATACCAACCTTAGTGCCGCTTTAATTTCTTCTTCAGACACCAGAAAAATATCTTCAACATGTTTACGAATAATAGACAGGGTTCTTTCACTCAGTGTAGTTAATAATCCATCAGCAATGGTATTTACATATGGTGCTTTTTCTACTTTGCCAGATTGAAAGCTTAGAATAGCATCTGCTGCCCCTTCAGGTTCTCCTGCGTATACTTTTGCCGATGGATGAAAATAATGGGTTCCCAGCGCAGTTCCTGATAATAAACCACCTCCTCCAACAGGAGTAAAGATTGCATCCAAGTCAGGTACAGAAGATATTAGCTCCTTCACACAGGTTGCCTGACCTGTAATTACTCTGTCATCATCGTAGGGATGAATAAATTCGGCACCGGTTTCTTCCACTACTTTTTGTAAAGCAGTTTCTCTGGCCAGCTGATTGGGTTCGCAAAAAATTACTTCGGCACCATACCCTTTAACTGCATTCACTTTTACTGAAGGAGAATTACTGGGCATAACAATATATGCTTTTGTGCCCAATGTCTTTGCAGCAAACGCAATAGCCTGCGCATGATTTCCCGAAGAGTGGGTTGCCAAACCTCTAGAAAGTTGTTCAGCTGTTAAACTCAGGGAAGCATTCATTCCACCCCTGATTTTGAAAGCGCCAATTTTTTGAAAGTTTTCGCATTTAAAATACAAATCAGCTCCTGCCATTTCATTGATACTGCTGTTTGTTAAAACAGGAGTCTGATGTATAAAAGATTTAATTTTCCCATGCGTTTGCTCAATGTCCAATTTCGTAATCATGGTTTTTTCTTTTCTCTGATTAATTTAAATTCAGACCCATCTTTCCATTTAGGAAAACTAGTTTCAAATGCCATTCTTCTGCCAATGATAAATAAAGATTGCAAATCATTTATTGCGCCATCACCTGTCCAGGTAGAAGCGTCAAAATGATCAGAAGGCTGATGATAGTGATTGTCATTGTATTCTTGTTCCAATGCTTTTCCATATGCAGTGTCCTTTCCAATATAATCTTTACCGCTATTGGCAAACAAAGCTGGAATTCCTTTTTTAGCAAAATTAAAATGGTCAGAACGGTAGTAATAACCTGCCTCAGTATGCTGATCAAAAGAAAGATAACCACCCTTCTTTTTAATAGCTTCTTCTAAATAGTCTTCCAGTTCAGACTGTCCTTGTCCTACTACAACCATGTCTTTTGTTTTTCCAAATCGATTGAGTCCATCCATATTGATATTCGCTACCGTATTCTCGATAGGGAATATTGGATTCTCGGCATAGTAGGCAGACCCTAAAAGTCCTTGTTCTTCGGCAGTCACAGCTAAAAAAACAATAGTTCTTTCCGGTCTGGTTTTCATGTTTTTAAAAGCCCGTGCCATTTCAAGAAGTCCGGCAGTACCGGAAGCATTGTCCAATGCCCCGTTGTATATTGAGTCTCCATCTTTATTTGGCCTGCCAATACCAAGATGATCCCAGTGTGCAGTATAAATAATGACTTCATCTGGTCTTTTGCTTCCAGTAATCTTTGCAACAACATTACTGGATTGATTGAAGTTGGATTTTACTTGCATTGAAGTACTCAATTGTAAGTTTAGCTGAACAGCTTTAAATGCTGGCTGATTGGCTTTTACCAATAGCGTTGAATCAAATCCGGCAGCAAGAAATAAAAGGTTTGCCACATTTTCAGGCACCCATCCAATGATATCGCAATTAGGTATATCTTTTCCTCTGTTGTCTAATTTTAACCGGGTTGTATTAAAACTATTTTGCTGAACACTAAAAGGATAGCTGGCAGCGGCAGTGTTGTGAATAATCAAACAAGCTTTAGCACCTTGTCTGGCGGCTTCTTCAAACTTATAGGTCCACCTTCCGTAATACGTCATTGCCTTTCCCTTGAACAAACTGGTATCGCCTATCCAAAATCCTGGATCATTCACCATAACCATAACCACTTTTCCTTTCACATCCAAGCCTGCATAATCATTCCAGTTATATTCAGGAGCAACTACGCCATAACCAGCAAAAACCAAATCTGCATTATCCAGCGTAAAACTGGAATCGGTTTTGTCTGTCCAAATGATATAATCTTTAAATGCTTGTAAAGAGAAACTGCCTTTACTTGATTTTACCTGCATAGAAGGTGCAGCTATAGCCAGTATATTGGCCATTGGTACAGATTGAATATAACTGTCCCCATTCCCAGGCTCAAGCCCTAATAACTTGAATTGTTCAACTAAATAATTAACTGTTTTGGTCTCTCCTTCAGTGAAAGGTTTGCGGCCCATGAATGCATCTGAAGCCAGCACTGAAATATGCTTTTTTAGCATATCTGCACTGAAAACCTCAAGTCCGTCTCCTTCATCAATGCGACTTACCGATGTAGAGCAAGCTATAAATAAAGATATAGCCAATATTGTTTTGAGTATTTTGTACATGTAGCAGATTTAGTTTTAATGAAAACTAAATATAAGAAATACACATACATTACTTAACAATAATTAAGATTACCTAGGCGGAATAGTAATGGTTTTTCTGGCGGTATCTGTGCAACCATTTCCGGTAACTATTAATTGAACAGTATAAGTTTTACTGGTAGCTTCTTTGTTATAAACGGTTTCTATGAAACTGTAAAACTCATTGTTGGTATTTCCGTTACCAAAACTCCATTGATAAGAATCAATAGTACTGGTAGGTATAGTAGACCTACTGTTAAAGGACCATCGCTGCGTAGTAGGATAATCCCATACAAGGGTTTCCTCAAACTTGGCTGTCGGTTTTGGATTCTCTCCTTTGGCATTCACGAGCTTATTAGTTCTGTATATTTCCCTGCCATTGAGCTTAACACTCATTATAACATCGTAATCATTCGGGAACTTATACTTATACATGATTGGGTTTCCAGTTCTAACCCCTGTACCATCGGAAAAATCCCATTCATATACTGCACCAGAAGGTACATTTTCTGCTTCTGCAGTAAATAGGATTCGCTCATTGGTGCAGGCATCAAATGATTCAGTCTTAAATTTGCCTTTGATATTGTATCTGCCAGGAATAGTCAATCGAATAGTAGTGTCATCAGAACATCCACTGTTTGAAAGTATGGTTAGTTTTACCGAATAGGTAGAATCATTGATAGCTTTTGGAAATTCATGTCTTACCAATCCAACAGAACTTATATGCTCTGTTCCGTCGCCCCAGTTGTATTTAAATTGAACAATATCTCCCTGATTAATAGAAGAAGTACTGTTGAAAGTAACATAATTAAGATTTTGAGGGAAATCAAATTTGGTGGTGAAACTAGCTTCAGGCTTGGTTTGCTGCCCCAATGCCTTAACTCCAAAACTAACTTTGGCAAGCATATTATTAGCATTGGCCATTACCATCAAAGTCACTACAAAAGATCCTGCTGCCTGGTAAGAGTGCGTAGTTGTGGCACCTGTGGCAATGTTGCCATCCCCAAATTGCCAGCTATAATAACCACCAGCCGGTAAAGCAACACCGGAAGCAGAAAATGCAAATACCTCTGAAGAAGGGAAACAAGTTGATGTTTGGCTAAACTTGGCTTCAACATTACCATAGGTTACGGTTGTAGTATCTCTTGAAACAGTAACAATTGCCCCTTTGGTCATTTGTGCTGAGTCTACCTGCACCAATTTATCCAAATCTATAGCTGCATCTTTTTTACAAGCAAAAAGACCCAGAACAGCCAAGAAAATGAATAAATGGGTACGTATCAGTTTCATAGGGCTTATTTTGCCGGTATGGTTATATTGGCAACGGTGGTATCCTTACAGCCAGTATTGCCTGTAACAATTAATCGCACAGAATAATTGGTAGGCGTTGCGGCTTTAGTAAATTCCTGTTCTACAATCGTATTAAAGTTATCGTCTACTCGGTTAAATGGCATTTCCCATCTGTATCCGGTTAAATATCCATGCGGAATATTGGATTGACTATAAAAAGCCCAGACTTCCTTAGTTGAAGTAGAACTTACCACATTCTTTAACATCAAAGCCTTAGGTTTAATATTCTGACCAAAAGCTCTTACCGGTCTGTGTGTTTGATAAATTATTTTACCTTTTAAGGTTATGGTCATTTTTACATCATAATCATTCTGATATGTAAACTGTTTCTTTACAGGGCTACCTGTAACAGTTCCAGTAGCATCAGCAAAATCCCAGGTATATTCTGCACCAGCCGGAACCCCTGTAGCAGTTGGAGTGAAAATAAAATACTCGTTAGTACAAGCATCAAATTGCTCTGCAGAAAAATTACCGCTGATTGTATAGGATGCAGGAACAAAAACATTTAGCGCTGCTGTATCCCGGCATCCGGAGTTAGCAGTAACAATCATCTTTACATTGTAAGTTTTATCTTCTGGAACTTTCGGAAAATTCTTAGGCATAAATGAGTTGGAACTATTACTGGTGGTGCCATCTGCCCAATCCCAGAAATGATCTACAATTGTTCCGGTTGGCACAGTAGACCTACTCGTAAATGTCATATTATTCAGGTAATTAATATCGGGCAAAGCGCTCGAGAATATAGCAGTGGGTGTTACTTGCTGACCCAAAGCTTTTACCGAAATGGATGCTTTATGAAGTAATACATCTGCCGAGTTCTTAATTTGAAGGATAATGGTATAAGTAGCAGGGTTTCTGTACATATTTCTAACCGTTGTCCCCGTTAAAGATTTACCGTCCCCGAATTCCCAAATATATTTTGCCCCTGTAGGTATACCGGCAGCGGAAGCTGTGAATGAAAAAATCTCGTTGCTGGGAAAACAAGCATCTGACTTTGCATAGGTAATGGTTACTTCCCCATCCTTAACAGATACCGTATCTCTGAATACCGCTGTTGCACCTCCAATTGGCGGATTATTGTCTTCGGTTGTTTCCTGAACATCAGCTGGCTTGTCTACATCTTTTTTACAAGCAGAAAGCAAGATTGCAGATGTAAATCCGATTGCGATAAACAGTTGACTGTATTTCATAGTAATAGCTTAAGCTTAACTACCAAGTACAACGAAAAACCAGGCATTTTATTGTAAAAATCAAGCATAAGAGCCCCTTACTGGCTCGTAAAACAATTTTTTGACATTCAATACACGCAACTTACATTTGCAATCCCCGGGGGGTTAGCTCAGTTGGCTAGAGCGCTTGCATGGCATGCAAGAGGTCGTCGGTTCGACCCCGATACTCTCCACTCTAAAGCCCCTTTTTGGGGCTTTTTTAATGAACAATTACCATGTCAAACATCCAACAAGCATACAATAGCTGGTCAGAGCAATACGACACCAACGAAAACAAAACCAGAGATCTAGAAGCCATTGCAATAAGAAATGCATTAGAAGGAAAGTCATTTAAAAACTGTTTGGAAATTGGCTGTGGCACGGGAAAAAACACGCTATGGCTCAAATCAATTGCAAAGCAAGTGCTAGCGATAGATCTCTCTGAAAAAATGCTAAACAAAGCCAAAGAAAAAATCACAGATAACCAGGTAAAGTTTATCCAGGCAGATATAACCCATAACTGGTACTTTGCAGCAACAGAAAAATTTGACTTAGCTACATTTAGCTTAATGCTAGAACATATTGAAAATCTGGAACCTATTTTCCAACAACTGAGCTTGGTAATGGAATCCGGAGCAACAGTTTACATAGGTGAATTACACCCCTTTAAACAATACAATGGTTCTAAAGCTAGATTTGATACAGAGGAGGGAACACAAGTTGTTACTTGTTTCAATCATCATATTTCTGATTTTGTAACCGCGGCAAAAAAGTATCATTTTCAATTAACAGACATAAATGAATATTTTGATGAGGACGACTCCTCTTCCATGCCCAGAATTTTGCAGCTACTGTTCTGCTACAATCCATAAAAAAGCCCGACTAATTAGTCGGGCTTCAAAATATTAGTAAGGCTGCTTAAGCCAAATAATCATTACTCCCAGATTTGATCTTTGCCTTCCAGCCACAATTTCACAGATTCAGTTGTTACAGATTTTGGTCTTTCCAATGGGAAGCCCAATGCTCTGTCCCAGCATAAGCTAGCCATCACACCTAATGCACGGCTTACGGCAAACAATACAGTATAGAATTCATACTCTACAAATCCGTAATGAACGAGTAATGCACCACTATGTGCATCAACGTTAGGCCATGGGTTCTTAATTTTTCCTAAGGACTGCAAAATTGGCGGAACCGTTTCGTAAATATTCCACACGGTATTCACCAACTTGTCGTCCGGCATATGTTTCTTACCAAATTCCATTTGAGCAGAGAAGCGCGGATCGGTCTTGCGCAATACTGCGTGACCATACCCAGGAACAACTTTACCAGAAGACAAAGTATCCTGCACGTACTGTGCAATCTGTTCTTTGCTTGGACTGTCTGTTCCTAATTTTTCCTGCATTTCAAAAATCCACTTAATCACTTCCTGATTTGCCAGACCATGTAAAGGACCAGCTAAACCATTCATACCTGCAGCGTAGCTAAGAAAGGGATCACTTAAAGCAGAACCCACCAGGTGTGTGGTATGTGCAGATACGTTACCACCTTCATGGTCAGCATGAATAGTCATGTATAAACGCATCAATTCTTTGAAACTCTCATCTTCATATCCCATCATATGGGCAAAGTTGCCTGCCCAGTCCAACAATCCATTAGGCTGAATATGCTCGTTATTCTTATACTTTCTTCTGTAGATATAAGCAGCAATTCTGGGAAGACGAGCAATCAAATCCATGGCATCATCGTAAGTAGCATCCCAGTAATCTTTCTTGTTCATTCCCTTTGCATATTCCTTGGCAAAATTGCTTTCAGTCTGCAAAGCCATCACACCAACCACAAACATGGTCATTGGGTGTGTGTTCAATGGCAATGAATCGATGGTTGCAAAAACGTGATTAGGAACATGACTTCTTCTTTGCCATACACTGGTGATATGATTCACTTGTTCTTCAGTTGGCAATTCGCCCATCAACATCAGGTAAAATAGCCCTTCAGGTAAAGGTTCTCCGCCGTTAGGCGCTTTAGGCAGCTTATCTTGTAGCTCAGGAATTGAGTAACCCCTAAATCGGATACCTTCCTGTGCATCAAGTAAACTGGTTTCAGTTACTAAACCGGTAATGCCCCTCATACCCTGATAAATCTGGGCCAAAGTAACTTCACCAATTTTTTTATTTCCGTGATCTTTTAAAATGGATTTGATTTCCGCAGAAGCTGTATCAGCTGTTGCTTTAAACCTGTCTTTAATAATTCCCATGGCAATCTTTTGTTAGATGATCTGTGCTTCAAAGGTAATTGAAGTTCTATCTGTAACAAAATCAATGCCAGTCTGGTTCTAAATTTTCACAAATAATTATTTTGGCGCAGTACGATACAAATACAATACAACCATTAGGAATATCATATTGGGAATCCAAGCTGCCAAAAGAGGGGGCAAATCGCCCTTGGTAGAAAAAATAGTGGAAAATCGATCGGTCACAATAAATAGAGCAGCGGTTACAAATCCCACCGCCAGGTGTACGCCACTTCCCCCTCTTACTTTTCTACCGGCAACAATGGCTCCGATTAGGGTCAGCAAAATAACGGTTACACAAGTGGCATCCCTACGATACCTTTCCACTTTTAAACTATTCAGCCCTTCCGAGCCCCGCAATTCTTCCAGTGCTATAAAACGGGTTAATTCCGGCGTAGTCAATTTGTCTTTTGTGTATTTATCCCGCGTTAGGTCGGAAGGTTTAAAATTAAAATTCATCAGGCGGGTAGCTTCCTGTACCACTTTCTCCTGCATGGGCTGAAGTTTTCGGTCAAAAACAACATCCATTTTCCATTTGCGTGATGCGGTATCCCAGATAATGGATTCTGCTCTGAGATTCTCTACCACTTCATTCCCTTTTAATGTATACAAAAAAACGGGACCTCCCCTTTTTACAGTGGTATCATAATAATGAATACCTGCATAAGTAAAAGAATCTATGCGTAAATAAATATGATTCGACTGACCTAACAATGCATTGTAACTTGAATTGGCATCAATATATTTTGCCTCAAAATTTCCTCTTAATACATTGGCTTTGGGCACCACATACTGGTTAGCAAACCAGAGAATTGTTGCCATAATAATACCCCCAACCCAATAAGGTCTCAACCACCGGGAATAACCGGTACCACTGGCTAGAATGGCAATGATTTCACTGTTACCAGCCATTTTGGATGTAAAAAAAATAACCGCAATAAATACAAAAAGCGGGAAAAGCAATGCAATGATATGAGGAATAAATCCCGCATAATAATCAGTAACTATGCGCCTGAATCCTAATTGTGAACGAACAAAATCATCCGTTTTTTCGCTAACATCCACCACCACGGCTATAACCGCAAATAAAAAAATAGCAAAGAAGAAGGTAGTGAGAAATTTTCTGAGTATGTACCAATCAAGCTTCTTCATTCATTCAAAGATAAAAAAATACATCCATTAAAATGGATGTATCAATTTCTGGGCTTCAGTAGGTAACGGATTAGTAAGCATTACTAAAGTAATCACTGTATCCCACTAAGCATGGCATATTGCATAATAGTGAATAAATAAAATTATAGACTGGGCTTATCCACAAAGTTTTTCGAGGGGATTATAAACGCTGTATTACAATCGTCGCTTTACAATTTCCAACATCTCTTTTTTCCAGCTTGCAAAGCTATTGTCCAGAATATGTTTTCGTGCTTCTCCTACCAGCCACAAATAAAAGCTGAGGTTATGAATACTAGCCAGCTGCAATCCCAAAATTTCTTCTGCCACAAACAAATGGCGCAAATAGGCTTTGGAATAATACTGACTAGGCTCTGATGGTAACCCTGGATCAATTGGACTTAAATCTTTTGCCCACTTTTTATTTCTGATATTAATCACTCCCTGTGTAGTAAACAACATTCCATTTCTTCCGTTACGGGTAGGCATTACACAGTCAAACATATCAATACCCTGATCGATGCATTCCAGCAAATTCCAGGGTGTTCCCACTCCCATTAAATACCGAGGTTTATTGAGTGGAAGATTTTCTGTACACAGTGCTGTAAATTCATACATCATGTCTTCGGGCTCACCAACACTTAATCCACCAATGGCATTCCCAACAGCGTTGCGTGAAGCAATGAATTCACAGGAAGCTTTTCGCAAATCCTTATAAGTACTTCCCTGTACAATAGGGAACAAGTTCTGTGTATACCCATATTTATCAGGCGTTTCAGCCAACCGGGCAATACATCGGTCTAACCAGCGATGAGTCAACTCCATACTTTTCTTTGCATAATCAAAGGTGCTTGGATAGGGAGGACATTCATCAAAAGCCATGATAATATCTGCCCCGATATTTCTTTGAATATCCATTACAGATTCCGGTGAAAACAAATGCCTGCTCCCGTCAATATGCGATTGAAAAACAACCCCTTCTTCTTTAATTTTTCGATTGGCTGCAAGCGAAAAAACCTGATATCCGCCACTATCAGTTAATATAGGACGGTCCCATCCATTAAACCGGTGTAATCCTCCGGCAGCTTCCAGCACTTCAGTACCGGGCCTCAAATACAAATGGTAGGTATTACCCAATATAATCTGAGCCTGAATATCTAGCTTCAGCTGTTGCTGCGTAACCGCCTTTACAGAGCCTACCGTACCAACGGGCATGAATATCGGGGTCTGTATCTGACCGTGATCTGTTTCAATAATTCCTGCCCTTGCAGCGGATCCATTTGCCGTATGTTCAAGTGTATAACTTAGTGCAGCCATCCTGCAAAAGTACTGGTCTTTGCCCTATTTTTGCGGCATGATCATACCCGATATTGTCTGGACGATTTGTTTCGGACTTTTTTGTACAGTTATCGCCATTCAGGCATTTTATTATGTATACTTCTTTAGAAGAATGGCTTATTACCGTAATAAGGAAAAAGAAGTATCCGTTGAACATCCTGTATCTGTAATTATTTGCGCAAGGGATGAAGCCCACAATCTTGTCAAAAACCTGCCTGGAGTGCTGGTGCAGGATTATCCTACAACACATGAAGTGGTTTTAGTAAATGACAACTCAACTGACGAGAGCAAATACGTTATTGATGAATTCAAGCGATCTTTCAAAAATCTGAACATGATTGAGCTTATACAGGAAGCCAAAATGATCAGCGGGAAAAAATTCCCATTGTCGATGGGGATTAAAAGCGCCAAGTATGAAATAGTTCTATTAACAGATGCAGATTGCGTTCCCGCTTCAGAAAACTGGATCAGAAAAATGCAAGATACCTATGATGAGGAAACAGAAATTGTTTTGGGGTATGGTGCCTATCACAAAAAACCGGGCTTACTCAATAAACTAATCCGCTTTGAAACCTTTCATACTGCCATGCAATATTTTTCCTATGCACTAGCAGGTAAACCCTATATGGGAGTTGGTAGAAACTTAAGTTATAAGAAAGAACTTTTTTTTAAAAACAAAGGGTTCTCCTCTATCAACCAAATACCTAGCGGAGACGATGACCTATTCATTAACCAGGTAGCAAACGCTAACAATACAGCCATTTTAATGGATCATGATGCGCATACATTGAGTGACCCAAAAACTACCTGGGGAGAATGGATGACTCAAAAATACAGGCATTATACAACAGGCAAATATTATAAACCCATTCACCAATTTTTGCTGGGATTGTATTCCTTTTCTCTATTTTTTGTGTACCCACTGCTGGCGGTGTCTATCATCTTCTATAACTGGCAATTGGCGTTGGGTGTTTATGCTGTTCGTTTTTTATTACAGGCTTTTATTTTATATAAAGGAATGGCTAAACTCAATGAGAAAGACCTATACCCATGGTTCCTGTTTTTTGATATCTGGATGTTTTTTTATTACCTATTTACTGTACCTGCTATATGGAAAGCGCCGCGCAAAAACTGGGATTAATTACCAAGTACTTTGATGATTTTACTCCAAAGCAAATCCAACAACTGGGTATGCTGGAAGAATTGTATAAAGAGTGGAATGCAAAGATCAACGTGATTTCTAGAAAAGACATCGACAGTATTTATTTACACCATGTACTCCACTCGTTAAGCATTGCTGCCATTGCAGATTTTAAGAAAGGGCATCAAATTATAGACATTGGTTGCGGAGGAGGTTTCCCTGGTGTTCCCCTTGCCATTTTTTTCCCGGAAGTAGAGTTTTACCTGGTAGACAGTATTGCCAAAAAATTAAAAGTAGTAGATGCTGTCTGCGAAGCAGCTGGTATAAAAAACATTACTACCAAACATTCAAGAGCAGAAGAAATTACCAATAGAAAATTTGATTTTGCAGTTTCCAGGGCAGTTGCCCCCTTGAAAGAGTTATTAAAATGGAGCATGCCTTTAATTAAAAAACCAACCGGTTCTGTAGAAGAGGGCAGTATCAGAAATGGACTTATTTGTTTAAAAGGAGGAGACCTGAACCAGGAGATTTTTGAAAGCGGAGCCAGACCAAAAATGATGCCGATTGTGAAAATTTTTCCAGAGGAATACTTCGAGGAAAAGTATATTATACACGTTGCCAAATAAAGGATAACAGAAAATAAAAAAGCAATAAAAAACCCGCAGGATCAATCATCCTGCGGGTTTTTAAATTTACGTAATCCTGTTTAATCAGGAATCACGAGCTTATTGTTGGTTCTGTTGATATCCGCCATCCGTTGACTCGGATCAATTTCAATAGACTTAATATCAGATACAGCTCTGCTGGTTGTAAAACTGTAGTCAGGGTGCGTCCATCTCCATGAAGCATGCACTGTTCTTGACACAGCCGACTCAGCAGCTTTTGCCCCGTACATAATATCCAATGGTATGTAATGCATTTCCTGACTGCCATCTTTAAATGTTATCAATACATCAATTGGCATTGGCATTTTTCCCAGACGTTTGATGGTAATTGAAGTTTTATTATTCACCATGGCAATATCTCCAACTGCATAGTCAATGGTCTTGGTACTGTTGATCCAATATTCCTTATACCAATCCAATTCAAGTCCGCTTGCCTTTTCTGCTATACGAATAAAGTCATTGGGATTTGGATGCTTGAATTTCCATGTATTATAATAATCCAGCAAAATTTTATCTCTTACGGATGCGCCAGTTATATATCCCAGTTGCTCTATGAACACCGCACCTTTACTGTAGGCAGCAGAACTATAAGCATAGTTAGTATTGTAATGATCAGCGTGTGTACTTGCTGGTTCTTCAAACCCACTTCTAGCCAATCTTGCATATCCCATGTAGGTTCCATTGTACCAGAATCCTGGGCTGTTACGCAGTGTAGCCAGTGCGCGGGTACTTGAATAGTCAGTGAAACCTTCATCCATCCAAGGATACAATGCTTCATTGCTTCCTAAAATCATCTGATACCAGCTGTGCATCCATTCATGAATAGCCGTACCAAGGCTGGCGCTTTTAATCAATGTTGCCATTGGATACTCCATACCACCATCACCACCCTGAACAAAAGTGTAAGTCTTATAAGGGTAAGCACCAAAAGTCTTTGCAATGATAGGATAAATCAATGCACAGGTATCTGCCATTTTTTGCCAGCGATTTTCCAAAGAATCTACTTTTTTGTAAACAACACGCAACAGGGGTCCTCCTTCTGTTGTTCTGGTTATCATTTTGTATTCAGGATCTGCTGCCCACATAAAGTCGTGTACATTATTCGCCTGCCATTTCCAAGTCAATGTTTTGCCTGTTGAAGGTTTTACTGTCACGCCTTTGGCTTCGTAACCAAATCCGATTTCATTGGCATTGAGTAAATCACCACCGGCTGTAACCATATAGTTTTTATCAATCGTAATATTGACATCAAAGTCTCCCCAAACCCCATAAAACTCTCTAGCGATATAAGGATTGGCATGCCAGCCCTGATAATCATACTCCACTACTTTGGGGTACCATTGTGCCATGCTATAGCGAATTCCCTCTGCATTGTCCCTTCCGCTTCTTCTGATTTGAACAGGAACCTGTGCTTCAAACACAACATCCATGGTAATTTTTGATTTTGGCAGAATGGGTTTGGTCAGTACAATTTCCAAAATGGTTTCGTGCTCTTTCAGTGTTTGCGCTACTCCATTGATGGTAACTGACTTTACCCGCTGATATCCAATTTCATCAGGTGTTAATTTGCTGATGCGATCCTTTACACGCGCATCCCAATCCAATCCGTCATTGTTTCTTCTTGGATCAGACAATTTGGTTTTACCCAACTCTCTGCTTCTTACATCCATACTGCTATTAGGCTGAAAAGCATTCCAGTATAAATGCATGAACATCTTATTTAACGTGTCAGGAGATTGATTAAAATAATCTATTTTTTGTGTACCGGTAAAACGGTTGCTACTAACATCCATGTTTACATTCATGGTGTATTTTATTTTCTGCTGCCAGCGGTCTGGTTGTGCAACAATTGCAGAACTGACCAACAGTAAACTAAAGAATAAAAGGCGCGTCAATTTAGGCATGATATTGATTTATCGTTAGCAATGTATTGTGATATAAGACAGTAAATTTCCGAAAATATTTTAGTGTTTTAATCAGGCAGGCCCGCAACTACCAGTACAATTTCCCCTTTTACCGATTTAGCTTTAAAATAGGATGCAACTTCTTTTAAAGTTCCTCTTTTATGCTCTTCAAACATTTTGGTAAGTTCTCTGGCAACCGAACAAATTCTATCCTCCCCAAAATACTGAGCCATCTCTTCCAGCGTCTTGACCAGTCTCATTGGACTCTCGTAAAAAATCATGGTCCTTTCCTCAGTTGCCAACTTTTTAAATAAAGTTTGTCTTCCTTTTTTAAGGGGTAAAAAACCTTCAAATACGAAACGATTGGTAGGCAACCCACTATTCACCAATGCAGGCACAAATGCTGCAGCTCCGGGTAAAGTTTCTACTTTAATATCTCTCTGTATGCATTCGCGCACAAGCAGAAAAGCAGGATCAGATATACCTGGTGTACCGGCGTCAGTAATCAAAGCCATGTTTTTTCCTGCGGCCAGCTGATCGGCAATATGGGCTACAATCTTATGTTCATTGTGCTGATGATAAGGACTTAAAGGCTTTTGAATAGCATAATGCTGCAGTAACTTGGAAGAGGTTCTAGTATCTTCACATAAGATAACATCTACAGCATTCAGCACTTCCAGTGCACGCAGTGTAATGTCCTTTAGATTACCCAAAGGTGTAGGAACTAAATAAAGCAAATTAAGCGTTTATGCTGATCTCGAAAAACTCCATCACCGGGTTAGCCAATAACTGTTTAGCTGCTTTTTCAGCAATCAACTTAGCTTCGTCAGCAGATGCAGCTTCAACCGAAAGCGTGATGCGCTTGCCCACTCTTACATCTTCAACCTGGTGTATACCTAAATTGGCCAATCCGCCTAATACGGCTTTACCCTGAGGGTCTAATAAATCTTTTAAAGGCATTACATTGATGGCAACTTCAAACTTCATGATTCGGTTGATTTAAAGAACAAAGATAGAATTACATAAGCAATAAACCCTGCCGAAATTGCCAGCCAGCCAAAAACAAAGGCTACCGGTAAGGCAATCGCCAAAATGATTATAAATGGCAGTATTTTAGCAAAGCTGATTCCTGTGAATTTCAATGCCAGCATAGGTATTGTAGAAACCATCCCCAAACTTAGGAAAACAATTAGTCCATACCATAACCAGGGCTGCAAAAGTAAATCCATTATCCAGGCATCTTTGGCATACCAGTTCACCAATGGAAAAGAAGCTAGCAAAATACCAGCAGCTGGTATAGGAATGCCTTTGAAACCGGTAGACTTAGAAGTATCTAAATTAAAACGAGCCAGCCGATAGGCGCCGGCACAAGGCAAAACAAAAGCGGGTAGTAAAGCCCATTCAGTAATATCCAACCCACCTTCTGAACTGGAATAAGAAAATCGTAGAAACTGCAACACAATCATGGCAGGCGCAACCCCGAAACTCACCACATCAGCCAGTGAATCCAGTTGCTTACCCATTTCGGAAGATTGCTTCATCCAGCGTGCAACAAATCCATCCAGAAAATCTACCAGTCCTGCAGCAAATATGAGCCAGCTCGCCCACATCATTTTTTCGGGAATGCTTATCAACCCATCGCCTTCTACCTGGTAAGTAAGTCCTGGCTGTAATATGTACATTATTGCTGTTGCACCTAAAAACAAATTCAACAGCGTAAAACAATTCGGTATATGCTTCATGCTATTTGCGCTTCATGTATGATTCAATCTCATCTACAGTAATAGGAATATTCTTCATCAGGTCAGTGTTGCCGTTTTTGGTAATCCAGAAATTATTTTCAATACGGATTCCCATTTTTTCTTCTTCAATGTAAATACCTGGTTCAATGGTAAACAACATACCCGCCTGAATAGGAGCAGTTCTAGTTCCCAAATCATGAACATCTATTCCCAGATGATGTGAAATACCGTGGTATAAATATTTACGATACGCCCTGTTTTCTTTGTCTTCATTTTTTACATCCGACTTAGTTAACAACCCGATTTTAAGAAACTGCTTAGTGGCTTCCTCCCCTACTTTATCTGTATAATCCAAAATACTGATACCTGGTTTTAAAATGGACTTGGCATAGTTATGCAAATGAAGGCAGGAATTGTATACTTCTTTTTGTCTTTTGGTAAACTTACCATTCACTGGAATCGTTCTGGTCAAATCTGCACAGTATCCTCCGTATTCTGCACCAAAATCCATCAATAACAAATCTCCATCTTTACATACTGCATTGTTCGAAACATAATGAAGTGTTCTTGCATTATCGCCGCTGGCAATAATGCTACCATAGGCAGGCCCCGTTGCTCTGTTACTTAAAAAGCTGTGCCAAATTTCAGCTTCAATCTCATATTCATGTACACCAGGCTTAACAAACTTCATGATCCTTCTGAATGTCAAATCTGTAATATCAATTGCTTTCTGAACTACTTCAATTTCTTCCTTCGTTTTAATGGCACGTAATCCTTTCATAATTTTAGCCGCACGCATAAATTGATGCAGCGGATAGCGGGCCTTCATCTCTGCAATAAAACGATATTCTCTGGTTTGAATTTCAGAAGCTTTTCTGTCGTTCTCATTGCTGTCTAAGTATATAGTGTCAGCTAAATGAATCCAACCCTGTAATAATGCATCCAGACTGTCTAACCAAACGATAGTCTGAACACCTGATATTTTTCTAGCTTCCTCCGCACGCAATCTTTTCCCATCCCATTTTTCCTTTAATTCATTGGGCCTAACAAGTACCAGTACTTCACGAAACTTGGGATCCGGATTGTCTGGAAATAATATCACCATCGAATCCTCCTGAATTATACCACTCAGCCAGAATAAGTCACTGTTTTGTTTAAAGGGATGTAACGCGTCTCCATTACCAGGCCACTCGTCATTGCTTACAAATACTGCAATACTATTCTGTGACATCTGGCGCACAAAACGCTTTCTGTTATTGATGAAAATGTTTGAATCGAGTGGATGGTATTTCATGCGTAATCGTTTGTACTACGCAAGATATAAAGTTTGAGGCACTTAGAAACGAACCGTAGGACATTTAACAGAACGCCCCCTTGAGCTCGGGAAAATACCATGCTTTATGATGGATAATTCATAAGCTCCCCTGGTAGCATTTAGTCTGCCCAGAGAAGAAATAGTTGCATCATAATTAACCGTGATCTGCAGGTCATTAATGGAATAGCCAATCATAGGAATAATGGCATCTCTGTTTCTGTAATACAAACCCACAATCATTTGCTGAGCACCATTGCCCCCTAAGTTTCGGTTGGCATTCATTCCCATTACCACTTCATTTTTATTGCCAATGGTACTAAAGTATACATTGGGATTCAGTATCCACAAATCTTCCAGCTTAATGCTGGCATTGGCAAAAAAATTAAACCGGGTTGGCACTCTTGCGTCACTGATATTGGCTGCAAAAAAGCTCTCTCTTGGACGGTTCAAATGCATCATGGAAAAACCAGCATTGAAATAGAAATTTTCAGATGCGAAATAGGCATAATTTAAACCCAAATTTACATCTAAATATCCCACTTGACTAAAAGCAAAAGGTTCGTTGGAAGGAATAGATACATCAAAAAACTGACCGTTCCACTGATTGTCGAAATTCAGTTTAGTTATATCAACCCGCTTGGTCGTTACACCGGCACTAAATCCTGCACTCAACAAACTATTATATCCAAGCATTTGATGCCATGCCATTGAAAGCGAAGCGCCGGTTGCTGTTAATTGACCTGACCCTGCAACATCTTTAATGATGCTTCCGCCAATTCCCATCCATCCGTTTTCAAAACGATTGGCAAAAAGTTTAGCATCCGCCCAAACGCCCATGGTTTTATACCCTCCGCCAACAGCTGTAAAACTATTTCTGTAGTTCAATCCTGCTCTGTAATCATAGTCAGGATTAAAACCTGTATTGGCTGGATTCACCAACAAAGGCGCATTATAATACTGCGAATAATTCAAGGCCTGCGCAGTAACCCATTGCTGCAAAATCAATCCCAGCAATACTCCCAGAAAACGATATAGTATGTTGAATCCTTTCATTGTTACTTTCTACAGATTATCGCAAAAGGGTAATATCACCTTTCTTGGTTGCTTTTTCCTTGTTACTGAATTCAATCTCAAGTGTATAATGGTATACTTCCTGAGGTTGCAATTTTCCGTTGTACATTCCATCCCATCCGTCTGTTGAACTTGTTCCATAAAAAACAAGCGTACCCCATCGGTTATAAATTCGCCAGCTCATTTTGGAAATACCAAAACCTCTTACAAAAATCCGGTCATTCACTCCGTCGCCATTAGGAGAAAAAGCATTGGGAACATTAAAGCCCGGAACAATGGTTATGGCTACAGGCACACAACTGGTATCAGCACAACCTGCATCATTAATAGCAATCACACAGGCATTGTAGGTTCCGGTTGCATTGTATAAATGTTTAACAGTGGTGTCAATGCGATTGGTAAATAAACTATCTCCATCTCCAAAATTCCATTTATATCTATCTGCGCCAAAACTGCTGTTGTTAAATGTTACCGGCGTATTGGGTTCTGTAGGATCAGGGCTGAAGCTAATACCAGCAGTCGGTTTTCCTCTTACACTAATGATAAAACTGGTAGTGTCTGCTATATTACAGGTTGAAGAATCTACGGCAATCAGCCTTACTGAATAATTACCCACTGTTGCATACAAGTGCTGAGGGGAAGTTTGCGTAGAAGTATTCCCATCCCCAAAGTCCCAGAAAAAGGAACGGCCTGCCAAAGAAGTATTATTGAATACTGCGGTATATGGGGCACAACCCAATGCAGGCGTTTCAAATCTTGCATCAACCAATGGTGAAATTCTAAGCTGTGTTTCAATACTATCCAGTTCATTACAAAAACTGGTATCCAATAAAATTAATCGGACATTGTAAGTACCTGGCGCTGCATAAGTATGCGTAACAGGTCCAAAGGAAGCTACTTGCCTAGTTCCATCCCCAAAATCCCAGCGAAATGCATTCGCGCCGAATGCTCTTGGTGCAGTGGAAGTATTATCGAACCGATAGCTTAATGTTTCGCAAGGCAATAATTTGTTTGGTGTAAAACCCAAAACAGCTTCGTCTGCTCTTACCCTCATGGTAATAAATGCAGTATCATTAATATTACAGGATGCAGGATCTGTTGCAATTAATCTTACACGGTACACCCCTACATTATTAAACGTGTGGGTAACAGTTGATCTGTCAGTTGATACTTCAGACGACCCATCATTAAAGTCCCACCGATAGGTTTTTGCCAATTCAAGTGTGTCAGAAAATACAACTGTCAATGGTACGCAACCGGCAGTATCTCGGGCAACACCATTGATGGAAGTTTTTATACCTGCACCAACGCCTGCCAGATTGAAAGCAATTTTAATTGCCAATAAATTACAGGAATTACTTCGGTTGGCAGTAGACCATGCCCCGCCTGTTCCCAAAATTGGCCTGCTAGGATCCCCTGTTCTTCTGCAGGAGCAAATAGATTGATAAATGGTACCATTGGGATCAAAACGACTTGTACCACCATCAACGTGATCGGCAAATCCTCCTGTTTGTCCAAAGAAAGAACCATAGAGTTGCTTTTGTGCATCTCTTTCCAAAACAAAGAAATAAAAATCAGCACCGTCAGTATTAGATTGATAAGCATCTGGTGTGATTGGAAGGTTCGTAATGGGAGTTGTTGGGAAACTATTGATATTACTGCCTCCCCATCCTGACACATACACATTACCACATCGATCTACCAGAAAAGCCGATATGGACAAATTTGGAGTGGATGCGCCAGCTGTTCCAAAATTGGTTAAATATATTACGCCGGAAAGATCAGGCTGAAATTTTACGATAAATTGTTTACCACTGGCCTGTCCGGGATTTGCAGTATTGTATGGTGAATTCTGCGGCGTAAGTGTTCCTGTTGTAGTACCAACTATATATGGATATCCCTGACGGTCAAACTGAATTCCAAAAATAACATCCACCAGATTGGTTCCAAAATAAGAAGTGCTTTGAATAGTTGAACCATCAGGAGATACAATGCTAATAAATCCATCTACCCCACCATTGAAGTTCTGAAACCCAGAAGCTGCATTTGCCCTAGCAGGGAGATTATTACTTGCAGTTGCACCCGCAACATATATATTATTATTAGCTGGATTAATAGCTAATACAAAGGCTGCATCATCATCATTACCTCCCAGATAACTGGAAAAAATAACCTGAGAAAGTGTTGCATTCAATTTAATCACAACCCCATCCTGTGTTCTGCCATCGCTTCTTGCACCTCCACTAGTTCTTTGAAAAGCACCATTCGTAGTAGGAAAATCCAATGACTGTGTAACAGAAGCCAACAGAATATTTCCCTGATTATCAAAAATTACTTCACTTCTTGCATCATCTCCATAATTTCTGCGAGTTGTTTCTGGTCCTGTTGGACTTTCATAATTTGGACGAATATTCACCCCATCTCTACCACTGCCGCCAATACGCAAAGATCCAATGAGTGCATTTCCATTTGCATTAAGCTTGGTCAAAACAATATCAAATACACCACCCCCAGTTCCAAAAAGGGGGAGTGTACCAACAGTAGGATAATTATTGGTGGAAGAGGTTCGGCCTGCTATAACTAAATTTCCTGCAGCATCTGCTACCAAACTATGAGGCTGTTCATTACCTGAACCGCCAATATAGGTTGCATAAATCAAGCTGGTTCCTCCCGGCTCAAATTTCATAATCCCCATATCAAATCCCTGTATCTGGCCTTCATTAATACCACCTCCGAACTGTCTTTGAAACGCACCGGTGGTTGTGGGAAATCCCGGACTGAATACAATTCCTCCTGCATAGAAATTTCCTAATAAATCATAGGTAGCGGTAAAGCCCCAGTTATCTGCCACACTTCCTGAATAACTGATAAATACCGGCTGAGGATCAATCACCAAAGTCTTTGATTTATCATACGCGCTGTTGACTTTTACTTGCACAAGATTGCCCCTTACTTCATAGGCACAGTCTATCTCTTTTCTTTCAGCATTCAACAATTGGTAACTATAAGGAATTGTTTCCTGTAATGTTCCTACAGAGGTTTTAATTTGCAAAGCTCCGTTCTTTAATGTAAGCCCATTAGTACCCTCATAAAATAAAATAATCTTGGATGGATCTCCTCCGGGATGAACGATGATATCATATTTCAGAACTCCGTTATTGGTATAATAACGAATATCAATATTGGGATACATGTTTTTATACGTTACCGATTGAAAAGTCTTCACATCGGTTGCCCATTTAGCAGGGTCATTCCCAATAAAATAGTTACTGATACCTGCAACAGGCTTCTCTTTAATAATCTGAGGATTGGGATTGGCATTCAAAAACCTAACATCATAAGCATGAGATCGCAGTAACAATGGCTCATTTCCTGTTTGAAATTTTGGCGACACTTCTGATTTAACCGCTGCTTCACCACCAACAGTATGCGCATGTTTAGATCCGGCAATGGCTGCGTAATCATCCACATTGTGTTGTAAGACCCTATAACCGTTTTTGGTTAAGGCAAAAGCATTGGCCGACAATTCACTTTTAAATTGAATAAAGGACTCCCATTGTCCCTTATTTTCTACAAAATCTAGATAGCCCTGTGCATGTACACGAATAAACCCTATGCAGAAAATCAATATCAGGCTGATGTATTTCAAATTCACAATTTTAAGTTACGCAATTTTGCTCCAACCAACTTTGGTATGCTGTTGCGTGAGGTAGTTTTTTAACAAAGCATTCTCAGGTTGTTCCAAATGCAAATCCCGTTCCACAATTTGTTCCGCTTTTTGCTGAGCCAGTTGCAACAACCCTTTATCGTTAACAATACTGGCTATCTTAAAGTTCAATGCACCGCTCTGACGGGTTCCTTCTATATCACCGGGACCTCGCATTTCTAGGTCTTTTTCAGCAATTTTAAATCCATCATTGGTTGCGCACATTATATTGATACGTTCCCGGGCTTCTTTGCTGGCTTTACTACCCGTTAATAAAATGCAAAAACTTTTTTCACTGCCTCTTCCTACTCTTCCCCGAAGCTGATGCAACTGGGATAGTCCAAATTTTTCAGCGCTTTCTATCACCATTACCGAAGCATTGGGAACATTTACCCCTACTTCTATCACAGTTGTACTAACCATGATCTGGGTATCCCCTGCAACAAATCGCTGCATATTAATATCCTTCTGTTCCGGCGGCTGCTTACCATGAACCATACTGATCTTGTACTTGGAATCAGGGAAAAAACTTTTTACTTGCTCATATCCCTGCATTAAATCTTCATAGCTCAGTTTCTCGCTTTCTTCAATCAATGGGTATATAAAATAAGCCTGCCTACCTTTTTCAATTTCTTCTTTCACAAATCCCATTACACTTGCTCTTGCCATTTCATTTCTTTGAACGGTAGTGATAGGTATCCTTCCAGGAGGTAATTCATCCATAATACTATAATCCAGATCTCCGTATGCGGTCATGGCCAGGGTTCTGGGAATAGGCGTTGCAGTCATTACCAATACATGCGGAGGAATTACTGATTTAGTCCACAGTTTAGCTCTTTGCGCAACACCAAACCGATGTTGCTCATCTACAATAACAAGACCCAGATTTTTAAACTGTACTTTATCCTCAATAATGGCATGTGTACCCACTACCATATGTATTTCATCGCTTAATAAACCTGCTAGGATTCTTTTTCGTTCTGCTGTTTTTGTGCTACCCGTTAATAAGGCTACTTCAACGGGCATTCTGTTTAACAATTGTGTAAGCCCCTGATAATGTTGCTGTGCAAGAATTTCCGTTGGTGCCATTAACGCACTTTGGTACCCGTTGTCTGCAGCCAGCAACATGCTAAGCAAGGCAACCATCGTTTTTCCGCTACCCACATCTCCCTGCAATAAACGATTCATTTGCCTTCCGCGGCCTGTATCCTGTCTTATTTCCTTAATAACTCTCTTCTGTGCACCTGTTAGTTCAAAGGGTAAATAATGATCATAGAACTCCTTGAAATAAGGACCCACTTTTTCAAAAACCACTCCTTTGCTTTGCGCGTTCCGCTGCAAACGTACCAGTTGTAATCGCACTTGTGCAATAAATAATTCTTCGAATTTTAACCGTTCCAGTGCTTTCTTATAATGCTGTTCTGTACTTGGGAAATGGATATTGACAAAAGACTCATAGCGACCTAATAATTTTAGTTCTTTCACTATAGACAATGGAATGTTTTCAGGCAAGTCCGCAGGTTTTATCTGTTCTATCAAAACGTAGGTTAACTTAGCTATTTGTCTGCCGTTTAACCCCTTTGCCTTTAACTTTTCTGTGGAAGGATATACGGGCTCTAAAAAAGCCTTCCCATCTGCTTTAGCAGGAATAAAGGATTCAATTTCCGGATGAACCATCTGGGGTTTTCCATTAAAAAAACCAGTTTTGCCAAACACAAGATATTCTGTACCTATATATAAACTTTTCTGGATCCATGATATGCCCTGAAACCAGGTTAATTCTATAGTACCTGTTGCATCTCTCAGCTGAGCCACCAATCGTCTGGAACGTTTTTCGCCAATGATATCAAACTGAAGCAATTTCCCCGCAATTTGTATATAGTCTGTCTGATAATTAATTTCCGAAATGGTATTGATTTTTGTTTTATCAATATGACGGATGGGATAATGCTGTAATAAATCACCAAAAGTATAGATCTCCAGCTCTTTTTTGAGCATATCTGCCCTTAGCGGTCCTACCCCTTTTAGGTATTCAATGGGTGAAGCGAGTATGTTGTTATTCGTAGAAATAAGTTTAAAATATGTTTCGGGCTACAATTTCCGAATTCTTTTCGGGTCTGCCACAAAAAACCAACCTCAATATTTATCTTCGCGAATATGGAAAAAGAGGTTGTTGTTAGCGGAATCCGACCAACAGGATTCCTTCATCTGGGTAATTATTTTGGGGCCATGCGCAATTACGTGCGTATGCAAGACGATTTTAACTGTTATTTTTTTGTTGCTAATTGGCATAGTTTAACTACACATCCTGATACCAAAGAGTTAAAGAATAGTGTATACCGTGTGATTGCTGAAAATATCGCCTGTGGATTAGATCCTCAAAAAGTTGCTTTTTATGTTCAGAGTGATATACCTGAAATCGCTGAACTATATCTGTATTTAAATATGCTTTCTTATAAAGGTGAACTGGAGAAAACAGTTACGTTTAAAGAGAAAGTGAGATTACAACCCGAAAATGTAAACGCAGGATTGTTAACCTATCCGGTATTACAGGCTGCAGACATTATTATTCAACGTGCTGTAAAAGTGCCTGTTGGTAAAGACCAGGAACAGCATCTGGAAATGGCCAGAAATTTTGCAGACAGATTTAATTACCGATACGGAGAAGTATTCCCTTTGCCCTATGCATTCAATTATGGTGATGAACTTATCCGCATCATGGGTCTGGACGGAAATGGTAAAATGAGTAAGAGCGAAAACCAGAATGCAACCATTTATCTTGCGGATGATGACGAGCTGATTCGTAAAAAAATCATGAAAGCTAAAACGGATCAGGGACCTGAAACTCCTAATTCGGAGAAACCCGATTATATTCAAAATCTGTTTACCATGATGAAGCTGGTAAGCACACAAGATACCCTGGCTAAATTTGAAGCAGACTTTAATGCAAGTTCTCAGGGCAATTGTATCATCCGTTACGGGGATATGAAAAAGCAACTGGCAGAAGATATGGTACAATTTATTAAACCTATCCGCGAAAAAGCTGCTGATTTACTGGCCAATACAGATGAATTACACAGAATCATTAAACAGGGCGCAGACAAGGGAAGAGCAAGAGCTTCAGAAACCTTAACCATGGTTCGTAATGCAGTTGGACTAAATTATTAGGGAGCTTCATTAAATTTAAATTAGTTTACATAAGTTGCACACTTTAACAGATTAGTCCAATGGCAAAACCCAAAAAACCAAAACACGTTGCAATAGCAGGAAATATAGGTGCAGGAAAAACAACCCTTACCGAAATGCTTAGCAAACACTATAGATGGATACCCCAGTTTGAGAATGTGGATACGAATCCATATTTAATGGATTTTTACGAAGACATGCCTCGCTGGAGTTTCAACCTTCAGATTTATTTTTTAAATAGCCGTTTGAATCAGTTACTCGATATTCAACATGGAACAGAAACAGTAATACAAGACAGAACCATTTATGAGGATGCAAATATTTTTGCGCCGAATCTGCACGAAATGGGACTGATGAGCAAGAGAGACTTTGATAATTATTATCAGTTTTTCCAAACACTGAAAACCATGGTACAGCCGCCAGATTTATTGATTTATCTGAAAGCCTCTGTACCAACCCTGGTTTCGCAAATTCAGAAAAGAGGCAGAGAATACGAAGAAAACATACGACTAGACTACTTAAAAAAGTTGAACGAATATTACAATAAATGGATTGATGGTTACAAAGAAGGTCCATTACTTGTAATTGATTGTGATAAAAATAAATTTGCTGAAAATGACGAACAGTTCGGAGAAATTATCAGCAAAGTAGACGGCATGCTTTTTGGCTTATTTTAATTTTCTTTATCTGCTTATCTTATACATCTTTTAAATAAAAAGCCCCGAGTAAAACTCGGGGCGCTTAAGGCAAACAATCGAAAAACTTCAGCAATCAATAGTTAAACGATTGGGGCAGCCGCCAGAATCTCTGCCGAAACACCGGCTGCATATTTTTCAAAATTCTTTACAAATTGCTGGGCAAGATTTTTAGCAGTAGCATCATAGGCCGCCGCATCTTTCCAGGTCAACTTCGGATTTAATATTTCACTTGGTACTCCTTCACAACTCGAAGGCATCATCATTCCGAATACAGGATGTTTTTCATATTGTACATTATCCAAACTACCGTTTAATGCAGCAGTAATCATTGCTCTCGTATAGCTTAGTTTCATACGACTTCCCGTTCCGTATGATCCACCGCTCCATCCGGTATTAATCATCCACACATTCACCTGATGTTCCTTCATTTTAGCTCCTAGCATTTCCGCATATTTTCCGGGATGCAATGGAAGGAATGGTGCCCCAAAGCAAGCACTGAAAGTAGATTTAGGTTCAGTAACACCTGCTTCTGTTCCGGCTACCTTTGCCGTATATCCGCTGATGAACTGATACATTGCCTGACCAGGGCTCAATTTGCTGATAGGAGGTAAAACACCATATGCATCACAAGTCAGGAAGAACAAATTCTTAGGTAAACCGCCAATACTGGGTTCTTGTGCATTGGAAATAAAATGCAACGGATAGCTTACTCTTGTATTTTCAGTAATGCCTTTATAAGCAAAATCAATTTCATTGGTTCCATTAATGAATCCAATATTTTCTACCAATGCACCCGGACGGATTGCATGGAAAATTTCAGGTTCTTTTTCCTCACTTAAATCAATGGTTTTTGCATAGCATCCACCTTCAAAATTGAATACACTGTTATTGGTCCAGCCATGTTCATCATCTCCAATTAATTTTCTGTTAGGGTCTGCACTTAATGTAGTCTTTCCAGTACCACTTAATCCAAAGAAAACAGCCACATCTCCCTCTTTACCCATATTGGCACTGCAGTGCATGCTTAGTACATTTCTTTGCTGTGGTAAAATATAATTCAGGATAGTGAATATCCCTTTTTTCATTTCGCCCGTATAGCCTGTTCCCCCAATCAAGATGGTTTTATATGTAAAGGAAACAATAGCAAAATTGTGTTGTCGGGTACCATCAACCAAAGGGTCTGCCTTAAAGCCCGGAGCCTGAATAATATGCCACTCTGGTTCAAAGTTCACCAACTCTTCTTCTGTTGGTCTTAGGAACATATTATAGGCAAACAAGTTACTCCATGGATTTTCATTAATTACACGGATATTCAATCTGTAATTGGCATCTGCACAGGCATACGCGTCTCTAACCCAAACCTCTTCCTGTTGTCCAAGATAGTCAAGCACTTTAGCCTTTAATTGATGAAAATATTTCTCATCAATAGGAATATTAAAGTTATTCCAATGAACTGTATCCGCTGTGATAGCATCTTTTACAATAAACTTGTCTTGTGGACTTCTGCCAGTAAATTCTCCGGTTTTGATACAAAGCGCACCAGTGTTGTTCAAAACACCTTGTCCTTTTAATAATGCCTGTTCTACTAAGGCTTCAGGAGACAATTGATAGTGAACCCCGTTTTCATTCTGTAAACCTAATGCTGACATTTTTGAAAAATCTAATGTTAAAGTAGGTAATGACATAAGCAAACAATCGTTAGTTAGTATACAAAAGTACATTGTTTAATTATTTGATTGCATTATTTGTGTATGTTTTACACAAACTTTAGCCCCCTCAACCTTAATTTTACCAAAAATTTAATTCAGGATCCATGCAGCAAGGAAAGATTACCAACGCCATTTTAAAGACGTTTCAGGAAATTGTAGGACAGGAACAGGTTTTGATAGATGAAGCCAGTTTACTGGAATACAGCCATGATGAAACAGAGAAACTGGTATACATTCCGGAGGTTGTAATCAAACCGGCAAATGCAGCTGAAATAGCTGCCATCATGAAACTCTGTAACGAACACAACATCCCTGTGACCCCCAGAGGTGCAGGTACAGGTTTAAGTGGCGGCGCATTACCCCATCTGGGTGGAGTTTTACTATCTACTGAAAAACTGAATAAAATACTCTCTATAGATGAGCGTAATCTTCAGGTAATCACAGAACCTGGTGTTATTACCGAAGTGTTGCAGGATGCAGTTAAAGAAAAAGGACTGTTCTACCCCCCCGACCCAAGCAGCAAAGGGAGTTGCTTTATTGGAGGAAATATTGCAGAAAACAGTGGCGGACCCAAAGCAGTAAAATATGGTGTTGTAAAAGATTATGTGCTCAATCTCGAAATTGTATTGCCAACGGGCGAAATAATGTGGACAGGGGCAAATGTTTTAAAAAATGCTACCGGATATAACTTAACACAACTAATTGTTGGCAGTGAAGGGACTTTGGCAATTGTTACTAAAATTGTATTGAAACTAATACCGCTTCCAAAATATGATTTACTCATGCTGGTACCATTTGCCTCGCTTGAAAAGGCAGGAGCAGCTGTTAGTGCCATTTTTAGAGCTGGTTTTACGCCCAGTGCTTTGGAGTTAATTGAAATTAATGCCTTGCAGATTGTAAGCAAAATGGTTGACAGCAATGTTGTACCAGTTACAGATGAAATGGAAGGCCATCTCATTATTGAAGTAGATGGCAATAATATGGATGTGTTGATGCAGGAAATGGAAGCCATTGCAGAGTTGATGACAACTTTTGATGCAGGAGATATTCTTTTTGCAGACGATGCTCAGCAAAAAGCTGCTTTATGGCAATTGAGAAGAAAAGCTGCCGAAGCAGTAAAGCTGGAGGGCTATACAATTGAAGAAGATACAGTAGTTCCGCGCGCGGAATTACCAACCCTCATAAAAAGCGTAAAAGAGTTAGGTGCAAAACACGGATGCAAAGTAGTTTGCTACGGTCATGCCGGAGATGGGAATTTGCATATACGAATCAATCATCCAACCATAAAAAACAGCCATGGGAATCCTGAAATGACTGCTATTTTACAATCTTTATTTGCCATTGTAAAAGAACTGGGAGGAACCATCAGTGCAGAACACGGAATCGGATTAATTCAGAAACCTTATATGGCCACTGTTTTCAGCCAATCAGCCATTCAATTGATGAGAGATATAAAAAAGGCATTTGATCCTAACAATATTTTAAATGCAGGAAAAATATTCGACAGCAGGGATTAATTATTTTTACCAAAAGTTCAGCTATGAATAAGTGTGTTTTGATTATCGCAATAGTAATGGGAATCAGTTTATCCGGGTTTGCACAAATGGATAACAGAGAAGCAGAAGGTCCTGTTGGATTTGATCGTAGCAGAATATTTATCGGCTCCAGCTTAAATCTGGGTATATCTAATCGTTTTTTTAATGTGGGAGTAAACCCAACCATTGGTTACAGTCTGAACAATTGGGTAGATGTGGGTGTAGCTATGAATTTTAATTATGCCTCACAAAATGCTTCTGTGTTCAATTCTTACAAATACAAAAATTTCAACTATGGAGGTGGCGCATTTTTAAGATTTTGGCCAGTTTCTTTTTTGCATTTACAAATCCAGCCCGAATATAACTGGATAAGCTCTTCCAGAACCGATCCGGTCAGCGGACAAACAACCAGATTGCAATTACAGGCGCCCAGTATGCTTGCGGGTATTGGTTATGGAAGCAGAGAAATTGGCAGACAGTTGTCTTATTTTACTATCATGATCGATTTAAACCAGGCTGTTAACTCTCCATACAGAGATGGTATTGCCGGAGACCCTCAACCCATATTCAGAGGTGGTTTAGGTTTTTATCTTAACTCAAAAAAGAAATAGCTTCTGCTGCAGTTGTAGCAACAAGTAATCGTTGCTTCCAATCTTCATAAAGGAAGCCTTGCTGATGCATTGTGTCAATATGTGCAATCAAATGATTGTAATAACCATTCATATTGAGTAAAACAATTTTTTTATTATGAATCTTCAGCGTGTTCCAGGTAAGCATTTCAAAGAGTTCATCCAGTGTGCCATTACCACCCGGCAAAATGATAGCAGCATCACAAAGCTCATATAGCATTTTTTTTCTACTATGCATATCTCCCACAACGCGCAAATCGGTAATCCCTTTGTGTTCATGCTCCCACTCCAATAAAACTTCCGGAATCACACCGGTTACTTCTCCATTCCCCTCCATAACGGCATCGGCTACAGCTCCCATTAAGCCTTTATTTCCGCCACCGTAAACCAATCGGATTCCTTTTTCAGCCATTAATTTTCCAAGAATCATCGTTTCTTCTAAAAATCGGGGATTGTTTCCAGACTTAGACCCGCAGAACACTGCAATATTTTTAATTTTCATTGTATACAATTAGGACAGACAAAATACCTTAATTATTTTTACTACTTTACAAAATTCTTTAAACCAAACGAATTGCCATGTCTCCATTATTGCTTTTTTCCTTTGTAATAGGGTATTTTCTGATTTTACTGGCTGTAGCTTGGTATACTGGAAAAAACAGCGATAACCATTCATTTTTTATTGGAAATAAGAATAGTAACTGGATGCTGGTAGCATTCGGAATGGTAGGAACCTCTTTAAGCGGCGTAACTTTTGTGAGTGTACCGGGGGCTGTGGCTAAAGAATCATTTGCGTACATACAGATTACATTGGGATATCTGATTGGCTATACAATGATTGCGTATATATTACTCCCCTTATATTATCGATTGAATCTAACCTCCATCTATCATTACTTGAGTTCCAGAATGGGATTCAATGCTTATAAAACAGGATCTTCTTTTTTTATATTATCAAGAACACTTGGAGCAACAGCAAGACTTTACCTGGTAGTAAATATTTTACAGGAAGCCATTTTAAATAGCTTTCATGTTCCATTCTGGGCAACCACATTAATCATCCTCATTATGATTTTACTCTATACCTACGAAGGGGGAGTAAAAACCATTGTTTACACTGATACGCTTCAAACCACCTGTATGCTTGCCGGACTGGTAATTTGTGTATTCTATATTCTGAATCAACTGAATATGGGCTTTGGAGAAAGCCTTCAGGCAATGAACGACAGAGGTTACTCCACTATTTTTGTAACCGACCCAAATAGTAAATTTTACTTTTTAAAACAAATAATTGCAGGTGCATTCATAACAGTAACAATGACTGGTATGGATCAGGAAATGATGCAAAAAAACATTTCGGTTAAAACCCTTAAAGACTCACAAAAAAATGTGATGTCAATGGCCATTACACTGGCAACAGTTATTGTAATTTTTCTATTCCTGGGTGGCCTATTGTACCTATATGCAGAACGGTTGAATATTGATGCAACAGGTGATAAAATATTTCCCATACTTGCAATGGAACATATGCCTCCGATTGTTTCAGTTATATTTATCATTGCACTGATATCAGCTTTATTTCCCAGTGCCGATGGAGCAATCACCGCTTTAACATCAACTTTTTGTATTGATATAATTGGCATTCAGCGAAGAGCCGATTTAGATGAAGCAGCTCAGAAAAAAATTAGACAAAGAGTGCATTTAACTTTTGCAGCTATATTCCTTGTTTTTGTTTTGATTTTCAAATGGGTGAATGATCCAAGCATGATTGGTTTATTGCTAAAAATTGCAGCCTATACCTACGGACCTTTATTGGGCTTGTTCACATTTGGCATTATTACAAAAAGAATGGTCAACGACAAATGGGTGCCCTATGTTTGTGTAGCTGCACCAATCATTTGTTTCCTATTGGATAAGTTTCAGAAAAACTTATTGGGTTCCTATGAAGTAGGATTAGAACTGCTGATTATCAACGGTGCATTAACTTTTATAGGCCTGTTACTGATTTCCAAAAAAGGAGATAAATAATCCGAAATGGAATTGATAAACCCCCTAGTTGAAGCCTACACGGCCAGGTTTACTACTCCTGAATCAGCAACTTTAAGGGAGATTAGTGAGCAAACTATTGCCCAGCATCCCTTATCTCATATGCTAAGTGGTGCGGTTCAGGGCCAGCTCTTAACTATGGTATGTGCAATGATTCAGCCAAGATATGTACTGGAAATAGGCACATTTACCGGATATAGTGCGCTTTGTCTTCAAAGAGGCTTACCCGAAGACGGTATGATTCATACCATTGAACTGAGGCCGGATGATGCATATACAGCAGCTGAAAATTTTAAGAAATTTAATGCAAATAAGCAGATAACTTTGCACGTCGGAAATGCAAGGGAAATCATACCTGGTTTGCCCTTTACTTGGGATCTGGTATTTATTGATGCCGATAAAACAAGTTACATTGATTATTACGAAATGGTGTTACCGGTTTTATCTGAAAACGGGTTCATTATAGCAGACAATGTCTTGTTTCATGGACAAGTGCTGGAAGAGCCGTTGAAAGGCAAAAACGCAAAAGCCATTCATGCATTCAATGAGCATGTTCAGAATGATTCCAGAACAGAACAAGTGATGCTTTCCGTAAGAGATGGGATTAGCATCATAAAAAAGAAAAAAAATGATGAAATGGTTTTTTAGTCTGATCGGATTTGTATGTTTTGTGCAGGTACATGCACAGAATAGCAAAACCATCGCCTATATAGAACAATACAAGGAAATTGCCATCGAAGAAATGATTCGCTCTGGTGTGCCGGCTGCCATTACTTTGGCACAGGCAGTATTGGAATCACAATCTGGTGAAAGTGACCTGGTGAAAAGATCCAACAATCATTTCGGAATTAAATGTAAAGCGGAATGGACTGGTGCAAAAACCTATCACGACGACGATGCAAGGGGAGAATGTTTCAGGGTATACGATAATCCTATTTCTTCTTTCAAAGACCACTCCGATTTTTTAAGAACAAGAGCTCATTATCAATTCCTTTTTAAACTAAGTCCAACGGATACTGAAGGCTGGGCAAAGGGATTAAAGAAAGCTGGCTATGCCACTGCTCCTACATACGCTCAGAAATTATTGAAAGTAGTAAAAGACTATCAGCTGGACCAGTATAATACCATTGCATTGGCCAGAATGAATAATCCAAAATCTTTTGAAAATAATACAGAGGTTGTTACAGCACAATCCGAAGCTTCAAAAAAAGAAACAATTACCAAAACACAGGTACAGGAAACAGACAATGAACCTTCTTCTGAAACATTTATTCCTGCTGAGCAAAAACAAAGCAGTACAAAAGCCAAATACAGAAATTACAATTTCCCGGAATCTGTTTTCACAATCAATAATACCAATGTTATTGTTGTTAAAGCAGGAAGGTCTTTACTTGCTATAGCCAACCAGCATAATATATCATTGGCAAAAATTCTACAATACAACGAATTGGAAGAAACAACGGATATTATTTCAGAAGATCAGTTAATTTATTTGGAGAAGAAGCCCAAAAAAGGAGAACAGGAATTTCATATTGCCCAAGCGGGAGAATCGCTATTTGAAATAGCTCAATTAAACGGGGTTAGACTGGAAAATATATTGCAGTACAATAACCATTTAAATAAAACTGCTATCCCGGTTCCGGGCACAAAGGTTTTTCTAAAAATGCCCCTTACCAGTAAGTCAACTCCAAACAGAAAATAACCATGTCTGATATTCAGCTTTTCAACAAAAAATTTGAGCCCTATTTAGCAGAATCTTTAATTCAGGAAAAAGTTAGTGAATTGGGGAAGCAAATCAGCAAGGATTATGATGGCAAAAAACCTTTGTTTATTGGTGTACTTAACGGGTCATTCATGTTTGCAGCAGATTTGTTCAAACAAATTACGATTGAAGCCGAAATTTGTTTTATAAAACTAGCTTCCTATAAAGGAACTAAATCTACCGGCAATGTCATTACTGCTATAGGTCTGGATACAGATATCAGAGATCGTCACCTGATTTTGCTAGAAGATATTATTGATACAGGTAAAACCATGCACGAGTTTATTCCCCAGTTATATCATCAGCAACCTGCTTCCGTAAAAATGGCTGTATTATTGCATAAACCGGATGCAACCGTCTACCCTGTGCAGATTGATTACTGCTGTTTTAGTATTCCCAACCGATTTGTTTTAGGATATGGGCTTGACTATGATGGATTTGGAAGAAACCTCAAAGAAATTTATCAGCTGAAAGAAAGCCAATAATATCTTACAGGCTGGCATCAGCAGGATTGCTTAATTTGTAGGAAATGAAACAGGTATTTCCCATACTACTATTACTACTTTTCACTACAGATAGCTATGCACAGTATTATTTAAGGGGGCAAATAAAAGACCGAAGAGGAAGAAAACTTGAAGGTGTTTCCATTCAAGTAAAATCAAGGGGATTAATCCCTTTTTACAGTGGTAAAGACGGAGACTTTGGTATCCCATTAACCAAATCAGAAGACAGCATATTTTTATCCCTGCAGGGTTATGAAACAACCAGCTTACACATTCATACCAATATATTTCAACAGATTACACTTGAAATGCTGCCCAGCACAGCCAGACTTTATCAAAAGAATCTTGCTTCTGTTATTACAGATTTAAAACCAGCAGAGACCATACAATTTGCAAGTATGGGAGAAAGTTACAGTGGGCTTATAGAAAACGGCTTTATTAAAACCATCCAATATCCTCAGACAGGCTTCTCATTAAATATTGATAAGGCTGCTTACAGTAATATCAGGAGGTTTATTTCCAATGAAATGAGTGTTCCACTTGACGCCATAAGAACAGAAGAAATGCTGAATTATTTTTCTTTTGATTACCCCAATAAAAATACAAGCTCATTGTTCACATTGGAATCGCTGATTACAGATTGTCCATGGAACAATAATAATAAACTGCTTTTAACCAAAGCCTTCGCTCCGCGGTTAAATCTGGACAAAATTCCACCGAGTAATCTTGTTTTTTTGATAGATGTTTCCGGTTCAATGGACCATCCTAATCGGCTACCATTAATACAATCAGCATTTAAAATACTTACAGCCAATCTTAGAAATATTGATACTATCAGCATAGTAACCTATGGAGGAAACGTAGCTATTGAATTATATCCAACCAGTGGTGCTGAAAAAAAGATTATTAATGAAGTGATTGATTCATTAAGTGCCAATGGCGATACGCCCGGTGAAAACGCCATCAAGGTAGCATACAATCTGGCAAAAGGTAGTTTTATTAATGGAGGAAATAACCGTGTAATTTTAGCAACTGATGGAGATTTCAATATAGGACAAAGAACTGAAAAAGAATTAGAAGACCTCATTGCAAGCTACAGGGAATATGGAATCAGTTTAACCTGTTTGGGGGTAGGAATGGGCAACTATAAAGACAGTAAGCTGGAAACCCTTTCCAAAAAAGGAAACGGAAATTTTGCCTATATTGATCAGATAGGTGAAGCTGAAAAAGTATTGGTCAGAGAATTTACTACTACGCTTTTTTCTGTTGCAAAGAATACCACACTAAATATTGCATTTAATAAAGAGGTTGTAAATGCATATAGATTAATTGGGTTTGATAATAAAAAAGATGCTGTTTCAGATAGTTCAGCAACATTGCTCGGTGGTGAAATTGGGAGTGGACATGTTTCACTTGCTCTATTCGAAATAGAACCCGTTTCCCATTCAAGCAATCAGGAATTTGCCAAAATTCATTTAACATACGAGTCTGTTATCAATCCATCTGTACAAGTACAAACATGGCAATTAAATAATGAATACATTCCCATACAGTTGATAGATTCTGCCAGTAGAAGAACAATCACTATTGCTGCTTTTGCAGGCCTATTGCGTAAATCTAAATTTCTGAAAGCATATTCATATAATGAATTGATTTCTTTAGCCAATGCTTCGTGTAATCCTCAGAACACTTTACAGAATGAATTAAGCTTGCTTATTCAGAAAGCAGATAAAATATATAATCCCGCTAAAAGAAAAAAGTCCCGCAAGGAATAAACCACTCACAGGACTTTTACATTATTTCACTATCAACTACTAGCTAAACGCTTCTTTTACTCTGTCAAAGAAACTTTTTTCGCCCTTTGAAGGATTAGGTTTGAAGTTACTGCTGCTACTGAATTTTTCCAATACTTGTTTTTCTTCGGCACTCAAACTCTGCGGCGTCCATACATTTACGTTAATTAACTGATCACCGCGATGGTAACCCTGCACTTCGGGAAAACCTTTTCCTTTTAAGCGAAATATTTTACCACTCTGTGTGCCTGCAGGAATTTTTATCTTGGCACGACCATCAATTGTTGGCACTTCAACCTGGGTACCAAAAACAGCATCAGGGAAAGAAATATGCAAGTCATAAGCCACATTCAACCCATCTCTGTGCAGTTCCTCATGAGACTCTTCCTCTATCTGTATAATTAAATCTCCGGGAGCGCCACCACGTTCGCCAGCATTCCCTTTTCCACTCATGCTCAACTGCATTCCTTCCTGAACACCTGCCGGAATATCAATGCTGATGGTTTCTTCTCCATAAACGCGCCCATCTCCTTTACAGCTTCCGCATTTAGCAGTGATGGTTGTACCTTCTCCATTACAGCTGGGACAAGTAGAAACAGTTTGCATTTGACCTAGGAAAGTACTGGTAACTTTACGAACCTGGCCGGAACCACCACAGGTAGAACAAGATTGTGTACTGTTTTTATCTTTAGCCCCACTACCCGCACAGGTATTGCAGAGAACATGTTTTTTTACTTTAACGTTCTTGGTAACTCCCTTTGCAATTTCTTCGTAATTCAGCTTTAATTTGATTCTCAAATTAGATCCACGGGTTCCTCTTTGTCTACCTCCCCCTCTCTGTCTTCCACCTCCTCCGAAGAAACTACCAAACATATCTTCACCAAATATGTCACCGAACTGACTGAAAATATCATCCATATTCATGCCTGCACCACCGCCATAATTGCCTCCTCCTGTTCCGGGACCAAATGCAGCATGTCCAAAACGATCATACTTGGCTTTCTTATCGGCATCACTTAATATCTCATAAGCTTCAGCAGCTTCTTTAAATTTTTCTTCAGCTGCTTTGTCTCCTGGATTTCTGTCCGGATGAAATTGCATAGCTACCTTACGGTATGCTTTTTTTATTTCATCTGCAGTTGCAGACTTAGACACGCCCAATATTTCGTAAAAATCTCTTTTAGACATAAATAATAAATTGGATTATTTCCCTACCACCACTTTTGCAAAGCGGATAATTTTATCGTTTAAAAAATAACCTTTGGTTACTTCATCAATTACTTTTCCTTTTAGTTCTTCTGTTGGAGCAGGAATTTCCGTAATAGCTTCGTGTTTCTCCACATCAAAGTCGGTATTAATCGTTTCCATTACTTTCACCCCTTTCTGCTGCAAATTATTTCTGAGCTTATTAAATACAAGCATCACTCCTTCTTTCTGAGCTGCAATATCTTCTGTTCCCTGCAGTTGTTTTTCTGCCCTGTCGCAATCGTCCAAAACATCCAGCAAGGATACAATAACATCTTTTCCTGCAGTTTGAATCAACTCTAACCGTTCTTTTGCAGTTCTTCTTCTGAAATTGTCAAATTCAGCCATTAAACGAAGGTATTTGTCCTTCTGGTCCGCCAATTCTGCCTCTAGTTTTGCTACAACAGACTCTTCCGCAACAGGTTCGTTCAAATTTGACGTGCCGGCTGCATTTTCGTCAGCATTAATGTTCATTTCTGCTGTTTTTTCGGTTGTTTCAGCATTATTCTGCAATTCTTGCTCTTCCATAGTATATTTTATTTGCTAGCCTATATAGGCAATAATTTTGCCACGCAAAGAAAAGGGAAAAAATGACAGTTATAGCCTGCTTATATTTGCCAGATGACAAAGGTATACCTGAAAAAGAAGATAGCCCCAAGAATAGCCAATGGCCACCCCTGGATTTATGCCAATGAAATTGACAGGATTGCCGGGGAAACTACTCCTGGGGATATTGTTGAAGTTCGATTTGCGGATGGAAAAATTGCCGGTGTCGGCTATATTAACCCAAAATCACAAATTATCATTCGGCTTTTGAGCAGGAGACCGGTTGAAATCAATGAAGATTTTTTCCATCAGCAAATACTCAAAGCATGGCAATACCGCCAGAAAACAGGGTATACCGAAAACTGCCGGCTGGTATTTGGAGAGGCAGATCAGCTTCCGGCCTTAATTATTGACAAATTCAATGATTACTTTGTCATTCAGACACTCTCATTGGGAATGGATATATGGAAACCTGCCATTGTTAAGGCATTGGAGCGCATTTTTAACCCCAAAGGTATTTATGAAAGAAACGATGTGCCAGTCAGAAATCTGGAAGGATTACCGCAACTGAAAGGTTTTTTATCAACGCCATTCGATACCAATATCATCATCAATGAAAACGGGCTACGCTTTCATGTAGATATTGAGAATGGACAAAAAACAGGGTATTTTTTAGATCAGCAAGACAATAGAAGAGCCATTCAGCATATAGTAAAGGGAGCTGAAGTAATGGGTGCATTTACCTACACCGGTACTTTTGAAATTCATGCAGCATACTACGGAGCAAAATCTGTACTGGGTATTGATATTTCTGAACAGGCAGTAATTCAGGCGAATAAAAATGCAGCTTTAAACGGTCTGGAAAAAATTGTTGAATTCAAAGCAATGAATGCTTTTGATGTGCTGAAAGACTGGGGTAAAAACGGACCTTGTTACGACGTAGTGATGCTTGACCCACCTGCATTTACGAAGAGCAGAGATAGTATACAAAATGCTGTGAATGGATACAAGGAAATAAATCTAAGGGGAATGAAACTGATCAGAAACGGAGGCTTTCTGGTTACATCAAGTTGTACGAATCTGGTACATCCACAATTGTTTCTGGAAACCATTCATGCTGCAGCAAAAGACGCAAAGAAGAGATTAAAACAGGTTACTTTTCAAGCACAAGCAAGCGACCATCCAATTGTATGGGGAATGGAAAACACCAATTACCTTAAATTCCTGATTGTAGAAGTTTGCGACAGATAATCAACAAGAAATAGAAAAGTAATTCTAGCGGGCTACCTGAAATTTACCGGATTCCACAATTCTGCCGCTGCGATCTTTTAACTGATAAATGTATAACCCTCTAAAATAATTATCATCAAAATAGATGGTTACTTTATTGGACGTAACACGTTGTGCATTCATTTTACGGCCCATGAAATTATAAATTTCAATACTGTAGGATTTATCTACTGAAGGATCTAAGTCAAAATGAATAAACTGTGTGGCAGGGTTGGGATAAAATCGCTGAATTTTTGTATCAACAGTACTTACTGTGCTGTAATTAAAACCATGGTCGTTCGCAACCAGAACAGTGGTGCAAATCAATAAAACAACCCCAACAATTGCTTTGTAAAAAATCTTCATCCAATCGTTTCAGCTATGAAAATAAGCAGAAATTGGGGTTTCTCCAAAAAACAAGAAGGCATTGTTCTCCAAACAATTGAAAAACAATGCCCTAGATATATTTTTATTATAAAGATGCTAATGTTGTCTGAATAGCTTCAAAGCTGGGAAGATCACCAGGTGTAGGACAAACTTCAGCATATTTTACGGTTCCTTCTGCGTCAATGACAAATGCTGCACGCTTACTAACACCCAACATTTCAAAGGCAGGGAATGTTTCATACAATACACCGTATGCTTTTGCAGCTTCCTTATTAAAATCACTTAACAAAGGGAAGTTCAGGTTTTGCTCTTTGCTGAATTTATCAAGGGTAAACAGTGAATCAACTGAAATGCCAAATACCTGAGCATTGGTATTGTTGTACAATCCGATATTATCTCTTACGTTACAAAGTTCTGCAGTACATACCCCTGTAAATGCCAAAGGAAAAAACAATAATACTACTGGCTTACCTTTTAACTCTTCCAGACTAACTTTTTGTTTTTCAGTATTAAAAAGAGAGAATGATGGAGCTTTCTGTCCTACTTGAATACTCATTATGATTGATTTTAAAGTGAAAATATATATATGATGTTCAACAAAAAACCGAGAAAAAGGTTTTAGGAAATCTGCATTTCAGGAACAGAATCCGGAACAATCAGTTTACCCAGCGTTTTTGATTTAATTTCTTCTATGGAAACGCCCGGTGCCCGCTCAAGCAAGAAAAATCCCTCCGGGGTCACAGAGAGAACAGCCAAATCAGTCACAATTTTTTTAACGCAGGAAACCCCGGTCAACGGTAGACTGCAAGTAGGTAGCAATTTACTTTCTCCCTTTGGATTGGTATGCATCATTGCTACAATAATATTTTTAGCACTGGCTACAAGGTCCATGGCCCCTCCCATTCCTTTTACCATTTTACCTGGTATCTTCCAGTTGGCAATATCTCCGCTTTCACTCACTTCCATTGCTCCCAATACAGTCAGATCTATTTTCCCGGCTCTAATCATTCCAAAACTTTCTGCGCTATCAAAAAATGCTCCACCGGGAATAACGGTTACCGTTTCCTTACCCGCATTAATTAAGTCTGCATCAATGGAAGCTTCGTCAGGATAAGGGCCCATTCCCAATATGCCGTTTTCACTCTGAAATACAACAGAAATGTCAGAAGGAATATAATTAGCTACTAAAGTCGGGATACCTATACCCAGATTCACATACATTCCATCTTTTAATTCCTGTGCAATGCGCTTGGCAATTCCAAATTTATCTAAAGCCATAGTGCTCGTTAGTTTTTATAAAATTGATTAAATGCGGGTAGTTTTTCTTTCTATTCTTTTTTCATAATTTTTACCCTGGAAAATACGGTGTACATATACACCTGCTACATCAACTTCATCCGGATCAATTTCTCCGGGTTCAACCAAATGTTCTACTTCAGCAATGGTGATATTCCCTGCTTTGGCCATTGAGGTAGAAAAATTTCTGGTTGCTTTTCTAAAAACTAGATTGCCTGCTTTATCTCCTTTCCATGCTTTTACAATGGCAAAGTCTGCATGAATGGCTTTTTCCATCAAATACATTTTACCGTCAAATTCCCTAACCTCCTTACCAATAGCTATTTCAGTACCATAACCAGCAGGAGTAAAATAAGCAGGAATACCCATTGCAGCCATTTGTATTCCTGTTGCCAATGTACCCTGAGGAACAAGGTCTACTTCGAGCTCACCATTTAAGAGTTGCTTTTCAAATAAAGCATTTTCACCCACATAACTGCTGATCATTTTTTTAATCTGACGTGTTTGCAATAGTAAGCCTAAACCAAAATCGTCAACACCGGCATTATTGGAGATACAGGTAAGTCCCTGAACTTTATGAGCAACCAAAGCCGCAATACTGTTTTCAGGTATCCCGTTTAAACCAAATCCACCCAACATGATCACTGCGCCATTTGATATATCTGCAGTTGCTTCGAATGCATCTTTATAAACCTTATTCATTCTTATTTGGATTGTGATTTTTGATTAATCAGATTTCTTTCCCTTCCTGCAATAACATCAATTGAATCAATCAGTATTTTAAACTGTTTTGGATGTGCTTCATAATAATGATAGCTATCATAAAATTTTTTTCTTTCTATACCATAACTATTAAAAACCTGCTCATATAAACGGATATTCTCTTTTATTCTAAGATTGAGTGTATCTTTTGCTGTAATGCGAAGATAATACTCATCCATCTTCATCATATCCCACATGATTTTACTCATTTCATTCACAGATAGGATATTTGAAGGTACCTTCTCTCCTCCGCAGGCTATTGCCAAAAGAACAATCAGCGAATAAAATAGTTTTCTCACTTCAACTCCTCTTTATATTTATTGGCGTTGGGAATATCCAGCAACGATAACAATTCAACAGCCTTTTGCTTTTCTTCAAAAGTTCCTTTCTTAAATATACCAATCAATTCTGCTGTTTTACCCTGCATAAAGAATTGCAGAATCATACTATTCGGATTCTCCTTATTCAAGGCATTCAGTTGAATAAGGGCTTGCAAAATATTTGCCCTTGCCTCATTTTCATTCTCAATTAACTTATCTAATCCCGCTCTGTAGTAAGTATAAATAACATCGTGAATGATGTTGAATTTAGTATTAATCAAATTCTCGTTCAGCCAATATCGGTTTCGTAATCCATCAAACATTCTCCACCCTGCTATCTTGCTTCCTTCAGGTGCATTGTTTACTATATTCTGTGCCTTTCTAAAAAAAGTTTCTCCGCTTTTAGGAGAGAAGGAATCATAATCGAGTCCAATAATCATGTAAGCATAGTAAGCCAACACCGCGGTTAAATTGGCTACTCCTGCATCTGTTCCCTGTACCCGGTTTTCATTGAATTCTACAGGCTGAAATTCTACATATTTAAACAAGAGTTCCTGATCTATAAAATTAACCAGTGCAGCCTGATAGGATGCATTGAATACAGGCCTAGCAGCCTGAATGGTTAAAGATGCTTTATAGATATTTGGTTCAACTGCAGATTCAATATTGATTATAAAACTGCATTCTATTTTTTCGTTTTCCTTAAATACATCGCTCGTCCATTTTCTGTTATTCATGAAATTATTCAACTGCGTTTGCAGGGTAGTGAATATCTTTCTGTCAACAGTTGTTGCTACCCTTGCAGCCATAACGGTAACTTTCGCTTTTAACTCCTGTGCATCCCCCAAATTGGGTATAGCAAACAGGGTAATAAACAGAATTGAAATACGTATAAAATGCATGATAAGGTAAAATTGAACGGAAACTAAAAGTAACAAAAAACGACAGTAAAATACTGTCGTTTAAATCATTTTAGAAAGAATTAGCTAATTAGAAAAGAGAAATAGCTTATCTGAATAAATCTGTATCTAGATTTTTCCTGTGGTAAACTTTTCCTTCCATAAATTCTGTTGTAGCTAAAATTGCTGGATTAGGCATTTTCTCGTAAGCACGAGAAATTTCAATCTGCTCTTTGTTCTCATGAATTTCTTCCAAACTGTCGGTGTGGCTGGCAAACTCTTCCAACTTGTTGTGTAATTCTTCGCGAAGGGAAATATTAATCTGATTGGCTCTTCTTGCGATGATTGCAATAGATTCATACAGATTACCTGTTTTCTCTTTTATGGAGATCAGGCTTTTGGTTTCTACCACACTAGCGGTATTGGCACTCATCTGCCTTCTTAGTTTACTCATTTTTTCCCGTTTTTTTAAGTATGTTAAGGGTTTGTGTTTTATACTTGTTTACTTCCTCTAGATATTTGCTGTCGTTAAATCTTTCCGCGAACTCATTACATTCAGACAACACTTTTTCGTAACGCTCTTTTTGCTTTTCCTCGTAACTCATTTCAGCATACTTAAAGTAAGCCTTAATCATGAGTACCTTGTATTCATCTGATTTTTTTGAATCAGGAAAGTTATCAGCCACGTTGCTGAAAGCAATAGCAGCAGCTTTGTAGAATCCTAAGTTATAATACAATTCAGCACTCAAGAATTCCTTGCGCTCTAACTTCTCTCTGCATAAATCAATAATCTCTGTAGCCTCTTTTACCCTTGGCGAAGTAGGATGGGTACTAATAAATGCTTGCATCAAACCCATCGTTTTGGTGGTATTGGTCTGATCCAATTCTACCTTGGGCGATTGCTTGAAATAACAGTATGCCCGCATATATTCGCAGTCCTGTGTTCTTGTGCTTGCAGGAAAATTTTCTACAAAGCTTTTAAACATATTTTCCGCATTTAAATAATCCTTGATGTAGAAATAAGAGTACGCGTACTTGTAGTACATGTCTTCGTATCGCTGAGATCCTTTTAAATAAGGGAAAATATCTTCAAAGAGCCTTAAAGCTTCAGGGTACTTTTTGTTGGCATAATACTGCTCAGCCATTTTGTACTTATACTCGTAATCTTTGCTCTTCATTATCTTAGCAAATTTGGTAGTACAAGCAGTTCCCAAAAAGACAGTTAGCAATAAAACAGTTACAATTCTACCCATAGAAGTTGGCGAAATTACGTATAAAATGGCAATTTAAGAAGGGTTTTTTGCAAATTGGGATAGTAGCCGTTAATTAATAGCTAAAAAGGCCATCCAGCTTTTAAACCGGACAGCCTTTTTGTATTACAACTTTAGGTGATATTATTTGCTATCACCCTCTCCTTCCTGCAATTTTGCCTTGATTTCAGCCAATGCGCCTAAGTCACCCAAAGTAGCTTTTTCTACTTTAGCCTGGATGTTCTTAACGGCTTTCTTGGTGTTATCAGATTCAGCTTTTGCTTCTTTCTTAGCTGCTTCTTTTTCTTCAGCTATATGCTGTTCCCAAATACGAGCATGACTAAGAACGATGCGCTTCTCGTTACGGTCAAATTCAATTACTACAAACTGAGCGGTTTCGTCAGCTTTAACCTGAGTACCATCTTCCTTATTCAGGTGACGATTAGGTGCAAAACCTTCTAAACCATACTGTAATTGAACCAACGCACCTTTGTCATCTTTACGGGTAACTGTTCCTTCATGGGTAGAACCGATGGCAAAAGTTTCCTCTAAAGAATTCCAAGGATCTTCTTCCAACTGTTTGTGTCCTAACTGAAGTTTACGGTTTTCCTTGTCAATGCTAAGGATAATAACGTCTATTTGATCAGCAACTTTTGTATAGTCAGTTGGGTGATTGAAACGCTTCAACCAGCTTAAATCGCTGATATGAATCATTCCACCAATTCCTGGCTCCAACTCTACAAATACACCGTAAGGAGTGATGTTTTTCACCAAACCTTTGTGCTTGCTGTTCTCTGGATATTTGTTTTCAATGGTATTCCAAGGATCCTGAGTCATTTGCTTAATGCTCAAGCTCATCTTACGGGCATCTTTATCTAAAGTAACCACTTTAGCTTCGTGCTCATCACCTAATTTGAAGAATTCTTTAGCATTAATTGGGGTATTTGCCCAAGTAATTTCAGAAACGTGAACCAATCCTTCAACACCAGGTTGAATTTCAAGGAATGCACCGTAATCTTCAATATTTACAACTTTACCTTTAACTACAGAACCTTCAGCTAATCCTTCAGGTAATACATCCCATGGATGTGGAGTCAATTGCTTAAGACCTAAGCTGATACGCTTCTTGTCATCATCAAAGTCTAAAACAACCACTTGTAGTTTCTGATCCATTTTCACCACTTCGCTAGGGTGAGAAATTCTACCCCATGAAATATCGGTGATATATAGTAAACCATCCAATCCACCTAAGTCCATGAATGCACCGAAGTCAGTGATGTTCTTAACAATACCTTCTAATACCTGACCTTTTTCAAGTTTACTCATGATTTCAGCACGTTGTGCTTCAATATCACTTTCAATCAATGCTTTGTGAGATACAACGGCATTCTTGATGGTTTCGTTAATCTTTACTACTTTAAACTCCATTGTTTTACCAACAAACTGATCGTAATCAGTAACTGGCTTCACATCAATCTGAGAACCTGGCAAGAAAGTTTCCATACCAAATACATCAACGATCAATCCACCTTTGGTTTTGCTGGTAACGGTTCCTGTTACAACTTCACCGGTTTTGTGTACTTCCACAATTCTTTCCCATGCACGGAAAATTCTTGCAGACTTACGGCTCAAATGAAGGTTACCGGAACGGTCTTCTTTTTCTACTACCATTACTTCCACTTCATCACCTACAGCTAAGCCTTGTAAATCGCGGAATTCGTTCAAAGAAACAAGACCATCACTTTTAAAACCAATGTTTACAACAACATCTGTTTTAGTTAGTGCAACAACAGAACCTTTAATGATTTCGCCGTCTTCAATTTGCACGAAAGTATTGTCGTATACTTTGTCGTACTTTTCACGCTCAGTTGCAGCATAATGACTAACATTTCTTTTGTCAATGCTCCAGTCAAAATCGTCATGAGCAGTTTCTACTACTTCAGGTGCTTTTGTTGTCGCAGTAGGAACGTTCGCGGCTTCTGAAGCGGCTGCGCTCTCCTGAGCATCTGCGTTTAGTTGTTTATTAAATAAAATCATACAATAACCCGATGGTTTTAATCGGGGGGCAAAGGTAACAATTATTGTTAAATTCCAGTTTAATTAGGCTATTATTTCCCAGTATACTATTGCATAAATGTAAATAAATCGTTAGATTAGCATTATAAAGACCAAAATCTGATGAAAATCCACGCATACATCCTAATTGTAGGGGCTATTTGGGGGGGATCTTTAGTTGCGCAATCCCATGACCCAAGGGTTGAGCGGGCACTACGTGCACAAAAAAAAGCTATTGAAGCACAATTAATGGCCAAGAAGGCAGAAAGAGCTAAAGCAATGGCAATGGGCAAAAAAGAAAAAAATACCGGCCCTGTCCTAACTGATGAAGAAAAAGCCAAGAAAAACAAAGAAAACCTAGATCGCATCAGAAGAAGAATGCAGTTTATTGAAAATACCACCAACAATACCAACCCTGAAGCAAAATATAGAGCAGGGCCTGGAGGTGCTGCCGAAAAGATTGGTTCACCTGGTTATAAAAGCCCCAGCAACAATCTAGAAAAGAAAGAAGCCAGAGTTGCGCAGACGTATCCCCGAAGATTTTAAATCAGCAGTAGATTTCATACTAAAAGAAGATGTAATTCAGAGGAAGATTTTACATCAGAATATGTAATTTGTTGGTCAAACTAACCTATAATCATATGCTAAAATCTTTATTGTCCATTTTTCTTTTATCCTGTTTTATTGGGCAGGCCAATGCTCAAAAGGGTAACCATCAGAATCCAGCAGATATTAAAAAAATTCAGGAATTTCAGAAAAATATAACTCCTGCCGGTAAAAATAGTCAGGTGATACATCCAAGTAAATCAGATGGAACACCAGACATGCGCTATAAAGCCAATAAAGAAAAATTTAATGCAGAAGCAACAGGTCCAAGAAAGGCAGATGGCACCCCCGATTTGAGATATAAAGAAAATAAAACCTTACTTAAATCATCTACAAAGAAATCAGTTCCGAAAAACCACTAACCAAAATGTATTCATTCATTTGTTTAGTACAAAATAACCGATAAGTGATTTCAACATTTACAATACCCAATTTCAAAATTTCCGACACAACATTTTAATATAAAAAAACCGTCCCAATTCTTTGGGACGGTTTTTCATTTCTGCTTATAAAAAGCCTATTTCAATTAAACAGTGATAAAATTATACTTGAATCTAATTAATCTGCTTTCAACGCTTTATCCAATAGGAAAATCAAATGTGTTCTGTGTGCCTTGGTATCTTCATTAGGAGAAACCGCAGCCGACAATTTGGTTTTTAGTTTTCTTAAGGTATACAAGGCAGCAGATTTAGAAACCTCGTCTAATGGTGAAGCAGGTGCAATTAAACCAGCAGCACCTTTTACAAAACTAATTTGTAAATAACGGCGGTACATATTTACGTTGGTATTGATATCTGCATCAAATATTCCTTTTACCAAATCACCCATCACATCCACAACACCATATTCATTTCCATACAAGCGAGTATTGTTGATTCTCTGTAAAGTGACAGGATTCAGAATATGCGCCAATGCGCCATTAACCTGCAAGCCTAGGAAATTGCTGGTTACTTTAAAATCTTCCCCATTTCCTGGCTGATTAAATCCGCGACGCTGCATTTGCAAGTAAGGAAACACTTGTGTATCTGCTTCAAATGCATTAGGAGCAAATACATATTTAGTTAACACTTCCATTGCTCTCTTTTGGGTAGCAAACGGTGTTGGAGTATAGGGCTTATTGCCTGAGTTCTGCTCTGGGAAACTTCTATCAATGTATACACCGCCAATATAACGGCTCACAGCATTTATCTGTCCGCTACGTTGTCCCTGTAACATGCTATATCTTGATCTTAATTCTGCAAAAGACTGCCCGGGCTTGGTATATTTCTGTACCAGCTTATTCATCACATTGTTTACCAGTTTAAATCGTTCTTCTGCATAAGTAATAGCATCATTACTCATATCATTTACATTCACTCTCGGATCAATTGCTTTACCAGGCGCACGCATATCATCCCCGTCGTTTCCAAATGCCAATTTTGGATCATTGCTTCTAGATAAAATCTTGCTTAGCATCACTTCCTCTTCAGCTTCAGAAATAAAAGGAGTATACCCATATTCAATAGCCCAAATATCGTAAGGGCCTGCTTTAGTAGTATAATAGTCACCCTGTTTGGTTCTGTCTAAAGAAATATTAATTGCCGGATAATCCATTACAGATCCAATCAATCCAATCTTACGGGTTATAGATATGTTGTGAACTTCAGCAGGCGAAAGCATCTGACTGCTTTTCATATTATGGTTCAGTCCAAGAGTATGACCCATTTCATGCATGATCAAATAAATTAAAAACTGTTCATGCATTGCCTTAATTTCTTCCGGACTTGCGTTGGTAGTTTCCAGTGTTGTTAAACCAGCTGAATACTGCATTTTTAATTCAGCGCCAATATTGCAATTAAATGCTTGCTGATGTTCCATACCAGGGAAAATCAACTGAGGCATTGAAGGTCCGTTGAACAATTCATCCTGAATGGGAGTTGCACTACCAGAATACCACTCAACTGTAATATCTGAGCCTAATATCTGTCCTGTTCTTGGATTAACGAAACTAGGTCCAATAGCACCATATGAAGGTTGCGCAGAAGCAACCCATCTGATTACATTGTAACGAATATCAGCCGGATCCCATTTGGCATCATCAGGCATAATTTTCATTTGAACTGCATTTTTAAATCCTGCTTTTTCAAATGCTTCATTCCATTTTAAACCTGCATCAACAATAATCTGTCTGTATTCAACAGGTGTGGTATTTTCTACCCAAAATACAATTGGTTCAACAGGCTCACTTAATGCAGCAGAAGGATCTTTCTTTTTCAAAAACCATCGGTTAATCATATCCTTGTAAGGAACAGCACTCACACTGGTCATATTGGTTCTTTGCTGCATGAAATATCCAACACGCGGATCATCTCTTCTTGCTCTGAAATCATTTTTAGGCATTTCAAGAAAACTATGCTGCATTCTCACGCGAACATATCTGGGATCAACAACATCAGGTCCTCCACTAGCTAATGTAGAAGGATTGTCATAAGATAAATCCACTACTACGTCTGTATTATTCGGATAGGAACGTATGTCGGCATATTTTGATTTGGTGGGATTTAAACCGCCGAGATTAAACATGAACATAGCCATTGGGCTTGGTGCCATCTGAGGTTTCACCGGATCCATTTTTTCACTTAAAAAAAGACCGTCTACACTAATCAAGTATCCATTCTCATCTTCAATACTGAATTTATCATTAAAAAAAACTGCTTCCGGCTTATCAACTTCAGCTGTCTTACTCACCGCATTTTTGGGATCGTAATAAAAATTGGTGTTTACTTCAGAGAACTCAAGTTTATCAAAGGCTTTTTTTATTTTATACACTGCAGTATTTCTGTGCATGCTCTGATTCAGAAATAAAGTGGTTGGCCCGCTAATTGAAAAGCTCTGATAAATGAATTCTTTATCCAGCTGATCTTTTCGGATATACATCTGTAAACTACCCGTTGTTGTATCCTGGTATAGCGTAAAAAGACCTTCCAGCTTTTTATTACCTTTTGTTTTTTCCGCTACGGTTGGCTTTTTAGGGGCCGCAGGGGCTTTTGAAGAATCTGCAGCTGCAGGTTTTGCAGGTGGCGTAGGAACCTGTTGAGCATTTACTAGAGTGCTAACACCTAGGAGAAGCACAGCAGAACCGATTAGGTATTTTTTCATACAATTAGTTTAGTGGATAACAAATTATGCATTCTGAATATATCTAAAATGGAATTAACAAATTCTTTGATGATTGGCAAAAAAGGCAGTCAACAAGTAATTAGTCATTATGGATGGTGCCAATATTTACGATTTTGAACACTTTCTTTGCTATTCAATATATGGTCTTGCTTTTTGGGGAAGAATATACTTTTTTTCGGAAGCTATAAAATGTTTAAAGGAAGATTTTATACTTCTATATAATGATTCAGTTATGACTGCAAATAATTTTCTAATTGTGTGATAGTTTGCTGTTGACTTAGAATCGTCTCAGCCACTACATCATTCATACTAATGATTCCAGCTAATTGCTCATTATGCATAACTGGCAGGTATCTAATATGCCTAGTACTCATTAATTGCATGCAGTGTTCAACCGAATCGGTTAAAGCAATCGCTGGAAAATCGGCACTCATAATTTCACTCACTGGCGTATCACTGGAATGCCTACCCATCAAAATTACTTTCCTTGAATAATCACGTTCGGTGAGAATGCCCAAAAACCGGTCACGATCCATCACCACTACCGATCCTATATTTTTTTCTGCCATAACTCGCAGGGCTTCAATGACGGTAGTATCAGGAGTAACAACTGTTACCTGGGCACCTTTACGGTTGAGAATATCACTTACTTTATGCATAGAAAATAATTTCTTGCTATAAGTTAAGTAAAGATTTTGAGTTATGCAAACTTTTGGGCTATGGAACTAGCAGCAATGAAACCACTTGTCCAGGCATGCTGAAAATTAAATCCGCCGGTTATACCATCTACATCCATCACTTCACCAGCAAAATAAAGATCAGGCACAATCCTGCTTTCCATTGTCTGGGGATTGATTTCAGAAAGCATTATCCCACCTGCGGTAACAAATTCCTCTTTAAAAGTGGTTTTGCCTGAAATAGAATAAATACTATTTGTCAGTAGCTGTATCAATTTATTCTGATGAACAGATTTCAATTCGGCCCACTTGGTATCAGTATCAATTCCTACCTCCTGTAGTAAGAAATGCCATAAACGATTTGGTAAAGGGAAAGGAGATTTATTTCCTATTTTCTGAACGGACATTTGCTCACGGTAAAAAGACCATTCGCTTCTTAAAGCGGTTTCATTTATTTCGCCTAACCAGTTTACAACTACTTCAAAATGATAGTTACGTTCTGCCAGTTGCCTGGCTCCCCATGCAGATAATTTAAGTACTGCAGGACCACTTAAGCCCCAATGAGTAATGAGTAAAGGACCGGACTCTTTTAATTTAGTCCCCATTACTTTTAAAGAAACATTCGGAACCGAAACACCCATTAAACTTGTAATAGGATGCTTGGGCATATTTAAAGTAAACAGAGAAGGGATGGGTTCTACAATACTGTGTCCAGTATTTTTTAACCAATCAAACATAGACAATTTGGGCAGTCCACCACAGGCAATACAGATTGCATCTGCTATAATCACATCCTTTTTCTCAGTAAGAATTCTCCATTGATTGCCCTCTTTTACAATGGAATGTACACCTGTGTTCGTACTAACTTTAACTTTATATAAATCAGCTTCACGCAATAAGCAATCAATGATGGTGGCAGATTGATTTGTTACAGGAAACATCCTTCCATCAGCTTCAGCATGAAGTTTAACGCCTCTTTCCTCAAACCAGTTAATGGTGTCTCTGGTATTAAATTGGTGAAATGCTTTTTTTACAAATTGCTCTCCGCGGGGATATTTTTTTACCAGGGCCGGAATATCAAATAATTCATGTGTTGTATTGCATCTGCCTCCTCCGCTAATTCTTACTTTAGAAAGCAGGTTGGCTGATTTTTCTAATAGAAGCACTTCTAAACCTGCATTCATTCTTGCTGCATTCACTGCGCAAAAGAATCCTGCTGCTCCTCCTCCAACTACAACCAGCTTTTTCATTTAAAAATTTAAATACTAATAATAACTGGAGTTCAAATGCGGATTGGCTTTTTCTTCTGCTTCAATTATACTATAGTCAGAAAGAATTAAAGCTTTATTTCTCTTTATGCAAACATCGTGTTCAAAATGAACAGAAGGTTTTCCATCTCTTGTTTTAATTGTCCAACCATCTTCCTCAGTATATACTTCTCTGCTACCCATATTAATCATAGGCTCAATGGCCAATACAAGATTCTCTTTCAATTTGGGACCAGAACCTCTTTTGCCATAATTGGGCATCTGTGGATCTTCGTGTAAGCTTCTTCCTAGACCATGCCCTACCAATTCTCTCACAACACCATATCCGTGCTTAATTTCAGTATGCTCTTGAATTGCATACGCAATATCCCCAATTCTATTATTTACAATTGCCTTTTCGATTCCTTTATACAAAGACTCTTTGGTAATCTTAACGAGTTCAATTGCTGCAGGATCTGCGTCACCGATTATAAAAGTATAGGCATGATCACCATGCCATCCGTTTAAAATAACACCCATGTCAATAGAAACAATATCACCGTTTTGTAAAGGTGTATCATTCGGAAATCCATGAACAACCACATCATTCACAGAAGCACAAATGGTGAAAGGATAGCCTCTGTAATTTAAAAAAGAGGAAGTAGCATTGTGTTTTTGAATAAAATTGGCACAGAGCTTATCTATTTCAAGGGTTGTCATTCCTGGCTTCAATACTTTGGCAACTTCAGCCAGCGTTTTACTGACCAAAACAGCAGCTTCTTTCATCAAAGCAATTTCAGCATCCGTTTTATATATAATCATCTCTTTATTTCTTCTAGTCATTGTTATTAAAAAGCAAACCTGTTTAGCAAAGCCAAACAGGTTTACAAAGTTCGTTATTTTATTTGATACTAGATGGTAGAACTGGTTACACCCTGTCTTCCCTGAACTCTTCCACTATTCATTAAGCCATCATACTGACGCATCAACAAATAGGTTTCAATTTGCTGTAGGGTATCTAAAACAACACCTACCATAATCAATAAAGAAGTTCCACCAAAGAAGGTACTGAAACCTTGCGTTACACCCAGACGCTGAGCAAAACCGGGTAATATACCAACCAATGCTAAGAAAATAGCACCAGGTAAAGTAATTTTATCCATGATTGCGCCAATATAATCTGCAGTAGGTTGTCCTGGTTTAACACCGGGAACAAAACCGTTATTGCGTTTTAAATCCTCTGCAATTTGCTTAGGGTTAAAAATTAATGCTGTGTAAAGGAAAGTAAACCCAATTACCATTACAGAGTAAATCAACATATACCAGGCATTGCTATGATCGTTAAAGATTTTTACAATACCAGAAGCTGAATCTAAATTGGTAAAAGAAACCAATGTAGGCAAGAACATGATTGCTTGTGCAAAAATGATAGGCATAACACCAGCACTGTTCACCTTTACAGGTAAAAACTGACGAGCTCCACCAAATTGTCTGCTACCAATGATTTGCTTAGCATAGTTAACAGGTATTTTTCTAACACCCTGAACCAAGATAATTAAACCCATGATTATTGAAACCAAAACAGCCATTTCAATAAGGAAGATTAATAATCCACCGCCACCGCTAACACCTTTCGCTCCAAATTCCTGTATAATGCTCTGAGGTAAACGGGCAAGGATACCAACCATGATGATGATAGAAGTACCATTACCTAATCCCTTGTCTTGAATTCTTTCACCTAACCACATCACGAATAAAGTACCTGCAGTTAATGTAACAACAGTTGAGAACCAGAAGAAAGGCTTATAAGCTGGTAAGATAGCTTCTGCATAACCGGGGCTATTAAGGTATGCAACATAAGCACCTGCCTGGAATAAAGTAACCAATACTGTTAAGTATCTGGTCCACTGATTGATTTTTTTGCGACCACTCTCTCCTTCTTTCTGAACCTTTTGTAATTGCGGAACCAGAATGGTCATCAATTGCATAAAGATAGAAGCAGAAATATAAGGCATGATACCTAAGGCAAGAATAGAAGCTTGTGAAAATGCACCACCGGCAAACATATCAAATATGCCCAAGAGGCCATTGCTCTTAGCTGAATTGGCAGCTGCTTCAATTTTATTCGGATCTATACCTGGTAAAACGATATGCGTACCAAAACGATAAGTTAACACCAAAGCAAGGGTTACAATAATTTTATTACGTAACTCTTCAATGGTCCAAATGTTCTTAAAAGTCTGAACTAGTTTTTTCACTTCACTAAATTAAATGGCGTTAAACTTAATTATTTGATAATCTCAACTGTTCCGCCTGCAGCTTCAATAGCAGTTTTTGCTTTTTCACTGATGGCGTTAATTTTGAAACTGAGCTTAGACTTCAGTTCGCCATTACCCAATACCTTAACGCTATCAGTACGGCTGATTAAACCATTGATGTATAAATTCTCAAGAGAAATTTCAGTGAAACCGTATTTCTCAACTAACTGATCTAATTGACCTAAATTAAACACTTTGTATTCAACTCTATTGTTGTTCTTGAATCCACGCTTAGGAATTCTACGCTGAATTGGCATCTGACCACCTTCATGAGCCATTTTGCTCTTGTAACCAGCGCGGCTCTGACCACCCTTGTTACCTTTGGTTGATGTACCACCTTTACCAGATGCTTCACCACGACCTAATCTCTTTTCTCTTTTTACTGAACCTTCAGCAGGCTTTAAATTGTGTAGTTTCATTTTAACTTGATTTTGAACTTACGGGGTATCACCCCTCGCGTTGTTTATAATAAATAAAAAGTCAGGAGTAAAGATATCCGCATGATGCGGTATATCCAAACTACTGACTTAAAAAATTTTTTAATTAAGCAACTTCTTCAACCTTCACTAAGTGGCTAACCTTGTTAACCATACCTAATATTTGTGGAGTAGCTTCTACTTCTCTAGAGGCATTCAACTTCTTTAAACCAAGCGCAATAAGAGTTTGCTTCTGACGCTCTGGTCTGTCGATGCCGCTTTTTATTTGTGTGATCTTAATCTTTTTCATAAATATTATCCGTTGAAAACTTTGCTCAATTTAATGTTACGTCCTTTAGCAACCTGAACGGGTTCTCTCAAAAGGCTTAACGCTTTAATAGTAGCTTTTACTACGTTGTGAGGATTAGCAGATCCAAGGCTTTTCGCAAGTACGTCGGTAATACCAGCACTTTCCAAAACTGAACGCATGCTACCACCCGCGATAACTCCCGCTCCGTGTGCAGCTGGCTTTATAAGTACCTTAGCAGCACCATCTTTAGCCCACTGTTCGTGAGGAATAGTTCCGTGCATTACAGGTACTTTAACCAGGTTCTTTTTTGCATCTTCAATACCTTTAGCAATAGCTTCCTGTACTTCTTTTGCTTTACCAAGACCCTGTCCTACAATACCATTTTCGTTTCCAACTACAACAAGTGCAGAGAAACTGAATGTACGGCCACCTTTTGTGGTTTTTACCACACGGTTAATAGCAACAACCTTATCTTTTAATTCGATGTCGCCACCCGCTTTTACTTTATTTACGCTTACTTTAGACATTTATTGAGCGATTAAATTGATGTTAGTAATTAGAATACCAGACCACCTTCTCTTGCTCCGTCTGCAACAGACTTCACACGGCCATGATATAGATTTCCACCTCTGTCAAATACACAATTTGTTAAACCCAGAGCCAAAGCTTTAGTTGCAACTGCAGCACCTACCATTTTAGCTTTTTCAATCTTGGTAACTTTCTGAGCAGCGATGTCTTTATCCCTTGAAGATGCAGCAGCTATAGTAACTCCATTATCATCATCAATTAATTGTGCATAGATTTCGGCATTGCTTCTGAATACAGAAAGGCGTGGCTTTACAGCTGTACCAGCAACCTTCTTACGGATGCGGTATCTAATTTTTTGCCTTTGAATTAATTTACCCATTGTTTTTTATTTTAAACCTCCGATTCGGCCGGGGGATTGTTTGATTAATTATTTACCTGCTGATTTACCTGCTTTTCTTCTTAAGATTTCACCAGCGTATTTCACACCTTTTCCTTTGTATGGTTCAGGCTTACGCAAGCTTCTTAATTTAGCAGCAACCTGACCAATCAATTGCTTGTCAATTCCTTCAAGAAATACTTTAGGGTTCTGACCCTTTTCGTTGCTAGTGGCAACTTTCAATTCACTTGGAATTTCAATAATGATATTGTGAGAGTAACCTAAAGAAAGATCCAAAAGGTTGCCGGTATTGGCAGCTTTAAAACCTACCCCTACTAACTCTAATTCTTTTTTAAATCCTTCAGTTACACCCTTCACCATATTGTTTACCAAAGAACGGTATAAACCGTGCATTGCGCGGTGACGAATTTGATCTGTAGGTCTGGTGAAGGTAACTGAACCTTCTCCAATTACAACAGTAATGTCTCTGTCAATTGCCTGAGACAATTGTCCTTTAGGACCTTTTACTGTTAAAACGTTCTCAGCATCAACGGTGATGGTTACACCTGCTGGAACTGCTACTGGTTGTTTACCAATTCTAGACATAGTCGATTTTTATTTTATGATTATGAATGTTCCGTGTTCAGCCACGACTAAGAAGCTTAATTGTCGGAACTCATTAGATTAAGAAATGTAACACAATACTTCACCACCCACATTCTGAGCCTTTGCTTGCTTATCTGTCAATACTCCTTTAGAAGTACTTAAGATTGCAACTCCCAGACCATTGATTACTCTTTTGATTTCAGCAGGCTTAGCATACTGACGTAAACCTGGACGGCTTACTCTTTCCAAAGAGCGAATTGCTGGTTGTTTGGTAGCAGGATCGTACTTAAGCGCAATCTTAATAAGACCTTGCTTGTTATCGTCTTCGAATTTATACTTCAGAATATAACCCTGATCGTACAAGATTTCTGTTAAACGCTTCTTTAAATTAGAAGCAGGAATTTCAACCAGTCTATGACCAGCCAACTGAGCATTACGAATTCTAGTTAAGAAGTCTGCTATTGGATCAGTTACCATATTATTTTTATTATATCAGTTCTAAATTTTGTTTTAGCAGCGAGTAGATTACCAGCTTGCTTTCTTTACGCCTGGAATCATGCCATTCAAAGCCATGTCGCGGAAAATAACCCTTGACAGACCAAAATAACGCATGTATCCTTTAGGTCTTCCTGTAAGCTGACAACGGTTCTTTAAACGTACCGGAGAAGCATTCTTAGGTAGTAGATCCAATGCTGCATAATCGCCTGCTGCTTTTAAGGCTGCACGCTTTTCAGCATACTGAGCTACCATTTTCTCGCGCTTTCTTTGTCTGGCTTTTACTGATTCTTTTGCCATAATTTTTTTGTTCTGAGTTTAATTAATCTTTCTTGGTTCCTTTAAACGGCATACCCAATTCTTTCAAAAGCTCATAAGCTTCTTCATTGGTGTTTGCTGTTGTAACAAAAGTGATATCCAATCCGGTGATTTTATTTACTTTATCAATATCAATTTCAGGGAAAATGATTTGTTCAGTAACACCTAAAGTATAGTTACCTCTACCGTCAAAAGCTTTGTCGCTGATTCCTTTGAAATCACGTACACGTGGTAAAGCAACAGATACCAATCTGTCAAGGAATTCATACATTTTTTCACCTCTTAATGTAACGCGGGCACCAATTGGCATTCCCTTACGTAACTTGAAGTTAGAAATGTCTTTCTTAGACATAGTAGGAACCGCTTTCTGACCAGTGATCATGTTTAGTTCTTCTACTGCAATGTCTACTAGTTTCTTATCTGTAACTGCACCGTTTACACCACGGTTGATACAGATTTTTTCTAGTTTAGGAGCTTGCATTACAGTTGTGTAAGCAAACTTCTTCATAAGAGCAGGTATCACTTCTTTAGTGTACTTAGCTGCTAATCTCGGTGTATATTTCTCTGTACTCATTATTTGATTACCTCCCCAGATTTTTTAGATACACGTATTAATTTACCATTCTCACGGGTACGCTTCACTTTGGTTGGCTCGCTTTTTTTAGCATCCCACAACATTACATTACTGATGTTGATTGGAGCTTCTACTTTTACTATACCACCTTTGGTATTTTGAGCAGATGGCTTGGTGTGCTTCGTTACGATATTCACTCCTTCTACAACTACACGACCTTTATCGATAATCACTTCCAATACTGTGCGAGGCTTTTTCAAATCCTTGTCATCACCGGCAATAACCACTACGGTATCACCTTTCTTGATGTTGAATTTGGGCTTAAATCTTGTACTCATTTTATTTAGCTTTTAGCTTTTTTTATAATACTTCAGGAGCAAGAGAAATAATTTTCATATAACCCTTATCACGCAACTCTCTTGCTACTGGTCCAAAGATACGTGTACCGCGAGGTTCATCAGAGTTGTTCAACAACACAACTGCGTTGTCATCAAAACGAATGTAAGAACCATCTTTTCTGCGGAGTTTGTTTTTTGTACGAACAATAACTGCTTTAGATACTGTTCCTTTTTTAACACCACCTGCAGGAATTGCGTCTTTAACCGTAACAACAATTTTATCGCCGATTTTAGCATAATCCTGACCGCTGTTACCTAGTACCTTGATACAAAGTACTTCTTTAGCGCCACTATTGTCAGCTACATTTAACCTGCTTTCTTGCTGAATCATTTTATTTAGTTTGAAATTTTACATTTAAGAAACGTATACCTGTAGAGGTAGAAGCATCTCAAATCAATATTGTTATTTCGCTTTTTCTACAATTTCAACCAGTCTCCAACGCTTTGTTTTACTAAGCGGACGAGTTTCCATGATCTTTACCACATCACCGATGGTGCACTCTCCTTTCTCATCATGAGCATGGAATTTGGTAGTTTTCTTTACGAACTTACCGTAGATAGGGTGTTTTACTTTTCTTTCAACCGCAACAGTGATGGTTTTATCCATTTTATCGCTGGTAACGATCCCTGTCCTTGTTTTGCGCAAATTTCTTTCAGCCATTGTGTTTAATTTATGGTTTAAATACCCATTTCTTTTTTCTTCAATTCCGTTTTGATACGGGCGATGTCTCTACGAAGTCCACGAATAGTCATTGGATTTTCTAGTGGAGAGATAGCGTGAGCAAATTCCAGTTTCTTCAAACGAAGTTCGTCTTCCTGGATTTTAGCTCTAAGATCTGATACACTTAGATCCTTTAGATTTTTGTTGAATTCGTATGTTTTTTTATTAGCCATTGCAATTTCTTTTATTGGTTATGCTTGCAAATCTCTTCTTACGATGAACTTGGTTGCGATTGGTAATTTTTGTGCTGCAAGACCCATCGCTTCTTTAGCTACAGCTTCTGAAACGCCATCGCATTCAAAGATGATACGTCCTGGCTCAACAACAGCAGCCCAGTATTCAGGGTTACCTTTACCCTTACCCATTCTCACTTCAGCAGGCTTATGAGTGATGATTTTATCAGGGAATACTCTGATCCATACATTACCCTCACGCTTCATAGCACGAGTCATGGCCTGACGGGCAGATTCAATTTGGCGGTTGGTTAACCAAATGGGTTCTAATGCTTTTAAGGCAAATGATCCAAATGATATAGCAGTTCCACGCTTAGCTACTTCGCGAATGCGTCCTTTCTGCTGTTTCCTATGTTTGCTTCTTTTCGGCTGTAACATTTTTTAGTTTTTTGGTCCACGAAATGTATTCGTAGTTATTTAAAACTTTAGTAATGATTATTACTAATTCTTATTAGTTTCTGCGTTCTCCTCTTCCACCACCTCTTCTATCGTCTCTTCTGTCTCCGCCTCTTCTTTCATCAGATCCAGATCTTTCTCTTCTGTCGCTCATATCGTTCTTACCACCAACAAAGTTTGGATTCAATTCACGCTTTCCTAATACTTCACCTTTACAGATCCATACTTTGATACCGATTTTACCATATACAGTCTGAGCAAATACATTGGCATAATCAATATCCATACGGAAAGTATGTAATGGAGTACGACCTTGTTTGAATTCTTCGCTACGTGCAATTTCAGCGCCACCCAAACGACCACTTAATTTTACCTTGATACCTTCCGCACCCATACGTAAAGTAGAGGCGATAGCCATTTTGGTAGCACGTTTGAAGTTGATACGATTTTCAATCTGACGAGCGATTGTATCTCCTACGATAGTGGCATCCAGTTCAGGACGACGGATTTCCAAAATATTGATTTGAACATCGTCTTTACCGGTTAACTTCTTCAATTCTTCTTTGATACGATCAACCTCGTTACCACCTTTACCGATGATAATACCTGGCTTAGAAGTATGAATAGTTACAATCAATTTACCAAGCGTACGCTCGATAACGATTTTTGCGATTCCACCTTTGTTGATACGGGCACTTAGGTAGGTACGGATCTTATGATCTTCGATCAGTTTGGATGCATAGTCTTTCTTACTACCATACCAGTTACTGTCCCATCCGCGGATGATGCCTAACCTGTTACCAATTGGATTTGCTTTCTGACCCATATAATGGTTTTACTAATTAGTTTTTAGAATCTACGATTAATGTTACATGGTTGCTGCGCTTACGTACTTTGTAGCCACGACCTTGTGGTGCAGGACGCATACGCTTTAATACTCTACCGCCGTCAACGAATACGGTCTTTACAATCAGACTGCTGTCTGCAGCATTTGATCCGCTGTTTTTTTGCTCCCAGTTACTGATAGCGCTCTTCAACAACTTTGCCAATGGAGTGGCATTGTGCTGAGGGTGATGCTCCAGAATAGCAAGTGCTTTTTCCACTTCCATTCCACGGATCACATCGGCTAACAGGCGCATTTTACGCGGACCTGTTGGATAATTGTTCAGTTTAGCTACTGCTTCCATTTCTTTTTTTGTTTGATGTATGGGGATTAACCCTTACAGTTATTTTTTAGTTCCTGCGTGTCCTCTAAAGTTTCTGGTAGGAGCAAATTCACCTAGTTTATGACCTACCATGAATTCTGTTACGTAAACAGGGATAAACTTATTTCCGTTATGAACGGCGAAAGTATGTCCAACAAAATCAGGTGTGATAGTGCTGCGACGACTCCATGTTTTGATAACGTTTCTCTTTACTTTACCGTCGTTAATCGCAACTACTTTACCTTCTAGGTTAGCATCTACGTAAGGACCTTTTTTAATCGAACGACCCATAATTATTTGAGTTTACTGGTCTATTAGTTATTTTAATTATTTCTTCTGGTTAAATTATTTAGCCAGTTTTTTACCGTTTCTGCGCTGGATGATTAACTTATCGCTTCCTTTTCCTCTGGTACGAGTTTTCTCACCTTTTGCGTATTTACCGGTTCTGCTACGAGGATGACCTCCGGAAGCTCTACCTTCACCACCACCCATCGGGTGATCTACAGGGTTCATCGCAACACCTCTTACGCGTGGACGGATACCCTTCCAACGATTCTTACCAGCTTTACCAGCGGTTTCAAGGTTATGGTCGCTATTAGAAACAACACCAACAGTTGCGTAACAGTTAATTAATACTTTTCTCAATTCACCAGAAGGCATTTTCAATACAGCGTATTTTTCTTCCTTATTGGCTAACTGAGCAGAAGCACCAGCACTTCTTACCATTTTACCACCCTGTCCAGGTTGTAATTCAATGTTGTGGATGATGGTACCCAAAGGCATATTTTTCATAGCCAATGCGTTTCCAACTTCAGGAGCAACTGCATCACCTGCAATTACTGTCTGTCCAACCTGAATACCTTGAGGAGCAATAATGTAGCGCTTTTCACCATCAGTATATTGAACCAATGCAATAAATGCAGTACGGTTTGGATCGTATTCTACAGATACTACTGTAGCAGCAATATCTCTTTTATTACGCTTAAAATCTATGATACGGTAGTGGTGCTTGTTTCCACCACCCATGTAACGCATAACTCTACGACCCTGAGAGTTACGGCCAGCAGTGCTTTTTTGAGGCTCTAACAAGCTCTTCTCAGGCTTATTAGTAGTAATCTCAGCATAAGCATTTCCAATTCTCCAACGAGTTCCTGCTGTGATTGGTTTGTACTTTTTTAGTGCCATTGTTTATTTTTTTGTGCGGAATTCTCAGCTCCGCTGCTATAAATTAAATATTTGCGTAAAGATCAATTGTTTCACCTTCTGCTACAGTAACATAAGCTTTCTTGTAAGCAGACTTCATACCCTGAATAAAACCAGCTTTTGTGTAACGGGCTTTATTTTTTCCTGGAGCTACTGCAGTGTTAACATCTACTACGTTTACACCATAGAAATCTTCAATAGCTTTCTTGATCTCCAACTTGTTTGCCTTACGGTTTACCTTGAAAGCATACTTTCTTAGCGAATCCTGCTGAGCGTTTGCTTTTTCGGTTAATATAGGCTTTATTAAAATTTCTGACTGTCTCATTTTGTATGATTGAAACGTTACTTAAATTAAGCTGCTGCTTCTTCTTCGTTGAAGATTTTCACAGTGTTCTCTGTTATTACTAATACATCTGCATTCATGATATCGTAAGTGTTGATGTCAGCTAACAAAGTGCTGCCAACATTTGGAACGTTACGAGAACTTAGGTACAGATTATCGTTGTACTCAGGTAAAACAATTAGTGCTTTTTTATCAGCAACTTTCAAGTTACCCATGATGTCTACCAATTGCTTGGTTTTAGGAGCATCCATTTTAATTTCTTCTACAACTACGATAGCACTTTCTTTTGCTTTGTAGCTTAAGGCAGAAATCTTAGCCAAATCCTTCACTTTACGGTTCAATTTGAAATCGTAAGCGTGAGGTTTTGGTCCAAAGATGGTACCACCACCCTTGTATAAAGGGTTACGGATATTACCTTTACGAGAACCACCGGTTCCTTTTTGCTTGTGCAACTTGCGGCTTGCACCGTGAACTTCTGCACGGGTTTTAACCTTGTGCGTTCCAGAACGACGAGCGGCTAAGTATTGCTTAACAGCTAGATAGATAACGTGGTCATTAGGTTCAATACCAAAGATTTCCTGTGGTAATTCAACCGTTCTACCGGTTTTCTGTCCTTTTATATCTAATACATCTACTTGCATGATCTTTCAATTAATCTGTCAATTAAACAGGGTGATTATTTCTGAATTAAAACGATAGAACCGTTATGACCTGGAACAGATCCACTGATCAGGATATAGTTCTTTTCTGAAAATATTTTAACTACTTTCAAACCTTTCATTTTAACACGGTCTCCACCCATACGACCGGCCATTCTCATACCCTTGAATACACGAGAAGGATAAGAAGATCCACCGATAGAACCTGGAGCACGCTGACGATCGTGCTGACCATGCGATGCTTCACCCACACCAGAGAAACCATGGCGCTTTACAACACCCTGGAAACCTTTACCTTTTGTGGTTCCAACAACTTCAACAGTATCACCTTCAGAGAAGATGTCAACTGTTACCGTTTCACCTAAATTCTTTTCTATTGAGTAGTTGCGAAATTCCTTAACGAATTTCTTGGCTGGAGTCTGAGCCTTTGCGAAGTGATTGATTTCGGCTTTTGTAGCGTGCTTTTCTTTCTTGTCTTCGAATGCTAATTGTACTGCAGAATAACCATCAGTTTCCTGCGTCTTGATTTGAGTTACGGTATTCGGAGCAACTTCAACGATGGTACAAGCTGTTTGCTTACCATCAGCGGCGAAGATGCTGGTCATGCCGATTTTTTTTCCAATAATTCCTTTCATCGTTTTGCGGTTTATGCCCCGCTCGGTTATGAGGACATCCCACCGATGAAGCGGGATTCAATCCTAGTTTGCTACCGACCTTTTCCTTTGTTTTCCAGTATTAAACTGGAAGGGGAAGTACCGGTAGTAAACAAACCTCGAAGGGCCTGTTTATATGTTATGCACCAGCTTCATTGTAAAGCTGATGATTTATTTTTTTGATCAGAGCTGCTTTCTCAGTGTTGAGCTGATTGGCAGATAATATATTTAGTAAGAACTAATGCTGCCTGCTTTCAGACAGCGGCTTGTATTATCAAGCTTTAATTTCAACCTCAACACCAGATGGCAAATCCAATTTGCTCAACGCATCTACTGTTCTTGAAGAAGAAGTGTAGATATCCATTAGACGCTTGTGCGTAGCTAACTGGAACTGCTCACGGCTCTTCTTATTAACGTGTGGTGAACGCAATACAGTGAAAATTTTCTTGTGAGTAGGCAAAGGAATTGGACCTGTTACTACTGCACCTGTACTACGTACTGTCTTAACGATCTTCTCTGCAGATTTATCTACAAGATTGTGATCGTATGATTGTAATTTGATTCTGATTCGCTGAGACATAGTCAAAAACCAATTTTTACGTTGGGGTTGCAAAGGTAAGGAGCTGTAATTGAACAGACAAGTTTTTTATGTTTTTTTTCGCCTTTTTTGTGGATTTATTTTTTAATTTTTTACCAAAACGGCGGTTTTCCACAAAATATGCGGTAGTATTAAATTTTATTTGAATATATAATACGAAAACAAGCGCTTCCATCTTTCAAAAAAAAAACCGCTCCTACCCTTTTCCCCTCCGTCATTTTATAAAAAACGCCCCGATTAAAATCGGGGCGCATATTACAAGTCAATTATATTTTATACTAGATGATATTAATCATCGCTCTTAACCTTACCCTTGTTCTTTGCCATTACTTCTTCAGCAACGTTATTTGGTGCTGGGTTGTAATGAGAGAACTCCATGGTAGAAGTTGCACGACCAGAGCTCAATGAACGCAACTGAGTTACATAACCAAACATTTCGCTCAATGGAACTTTAGCTTTGATAACCTGTAGGTTGGCACGGCTGTCCATACCTTCCAGCATACCACGACGACGGTTCAAGTCTCCGGTAACATCACCCATGTACTGATCTGGAGTTAATACTTCCACTTTCATGATAGGCTCTAACAAAGTAGGCTTAGCCTTACGTCCCGCTTCACGGAAACCAGACTTTGCACACAATTCAAAGCTCATGGCATCAGAATCCACATCGTGGTAGCTACCATCGAATACGCGGATCTTCATGTTGTTTACAGGGTAACCTGCCAACACACCAGAACTCATTGCAGTTTCAAAACCTTTTATGATTGCAGGAACAAATTCCTTAGGGATAGATCCACCAAATAAGTCATTTACAAACTGGAAGCTCTTTCCTTCATTTGCTGCTAACCACTCTTCATCAGCTGGTCCAATTTCAAACTGAATATCAGCGAATTTACCACGACCACCAGACTGCTTCTTCAATACTTCTCTGTGCTGGATAGTAGTTCCGAAAGACTCTTTGTAAGCCACCTGAGGAGCGCCCTGGTTAACTTCTACTTTAAATTCACGACGCATACGGTCAATGATGATTTCAAGGTGCAATTCACCCATACCACGAAGGATGGTCTGACCTGTATCTTCATCTGTATTTACACGTAAGGTAGGATCTTCTTCTACTAATTTTGCAATAGCCATACCCATTTTGTCAACGTCAGCCTGAGTCTTAGGTTCAACTGCAATAGCAATTACCGGTTCAGGAATGAACATGTTTTCCAAAGTGATTGGATGGTTTTCATCACAAAGGGTATCTCCTGTTTTAATTTCTTTGAAACCAACAGCAGCACCAATATCACCAGCTTCAATGAAGTCAATTGGGTTTTGCTTGTTTGCAAACATCTTCATGATACGGCTGATTCGCTCTTTCTTACCGCTTCTTACGTTCAATACATAAGAACCTGCATCCAAGTGACCAGAGTAGCAACGGAAGAATGCAAGACGACCTACGAAAGGATCTGTCATGATTTTGAAAGCCAATGCAGAGAATGGTTCTTTAGCGCTAGGCTTTCTAGTGATAGTAGCACCTGTATCAGGATCGGTACCTACTGTATCTTCAATATCCACTGGAGAAGGCAGGTAACGACAAACCGCATCTAAAGCAGTTTGTACACCTTTATTTTTGAATGAAGAGCCACACATCATTGGAACAATGCTCAAATCAATACAAGCTTTACGGATGGCTTCGTGAACTTCTGCTTCAGAAATTGAATCAGGATTATCAAAGAATTTCTCCATTAAGTTGTCATCGTATTCAGCAACTGCTTCAATCAGGTTTTGTCTCCAATGCATCACATCTTCCATCATATCAGCTGGAACATCAATTTCATCAAAAGTCATTCCCTCTGTTTCAGCATGCCATACAATACCCTTCATTTTAATAAGGTCAACAACCCCTTTAAAATTATCTTCAGCACCAATTGGCAACTGCAACGGAACTGCTTTTGCACCTAACATTTCTTTCACCTGGTTAACCACGTTTAAGAAATCTGCACCAGCACGGTCCATTTTATTTACGAAACCAATACGAGGTACTTTATAACGATTCGCTTGACGCCAAACGGTTTCAGACTGAGGCTCTACACCATCTACTGCAGAGAACAATGCAATCAAACCATCCAATACACGCATAGAACGCTCTACTTCTACAGTAAAGTCCACGTGTCCGGGAGTATCGATGATGTTGAAATAATAAGACTTGGTTTCAGGAGTAGACTTTCCCAATACAGTAGGGAAATTCCACTGACAGCTTACTGCTGCAGAGGTAATCGTAATACCTCTTTCCTTTTCCTGCTCCATCCAGTCGGTAGTAGCACCACCATCGTGTACTTCACCAATCTTGTGGATCATACCAGTGTAGCGCAAAATACGCTCGGTGGTAGTGGTTTTACCGGCATCAATGTGAGCGGCAATACCAAAGTTTCGTTGAAATTTCAAATCAGCCATATAGTATTCTTATTTTTTTAGAGGCCGCAAAGGTACAGATAATCCCGAACCAACAAAGGGTTCAGGCCCATTTATTTGTTTTGGGGATAAAATATTGAACAATTACATCATTCGGTCTGCCGGGTAAAGTATAGATCTGCGGAGCAACCGGATATTAAACAAACAGAAAGTGGTAAAAGATCGGAAGCTCCAAAAACAAAAAAGCCCCGGATAAATCCAGGGCTTTCAGAAATTTTATATGCTTACACTTTAAAGTGTGAGAATGCCTTGTTGGCTTCAGCCATACGATGCGTATCTTCTTTCTTTTTGAAAGCAGCACCTTCACCTTTAGCAGCTGCCATAATTTCATTTGACAATTTATCTGCCATTGTACGACCGTTTCTTTCGCGGCTGTAGCGGATTAACCACTTCATGCTCAAAGAGATTTTACGGTCAGGGCGAACTTCAGAAGGAATCTGGAAAGTAGCACCACCAATTCTGCGGCTTCTTACTTCTACAGCAGGAGTTACATTGGCAATGGCTTTTTTCCATACCTCGTATCCATCTTCACCAGTAGTTTTTGTTATTTTATCAACTGCATCATAAAAAATGTTGATGGCAGTACTTTTTTTACCATCCCACATCAGGTTGTTGATGAAGCGGGTTACCAATTTGTCGTTGAAGCGACCATCTGGCGCTAAGGGTAATTTTTTGGCTTGTGCTTTACGCATTGTTTAATTTTTAAAAAGGACTGAAGGTCTTCAAGTATTAAAACTTTACTCAGTCACTATAGTGAATAAAACTATTTCTTAGCTTTTTCTTTCTTGGTACCGTACTTGGAACGGCTCTGCTTACGGTCTTTAACACCAGCAGTATCCAAGCTACCACGAACGATATGGTAACGTACACCCGGTAAGTCCTTAACACGACCACCACGGATTAATACAATAGAGTGCTCCTGTAGGTTGTGGCCTTCACCCGGAATATAGGCGATAACCTCAACTTTATTGGTCAAACGCACTTTCGCTACTTTACGCAAAGCAGAGTTTGGTTTTTTAGGAGTAGTAGTATATACACGAGTACATACACCACGACGCTGAGGACATGCATCCAAAGCTCTAGACTTACTCTTAGCCCTGATAATTTCGCGGCCTTTTCTAACTAATTGTTGTATTGTAGGCATTATAAACCATTTAAAATTTCGGACGGCAAAGGTAATGGCTCTAAATGAGAATCCAAAATGTTTTCCAAAAAAAAGTATTTCTACGGGCAAAAAAAAGGGATTTAGCCCAATTTTCATCCCCCTGTTGTTTGTAAAACAAATATATGCTTGCTTTACAAAGTAGCCCCGCAAAGCCCCCAGCCTAAGTTATGAGGCCATATTTCATTGTACTTCTGTTACTGTTTACGGCAACAGAACCGGTACTATTTGCTCAAACATCCCATCCACTGGTTTACTTTCAGGTGGGAGATAAACTGGAACAAAATTTTAACTCCCTCCCAGGTTCGGGAACGTTTCTTCTTTCAGGAAAGGGGCCATATGCCCTTGGGTTGTCCCCTTTAGGATTTACCGGAATGTCGGGATGGGAACTGATTCACCGATCCGGAACAGGGGCAAATGCCCTTTTTACGATTGGCAGCGGAACAGCTACATCTGCAGGGGTATACAGCGTGGGAAATACAGCTTCAGACAGGGCGCTGGGCACATTAAGTGCTGGTACAGGAGTCTATTCAATTGGATTGATTATAACTAACGAAACAGGCAAGACCCTGCAAACGGTTACCGGATCGTTCACGGCAGAACAATGGCGTAAAGGAGGATCTGGCAACGTGAATACCTGGACAGGCAAACTGGCAACAGGTAAGTTTTCTCAGATCAATCCTCCCCAACTAACCCTGGCCCCTTCACTCAACTTTAGCTCAATAATAAACAGTACTGGCGGGGGAAGTTTAAATGGTAACAGTCCTGAAAACCAGAGAATCATCCCTTTTACCATTGCAGGAATTAATTGGAAACCAGGAGAACAACTGATTATACAATGGGATGACATGGATGAAAACGGAAGCGATGACTTAATGGCGATTGATGATTTTAGTTTTCGTGCAGACACTTTAGTAACGGTAAGCAATCAGGTATACATAGACAGTTTATATTCTATGGCTAGTAAAATAACTAATGCAGATACTATCAGCTATGCATTTAAAGCCAGTAGTGATATTACAGGATTAAGTATTTCCAATTTTGCATTGCAGACGCAGGGCCTCATTAATACTTCAATCACAGCAGTAAATGGCAATGGAAACGATTATTTCATAAAAGTATATACAGGTACGGGTGAGGGAAAAATGGTTTTAGGTATCAGCAATAACAACAACTTAATTCCAGGACTTTCTGGCCTCCCCTTTTTCAGTATTGATACGCAATTAGTAGATAAAATAAATCCCACACATATCAATACAATTACCAATGAAGCGTCAATTTTAAAAACAGGTGATACATTGATTCTGAAGTTAGGGTTTAACGAGTTGGTTCATATAGATCCGTTACAAAGCAGTCAATCCATTCCCATTAAAATAGGTAGCCAGATAAAACAAGCAGTATATAGTCATGGAAATCAATCCCAGGAACTTTTTTTCAAATACAAAATTACTAGCAGTGATAAGGACGCCGATGGTATTAGCTTCTCAAACGATGCTGCGCAACAATTTCCACTTATAAAAGACAGGGCTGAAAACCCGGCGATAATCAATCTGGATTCCACAAACTTAAAAAGGTTACGTATCAATGCAGGTTCTGTACAATTCAAATATCCTGCAGATACATTACTGAAACAATGCAACAACAGAGACAGTATTGATATAGCTAATCTGCTTGCTACAGACAGTAGCCTGAATGGCGAGATCTTGCAATGGCAAATTATCAGACAACCTAGTTTCTGGAAGAGCAACCAGACTTCGGTAATTATGTACAGTACAGGCGGGACTTTACAACCTCAATCCTGGAAATTTACATCCGAGAAAGTTAACAAAACTGATACGCTGAGCATTAAAGTAAGCAATGGATCGGCAAGCAGCATTAAAAATATTTTTCTGACCGCTGAAAGTTGGATAGGACTGATAGATAGCAACTGGCACAATGCAGGCAACTGGTGCAACAATTCATTACCCGATGAAAATGCAACTGTAACGCTACAATCATCCGCTGTCTGGCAACCGACACTCACTCTAACCCATGCTATCAGAAATTTAATCGTAACAGAAAACGCTTCCCTTCGTATTACAGGTTCATTGGCCATTTATGGTTTTATTCAAGCAGACAGCAATAGTATTCATGCCATGTCTGGCAATATTGAATGGAAAGGAAATACAACTCAAAGTATTTCAGGATTTCCCTTTAAACAAAGAGCTATCGGAGGACTCATATTGAATAATTTTTCGGGCGCAAGTATCACTGACAGCGTCCTGATTTATCAGTATTTACAGTTGAAATCGGGAACACTCAAAACCAATGAACAATTGTATTTCAAAAGTGCTGCAATTATACAGGCAGCAGCTCAGGAATCTGCCATCATTGGAAAAATATTCAATGAAAATATCTTTAAACAAAAACCAGCTGGCATATATATGGCAGGACATCCATTTACTGACAGTGTCAACATAAATCAATGGATTCCTGTTCCGAATATGCATGTAGTCAGTACCACTAAACTTACAGACAGTTCATCCATTGAAGCAGGATGGCAATCGCTGTTTCTTGATAGTACAAAAGGAATATGGCAACCTAAACATGTTGTCCGTATTACAATTGAGGATACAACAAACAGAAGTAAATGGCCTGATTATCTGAAAGGTCAGCCCGTTACAGGAAATTATAATTATCCGCTTGGCACAGGTGGGAATGGATTTTACCAGATAATCAACCCTTATTTAAGCCCTGTATATTCAAGTAAAATTGTAACGGGTACAGGAATGAGTAATTACAAATACATTTGGAATCCGCAGCTAGGAAAATCTGGAGGATATAGTACACTTCCAATGAATCAGGAACAAATACTGGACCCTTATGCCAGTTTGATTCTTTATGCTGATAGCGCAAAAAACAAAGAACTGCTTTTTACGGAAGCAGCAAAATCAAATATCTGGAGCAAAGGTGAGATTGCTGACTACGATGAAAAAACAGGATACTATGTACAGCTAGACTTACTACAGAATAATACACTGCAAGACAGATTGATTATTCGTGAACAACCTGGAGCTAGAAATAATAAAGAAATGTATGATGCAGTAAAATTGTTGAACCCGGGCATTAACTTTTACAGCAGGTCTGCTGATAACAAGAAACTGGCTATAGACAGTCGCGTATTTAGTGAACAGTCATTTATCCAACTTGAGCTTTCCAATCTCGAAAACGGAAATTACATTTTAAAAACAGAAAATGCATTCATGCCAGTTCAGCCAAAACTAGTTCTATACGATAACTACACCAGCCGGCAACTAAACTTACAAAAAGACAGCAGCTTAGCATTCAGTATTAACAATGATTCTGCAAGCAGAAGTCCAACCCGTTTCTATATTGCCAAATGGGCACCAAAAGCAATAATACCCCTGACCAATCAACTAACGGTTAAAATCTATCCCAACCCTTCAAGTTCTGAAATGAATGTTATCATTAACGCTGCAGTGCCAGGAAACAGTGTATTGCGCATTTATAATATGGAGGGAACGCTTCTGAAAACGATTGTTGCTGGGACCATACAACAGGGATTCATCCGCATTCCCATAAGTAACCTGACCAATGGCCAATATCTGCTGCAGGTAACCAGCGGAAGTCATCAACAGAACATTCCATTCTTTAAGCAATAAATCAGGTGCAGGCGATATGTAAAAAATCAAAACCTTGTCATTTTCAAAAACGATCATGCATAAAAAAGCCCCGGGAAATTCCGGGGCTTTCAGTTTTTATCTCTCCTGTAACAAAATTAAACTGGTAGCATCCATCCGTATTTATCTTCTGTTTTTCCCTGACGGATTTCATTTAATCGCTGTTTCAATGTTGGAGCAATCGTCCATTTTTCCGTATCAAAGAACATGGATTCATCTTTATAACGAAGCTCTTTTATCAAAGAAATGGTTGCCGCTGTTCCTGCACCAAATACTTCTCTTAACTGACCGGCTTTATAAGCTTCCATCAATTCGTCAATGGTGATTTTTCTTTCTACCACTTCCAGTCCCATCTCTTCCAATATAGTAAGGGCACTCATTCTGGTAATACCAGCCAAAATAGTTCCCTCTTCCAAAGATGGAGTTATAGCCTGATTACCAATTATGAAAAATACATTCATCATACCCACTTCTTGCAAATACTTATGTTCAAAAGCATCAGTCCATAGTACCTGATCATATCCCATTTCTTTTGCTAGATTGGTTGGATACATGCTGGATCCATAGTTACCAGCATTCTTGGAGAATCCTACTCCACCTGTTACTGCACGTGTATATTTTTCTTCCACAAAAATACGCATGGGCGTACTGAAATACGGACCAGTAGGGCTCAGGATAATCATAAACTTATAAGAATCCGAAGGTTTCACTCCCAACACTGCATCAGAAGCAAACATAAAAGGTCTGATATAAAGAGAATGATCTGGCATGGATGGAATCCAGTTTCGATCCAACTTTACTAGCTCCTTCATTCCATCAATAAAAATTTCTTCAGGAACGGTTGGCATTTGCATTCTGGTTGCAGATATGTTGAAACGCTTGAAATTTTCATACGGTCTGAAAATAGCAGCTTCCCCTGCTTCATTTTTATAAGCTTTAATCCCCTCAAAAATAGACTGACCATAATGTATGGCAGCCAACGAAGGATCCATTGACAAAGCTTCGTAAGGTCTTATTTCAACATTCTTCCACACTCCATTACTGTAATCAGCAACCAACATATGATCGGTAAACACCCTGCCGAAAGGAATATTTTCCAAACTGATCGTATCCAACTTAGACTTTTCGGTTCTCTTAATGTTTATGTCCAGTACTGCGTTCATAGTTTTATATTTGGCGCAAAGAAACAAAAAAAATAAAAAACTAACAAATGTTAATATTCAAACAGCGTAACCATGGCTGAACACTTACCCGATTTTGTGCTGGCGCAACTATATCCAAACAGTCTGGTTATTGTTGATACGGACTCCGCAAAACCCCAACCAGAGCAGAACCAGTCAGCTTTCACAGAGATAACGAAAGAGGAAAAAGCTACAAGCGATCCAGTAGAAATCAGTCCTAATATTTCCACAACTTTAACAGATGAACTATCTGTACCAACGCAACAATTGCCGCTAAAAGAAAGACCTGAAAACTGGTACCTGGGTAAAAATGCGAAAAAAATAACCATTCTGGTTCAGGAACTAGATGCAGTTTTCTTGAATGACGCCAATCTGGATTTTCTAACCAAAATACTGGGCGCCTGTAAATTAAATATGGGAGATGTTGCAGTAATCAACACTGCACGATACCTTGCTCTGTATCCGGAAATCAAAAAAGAATTATCTCCTTCTACCTGTATTTTCTTTGGTGTTAAAACAAGTGATATTCAACTTCCCTTTATTATACCCGATTATCAGATTCAGCAATACGATCAGTGTAAATTTCTGGCTGCCCCTGTATTTGCCAGTTTTACCGCAGACAGCGCTAAATCCAAATTAGAGAAAACAAAACTTTGGGTTAGTTTAAAAACGCTTTTCAATATTTAACCAACTATGCCTACTGAAATAATTTTTGCAACCAACAATGCAAATAAAGTAAAAGAGATAAAAGCAGTTACCGGCAATCAGCTGAATATTCTGTCTTTGGAAGAAGCCGGGATTCTCATTGACATACCGGAGCCGCATGAAACCCTTGAAGATAACGCCAGTGAAAAATCAAATGTTATTCACCAGTTAACGGGTAAAAATTGTTTTAGTGAAGACACCGGATTGGAAGTAGAAGCACTCAATGGTGCACCTGGTGTTAAGAGTGCTAGATATGCCGGAGATAACAGAGACTTTCAGATGAACATTGATTTACTTTTGAACAATCTGTTACCCCACACCAATAAATCTGCACAATTCCGGACTGTTATTTCTTTAATCTGGAACAACCAGCAATACCTGTTTGAAGGAATCTGTAAGGGCCAAATTACCCATCAGGCCAAAGGCTTATCGGGATTTGGATACGACCCGGTTTTTATTCCGGATGGCTCAGATAAAACATTTGCAGAAATGAACATGGACGAAAAAAACCAATACAGTCACAGAAAAAAAGCCATGCAACAGTTGCTTAATTTTTTCCATAAAAATGGAATCATCTAATTGTATATGAATCGCATCAAAATTAATTTGCCAGAACATTTCAGCTTCTCCACTCATCTTCAAATCAGAGTGACCGACTTAAACTATGGCGGACACGTAGGAAATGATACTGTCTTATCTCTGTTGCAGGAAGCAAGACAACAATTTTTACAATCCCGTGGTTATGCTGAATTACAGGTTGAAAGTTATGGATTGATTATGGCTGATGCAATGGTGGAATACAAAAAAGAAATGAACCATCTAGATCAAATAAAGATTGAAATCGTTGCAACTGACTTTGATAAAATGGGATTTGACCTGTATTACAAAGTAACCATTCAAAAAAACGGGGAAGAAATTTTGGCAGTGAGAGCTAAAACAGGCATGATGCTTTTTGATTACCAAATTGGCAAAAAAGTTTCGATGACCGATAAAATCATCGCTGTTTTACATTAAAGCGATAGAATGCAATTATCCAATGTTTTACTAACTATTCCAAATACGCCAACTTTCTTCAGCCTGTAATACAAGCATTTCATAGCCATTCTGCACAGTAGCCCCTTGTTGCATCCCCAACTCCATAAACCGGGTTGTTTCTGGATTGTAAATCAAATCAAATAAATGGTGATGGAGTCCCAAAGCTTTATATGGAATAGCTGGCGCAGCAGCTATATCAGGAAATTGACCAACAGGACTGGTATTAATGATTAAGGTATATTTTTTTAGAAGTTCTGCATCTACCTGGTTGTATTGAATGGTTTGGTTATCCGTATTTCTGGAAACAAACAAGTAGGAGATCTGAAGCTTTCGCAGTACATAAGCTACTGCTGCAGCCGCTCCCCCTGTACCCAGAATCAAAGCATTGGTATGAGACGGTTTTAAAAAAGGCAGCAGGGATTGTTCAAAACCAATGATATCTGTATTAAATCCATTAAGTTTCCCATTTTTAATATGCACACAATTACAAGCACCCATTTCCCTAACTGCTTCGTTCATTTCATGTAAGAAAGGAATGATTTGTTTTTTATAAGGAATGGTTACATTGAATCCATTTAAAAAAGGGTTGTCTACTAACAACTGAGGGAACTGCTCAATGGATGGAATAGCAAAATTCTGATAATAAAATGCTGTCAATCCCAATTGACTGAATTTCTCCGTAAAATAACGCTGCGAAAATGAATGGGTTAACGGATATCCCAATAATCCATAAAGTTGCATACTAGGCTTTGTCCAGGTAAAGATGAAATGTATCCCCTCTCAGGCCAATACGCATGGCTTCCAACGGCAAAACTTCATTGGGTGCTATATTACCCAGATTTACATTGCAGCCAATTAACTCAAGGAAATACAATTGCTGTGCTTTTTGTGGCGCTTCCCAGATTATTTTATCGGCAGGTATCTGGGTAAGAATTTCCTGTACCAACCCCTCTCTAACTTCACCACTTCCTCTGTAGATGCCTACATTACCTGCTTCACGCGCTTCCGCAATTACGTAAGAAGAACCTGCTTCCAATTCAGCACGCATTAATTCAATCCATTTATAAGGAGGAATAATATGAGCAGCATCCTTGCTGCCCACTTCACTCAATACAGTAGCATATTGAGTTAACTTTTCAATATATCCGCATTTCTCGGCATGAGGAATGGTAATGGAACCATCCGACACTTCAATATAGCTAACTCCATATTCTTTACATATTTCTACATAATCATCAAACTGATTCCTAATTAAGAATGCTTCGAACAAGGTCCCGCCAAAATAAACAGGCATATTGGCTTCTCGGTAAACGGCTAATTTTTCCTTTAGGTTAGGCGTAACAAATGAGGTTCCAAATCCAAGCTTAACAATGTCTACATGAGGACCAGCTACACTTAAAAAATCTTTAACCTGATTGATGCTTAACCCTTTATCCATCACCATGGTTAAGCCTGAAGTTCTGGGTTGCTTTGTGCGTTCTGGAATTTGTGTAAGTCTGTAGTTCATTCGGAGATCATTGTTGAACAACAAAAATACATATTTATATTTTCTTTCCTTTCTTGTACCTGGCTACAATGTCTACAATCTGGTTGTTTTGTAATACAGAAGGATTTAATTCCAGTAACTTTTTGAGCAGTTTGGGGGATTTCTCCATGCCAGCTTCCAGTTTTAGCAATGCTTCCTTGGTTCTTCCCAACTCGAGTAAAATGGCTGTTGCATAATAATAAAAGACAGGTTTTTCTCCGGTGGCCATAAACGCAGCAATGCATTGTTCATAAGCTTCTTCCATCATGTCCGCATTAATCAGACACCTGAGTAAAGCTTCCCAGCCCGCAACAGACTTACTCTTGTGCTTAACAGCAGTCCCAAAATAAATGATGGCATCTTTGAATTTACCCAGATTCATCATGCACTCTCCCATCGCGAGATTGTATTCAGGAAGGGTTCGGTTCATGCGCATGGCATTCTCCAGTTGTTTTGCCGCGGCCTGCCACTGCTCTTCCAGCATATAGGTTACTGCAATTTTGTAGTGGAGTTTACTGTCTCCCGCATTCAGGTGAACAGCTTTTTTATAATTAAACCTTGCCTGTGCATATTTACCCATGCGATGATAACAATGACCAATGGCTTCATAAATTACATCTTCGGGGCGGCTTAATTCTAAGACTTTTTCCAGAACTTCAATGGCCTCCTTGTATTTGCGCAAGCGAAGAAAAGCATCCCCCATATTCCGGTATGCATAGTCAAATTTCTCATCAATTGCTACAGCATACTGATAGGCATCAATGGCTTTTTCGTAGAGCTTTAACCCCTGAAAGGCCGCTGCCAGGTTAAACCAAGCAAGTTCACTGAAGGGATTTTCTTCAATAATGGTCTGATGTAATTTGATGCTTTCTTCATTCCTTCCCGTAAAATCTGTCCAGAAACAGATTTTATACAATGCTTCTTCGTTATTGGGATCCTGTTCTAAAATAAGTTGAAGACAATCAAAAACCTTATCAAATTCTTCATAATCATCATAAACATCTGCCAATTCAAACAATAAGTCAAGTCTTTCTTCCCCTTCAAATAACTGTAATGCTGATTCTAGTAACTCGGCTGCTTTGGCCGGTTGATCCAAAGCTAGGTAGGCATCTGTCTTTAAGATAAACAGATTCAGATCTGTGCTGTCAAAAAGGGCTGCTGTTTCTAATAAACTGAGTGCTTCCTTGTATTTTCGGGTTGCCAACAACAAATCTGCCTTCTTTATCATCAGACTCGCTGAATAAGGGAACTGTTCCAAACCAAGGTCTGCTGCCTCCATCGCTTCCGGCAAATCGTCCTTTTCATCATAATAATCAATGATGCGTTCAAACGCCTCTTCTTCTAAATATGGGTGACTTCTACCATGTTTAAGATGCTGATATTGAATAATCAACTCTTTCAATGCTTCCCTGTCTTCGCGATACGGATTGTTACTCATGGGTGAAGGTTTACCTAATTTAGACAATAATTTGTACTTTTTTTTGTTAAAACCAAACTTTTTGGCCCTTATTAACGTTTGTTAATAAAAATAATTCGTTAAAATATTTAGGATATATCCTACCTTTGCCATATGTTAATGCAAATCAAATCCGTTCAAAAAGTTACCTTGATGTTGGCTGTCTGCCTGCACCTGGTAATTGCTGCGGTTGCATTTACAGGAATTGTGGATGAAAAAGCCAAGAACAGCAAGTTCACTTTGAACAGTCTGAATAAATATTCTAAAAAAGGGCTTTCCTTATCTGCCATCAAATCCAATCTTAATTACAAAGGCTTAACACTTTCAAATAACAGCAGTAGTTTAATGAATGCGAATTCAGAAACAAATAGTCTGTTGCAATACAATAACGGGAACACTACTTATATCTATCCTTATAAGATTAAAGTGAAAGTACCTAAATTCAAAGTGCCTGAAAATCGCAACTAGTTTATTGATTCAATAAACGATACCCCGTTGTTGGAATATCAAATCTCCCCCCTGGCACTGGATTCAGATTAACATTGGTAGCAGTATAAATTATTTTCTGGGTATATCCGTCTCTTGCTTCATACTCTAGAACAAAACCAGGTATATCCTTGAATTGATATTCAAATTCTTTTACTGAGGGAACAATATTGGAGGCATAAAAAACAGAGAATGTACTGCCGTCTTTTAATTGTATAATGGCTTTTTTGCAATCATAACCCAGAATAGCTTTACGCTCCTCTGTGTATTGAATAGTTGCATCAGCAAACTTATCATTCTGTTGAATCCATTGTGACGCATTCATCTTGGTCAAAAATTTGTTCGCCCCTATTTCCCTAAGTATGGCCGCTTCACCTGAAGCCTTGTTGTAAATTAATGACTGAGAAAAAGAAGGACTAATAAGATCGGAGCGACTATGATTGCCTTTAATATACACTGTCTTAACACTCTGCTTCAATAATGCTAGCGCATCTTTATCAAAGGCAGATTCGTTATTTACTGTAATAGCGTAGGTAACTGTACATTCAGCCACTACACGGGTTTGTGAAAATGCGCTACTTACTACACCAAAATACACAAGAATCAATAAGTAGCGCATAGTATTATTTTTTATTAGTCTTATTTTTCAGCTCCTGTAATTTCTTCTGACTTTCTACCATCTGTTCATAGCGTTCCTGCCATTTACTTTTAGATTTAGGCGCTTTTCTTTTGGCTTCAATCTTTGCAAGAATTTTATCGTGATCAATAATGTAATTCTGAATCACAAATTGCAATAGCAGAGTTATTACGTTTGACACAGTATAATACCAAGTTAAGGCAGAAGGCAGACTGTTAAAAATAAACAGCAACATAAAAGGGAAAATGTATGGCATGTACTTCAATGCAGGATTATCCTGTGTAGGAGTCATGCTCATATTATAAATAGAAATCAGGAAGCTGGTTAGCACGGCTGTTATGGTAAATAAACTTACATGATTACCAAAAGCAGGAATACTAAAAGGGAGAGATGCAATTGAATCATAACTGGATAAATCTGCACTCCATAAGAAAGACTGACCTCTAAGTGCTATCTGAGAATTAAAGAAACTATACAAAGCAAAGAAGATTGGAATCTGCAATAAAGCTGGAATACATCCTCCCAAAGGATTTACACCTGCTTCTCTGAATAACTTCATTTGCTCCATAGCAAAACCTTGCTGATCATCACCCATTTTCTTTTTCAATACATCCAACTCAGGACGCAATGCCTTCATTTTAGCACCGCTCAAATAACTACTGTAAGTTAAAGGAGCAGTTACCAGACGGATAAATAAAGTAAGTAAGAAAATTACCCAGCCGTAATTCTTTACAAAAGAGGCAAAGAAATCAAATACGGGCATGATAATGTATTTGTTGATAGGTCTTACAAATGAATACATATCACGACCAAGATTAATAATCTTATCCATTTCAGGAGCCTGTTTGGAAAGAATATCATATTCGTTTGGTCCTACATAAAAATGAAATGGAATTTCAACTGTTGCAGCAGCGGGTACTTTTACTTGCAATGAACTTGTTGTATTAGCAAGATTCTTGGATGAATCTGTGGCTCTTGCCCACTTAATACTTCCTGAGTTAAATGAATTGTCTGCAATCAATGTACTATTGAAAAACTGCTGAACTACCGATACCCATTGAGCTGGCTTTTCAAATGTATGATCTGTATTGGATGAGATATAATCAAATTCATTGTCCTCGGAAAAACAAATATTGGAAACCTGGCGCTCGTACTGTGAGGTACGCTCCATTTGCTCTGTTGCCACTGTCCAGTTCAAATTCAGTTGCTGGTTGGTTAATAATTGTGCCGCTCCGTTCATTCCCAGTTTCCAGCCAATTTTATAACTGTTGGGAGAAAGGGTGAATGTATGCAAAACAGATTGACCATTTACAGAAGCAAGCTTAAACTGCAGCGTTTGTGATCCATCTGAATTCTTTACAATTTCACCTGGGGTAAAGTACAAATTCTCTATACCAGCAGATTGAGCAGGTGCAGTATTAATGGCATAGGCAAGTATGCTTTTATTAGACAATACAACTGGCTGATGCTGGGCATCTTTGTATTGCTTCAGCACAACTGATTTTATTTGTGCTCCCTTATTGGTTAAATTAACTTTTACAACTTCATTCTCTAGTGTAATCACTGTTTCCTGACCAATAGCAGCATCTGTAAAATTACCTGCACTGGCAACTCTTACAGCAGAATCTCTTTTAAGGGAATCCACTTTAATTGCTACTGTATCCAACATCTTCATACGGGCTGCTGCAACCTTTGCCAAAGAGTCCTCTTCTCTCTTTTTCATTTCAATGATGGCATTCTGCTGCTGACTGGTATACCAGAAATACAAAAACATCAGAATACCCAGCAATACAAACCCAATGACCGTATTTTTATCCGTCTTCATACAAACTTTTATTGAGCGGCAAAGGTAACGTTTGCCTAACAAAAAATGTCTTTTCTTTGTATTCTCAACCTGCCAACCACAACCAACCCCAAAAACCTGTGCCTGCCATAACCTTAAATGAAAGTTATGCAGGAAAATTACATCCCGAACAATCGGGAAAAAATGCTTTGGTGGCTTAGCACAGCCGAAACCGAATTGGTTAAAAATGCAGTGGTAGACCGCAACAGACATGCCATTATTGGCATGCTCATGCTTAGTACCTGGTGTTTCGCTACATTGGCCTGGACCTATTTTTTCAGCACTGTTGTGCCCGAATTATGGAAAGCTGCCCTATTGGGAATATTTATGGGAGGCATCATTTTATGTATTGACCGGGCACTAATAAAAGGAATTGGAATTATAACCCGTAAAATATGGCTGACTTTGGCGTTTAGGGCATTACTTGCTGTTACAATTGGGTTATTCATGGCCCAACCAGCATTGCTGTTTTTATTTCAGAAAGAAGTAAAAATGCAAGCTTCACTTGATAACGAAACAAGAAAAAATGAGAAGCAAAAAGCAATTGAGCTTAGACTAAAAACAGAAAGGGAGAGACTGATCAAACAGAGACAGGAAATTCGGTCCGAACTAACTGTATTGTACCGGGATATGACAGCAAATCAAACTGCCTTCATTCAGGAAACCGACGGAACCGGGGGATCAGGAAAGCTAGGGTTAAAAGCGATTGCAATGGCCAAAAAAGAAAGGGCCGAGAAAGCAGAAAAAGCTTATCAAATTGCCGTCGACAGGCTTTCCCCTGTGCAAGAGCAGATCGACAGTAGTTTGCAGGCTATAGAGCAAAAAAAACAATATGAACTCTTACGTTTTGATAGCTTGCTCAATAATGGATTTATCACTCAAATTGAAGCCCTGAATCACTTGATAGAAAACAATACGGCTGTTGCCTATCGGTATTATTTACTGGTCGCCTTGCTCTTACTGATAGAACTCATGCCAGTGATAGCAAAACTCCTATTGCCAACGGGAACGTATCAGGTATATGCAAAAAAGATAGAGGAACAGGAAATAGCAGCCATTCAATCAACTTAATCGTAACGCATTAAAGCGTAATTGCTAATATTTTTTACGGCCATGGCATCAACCACCTGGATTACTTTTTTGTAATCCACTTCCTTGGCAACTGCAATACAAAACAATTGACGATTAATGATAGAGGCATTTTTCTGGAGAAAAGCATTTAGGGAATCATAGGGTACGGAAATTTCGGATGAATTTAGATTGATGATTACCTTTTCACTTAATAAAATAGCACTATGCATTAATTCTTCATCACCCGCCAGTGGTTGGCTTTCTACAGGAGAAATAATGGGAATAAAACTTAAGCTGGAAGTTGCCTCCAAGTTTCCCTGCATCTGAAAAGCAACAACAGGAAAAAGTAAAATAAAAATAATCAGTGATTTTTTCATTTCAGGACGTATTGGAAATTCAACAGGAGCAATTTCCAACATTGACCATTCCCAAAATGACAAACTTCACCAACCCCCCTTTTTATTTCATGAAACAGGCATATTCTCCCATTAAAAGACTTAAATAACTGCGTCCTTCTTACTTCCTGAATTTAAAGTACTTCTTTGTTCGTTGTATTTTTTTGCTGCATCAATAAATCCTACGAACAATGGCGCAGGTCTTTCAACTGTGCTCTTTAACTCAGGATGATATTGTACACCAATAAAGAAAGGATGATCAGGGAGCTCTATAATTTCCACCAATCCAGTTGCAGGGTTCTTGCCGCTGGTTCTCATGCCAGCTTCCTGGTACTGGGTCAAATATTCATTATTAAATTCATAGCGGTGTCTGTGCCTTTCCGTAAATTCAGTAGTACCATAAATTTTATGTGCAAGTGAACCCTCTTCTACTACACATGGATATGCCCCCAAACGCATGGTTCCTCCCATCATGGTAATTTTCTTTTGTTCTTCCATCATATTAATAACCGGATGTTCGGCATGCCCATCCATTTCAACAGAATGTGCATTTTTTAATCCCAGTACATTTCTTCCAAATTCAATTACTGCCATCTGCATTCCTAAACAAATACCAAAGAATGGCAGGCCTTTTTCCCTTGCATATTTTACTGCAATTATTTTTCCTTCAATACCTCTATTGCCAAATCCCGGAGCAACGAGTAAACCATCTAGTCCTAATAATTTTTCCGCTACATTTTCGTCAGTAATAAATTCAGAATGCACATTTACCACTTGAACTTTTACTTCGTTAATAGCACCGGCATGTACAAAACTTTCAAGAATGGATTTATAGGCATCCTGCAGTTCAATATACTTCCCAATCAACCCAATTGTTACTTTACTCTTAGGGTACTTTAATTTGTCAAGAAACTCTTTCCAGTTATTCAGATTGGGTTCTCCAAACTTGGTAATATTTAGTTTCTTCAGACAAATCAAATCGAGTTTCTCTCTTAACATATGCAAAGGCACTTCATATATAGTGCTTGCGTCCATAGCTTCAATAACAGCTTCCTGCTTTACATTACAGAATAGGGCTATTTTACGCTTGATATCATTGTTAAGGGGCTCTTCTGTTCTGCATACAATGATGTCCGGATGTACGCCTGTTTCACTGAGCATTTTTACACTGTGTTGTGTAGGCTTTGTTTTCAGTTCTTTTGCAGCTTTCAAATAAGGAATCAGCGTAAGGTGCACCACCATGACATCTTCTTCTGGTAATTCCCACTGTAATTGTCTTACCGCTTCAATGAAAGGTAAGCTTTCTATATCCCCCACTGTTCCACCAATCTCTGTTAATACAATATCATACTCATTGTTCTGCCCTAGTAAGAGCATTCTGTGCTTAATCTCGTCTGTAATATGTGGAACAACCTGTACGGTTTTTCCAAGAAATTCCCCAGCACGTTCTTTATTAATAACTGTCTGATAAATTCTACCTGTTGTAACATTATTCGCCTGAGAAGTAAAAATATTCAGAAATCTTTCATAGTGCCCAAGATCCAAATCGGTTTCTGCCCCGTCTTCTGTTACATAGCACTCTCCGTGTTCGTAGGGGTTTAATGTACCCGGATCTACGTTGATATACGGATCAAACTTCTGTATAGTAACACGTAGCCCTCTGGCCTGTAATAGCTTTGCCAACGAGGCGGCAATAATTCCTTTACCTAAACTGCTGGTTACGCCACCAGTTACAAAAATATACTTGGCCATAAAATGACTATTTTACTGCATTAAATGAAATAACAACCTTGGACCTGGAAAATGAACTGAAATAGTTCGGAGGTCGTACAAAGTTAGCTTTATTAAATGAATAGAAAAAATAGGCCGGGCAATTTCAACCAAACTGACGAAAAACTGTTAGTGAAAAGTGAACAACTGTTCTAAATTAAAACGATCAAATATGAAACATTTACAATTATTTGCTTTATCGGTTGTAGCGCTCATAGCTATTCAGGGCTTCCGATACAAAGAAACGAAAAAGCAAATCCGCGCTGCAGAAGACTATCTGGCCTGCTACAGCGATGTAAGGGATCAGTTCAAGGCAGAAGCCATGACACCTGAATTTGCTGCAATGCACGAAAATCCATTGCCTTTTCACCTGACCAATGCTACAGGAGAAACCATCAAATTTGAAGCAACCGACGGCGTTCAGGCTTCTGGCTATTTCATCAAAAGCAAGAAAAAAACCAACAACTGGATTTTCGTAATTCAGGAATGGTGGGGATTAAACGACCAGATTAAGCAGGAAGCTGAAAAGTTGTCCGCAGAACTGGGTAATGTAAATGTGTTGGCATTGGATATGTATGATGGAAAAGTAGCTGCAACAGCGGACAGTGCTATGAAATTGATGAGAGCCGCAACTACACCCAGACTAGAAGCCATTGTAAAAGGGGCATTAAATTATGCAGGCCCTAAAGCAAAAATATTTACTATTGGGTGGTGCTTCGGAGGAATGTGGAGCTTGCAAAGCAGCATTCTGGCTGGCAAACAGGCTGCCGGTACAGTAATGTACTATGGTCGTCCTGAAAACAATATTGAAAAGCTAAAGACTTTGCAATCAGAAGTGATTGGATTCTTTGGTAACCAGGACAGAAGTCCTTCACCTGAAGTGGTAAATACATTTGAAAAAGATATGGCTGCTGCCGGCAAAAAAATTACCATCCACCGCTATGAAGCCAACCATGGATTTGCCAATCCAAGCAACCCATCTTTCAATAAGGAAGCCACAGAAGATGCGCACAAGAAAACCATTGAATTCCTGAAAGCAAGATTATAATCCAGTAATGAATGGCTAATACAATTTGACACTTGCCAATGCTGTAATTGTCATAGAAAAACAAAACCCGGCTTCATCAGCCGGGTTTTGTTTTAATACCATGTATTCAATTTAATAAATTGTTTTTGTTCTTAAATAATTCCTCACATAGTCCAATACACCTGCTTCCAGAGAATAAAATGGTTTTTCATAACCAGCCGATTTTAATTTCTGCATATCCGCTTCAGTAAAATACTGATACTTGTCTCGAATATCTTCTGGCATATCAATAAATTCAATTTTCGGTTCAAGGTCCATACCTGCAAAAGTTGCTTTCACCAGATCAGTAAAAGTTCTTGCCTGTCCCGTACCAAGATTATAGAGGCCGTTATTCGAAGCCTGCCATTGTTTATCAGACATCATTTGTGCCATCCAGGCAATTACCCCAATCACATCTTTTACGTAAATAAAGTCACGTAATTGTTCTCCATCTTTATAGGCGGGGTGATGACTTTTAAAAAGCTTTACCAAACCCGCTGATTGTATTTGATTAAAGGAATGCCAGATTACTGAAGCCATTCTATGCTTATGTGCTTCGTTGGGACCGTAAACATTAAAAAATTTAAGTCCTGTCCAGTTAGGCGGTTGCGCTGTTTGCTGTAAGGCCCACTTATCAAATTCATTCTTGCTGATTCCGTACGGATTTAAAGGTTCCAGCTTCTCTACCAGCGCATGATCATCTTTGTATCCATTTTCTCCATTACCATAGGTTGCTGCACTGGAAGCATAAATTAATGGGATATGCTTATCAACACAATATTGCCAAATTTGCTTTGAATATTCAAGATTCAATGTTTCATGAACCGCGTAATCAAATTCTGTTGTATCTGTTCTTGCCCCTAAATGGATAATAATATCAATGACCGGCTTATGTTCATCTAGCCACTCAAACAATCCTGTTCTTTCAATAATAACCAGGAACTTTTTTTGCTCCCAGTTTTTTCTTTTTTCCTCTACTCCAAAATCGTCTGCCAGATATAACTGTTCAAACCCAAGATCGTTCAAATGCTGAACCATACAACTGCCAATAAATCCTGCAGCACCTGTTACCAATATGGATAGCTTATTATCCATTATCCCTGTATCATTTTCTCAATTGCCGTATCATATTTCTCTTTCCAGCTATTGATAGAGCCCCAGTTGCTTCCGTTAACAATAACTTCATTATCTGTTACAGCACCCAAAGTTGTTACAGGTATATTGTTTTCATTGGCCAATGCAGTAAAGGCAGCTAGCTTTTCTGCAGATAAAGAAAGAACAACACGTCCCTGAGCTTCTCCGAACCAATAGGCATCTTTACGAATAGTAACAACAGGACTTACATCAAAACCTTTGTCTCCTGCAAATCCGCTTTCAAGTAAAGTAATCATCAATCCCCCTTCACTAATATCATGTGCACTCTTCACCATTTTCGTTTTAATGCAATTGGCAAGGAATTGCTGCATCATATACTCTTCATCCAAATTAAAGTAAGGAGCCGGAGAGTGGCTGACACTTTTCAACTTATGTAAATATTCACTGGATGCAATATCATTTTGCTGATTACCAATCAGTACAATTACATCGCCAGCTTCTTTAAAATGCATAGTCATTTTTTGGGCTATATCATCCAGCACGCCTACCATACCAATGGTTGGAGTTGGATAAACAGGACCATCCGGATTCTGGTTGTAGAAACTTACATTACCACCTGTAACAGGTGTATTGAATTTCTTACAGGCTTCACCCATCCCGGTTACCGCATGAACAAACTGATAATACACTTCAGGATCATAAGGGTTACCAAAATTGAGACAGTTGGTAACACCAATCGGCTCTCCACCACTGCAAACAATATTTCTGGCAGCTTCCGCAACAGCAATCATACCTCCAATTTTGGGGTTGGCAAAAACATATTTGCTGTTGCAATCAACTGTTACAGCCAAAGCTTTACCTGTTCCTTTTGCCAGTACTACAGCAGCATCACTTGGATCGTTTGTACTTGTATTAGCAGCACCTACCATGCTGTCATATTGGGTATATACCCATCTTTTACTGGCAATATTGGGTAGGCTGATTAAGGCCTCTGCAGTTGCTTTAATGTCTTCCGTATCTGATACCGTGCTAAGGTCAAAAGAATTGATTTTAGCAAAGTAGGCTGGTTCTTTGTACGCTCTAGTGTACTGAGGTGCCCCTCCGCCCAATACCAATTCATATGCGGGAATGCTAGCTTCCAAAACCCCATTCATATGAAAGTTCAGCATACCGTCGTCCGTAACATAACCGATTGTACTAGCACTTAAATCCCATTTTTCAAAAACAGCAACCACTTCCGCTTCACGTCCCTTCTCTACTACCATCAGCATACGCTCCTGGCTTTCACTCAACAACAATTCCCAGGCTTTCATATTTTGCTGACGGGTAGGTACTTTCTCCAGATCAATATGCATGCCCACATTGCCTTTGGCACTCATTTCAGCGGTAGAACAAATAATCCCGGCCGCTCCCATATCCTGCATACCAACAACAGCACCGGTTTCCAATACTTCCAAACAAGCTTCCAGTAATTTTTTCTCTTGGAATGGATCTCCTACCTGAACAGCAGGAAGCTCCTGAACAGAATCATGCGTAATATCGGCGCTGGCAAAGCTCGCTCCTCCAATCCCATCCTTCCCAGTGGCACTACCCACATAAATTACTGGATTCCCAGTCCCCTTTGCGGTAGCACTCACCATTTTATTGGCTTGCATAATACCCACACTCATGGCATTCACCAGCGGATTGGTATGGTAGCAATCTTCAAAATAAACTTCTCCCCCCACAGTAGGAACACCAAAACAGTTCCCGTAATGGCCAATCCCTTTAACAACGCCAGCTAGTAAATGCTGTGTCTTTTTATCTTTCAGATTACCAAAACGCAAGCTGTTTAGTGAAGCAATAGGTCGTGCTCCCATGGTGAAAATATCGCGCTGAATACCCCCCACCCCTGTGGCCGCCCCCTGAAAGGGCTCAATAGCACTTGGGTGATTGTGGCTTTCAATTTTAAAGACCACGCCAAACCCGTTCCCCATGTCCATCAAACCGGCGTTTTCTTCCCCAGCTGCCACAAGCATTCTACCTCCTTCTCTGGGCAAGGTTTTTAACCACTTTATGGAATTTTTATAACTACAATGTTCACTCCACATTCCACTAAAAGCACAGAGTTCAGTGAAATTTGGGGTACGACCCAATTTTTGTTTAATTAACTCAAATTCTTCTTCGGTCAGCCTTAGTTGCTGGGCAGTTTTTACTGTAATTTCCATAATGCTGCGAAGGTACAAAACCAAGGCTTAGTCTCCGAATGAAGTTTTCCCAAAAAAATACATACAAATTAGTTGGTATTTAATACGTTTTAAGCCCTTTGGCACGTTATTAGGGTGTTGATTCTTGTGATATACAGTAATTTTATACTAAAATCTAGTGTTATGAACCGCCCTATTCTCTCATTTGTCTTAGCGTTGTTATTTATTGCCGGCGCCCGACAGGTTCAGGCACAAAATTATACGTACCTGGGCACCTACACTTCCAGCGGAAAACCCAATTATTTGGTAACCCCCAGAGATAGTATCAGTCCATTCTTCAGAACACTTATTGACATTACTTTACCCGAGTACAGACCTGTGCCTGTTTACAATCCTTTGTTAATTGCACAAGAAAGAGTAAAAACAATTGGGACAAATTGCCCATCTGATATTTGGATTACTTTCATTGATGAAGGGGCCTCTTATCTGAACGCGCTTGGGTATTATACCTTTCCAAAAGGAAATCCACCTGCCACAGCCCCAAAAAATCAGGATATCAAAATCATTTTCCCCAATGCTTCTAAAAATGGCTTTGGCGGATCTCTTGTAGCAGGTGACAAAGTGTACCTGGGCAATTTTCCAGCAAACACTGAAATAGGTTTTGTGTTAATATCCAATGGCTGGGATGGCAATTCTGTAAAACAGGGCAATTGGAAAGTCTATTCCAATCCTGCATTTAATCCTGAAAACAATGATTCATTAAAACAGCATACAGTAATTGTCCGAGATACATTAACGAACAGATTGGTAATAGGTTTTGAAGATATTCTAAGAGACCGGAGCGATTGTGACCAGGATTTTAATGACTTGTTATTTTATGCAACTGTAACTCCAATACTTTGCACAGAAAAACTAGACTCTATTCCAATTTTCACCGAAGACGGTGGTGTATCTTTTTCAGGTAATACAGGTGGATTGGAAAGTAAGGGTCTGGGTAATAAAATTGCCAAAAGAACTTTATCTAAACTAAAGCAAGGCATCAATGGTCCTGTTGATTATGCACGCATGGAAAAACTGGATTTATCTACCAACCAGATTCGTAGCATGTCAACAAACAGACCATTGGGTTTAGCGGATATCATGCCAGACAGAATTCCAGAAGGCGCTTACACAGCTTATGTAAGTACCCCTTCAGATATCCCTGGTATAACCAATGCAGTAGAAGTAAGAGCTATTGATTTTACTGAAAACGACACATGCAAAGCGGTTGCTTTTGCTACAAAAACATTGGGTGATGTGTATGACCACACCAAACCGATTTGTGACCGCCTTAAAGGTGCGGTATTATTAAATATGGATCAGTTTAAACTCCGTAACCTGGTTTTCACCCGTTATGAGTTAAAACAGGAAAATGGCAACATTGAATACTCAATGAGTTTTTCAATTGGCAAAAAAGCTGGCAGAAATAGTTTTTCTTTTCAAAGCAATTGGTTAAATGCTGATTTCGTTGGCGAAGACACTATGTACAATTATCAGGTATGGGGCGTGGCTCCTTATTTATGCATAGACATGGCATTGAATGTATTGGATAAGCTTGAAAAAATCATGCCGGTAAAAGCGCTTATTACTACGCCAAATCCTTTACCGAATACCTATATAAGATTTGGTAACAGAGATGGACTAAAAGTGAACTTACTAGTTGAAAACGAAACCACTTTCACCAATGCCTATTTTGAAGTAGCCGAAAAGTACAATGAACTTTCTCAGATAGAAACCAAAAGAATCATACCATTTACCTTAAATCCTAATGGAAAAACCAATGTATCATTTCCTATGAATGATACACATGAAAGCCTTATTTCCATGTACATCAATGGTAAACTACAGGATGTGGTTTACATGAGTGACGGAAGCTGGGACCTGGACTTTGATTCAAGCAAAACAGTAATTGAAACATATAGTATCACGAATGATACTGCACGTAATTTTGCAGATACTTATCCTGTATTTAGAGATATTCAGTTTAAAGCAAAGACAGATAGCTACGTTAGTGCCTATAAGTTACTCAGAGGTGCAGCAGCACAACAAGACTTAACAAGCTATAAGACCATGAGCTTTAAAGCCAAGGGTGAAGGCACTGCTTTAAAAATCACACTGGTAAAATATTCCATTAAGAACTTTGCAGAACAGTTCAGCTATTCAATGCCGCTAAATAAGGAGTTAACCGATTACACTATTAATCTGGATGAATTCACAGGCATAGATCCATTGGAGAAAATTCATGCAAACGATGTAACAACTGTTGTTTTTTCATTTGAAAATAAAACAGGATTAACAACAACGATTGATGGTGCTGTGGCAGATATATTCTTTTCCAAGAAATCAAAAGAATATGTTGACAATATAAAACAGCAAAAAATCCATGTATTCCCCAACCCTGCAACAGGCGGCAGGTTCAGTGCCACTTTCAGATCAGACACAGAATCATTGTACACACTTAGAATTTTCAATACATCATCCGGGAAAACGATTTACAGCAAAGTAGTACAGTCAATAAAAGGAGACAATGTTGTTCCGGTACTCTTGAACAATAAACCAGCTGCAGGAATCTATACAATTAGTATTGAAAAATCCGGAATGAGATATGGAAGCAATCAGATAATTCTGAATTAAATTAGATATTGAATTCCACCAAAAATTTAACCAAAGCTGCAGGAGAGTTCAACTGCAGCTTTTGCATTATATTCTTACGGTGAGTTTCAACAGTATAAATACTTAAATGCAAAGTGTCTGCAATCTGCTGATTGGTATACGTCTGTTTCAGATACAAAAGAATTTCCTTTTCTCTTTTCGTTAAATTGTATTTGCGAAGAAACAAATCCATTTTTTTAAATGCATCCTCCTGATTAGGCTCATTCTGCAAATCAAAATGAGTTTTTCCATTCACCACATCCATAATGGCTTTCATCAATTCGTCCTTACTGCTATTCTTCAGAATATAGCCATCTGCACCTGCCTGTTTAGCCTGAGCCACAACTTTATCTTCACTGTAAGCAGAAAGCATTAATACCTTGGAGGATCCGAATGATTGTTTAATATATTTTATAGTGTCAAGCCCATTTAAGTGGGGCATATTCACATCTAATAAAATCAAATCAATATTAGGTTGCTGCGTCAGCAGATATAAAAGCTGCTTACCATCATTTGCAATACCTGCAATCTGCAAAAGATCATTGCTGTTTAGTATCATCTTTAATCCCTCTACAAATAGGGGATGATCGTCAGCAATCATTATTTGAATCTTTTTTTCCATATTAACTAGCGACAATATAAGTCATTTTTGGGGAACGAACATTGGACCTGCAAAACAAGGGTACGCCTTTATTTTGTATAAACCGTCTTCTAGGTAAGTTTCTGCCCAGCAATATTTTGAACCTGGCCGGTCGTCATTTTTCATTTGAGGTACATACCAAAAAACCAAATCTGTGTTTATTGTAGATTCCGGATTCGCGCCAATAAATTTTTCAGGACCTTGTTGATGATCAGTATTGCAACAGGGACCAATTGTTACTAAATCAGTTATTCCCTCATTCTTGTCTAGATGATTTTTTGTAAGATAAACATATGCATTGTCTCCTCTTCCCCCATCGTTAAACTGTCCATTTCCGGGAGCAATCAGATAACTTAGATTACTATTCGTCTGTAACTTATACTGATAACCATTCTGATCATATTGAGTGGCAGATTGCTGCAATTGCCAGCCTTCTTTATTCCACTGTTTCCAACCAGTGGAAGCATACTCATAAAAGTTTTGCTGATTTCCTGCAAATGCAATTCTGAATACCGGTCTGTAAGTTCCATTGTTGCCACAGCCTCTTCCGATACTAGCGCATGTAATTCTGAATCTACCGTCTTTATAAAAAAAATTTCTTTGCGAATAACTATAGTTACAAGGGCCTGGCCACAATTCTGAAAAAAATTGTTGCTCAATCATAAAACCAACAACAGAGTCTCCTTCCACTATTTCTGCTATTTTGGGGGGATCAGTAGCCACAACAGCAGCCTGACTGTAAATAGGACATCCAACAGCATCACTATAGCCAAACCCATCCGTTCCTGAATAACTAACATGCCAATCAACCAGTTTGGCACTATTAAGCACTTTCTGGTTACCAAATTGAACATTACTGATTTCCAATCCATCAGATGCGGTTAGCAAATAGTCCATTTTCCATCCAAACTTCTCTACTGTATTTACTTTTTCACAATAGCAATCTGCAACTGTTTCATTTTGTAATTTTCTTTCTGTTACAACAGCACCGTCATTACCGGTATTTGTCCATCTCAACCCAACCAGGCGGTTATCAGTTAAATCTACAATTGCCCATAGTGCCCTGTTTCCCTGCACAAAAGTTGGTGCCACACACAGATGCTGGGAACGCTCACATTTGGTTCTGTTCAAAGCAGTTTTAGTACTACTCATCACTGGTTTTTGTTTTGTAGGTTTGTAACCCAGTGCCTTTTCTACTTCTGGCGCATTCATTGCAATTTGTTCTGCCAGACGAATAAGGGACTGAGGAATATCCGGCTGCATATCCGGATAATGGTCTGCACTAACCAGTTTCTGGGTAAATATATCTACAATTCCTATAGTTGTTAAATTATTAGCATAGTTATACATTTCAACCCTCATAAGGGTTCCAGGTAATGCCTTGATGCCTTTTTTTATATCGCCGGGTCTGGCCGGATAAACGCCAAAAATTTCATTCCACAATGGTTTTCCGGTTTTCAGATCATATACATATCTTGTAAAAAAAGGATCTGACAAAGCAATTTTTTGAGCAAGCAGGGCTTGGTCCCCTCCTTTTTCACGATACAGTTTCACGGGAAGTGAATCCTTTAGAATGCTTTCAATTTCTTTCTTTCTTTCAACAATAAAAGGTTGTGTATCCTTGACAGCGGTAGACATTAAACCCTTTCTGTATTCATTTAAATAAACAGAAGACTGGAATTTTTGCTTTTGCTTTTTATTGTTTTTGGTTTGTGCATCAACGGACAGAAAAAAACCAAGCAACGCAGTTAAAATAATCAGGCCAGGCTTTTGCATATCTTCTTAAAATTGAAAAGGATTTAGCAATTCTCTTCTGCTAAGATAACTAGTATCTGTTAATGCCCTCAAAAATGAGAGTAGTTGCCGCTTTTCTGTTTTGTTTAACTGGAAGGAATATTTGGACTCGTAATAACCAATTACATCCTCCAGCTTATCCATTTTACCATCGTGCATATAGGGTCCGGTTAACCATATATTCCGCAATGATGGAATTCGAATTCCATCTATAAATCTGGAAGGATACAACTGAAAAGGTTTTTCCGGCTGATGACATATACTGCATTTTGTTTTGGAAGCATTAAAAAGATTCATGCCTTCTATAGCCTCCTGATTCATTGCGCCTTTTATCCCTTTCAAATACAAATCATAAGCCGACCCATATGCAATCAATTGTTCCTCAAAAGCCACAATAGATGTCTGCACCTGTTCAACAGTAAACCATTTTTTGGCAGTTGGGAATGCTGCTTTAAATAAGACAGTATACTCAGGAACCAAAGCAAGTCTTTGCAAAATTTGATCCTCATTCCTTGTCCAGCCCAACTCAACAGGCTGATCATTAAAAAATGGAAAATGTAGCTGCTCCTTCAAATCGTTAACGGTTGAATCTTTCCAGGTAAGTGTAGACCTGTATGCAGCATTCAATATGGAAGGGGCATTGTGATTTACCGCATAACCATCAGCACCAACAGATTTTCTGTAACCATCAGTAAAAGCCATTTTGGGATCATGACAGGAAACACAGGATTTGGTTTGATTATAGGAAAGCCTGTTGTCATAAAATAGCAGTCGTCCCAGCTTAATTTTTGCCGTTTTATTTGATGATTTACTCTGGACCGGTTCGCGATTTATCAACAGCAACAAAATGCAAAGCATTCCCATCAAACCCAATATGAATAGCCCTTTTTTCACTTTTATTGATACTGATTCAACCCCCACTTCTGTTCCTTTGGCAGCCAGATAAACGTATACACAGTTTCAGGCTTTTCGCTGGAAGCCTGAAGATTATAATTAAAAGCAGTACCACTAACTACCATCTGATTTCCGTTGAATTTAATTTTCCTTGCCTTATCGTCACCACGGGGACCATAGCCTTCTAACGTTAATTCTTTACGCTTCGTCTTTCGGATCCATTTTCCATTGTTTGCTACCTGCACTGAATGTAGTTCGCCAGATCTTGTTTTTCCAAAATACAATCTTTTGTTTCCTTTCTCATCCAATGCAAATGCAAGACCCATGGCATCTATATTACGGATGGTATCGACAATTTTTTTTGACTGCACATCAATCAAATAAATTACCCCCCGCTCATTATACCTGTCCGATCCCGCAACAGAAGCAACAGCCATTGTTTGCTGTAGACAATCATAAGCAATACCCAATAAACCATATGGATTATTTACTCCCGGCCTTCCATAAAACGGCAACGAAATCCATTCGCCCATCTCTCCTGTTTTCGCATCAATTTGATAAACAGTATTTAATTTCTCTGGCTTATTATACAACATAGAAATTAAAGGGGCAGGTATGGCATATACATTTCCTTGCCGGTCAAACGTAATGGTTGATAGATACCCTGCTTCTTTCCAGCTTGGATGCTGATAAACGGATGCTTTTATACTTTGAGGTGATGGGGCAGATTCGCCAGCTTTTTTTTCAAATGCAATCAAACTGATTCCGATTGTCTTTTTTTCAGAAGTACTGAGTCCTGTCCACAGAGGATCAAAACCTAATGTTTTTATAAATCCCGGCTCTTGTTGACAAGGTTTTATCTCATGCTGAGCATACAAACAAACTGACCACAAGTATATACAGCTAAAAATAAAAATGTATCGAATTCTGGTTAGCAATAGAGGATATTTTACATTTTAAATGTACACCCTATATGGATTGCAAAACCCTCTTTTTGCAACAAATGACCATTTTTTTATACTTTTTAACGGCAAATCCCTACAAATCGGTTGGTATATTTTGGTCAAAACCCTTGATTTTAGTGGGTTTTTTGTAAAAAACCCGCTATTGTATCTACCTTTAGTTTAATATCTAATCCGCGAATTAACGTTATTTATAAATATTTGTTTTATGAGTCGTTTTTACACATCTGAACCAACAAAAAAAGCAACGCAACCCAAGACAATTTTGGGAAGTGTAATTACTGCGGTTTTTGCATTGAGTTTATTGCAATCACTGAATGCACAGGTGAGTGGTGTAGTTTACCGTGACTTCAATTCAAACGGTACCAAAAACAACACTGCTTCCTATAATGAACCAGGCGCTGCAGGAATTACTGTAAAAGCCTACGATGAAACTGGTGTATTATTAGGCACTACTTCTTCTGGTGCTAATGGAGCATACAGTTTTTCTGCAGGTACCATTCCGGCTGCCACTAAGGTAAGACTAGAATTCAGTGGATGGAATTCGGCAGATTTTCCGGCTGCATTTGGTTCAAACAATAAAACTTCTGTTCAATTTGTAACAGCACCAGTAACCAATGCAGACTTTGGTATCAACTACCCAGGTGATTATATCGATAATCTTAATGCAAGAATCATATTACCTACGTATGCCAATGGTAACAATCAGTTGAATACCGGAAACTGGTTTGATGCTATGAACGGTGACGCAAGCTTTGCATTCAACTACGACGGTGTTGCTGCAGCAAATGTAATTGCAGATATGGGTCAGATAGGATCTGTATGGGCTACTACTTATAGCAGACAGGCCAATAAATTATTTTATGCAGCTTTTGTAAAGCGCCATGTTTCTATGGGGCCTCTTGGAATGAATGGTATCTACGTTACCAATAATGCCAAATCAACTAGCAACAAATCGAACACAACTTCCTTTGTTGACCTGAAAGCCGTGAATCCTGCTTTTGATGCTGGTACAATTCCAGGAAGAAATTTCAACCCAGGTGACAATGATAAAAGGCAAGCCAACTATGATGCACTTGCTTTTACAGAAGTAGGCAAAAAAGGTATTGGTGGCATGACCATTTCTGACGATGGTCGTTATCTATATCTTATCAACTTGAATGATCGCAAATTATGGAGAGTTGAAATTGGCGTAAACGGAACAGCTCCAACCTTAGCCTCTCAAATTGTTGCTTACAACGCATTTCCTGTTACTGAGGGCAATAGCAGTTTCAGACCCTTTGCAGTTAAATATTACAGAGGCGCCATTTATGTTGGGGGGGTATTAGATGGTGTAAAACCTGACAATTCTTCCGTTAATAGAAATGAATTAAAAATGGTTGTTTTGAAAGTAGATGCATCAGCTACGCCTGGCGCTGAAACTTTTACAACTGTTTTGGATGCTCCATTAACCTACAATAGAAGAGCCAATATAAACACTGGATTTAATATTTATCACAATACGGATTATGTTGACCCTAACGGAACTATTCCATTCGCAACAACCAGTCATGGTTCATGGCATCCATGGGCAAGAAACTTTGCTGAATTAACTGTAAAAGGTAATGCAGGCACAGCCATTTACCCGCAACCCATGCTAACTAGTATTGAATTTAATCCTGCTGATGGCTCAATGATGCTGGGGTTAATGGACCGTACAGGCCATCAAACAGGCAATCAAAATTTTGCAACCAGTGGCACTACACTGTATACAGGAAATGCAGCTGGTGATATTTTAAAAGCCAGCAACAACGGAACATACACAAATTTTACTTTAGAAAACAATGGATCTGATGGATCGCTAACTTCGGCTGGTGCAGGAAATGGCGAAGGTCCAGGAGGTGGCGAATTTTATTTTACAGATCGATTCAGACAAGGAGAAGGCGGATCTTTGGGTATAGGAAATTCCTCCACAGGAAAATTGTATTTAGATCACGAGGAAACCAGTACGGGTTCCATTCTCAACTTCCCGGGTAAAGAGTTAATTTCTACAGCATTCGACCCAATCACCAATTGGTACACAGGCGGTGTTAGATATTACAACAATAGCAACGGTGTTGCCACTAATGGTAAGGTTTTGTACACAGGTAACGATGTAAGTGTCTTTGGTAAAGCCAATGGCTTAGGCGACCTGGAGTTGATTACTGCTCCCGCTCCTATTGAAGTTGGTAACCGCGTATGGTTTGATCTAGACGGAGATGGCGTACAAGATGCAAACGAGAGTGGTATTTCTGGGGTTACTGTTACACTTGTACAAGGGTCAACAGTAATTGCCACAGCTACAACTGACGCTGATGGAAATTACATCTTCTCTTCTGACCCAAATGGGGTTAATACTGCTTCAGCTATTTATAATATTAGCCAGCTTCAACCCGGCGGATCTTATATCATTCGTATACCAAACGCAACAGGTGGTAGTGTTCAGTCTCCGCTTAGTACTTACGAATTAACCATTATCAACAATGGTGGATTAGATACAGATGCTGATCTTAGAGATAGTGATGCTGCTTTAAATAGCAATGACGCTGATATTAGCATAACTACAGGAATCAGTGGTGAAAACAACCACACTTATGATTTTGGCTTTGTTACCATAGGAGGCGTTGGTGGTGGTGGAAGCGGCGGAGTTGAAAGCAAAAGTTTAGGTGATGCAATTGCATACCGCGTTTACAACAGAGCAGTGAAAAGTGAGCAGGGACCTGTAGATTATTCCAAATTACCACAGCCTGATCAGTACAACCGTTATGCAGGAGCTTCAGTAGGAACTACCCTGAAACTACAAGACATTCTGCCAACTAAATTATCAAACGGATACAAGCCTTTTATTTCTACACCTACAGATATTATTTCCATTACCAATGCAAAAGAAATCATGTCGATTGATTTTGTGAGTAACAATATTTCTAAAGCAGTTGCATTTGGAACAAGAACAGTTGGACAGGTTTACGATCATACCAAAGCAATTTGCGATCGTTTAAAAGGATATGAACTTATCTCTTTAAGTACAATTAAAGTAAAAGGCCACGACTTAGTACAATACAACCTCAGAAATAACAAGGGAGAAATTGAGTACGCAACCAGTTTTGTAATAGGTGCAGAAAGCGGAAGAAACAACTACACGCTACAATCTAACTGGCTGAACAAAGATTACTCACTTGAAGAAATGATGTACAATATTCAGCTTTGGGGTGGATCGCCAAGTTTGGTTATTGAAATGGCTAATGATATTATTACCAGACTCAACAACAGTTTACCAGTTGTTGCAGTACCTAATACTGCAGGCCTGCCCAATGTATACTTTACCGCTGGTAACCGTTTAGACGAAACCGTTACTTTAACTGTAAAGAACAATACAGGTGCTACAAGCGGTTATCTGGAAATTACAGACAGAGCAAATGAACAAACGACTACCCAGGTTAAACGTACTATACCATTCACAGCTAATGCAAACGGCTTAAGCACAGTAACTATTCCTACCAATGATTTATTTGAATCTTCCATTCACTTATACATGAATGGAAAATTAGAAGATCAGGTATTCATGGCAGATGGCGCATGGGGTTTAGACTACAATAATAACACTACCAGTGTTAAGAAATTTGCAGTAACCAATAGCAATGCACCTAGAAACAAAGAAGATTTCAACGTATTTAGAAATGTAGAAGTATCCGGTACTACTCCAGACTATATAACCGTATACAAATTACTAAGAGCCGGCGGAGTACCTCAGGATCTAAGTGCATTCAAATCTTTAAAATTCTCTGCAGCTGGTAATGCTCCTGTTATCATTACATTGGTGAAACAATCAATTGCAAAATGGGAAGATCAATACAATCTTACTTTACCAATCAGTTCAGAAACAAAAGAGTACGCTATTGGTATAGAAGATTTCAAATCAAGTGCCTCTAACAAAACAATTGATTTAAAAGATGTAAACTCAATTGTCATAACAATCGTTCCAACAACAAAAGGCAAGTCATCCGATTTACAATTGGCGCTGAGCAGTGTTTCATTCAGCAAAGAAGATATGAATTACCTGAACAGTCTGAAAGAAATGAGCATGAGCGCATTCCCTAACCCAGTTACTGGCAATAAATTCAATGTTCGCTTCAGAAGCGAAAACACCAAAACACTTCAGCTGAAATTAACAGATGCAGTTACCGGTAAGATAATATTGACAAAACAAGTGAATGCTTCCAGAGGTGAGAATATCGTACCTGTTGAAATGAACAGCAACGAAGTTCACAAAATCATGATAGTTAACTTAGATGGAACAGGTGTGGACAATTCAAAATACAAGCCAATCAAAATCATGGCAGGAAAATATTAGAAATAATTATATGTAAAGTTTTTTGATTATTTTATTAACATTTTAAGCCTATTCGCCTGATATTTTAAAATATCTACGGCAAATAGGCTTATTTTTGTTCAAAATAAACCAAAAAATATGTCTTTACGATTCAAAGCAATCAATAGTATTGCCAATGATGCGGAAACATCAATCCCTCAATTCAGCACTAAAATCACCGGTATTTTCGGAGAAAATGTTTTTACGCTAAAAACAGCCCGTGAATTTTTAAGCGACGAAGCATATAAGAGTTTAGTAACAAGTATCAGAGGCGGTAAAAAAATTGACCGCAGTGTTGCCAGCCAAATCGCCAATGGCATCAGAGCCTGGGCAGAAAGCAAAGGTGTTACCCACTTCACGCACTGGTTTCAACCATTAACCGGTACAACTGCCGAGAAACACGATTCCTTTTTTACATTAAAAAGCGACGGCACAGCCATTGAAGAATTTGATGGTGCTGCTTTAATACAACAAGAACCTGATGCCTCTTCTTTCCCTAGCGGAGGATTAAGAGCTACTTTTGAAGCAAGAGGTTACACCGCCTGGGACCCGTCTTCTCCTGCATTCATTATGGAAATTGGAAAAGGAAAGACGCTATGTATTCCAACCATATTTGTATCCTATACCGGAGAATCTTTAGATTATAAAGCACCCCTGTTAAAAGCAACAGAAGCACTAAACAAAGCAGCTGTTGAAGTGTGCAATTATTTTGATAAAAATGTAACCAAAGTAACCCCAACCCTTGGATGGGAGCAGGAATACTTTGTAATTGATGCCGGCCTTGCTACTGCAAGACCTGACTTGGTTCAGTGCGGAAGAACAGTGTTTGGCGCTTCTCCTGCCAAAGGCCAGCAAATGGAAGATCATTATTTTGGTTCCATTCCAGAGAGAGTCTATGCTTTCATGAGAGATTTTGAGCAGGAGTCTTATAAACTGGGTATTCCTTTAAGAACCAGACACAATGAGGTTGCGCCTGCTCAATTTGAGTGTGCACCAATTTTTGAAGAAGTAAATATTGCCGTAGACCACAATATTTTGTTAATGGATGTTATGGCACGTGTTGCAAAACGCCATAACCTTGCCGTACTTCAACACGAAAAGCCGTTCGCCGGAATCAACGGAAGCGGGAAGCACAATAACTGGAGTCTGGCAACAGATACAGGAGTAAACTTATTGGCACCAGGTAAAACACCAAAGACTAACCTGATGTTCCTTACCTTTTTCGTGAATACGATTAAAGCTGTTCATGATAATGCAGAAATCATGAGAGCTGCCATTGCATCTGCTTCAAACGACTACAGATTAGGCGCTAACGAAGCTCCTCCCGCAATTATTTCCGTATTTGTAGGACAATATCTTTCTAAAGTACTGGCAGATGTTGAATCAAGAGTTGGGAATAAATTTGATGAGCAGGATGAAGCTATATTAAAGCTTGATTTACATAGAAGCATTCCAGAATTGATGCTGGACAATACAGACAGAAACAGAACCTCTCCTTTTGCTTTTACTGGAAATAAATTTGAATTCCGTGCGGTAGGATCTTCTGCAAACTGCGCTAATCCAATGACTGTATTAAATACCATCATGGCCGATACACTTAAGAAGTTTAAAAATGAAGTGGATGGTTTAATTGAGAAGGGAGACAAGAAAGAAATTGCTATTATGCATGTAATTCAAAAGTATATTGTTGCCAGTAAGAATGTATTGTTCGAAGGTGACGGATACAGCGAAGAATGGCATAAAGAAGCAGAAAGACGTGGCTTACCAAATTTAAAAACCACACCAATTGCATTGGATGCCATGGTTACAGAGAAAGCCATGAAATTGTATCAGGAAAATGGCATTTATTCTCATTCAGAGCTAGAAGCCAGATATGAAATTGAGCTGGAAAAATATATCAAAACCGTGCAGATTGAAGCGCGTGTAATGGGTGATTTGGCCATTAATCATATTTTACCTGCAGCCATTAAATACCAAAATGATTTATTGAATAATATCAATGGTCTTAAAAATGTTGGCTTAGATGAATCAGCTTACAGCAGTCAGCTAACCATCCTGAAATACATTAGCAAACATATTTCAGTAGTACACACCAAAGTGTATGAAATGGTGGAAGCCAGAAAAGTTGCTAATAATATTGGTCATAGCCGCGAAAAGGCAATTGCCTATGAAAATATTAAAAGCACTTATTTTGATGAAATCAGATACCACGTTGACAAACTGGAACACCTGGTAGACGACGAATACTGGACTTTACCCAAGTATCGCGAGCTTTTATTCATCAGATAATTTGAGCCGATCAAAAATAGAATGCCGACTTCAGTCTGTATTTGACCGATAAACAAATAGTGGATCCAAAAAATCCACTATTTTGTTATATAAACAATCAAAAATGAAAAAGATAATTTCCTTAGCAGTATTTGCCTTAGCCCTTTCAGTTGGAAGTGTACAGGCACAAGGTATGGGCCAAATGGACCCAGCACAGATGCTTGAAATGATGAAGCAGCGTGTAAAACCCTCATTAATAGAAAAAACAAAATTAACAGATGCCCAGGCAGACAAAGTATTGGAAATCCAACTATGGAGTCAGGGAGAAATGCGTGGAATGCGCGACATGAGCGAGGAAGAAAGAGCCACCAAAATGAAAACGGTGAATGATGAAAAGACTAAAAAATTCAAAGCCATCCCTTTAACTGATGATCAGATTAAAGCTGTGAATGATTTCTATGAAGAAATGAGAAAAAATCGTCCACAGAGAGGCGGCGGTGGTTCAAAGTAATTCTTACAATGAATTGAATCGCATAAAAAAGCCCCCGGATTTATTTTCGGGGGCTTTTTGTTATTTCATTGTGAAAGACTCCAGGAACTTTGTAGTGAAATTTCCCTTTCTGAAATCTTCGTTCTGCATCAGCTGTAAGTGGAATGGAATGGTTGTTTTTACACCTTCAATTACATACTCACTTAATGCTCTATACATGGTATCAATTGCTTCTTCACGTGTTTGTGCTACAGTAATTAATTTACCAATCATAGAATCATAATAAGGAGGAATAACATACCCAGCATATACATGACTATCCACTCTTACGCCATGACCTCCAGGAGTGAAAAGATTGGTAATCTTTCCTGGTGAAGGTCTGAAATCATTGTAAGGATCTTCTGCGTTGATTCTGCACTCAATTGCATGTAGCTGAGGTTCATAGTTTCTGCCAGAGATTTTTTCACCCATGGCAATCTTAATCTGTTCTTTAATTAAATCGTAACTAACTACTTCCTCGGTTACACAATGCTCTACCTGAATACGGGTATTCATTTCCATAAAGTAGAAATTGCGGTGCTTATCTACCAGGAATTCGATAGTTCCCACACTTTCGTAATTAATGGCAGCAGCAGCTTTTATAGCGGCTTCACCCATACGGGCACGTAAATCAGCAGTCATGAAAGGTGAAGGGGATTCCTCTACCAATTTCTGGTGACGACGCTGAATAGAGCAGTCTCTTTCGCTTAAATGGCAAACATTTCCGTACTGATCTCCTGCCACCTGAATTTCAATGTGACGAGGCTCTTCTACGAATTTTTCCATGTAAATACCGTCGTTCTTAAAGGAAGCAGCGGCTTCCATTTTAGCGGTTGTGTATGCTTTTTCTATTTCTTCTTCGTTCCAAACCACGCGCATTCCCTTACCTCCCCCTCCGGCAGTTGCTTTCAGGATAACAGGGTAGCCCACTTCTTTGGCAAGGGCTTTGGTTTGCTCAACGCTTTCCAATAATCCTTCCCCACCAGGAACAACAGGAACACCAGCTTTAATCATGGTTTCTTTAGCGGTAATTTTATCTCCCATTTTGCTGATCATATCAGGCGTTGGGCCAATAAACTTGATACCATGATCTGCACAAATTTGTGAGAATCTTGCATTCTCAGCAAGGAATCCGTATCCCGGGTGAATGGCATCTGCATTGGTAATTTCAGCAGCCGCCATAATATGTGCAATATTCAAATAGGAATCACTGCTTTGCGGCTTACCAATACAAACCGCTTCATCTGCAAACTTAACGTGTAGGCTATCTCTGTCAGCAGTTGAATATACCGCTACAGTTTTTATGCCCATCTCTCTACAGGTTCTGATTACACGCAAAGCAATCTCACCTCTGTTGGCAATTAGTATTTTTTTAAACATGTAATTTTTTTTAGGTAAAGAATCGATTAAGCCGGTTCAACTAGGAACAATGGCTGATCATACTCTACTGGACTTGCATCATCCACCAGTACTTTCACGATGGTTCCCTTCACTTCACTTTCAATTTCATTGAATAGTTTCATCGCTTCAATAATACAAACGACTTTACCTGGAGCAATTTCTGAACCCACTTCAGCAAGGATTGGTTTATCCGGTGCTGGTCTACGGTAGAAAGTGCCAATCATAGGGCTCTTAATGGTAATCAAGTTATCTGCCTTAGGAGCAGCAGGAGCTGCGGCTGGTGCAGCAGGTGCGGCAGTTTGAGCAGGAGCCGGTGCTGGAGCAGCAGTGGTGTAGACTTGATGACTTGGAGCAGCAGCCACGGTAACAGTAGGTTCTTCCTTCTGCTTGATGGTTACTTTACCATCCTTGTCCTCGATGCTGATTTCTCCGATATTACTTTTGTTAATGATTTTGATTAATTCGTGGATTTGCTTTAAGTCCATAAATGGCAATTTTAGGGGTAAAAACAGTTATTTTTTACTGAAATCGGGGGCAAAATAGCCTTTTTTTAATAAAAACGGTGGAATTTCTGTTTGTAAACAAAATGACCTGAATCAAAGTGTTCAGGTCATTTTTATCCGGTAAGCCGGTAAATTATTCTTTCACGCGCTCCACATAATCTCCAGATTTAGTGTTGATGCGGATTAATTCATCCTGATCAACAAACAAAGGCACCATAACGGTGGCTCCGGTTTCAATGGTTGCAGCTTTTAGCGCTCTGGTAGCAGTATCGCCTTTTAAACCTGGTTCGCAGTAAGTAATTCTTACAACGATTTTTTCCGGTAATTCAGCACCAATTGGTTGTTCAGTTTCTGTATTTATGAAAACGAAAACTTCTGATCCATCCATTAAAAACTGGGGAGCATCAATCATTTCTTCTGACAATGCAATTTGCTCAAAAGTTTCATTGTTCATTAGATTATAGCCAGTTTCATCTTTGTAAAGAAACTGAAAAGCCTTCTTTTCTACTCTTACAGGAAAAATGGTTTCACCACTGTTCCAGGTTTTTTCAATAGAACGCTTATTGTCTACTCCTTTCAACTTAGCCCAAACCTTGGCTGCTGCTCTGGCAGTCTTGTTTTCGCCAAATTCTACAACAGAGTATAGGTTACCATCCAATTTTAAAATCATGCCACGACTGATGTCGGAAGTTGTTGCCATAAAAAAATTTTTAATATAGTGTCTGAATAAGACGGGTGCAAAAGTAGGAAATACGATGGAAACAACAAATAAGCTTGCCTTTTAGCCACTTATTGTCCAAATAAATAAGCGTATTTGCGCAAAAGTCTGAAACTGATTTGAACATGAACAATGGCTGTAATACTCACAATAAACATGACAATAGCCACTGTCTTGAACATGCTAACCATGGTTTCCATAGAAATCTGCCCCGACAATTCGGTTTGTTGCTCCATTACATCTGTTAGCATTTGCTGCAACTGCAAGTCACCCAGAAAAAACACTCCTGTAGAATTTAAAAAAAACATACCAGCAATAAACAAAGTTCCATAAGCATTTACCTTAATCCAGTCTTTAAGCGAAGTACTGCATGGACGCTGATTTCCAATTCCATTAAGTAAAAAGCGAAGAGAGGCAAATACATAAATTACTAGACAAGCCATTACAAAAGCAATAAACAACATAGCAGGATTACCGGAGAGTCCCATTAGCAGGACAAATAGGTCTATCAGCGCAATAAAAAATGCAACCGGAACCAATATAAAAGTGAGAATTCGATAAATCGTCAATTGTTTCATACATGCAAAAAATAAGTGCGATACGTAATTAAGTGCAAAAGATAATTCATTACACACAATCTATATGTACAAAGGTAAAGAATTATCCTTGGGAGATTTCCAATAAGAAAGAGGGAGCTATATGCAAAACTTGTTGTGCTGAACATATATGCACAAAAAAATTATGCATAATTTTCTTATGTATAATGAAATTATGTATAATTGCATTTTGAAAGAATTGACTCATAAAAGGATTGAGAAATGAAAAAATCATCGCTATACAAAGGTTGCTTAGAACCTATTTTATTGCGCTTATTAAAAGACAATGGCAGAATGTATGGATACCAGATGACACAATTGGTAAAAGAAATTACCAAAGGCGAATTAACGATAACGGAGGGCGCACTATATCCCTTGCTGCACAAAATGGAAGAACAGGGAATTGTGGAAACTGAAACGGAGATGAACGGCAACCGAATGCGCAAATACTACAGCTTAACCAAAGCCGGTAAAAAGCAAACCGCCGTTGCGATGGACGAAATGAAAGCATTTATGCAGAGTTTGGAATTCATTGTTAATCCTAAAACAGCCATAGGATGATTACAGATGCTCAATACGAGAGTCTCTTTGCTTTTTGCAAAAAGCACTATGTTCACTACTATGATGTGCAAGTTGAACTCGTTGATCATTTATCAGAAGCCATTGAAGAAAAAATGAAAGAGAATCCAAAACTTTCGTTTGAAGAGGCACTTGACAATGTGTATGCAGGGTTTGGTGTAAAGGGATTTGCTGACATTGTAGCCACAAGAATGGAAATGGTAAGTAAGAAAGGCAGGCAAGAAAAATGGAAACTTTTCTTCTCCTACTTTACACTTCCCAAAATTGCGATGACAGTATGCTTATATGCTGCTTTACTTCTAATGGGTCAATGGCTTACACAAGACTATCAAAGTGGTATCTTTCTCTCTGTCTTAGGGCTTGCAGTATTTGTATTTGAAGTCTTGTACATGATAAAATTGAACCGATTATTCAAAAGCCAAAGAAAACCGATGATTTATACCAGTGAACGGTTTTCGGGAGTTATTCATTCCGGCTTCTTTATACAAATTTTCTTTAGCAGCAGTATTTTTGACTATGCGGAAGTAAAACAAATGTCTTTTGTTGCTTACGCACTGATATCCTTATTCATACTCATGATTTTTATTTCAATTCTCGCACATCGAGACTTTGCAAAGGAATTACATCGAAAGGCTATTAATCAATATCCTAAAGCATTTGCCTCTTAAAATTAAAAAGCATTATCAAATAAAAAAACATCATTACATAAATACAAAAGCCGCCTCAAAAGGCGGCTTTTCATTTGAAAATATTCGTTGGTTAAAAATCAGCTTATTTCAAATTCAATTTTATCTGTAATTCATCAAATTGCTTGTCATCAATGCTACTAGGCGCATCCAGCATCACATCTCTTCCGCTATTGTTCTTAGGGAAGGCAATAAAATCACGAATGCTTTCACTACCGCCTAATATAGAACACAAACGATCGAATCCGAATGCAATACCACCGTGTGGAGGCGCGCCATATTCAAATGCACCCAATAAGAATCCAAACTTATGTTGTGCTTCTTCTTCGGTCATACCCAATGCAGCAAACATTTTCTCCTGCAATGGACGCTGATAAATACGGATAGATCCACCGCCTATTTCATTTCCGTTTAACACCATATCATAAGCATTGGCTTTGATATTGGAATACGGGTGCTCCAGGTATTTGTCTGCATTCTCAATCACCGGATTGTTATTGATCATGATATCAATTTGATCTGGTTTAGGAGAAGTGAAAGGATGGTGTCTGGCTACCCAGCGGTTCTCCTCTTCTGCATATTCAAATAATGGAAAGTCCATCACCCAGAGTAACTTGAATTCATTGTCTTTTCGCAAGCCCAATTTTTTGCCCATCTCCAAACGCAGTTCGCTAATGGCTTTTCGGGTTCTTTCTTCACGACCAGCCAAAATCAACACTAAATCTCCAGCTTGGGCTCCAGCAGAATCAGCTATTGCTTTTAACTTATCTTCTGAATAAAATTTATCTACGCTGCTCTTGTAAGTACCGTCTGCATTGCATTTGATAAATACCATGCCTTGCATACCAATCTGTGGTCTTTTCACCCACTCTGTCAATTCATCCGTTTGTTTACGGGTATATTCAGCACAACCCGGAACAGCAATTGCCAGAACAGTTTCAGCATTATCAAACACACCAAAACCTGCTCCATTAATGAGCTCCCCTGTTGCAGCAATTTTACCTGCTTTCAAAAATGCGCTCTTCAGATTGGAGAGTTTCATTCCAAAACGAATATCCGGTTTGTCATTTCCGTAATTCCACATGGCATCTTCCCACGACATGCGTTCTACGTTTTCTGTATAGTCTATATTCTTAACATCCTTGAATATTCGCTTCACCATACCCTCAAACATTTGCAGAATATCTTCCTGTTCTACAAATGCCATTTCACAGTCAATCTGTGTAAACTCAGGCTGACGATCTGCACGCAAATCTTCATCTCTGAAACATTTTACAATCTGATAATAACGATCATAACCGCTCACCATCAACAATTGCTTGAAAGTTTGCGGACTTTGTGGCAATGCATAAAACTGACCTGGATTCATTCTGGATGGAACTACAAAGTCTCTGGCCCCTTCAGGTGTAGATTTAATTAAGAAAGGGGTTTCAATATCCATGAAATGATTCTCATGCAGATAATTTCTGGCAGAACGGTTCACTGCATAACGCAATTCCAGATTTCGTTTTACCACATTTCTTCTTAAATCCAAAAAGCGATACTTCATTCTTAAATCATCCCCCCCATCCGTATCATCTTGAATGGTGAAAGGAGGCACCGCCGACTTATTCAATATGGTAAACTCATTTACCACTATTTCAATATCTCCAGTCGGTAAATTGGGATTTTTATTACTTCTCTCCTGCACCATTCCCTTGGCCTGCAAAACAAACTCGCGGCCTAACGGCTGTTCCTCCAGTTGTTTTGCCAGGTTTTCACCAAATAACAACTGTGTAATTCCGTAGCGATCTCTCAAATCCACGAAAGTAATGGCACCAAATTTTCTAACAGTCTGAACCCAACCCGCTAAAACGGTTTCCGAGCCAACATTGGAGATTCTCAATTCTCCGCAAGTATTTGAACGATACATAATCTAACTGAAATTTATTCAGGCCAAGCCTGTTTGTGAGCGCAAATATAACCTAAATGGGTCAAGTAGCAGGATTGAGGTATTTTTGCATTCTGAATCAAGTATATGGGTCATAAAACACTGTCGAAGCAAACAAATCGACTGGCAATCGGAACATATTTTTTTATCGCTGGAATTACATTTGCCAGCTGGGCCAGCAGAATCCCCGACATCAAACAAAAACTGGAACTCAATGATGCCGAACTGGGTGGTATTCTATTTGCGTTACCAACCGGATCAATGGTCAGTTTACCCATTTCAGGATGGCTGGTAGCAAAATTGGGAAGCAGAACCGTAATGCTCCTGGCGGCTCTTTGCTATCCATTGGTATTGAGTTTACTGGGAACGGCCGATTCTGTTGTAATACTAACTAGCTTATTATTTTTATTTGGGTTATTAGGGAATATGATGAATATATCCGTAAACACACAGGCTGTAGCTGTGGAAGAACTGTATGGTAAATCTATTATGGCTTCTTTTCACGGTATCTGGAGTTTGGCAGGATTCACCGGTGCGGCAGTGGGTACTTTAATGATTTCACTGGGATTCATCCCGCTGCAACATTTTTTAATAGTTGCCCTTATTATGATGGCCATGGCGCTGATTATGAAGTTTGGCAGAATGCCCAAAGATGCAGTAACTGGTAATCAACCCATTTTTGTAAAACCAGATGCTTCCCTTTTAAAATTGGGATTAATCTCTTTCTGTTGCATGGCAGCAGAAGGTACCATGTTCGACTGGAGCGGCATTTACTTCCAAAAAGTGGTACAAGCACCTCCATCTCTGGTAACATTAGGCTACTCAGCTTTTATGGGAACGATGGCATTGGGAAGATTTTTAGGAGACGGACTGGTATTACGATTTGGCAGAAAAGAAATATTACAGGCAAGCGGGGGGATTATAGCTGCCGGATTGTTGCTGGCGGTTTTCTTTCCATCCATCGTTACTGCAACAATTGGTTTTTTAATGGTTGGTTTCGGAGTTTCTTCTGTAGTACCAATCGTTTATAGTCAGGCAGGTAAATCAGAAAAAATGAGTCCGGGTATGGCATTGGCTGCTGTATCCAGTATCGGGTTCTTCGGATTTTTTATAGGTCCTCCTTTAATAGGATTCATAGCAGAGGCTTTTGGATTACAATGGTCATTTGGCATCATTGCTATACTGGGATTTGGAACTACCGTTCTTGCAAGATTCACTAAATTTAAATCGTAAACACCTACCGCATGTTTCTCGAATCTCAAATACCACTTGCAGAAAGAATGCGTCCCAATTCCATTGATGATATTGTTGGACAGGAACATATTACGGGCAAGGGTAGCATGCTAAGAACCGCATTGGAAAATGGAACTATTCCTTCCATGATTCTCTGGGGTCCTCCCGGTGTGGGTAAAACAACCCTTGCGAATATAATTACGCAAACATTGAAAGTCCCTTATTTTCAATTGTCTGCCATCAGTAGTGGAGTAAAAGAGGTAAGAGAAGTTATTGAACAGGCTAAAGAATTAAAAAGTGCTGTTTTATTTATTGATGAAATACACCGTTTCAATAAAAGTCAGCAGGATGCCCTATTGGGTGCAGTAGAAAAAGGAACCATTCGTTTAATAGGTGCTACAACGGAAAATCCTTCTTTCGAAGTCAACGCCGCATTATTAAGCAGGTGTCAGGTTTATGTACTCAAAGCACTGGACAAAGAGAAACTGGTGCAACTAATACAAGAAGCCATTCAGAAAGATGAAATACTGAAAACAAAAAATATTCAGTTACAAGAAACGGAGGCTTTAATCAACCTGAGTGGTGGAGATGGCAGAAAATTATTAAACCTGCTTGAAATTGTAATTCAGTCAGGCGTAACCAATATTACGGATGAAGCCGTTCAAAAAGTAGCACAACAAAAAATTGCCTTATACGATAAAAGCGGTGAACAGCATTATGATATCGTTTCTGCATTTATCAAAAGCATGCGGGGCTCAGATCCTAACGGGGCTGTGTACTGGTTAGCAAGAATGATTGAAGGCGGTGAAGATGTAAAATTTATTGCCAGAAGGATGCTCATATTTGCGAGTGAAGATATTGGGAATGCCAATCCCAATGCACTTCTGCTAGCCAATGCAACATTTGATGCTGTTGCTAAAATAGGCTATCCTGAAAGCAGAATTATCTTATCTCAATGTGCTACTTATTTAGCCAGCTCTCCAAAAAGTAATGCTGCATATGAGGCTATAGCAAAAGCGCAGAAAGCGGTTGCCCAGCACGGAGACCTCTCTGTTCCGCTGCATTTAAGAAATGCCCCGACCAAGATGATGAAGCAAATGGATTATGGTAAAGATTACCAATACTCGCACTTGGGCGAAAATAATTTTATAGAGCAGGAATATTTGCCAACGCCATTAGTAAATTCTCCATTCTATGTCCCTGGGAACAATGCAAGGGAGAAGGAAATCAGGAAATTTCTGAATGAAAGATGGAAGGGAAAATATGGTTATTAATAGATTAATCTTTTACTCTAGTTGGAACTAACCGTCCTACTGGTTTTGCAAGGTCTTCTGCTCCTCTATTTCCACCCTCGTGGTACTCTGCATCTTCATTAACTTCCCATAAGTCGTATACTTCTTTTCCAGCTACAATATTTTTAGCCGCCAGCATAGCTGTCATCATGCTATGGTCCTGATTATTGTATTTGTGCATACCATTTCTTCCAACCAAGTATAAGCCCGGATATTCCTTAATGGCTTCCCGAATAGCGTTTACTCTTTCTTTGTAGTCCTGGTCATATACTGGATAAGCCTTTGGTTGTCTTACCACATATCCATCTACAACAGCACCAGGGTTGGTCAGTCCAATCTGAGCAATTTCGCTGGTTGCCAATGCTATCAAATCTGCGTCACTACTGGTCCATAATCCATCCCCTTCAAAACAGAAATACTCCAATCCATAGCAGGCCATTTCAGGATCTGGCACCATATAAGGACTCCAGGATTTAAAGTTTTGTATTCTACCCACTTTTACACTTGGATCATGAATATAAATCCAGTTGTCACTGAAAGCATCTTCATCTTTACAAATTAAAACAACTGTAAGAAAGTCTCTATAACCAAGCTGTGAGGCATTATTGAGCACTTCATTATTGAAACAAGGCTTAACAGATTGAATCAGTTCACGCATAGGTGCAGAAGAAAGGACATAATCAAAATCTGAATACATATTCCCATCTTCTGTCTGCACAGTCCACTTGTGGTTGTTCAATGAAATGTCTTTAACCCCACTATTCATTTTTACCTGCACTCCCATAGCAATACATTTCTCTGTGCAACGCTCCCACATTAATCCAGGTCCTTGTTTGGGATATCGGAAAGAATCTATCAATGTTTTAATAACAGCTCCTTTATGGGAGGGTCTGGGCTTGAATAAAGCATTCCAGATTGCACTGCTTAAAGAAAGTCCTTTAATACGTTGCGCAGCCCAGTCAGCAGAAATTTCCTTACAGGGTATGCCCCAAACTTTTTCCGTATAGGTTTTGAAGAATATGTTGAAGAGTCTTTGCCCGAACTGGTTAACAACCCAGTCTTCAAAATTCTGAGGATTTTTCTTTGGAAAAATTTTTGCCTTGATATAACTTAATACACAAAGGGCACTTTCTATAATACCCAATTTTTTTAAAGCTTCAAAAGCAACTAAGGGATAGGAAAAGAATTTTTTATTGTAATAGATCCTTGAACTGCGAGGTCTTTCCAACATTTCATCTCCCAGTATTTCTGTCCAGAAATCTTCTACTTCCTTTGACTTGGAAAAAAAACGATGTCCTCCAATATCAAAATGATACCCTTTATAACTTTCCGTACGGGAAATACCTCCAACATAAACCGGGTCTTTTTCAAAAACTATGACCTCCTGATTTTCTTTACCCAATAAGTAGGCAGCGGTTAAACCAGCTGGTCCGGCACCAATAATTGCAACTCTTTTAGACATGATTTACTTTGGTATGCTTAGTTTATGCTGCAATGCTTATTTTAGTTCAGCTATGCTTAATTTTACAGCATAGCAACAATGCAGCATTGCAAAGATGCAGCATTATTTGCAAACACAGAATTGATACAGTCACATAGCCTGAATTATATGAACACAACTACTGCATTTTTTTCATTGAAATCCTTTTCCTCACTGGCTCCTGATGAGTTATATGCCATCATCCGATTACGGAATGAAGTATTTGTTGTGGAACAAAACTGTGTATTTCAGGATGCAGATAACAAAGACCAGCAGAGCTTGCATTTAATGTACTGGAATGGTGAAGAACTCATGGCTTATTGCAGGTTATTACCTGCAGGCCTTGCATATGAAGAAATGAGTATTGGCAGGGTAGTTAGTTCACCCGCATTCAGAAAAACAGGGGCAGGTCGTCAGCTGATTAAAGAAGCAATTGAGAGAATTTATGAAGCTTATGGCAGAGGGCCTATCCGAATTGGAGCTCAATGTTATTTAATTCAGTTTTATGCTTCCTTTGGTTTTGAGTCGGAAGGAGATGTATATCTGGAAGATGGTATTGAACATATTGAAATGGTTAAGCCACTAATGGTAGCTCCACAATAAAGCAGGTTCCCTTATTTTCTTCTGTTTCAAAATAAATTTTGCCCTGATGCAACTCTACAATTTTTTTAGAGATAGCCAGACCAATACCAAAACTCTTCTCCCCATTGGTGCCCTTTCGCTTAGCAATAGTAAATAAATCAAATACTTTTTCCTGTACCTGTTTCGGAATACCAATACCGTTATCCCGTACAGAAAAAACAGCCTTTTGATTTTTTTTCTCCAGACTTACTATAACAGAAGCACCCTGACGACTGAATTTGATAGCATTCGTAACCAGGTTAGTAATTACACGTTCAAATTTATCCTGATCGGCATTGATCATTAATTTTTCATCAGTCAACTGCATATTTATTTCAATACCCTTTTCTTTAGCAGTGTAAAAAAGAATCTGCAAACTTTGACGAATCAATTTATTAAGTTCAATATGTTTAAGCTGATAATATTCATCAACACTCATATTGGTTTGCATCAAATCCCCAATCAAGCGTAAACTGGATGAGGCACTCTGCTCAATCAACTGAAACATTTCTTTTGAATTATCATCCAGATTTTCATCCGTCAGCATCATCCTACTGATACCAGAGATTCCACTCAATGGACTCCTTAAATCATGTGCAACTGCATTTAATATTCTATCTTTTTCAGCCCTATTTTCATTTAAATCCTCATAAGCTTTTTCTAACCTGTACTGATTTTGAAAATAAATAGATTTAAAATAATAAAGGCAAATAGAAAAGAAACCCAAAGGAAAAGCAAGTTTTACGGTTTTCTCTATTATTTGCAAGGCACCCATTGAACTGATGGGCAATTCATCTAATCTGATGACTACAAAAGTAGTAGATACAAAAACAACAAAAATGATATACTGCCAGTTCTTTTCACACAATACCACGGCCGCAACAATCATAATCAGAAAACGGTACTCATTGCCATTCTTAAAAAAATAAGCAGTATAAGCAGCAATGGCAGCTCCTAAAAAAAGCAATAGAGGACGAAGATTTACATAACGTTGTGAATACGAAATATAAAAACCAAAGATGAAAATTAAGAGATGAAGAATATTAAATGAAGCCAATACATATTCACCCAGATACAAATTAATGATCATGACCAGCAATGCAAAAGGTGCTGCCATCATCAGGAAAAGATTAAACATATAATTCTTATATGCTTCCCTGAAGGGGGTTGATTCACTGTTACCAAGTGAAAGTAGGCGATAAAATATATTGGATTGAGACTTACGCATATAATGCTATCACAATTTATACTATTTAATACATTAAAATTTCAGAGCAAATTAAATCTGATAATTTACGACAAGAAAATGTATGATAATACTACATTTCCGTTAACATGATTTCCCTAAGAATATATATGATTGAGTAAGGGTTAAAAGTCAATGCTATAGGGGCAAAAAAAAACCTCAATCTTTCGATTGAGGTTCAATAAATATGGCAGCTACCTACTCTCCCAGCTAGATGCGAGTACCATCGGCCATGGGGGACTTAACTTCTCTGTTCGGAATGGGAAGAGGTGAACACCCCCGGCAAAACCACCATAAAATCTTGGGTCATACGACCTTAATATTTTACATATTGGAAAGGAAAAAAACAAAACATAAAAAAATAAAGCTTACGGGCAATTAGTACTACTTGGCTTTGTTGTTACCAACTTTACACCTATAGCCTATCAACGTCGTAGTCTTCGACGACCCTTAAAAGTAAACTCATCTTGTGGAAGGTTTCACGCTTAGATGCTTTCAGCGTTTATCCTTGCCGTACATAGCTACTCTGCATTACACCTGGCGGCATAACAGATACACCAGCGGTACGTACAACCCGGTCCTCTCGTACTAAGGTCATGTCCACTCAATTTACTAGCGCCCACCACAGATAGGGACCGAACTGTCTTGCGACGTTCTGAACCCAGTTCACGTGCCACTTTAATCGGCGAACAGCCGAACCCTTGGGACCTTCTCCAGCCCCAGGATGTGACGAACCGACATCGAGGTGCCAAACCTTACCGTCGATATGAGCTCTTGGGTAAGATCAGCCTGTTATCCCCGGAGTACCTTTTATCCTTTGAGCGATGGCCCTTCCATACAGAACCACCGGATCACTTTAGCCAGCTTTCGCTCCTGCTCGACGTGTTTGTCTCACAGTCAAGCACCCTTTTACTAATGCGCTCTGCGTACGATTACCAACCGTACTGAGGGTACCTTTGCGAGCCTCCGTTACTTTTTAGGAGGCGACCACCCCAGTCAAACTACCCACCATGCAATGTCCCCTTGTTCAGGGTTAGGTTCTAAGCAA